>JBOHRL010000070.1:0-61854 GCA_050732695.1 Longimicrobiales bacterium | reverse complement strand
TCGCCGCGTGCCGCAGCAGAGCCTGCATCTCGGTGCGAACGTCCTCGATCATCGCCGCGGGCGTGTTGGCGGACATCGCGGCGCTTGCCATCGCATTCGCGGCGGGTCGCGCCGGCGGGTTCGTGATCTCTTTGCGAGTCCAGTGCGATGGCGCCTGGTATGAATAGATCCGAACGCGCTCGACGTTCATCCTGTCCCGCGCGCGGCCCGCGAGGTAGTCGGTGCCGATGTCCAGCAACTCGAAGCGCGCCGGCAGTTGCACATTCGCCAGGATGTCGCCCTCGGAGTCGTACACCTGCCACTCTGACCGTCGATCGGAATTGTGCGGCTCGATGCGTGTCCAGAAGCGTCCGAACGGATCGAGTCTGACGAAGCGAAACGAATCCACCGCAACCGGCGGCAAGCGGTCGAGGGCGGGCCGGAGGGCAGGTCGGTCGCCGGGTAACATCGGCCCATCCACCAGCATTCTGCCGTACAACCATACGTCGCGAGTAAACGTCTCGTCTTCCGCAACCTCGTAGCGAACCGACCGCTGGAAGCGGGCGGCAGTGTCGAGCACCGTTTCCATTCGAGTATCTGCGTCGAACACAAGGAGCGAATCGGGGTGGGTCAGGTAGATTCGCGCCGGCATGCGATACTCGCCCGGCCCCGAACCGGTGCCACCCGTCGTGCGCACGTGGCCGCCCTGTGCATCGTAGAGTCGGATCTCTCCTGAGCCTGCGTTCAGAACTGCGATGTTGCCATTCGGGAGCCGAACCACGCTCGTGATTTCGTGGAACAGGTATCGTTCGTCGCCATCGGCTTCACCGATCTCGAGCTGTGGCTGTCCTTCGACAGTCCATGCCATCGGGACGCTCTCCGTGTTCCGCGCTGTCGCCTCGCCGTCCGCCCGAGGATCGCCGCACCCCATGATCAGGAGAGGAAGCGCTGCGCCGCCGACGAGCCCGGATCTCGACGAGATCGACCACAATCGGAACGACAGGTTGGCGGCACGAAGCGCATGGAGACGGTGCGCGTCACGACGGGCAAACGCGAACAGCCTTACGATCATGGAGTCCTCCGGGATCGTGTCGATGCCATGGGCAACGCCGACCAGAACGTTCCATTCAGGATCGACCGCTTCGCCAGAGATCTTTGCGGATCGGAAGGATCACACCGTTGCAATTGCTTCAGCGGTCGCATCGGTTGCTGATCGACCGTGCTGGACGCCTCACCTCACACAGTCAGCCGCTTCACTCGCGAATGCCCACGAGGAGTCCATCACGGATGGGCGCGAGCGCCGCCGCCCAGCCTCGAGATGTCAGAAGCCGTGTCGCTTCGCGGATGCCCTCGGTTGCGGGAGAATGGTCTGCGCTGTCGAAAATGCGCCCGCTCCACAATGCGTTGTCCGCGATGATGAGCCCTCCGTCCCTCAGTTTCTCACGCGCCAGCCGGACGGCCTCCGGATACCCGTCCTTGTCGATGTCCACGAACACGACATCGAACGGCCCCGGCGTATCGCGTAACACCGCGATCGCTTCCGCGGTGTGATACCGTACGAGATAGCTCAGACCAAGTCGTTCCAGCCACACCTTCGCCTCCGCCGTCAGCGCTTCGTCCCACACGACGTGGTGCACCTCGCCTCCGCCATTCTCCCGGACGGCACGAGCGAACCATGCGGTCGAGTAACCGAATCCCGACCCCATCTCGAACACTCGCCTCGCCCGCGCCAACCGCGCCAGTACGTAGATCATCTGCCCCGCCGCCGGCCCGACAATCGGGAAATCCCTTGCCTTCCCGACCGCTTCCATCTCCCGCAGCACGTCCGGCCGACCCGACGCCAGACTCTCGAGGTGTTCCGTAACCATCGATGCGATCAGTTCCACGATCCTGTCCTTCGTCCGATTCCCGATGCTGGCCGGATTCCATACCTCCATCGCCACCGCCCACCGCCACCGTTCCCATCGACGCTCGATCCCGTACCCCCGTCGCCACCGCCACCGCCACCGCCACCGATGGCGCCACAGCGCCCCAATCTCACCCGCAGTTCATGTGAAGTATCGTTCTGCAAGCAGCGCGCGGTGGTGCAGCTCGTGACCGGCGGTCAGCCATGCGAGGGCGCGAACCGTAACGGGCATGTCGCTCGCGTGGCCGCCTTTCGACCACGCATCGGCATCAAACGAATCGTAAAGGGCAACACTGGCCGCGCGCACGGCGCGGAATTCATCCACGAGGCTGGCGAGGGAGCGCTTCTCGAAGCGGCCAGTGGGCACATACACGTTCTGATCGAAGCCAGGAAGGGGTGTCTGATCCTCGCGTGCGAAGCGGAGCGCCCGGTAGGCGAAGATGCGCTCGCCATCCGCGAGGTGCCCGATGACTTCGCGCACAGTCCATTTCCCCGGCGCGTATGCATGACCGGCCTTCGCGTCACCCGCCTTTTCGATCAGGCCACAGGTCTTCTCGATCTGACCGCGCAGAATGACGACGATGTCGCCGTTCGGTACGCGCTCGATGTACCGGCCATAGTATTCGTTGTATTCGTTATCCGCCGGCCGTTGCTCACGATCTCGCATTGTGGTCACCTCGATTGACGGTCCAGTTTCCGACCACGCATCCGGCATCGAGCCGATCATGTCACGTTACACTTCGAACGTAGGCGTCCCTCCCGAGGCGGGACCCTGCCTGCGAGGCACGCGGGCGTAGCGGCCGCTTTCTGCGCGCGAGATCCGTCGTTCCGCTACGAGCGATTCGAGGGCGAGTTCGCACGCGGCCGCGGTGTGGCCGGGTGAGGCTTCGTTGAGCAGGCCGAGCGTGGTGATGGCTTCCATCAGACCGGGAACCGTGCGGAATCCTTCGATGGATGCGATGCCGGCAGCCGTATCGCCGATCTGGAGCACGCCGCCGCGATCGAAGTAATCGACCACCTCATCGAGTTCACTGGACACGGCTTCGCCACCGCATGCAGTGAACGTTTCACTGGCTGCGGTGGCCACGAGTTCTTTCGCGATGGTCGCTGCGCCGACGAGTTCGCCCTCATACTCGAGTTCCAGCTTGCCGGTGATGGATGGCAGCGCTGCATAGAGGTCGGTCGGCCGTGGAACGACTTCGGACTCGCCCGTCACGAGGGCGCGGCGCTCGGCGTTCGAGATTGCGTTCTCGAGCACTGTGATGGGCATGCGCTGACTGACGCCCGAACGCTGGTCCACGCGCTTGTCAGAGCGAGCGAGGAACGCGATGCGTTCGATGGTTTCGGTCATGAAATCGGGGACGTGCACCGTGCGGTCGCCCCTGCCGTATCGCTGGATCCATGCTTCCTGCACGGTAATCTGCACACCGGTCTCGATGGATTCCGGATAGTGAGTCTGGATCTCGGCGCCGATTCGATCCTTGAGGGGTGTGATGATCTTGCCGCGCGCCGTGTAGTCTTCCGGATTCGCCGTGAACACGAGCAGGATGTCGAGCGGCAACCGGACCGGATAGCCTTTGATCTGGACATCGCCTTCCTGCATGATGTTGAACAGGCCGACCTGAATCTTGCCGGCGAGATCCGGGAGTTCGTTGAGTGCGAAGATGCCGCGGTTGGCGCGCGGCAGGAGACCGTAGTGAATCGTCAACTCGTCGGCGAGTACGTGACCGCCGCGTGCGGCGCGGATCGGATCGACATCGCCAATGATGTCGGCGATTGTGACATCCGGTGTGGCCAGCTTTTCGACGAAGCGGGCATCGCGCGGAATCCATGTGACCGGCGCACGATCGCCCATCTCATCGAGGATGTTGCGTGCATGCTTCGATATGGGCTTCAGCGGGTCGTCATTGATCTCGCTGCCGGCGAGGATCGGGATCTCGGGATCGAGCAGATCGACGAGCTGGCGAATGAGCCGGCTCTTCGCCTGTCCTCGCAGCCCGAGAAGGATGAAGTTCTGCCGCGCCAGCAGTGCGTTCGAGACCTGCGGAATCACCGTGTCATCGAAGCCGACAATGCCGGGGAACAGTGAATCCCCCGTTTGCAGCCGGCAGACGAGGTTCTCTCGGATCTCTTCCTTCACGGTGCGCGGGCGATACCCGCTGTCCTTCAATTCACCCAATGTCGTGGGGCGTGCTTCCATCAGCCACTTCCTTCCGCATCGATCAGAAACCCGATCCCACCCCTGGTCCGAACCAGTCTTGGCATGATCGGGTGCACGCTCTCGCGGCGCAACGCCGCGACGGCGGCCATCACGTCCGCAAAACGTGTCAGGCTCTCCAGCACCTTGACCGTCGGAAAGACCATCGGCAAGTCGCCTTGCTCGAACCGTTCGAGGGCCGTGCGCGGCGACAGCCACTGTGCAGCCGTCATCTCGCGCGCGTCCGCACTCACCACGGCGCCTTCCGGCAACGCAGCCAGGAAGAAGTGTGTGTCGTAGCGTCTCGGTTCCGCGAGCGGCGTGATCCAGTGCGCGAAACGAATCGTGTGCTCGAGCGCGAGGCACAGGGACCGGTCCTGCACAACATCGAGCAGCGTCGCACGATCCTCGAGCAGCGCCTCACGCCAGACGCGCAGCGTTGCATCGGCGGGCGCACCGGGAACGGGCGTTCCATCGCGGCCGCGCGCAAGCAGCACACCCGTTTCCTCGAAGACTTCGCGAACTGCCGCCGCCCAGAAGGGGGCTGGCGGTTCGACCGCTGGTGGCGCACCACACGACCATAGATCGGGCGAGGCATCGGCTGCATCGACTCGGCCGCCGGGGAAAACCCACGCGCCCGGCACGAATCCCGCCGCGCGGTGCCGCCTCATCAGCAACGACTCCAGCCCGTGACTCGTGTCGCGCACCAGTACGACCGTCGCTGCCGGCCTCGCTTCGGCCGGCACTTCGGGCGGTGTTTCGATCCTCGCGGCGAACCCCGGCGGCAGCCGGTCCTCCGGGATGATGAGGGGGTCCCCGGTCATGTCGATCCTGTGCGCGTCATCTCTACACACTCCGCTGTTCGAGCATCGCACATCACGATCATCCGTTCCTCGACATCCCCTCGATCTGACGCGCCTTGTCGAGCCAGTTCGCGACGTCCCTCGCCGTGATGATCCCGGCGACCCGGCCGTCCCGCAGGACGAGCAGGCGTCGTACGGGTGACGCTTGCAGTTGTGCCATGATCGCAGGCACGGGATCATCCGGGTGCGCGATCATTTCCGGCCCGATCGCTGTCACGACATCACCCACCGTCATGTCCGGCCAGCGATCGCGCGGGACATCACGCAATGCATGAATCGTAACGATGCCGAGTGGGGCGTCGCCATCGATGACAGGGAACGCGACAAATCGAGTATGCCGCACGTGTTCGTCGAAGAAGCGCTGAAGAGACAGCGCGGGCGGCACGGAGATCGGATACGGCGTCATTACCTGTGCAGCCCGAACGCCGCTGAGCAGATCGCTCACGAGATGTTCCTGGTAGCTGGCCGCCGCCGTGTTGCGGAGGAACCAGCCGATGAGGACGAACCAGAGGCCGCCGACGATGTTGCCCTGGAACGCGAACAGCAGTCCGATCGCCATCAGGAGGTAGCCGAGCCAACGGCCGCCGGTGCTGGCGATGCGCGTAGCCCTGCGCAGGTTGCCGGTTGCCTTCCATACAATGGCCCGCAACAGGCGGCCGCCGTCGAGCGGAAACCCGGGCAACAGGTTGAAGATGGCAAGAGCGTAATTGAGGACTGCGACGTAGGCGAGCACGACCGAGGCGGCGCCCGTTGCGCCCGAACGGGCCATCAGGTTTGCAATGCCCTGAAAGGCGATGGCGATGGCGAAGCTGGCGAGCGGCCCGACGCCCGCGATCAGGAACTCATCGCCGGGCGATTTTGCCTCGGAACGAGTTCGCGCAACGCCACCGAACACGAACAGCGTGATACCGTCGACGGGAATGCCTTTCGCCCGAGCGACCACCGAATGCGCGATTTCGTGAGCCAGCAATGTGACGAAGAAGAGGAGCGCACCGGCGATTCCCATTGCAACATGAGCGGCCATGCCCAAGCCGGGTGCGCGCTGCGGAAACACGGCGGCCGTAAACGACCACAGCACGAGAAAGAAGATGACGAACCAGGACGCGTCGATGCGAACCTCGAACCCGAAAACCCGCGCAAGTCGGAAATCCCGCATGTACGGCAGCGTTCTCCTGTGAGTTCACGAGCGGACCGCGAAGCGGCGGGCAACTCTGGCGAAGGCAGTCTGGCTCTCCGCATCAAGACGGTGGTGGCCGCCGCGAATCCGTTGTACCCCGCCCACCCACACATCGCTCACCACGTTTACGGGAGCAGACAGTACGAGGCATGCAGCCAGTGTTTCGTCCTGCCAGCCGGCGAGTGCGCGATGACCGAGGTCGATCGCAAGGAAATCGGCCAGTGCGCCGGCAGCGAATCGTCCAGCGTCAATGCGGAGCGAGCGAGCGCCCGTTTCCGTGGCGGCAGCGAGGAGAATCGGGGCGACCTCATTCCGGGCATTGGCTTCGGCGGGCGCGAGGATCACGCGCTCGAGCCGGCGCAATCGCTCATGATACTCGAGCAACCGCATCTCCTCGAGCGGCTCGATCATGGTCTGGCTATCGGTGCCGATCGCGATGCCGGCGCCGGCCGCGAGCAATTCGGCACCCGGCAGGAATCCATCACCGAGATCACGCTCCGTAGTCGGACATGCACACACGATAACGCGTTGGTTGCCCAGCGCCGTGACTTCGCGATGCGTGAGGTGCGTCGCGTGCACGGCCGTCAAGCGTTCATCGAGCACGCCCTCATCCGCGAGCATTTCGACCGGCCGCCTGCCCCATGCCTCGAGCGCGGCGGCTACTTCCGCTGGCTGTTCGCTGACGTGCATGTGGAAGGGCGCATCGCATTCGCAGGCCAGTTCATGAAGAGGCGCCAGCCATGACCGCTCTACAGCGCGCACGCTGTGCGGCGCAACTCCAATCGTGGCCAGCGGCCGGCCATGAACCGCACGCACCAGAGCCTTCGTGTTCCCGATGAAGCCGTCCAGATCCGGCGTAGCGAATCGACGCTGCTCCGCGCGCAGCAGCTCGTTGATGCCGCCGCACGCATAGGCGACATTGAGAAGGCGGATGCGAATCCCTGCATCTTCTGCGGCTGCAATCACGCGAAGTGCGAGTTCAGCCGGATCCGCATACGCGTTCCCCGCCGGATCGCGCTGTAGATAATGAAACTCGCCAACCGCTGTGATTCCCGCCGCCAGCATCTCGATGAAACAGAAGCGCGACACTTCGTATACGTCTTCGGGCGAGAGGTGGAGCGCCGTCTCGTACATCGCCGTGCGCCACGACCAGAAGTCCGCGCTCGCCTCGTTTCCCCCCCGCCACTGTGTGCGGCCGCGCATGAGCCGTTGAAACGCATGCGAGTGCGCGTTCACGAAGCCGGGCACGAGAGCGCGATTGTACAGGGCGAGCACCGGACCTTCGTCGCTCGCCTCGCCGCGCCCACCGGCTGCCGGACCCACATGCGTGATGCGGCCGCTCGTCGCCGAATACGAAACGGCGAGTCCGCGCCGGAACTCGCCGTCCAGCCAGACCAGGTCCGGGAGCAGAGTCGGCACGTATGCTGGCCTCGATCGGTCGGTTCAGGTTCAGTCGAGCATCGGCAGGCGAATGCCGTTTCTGCGCGCAGTCTCGATCGCGAGCGGGTAGCCGGCATCCGCGTGCCGCGCCACACCCAGCCCGGGATCGTTCGTCAGCACGCGCTCGATGCGCTCACGCATCTCGGGTGTGCCATCGGCGACCAGAACCTGACCCGCGTGCAGCGACTTGCCGATCCCGACGCCGCCGCCGTGATGGAATGCGACCCAGCTCGCGCCGCTGGCTGTGTTCAACAGGGCATTGAGGATGGGCCAGTCCGCGATCGCATCGCTGCCATCGTTCATTCCTTCGGTCTCGCGATAGGGCGATGCCACGGAGCCGGTGTCGAGATGGTCGCGGCCGATTACGATCGGTGCCTTGACGATGCCGTTCGTGACCAGATCGTTCAACGCGACGCCGAACTTCGCGCGTTCACCCTGGCCGAGCCAGCAGATTCGCGCGGGCAGTCCCTGGAACGCGACCTTCTCGCGCGCCAGCCGGATCCAACGCGCCAGGTGTCGATCCTTCGGGAACAGGCGCATCACCAGCTCATCCGTGCGATAGATGTCTTCCGCCTCGCCGGACAGCGCGACCCACCGGAACGGGCCCTTCCCCTCGCAGAACAGCGGACGCACGTACGCAGGGACGAAGCCGGGGATTTCGAACGCACGGTCGTACCCCGCGGCGAGCGCCTGGCCGCGCAGATTATTCCCATAATCGAAGGTTACCGCTCCCTGCCGCATCATCGCGACCATGGCGGCACAATGCACGCGCATCGATTCCATGGAACGACGCAGATATTCGTCCGGATTGCGCGCGCGCAAGGAATCCGACTCATCCATCGACAGGCCGGCAGGATAGTAGCCGTGCAGGGCATCGTGAGCCGATGTCTGATCCGTCACGACGTCCGGCACCTCGCCGCGCACGACGAGATCAGGCAGAACTTCAGCGCAGTTGCCGGCCAGTCCGACCGAAAGCGGCTCGCCGCGACGCGTCGCCTCTCGCACCCAGTGCAACGCTTCATCGAGGTCGTAGGTCATACGATCGCAGTACCGGTCCCGGATGCGCCGCTCGATCCTGCGCGCATCGACCTCGACGACGAGTACGACACCCTCGTTCATCGTGACGGCGAGCGGTTGCGCGCCACCCATGCCGCCCATCCCTCCGGTGAGCACCCATCGTCCTTTCAGCGTGCCGCCGAAATGCTGGCGCGCGACTGCGCCCAACGTCTCGTACGTCCCCTGGAGGATGCCCTGGCTTCCGATGTAGATCCACGAACCCGCCGTCATCTGACCGAACATCGTCAGGCCCTGCCGTTCGAGTTCGCGAAAGTGCTCCCATGTCGCCCAGTCGCCCACCAGGTTCGCGTTCGCCAGAAGCACGCGTGGTGCTGCCGCGTGCGTGCGGAACACCGCGACCGGCTTGCCTGACTGGATCAGCAGCGTCTCATCGTTCCCCAGGCGCTCGAGTTCGGCCACGATCGCGTGTAACGCGTCGTGATTGCGTGCCGCCTTCCCGGTCCCGCCGTACACGACGAGTTCCTCGGGCCGTTCCGCCACATCCGGGTCGAGGTTGTTGAGTAGCATGCGCAGCGCCGCTTCCTGAGCCCAGCCGCGGCAGCTTCGCGTCGTTCCGCGTGGCGCCCGCAGGATCCCTGCCGCTTCCATCGTTGCCATCGCATCATCCTCTCGTGATTCGCTTTCGCCAAACTGGAACCGGGGATCTACTTTCTCAAGCGGATCGCGATGTGTCGGAACCGATGTCACGGGTCGTTGCATTCTGCCAGTCCGTTCGGCGATCCGCGACCGTGATCGACCCGGCGCGGCCTGCCGGACAGAGCGGAATCATTCCGGGTCGAAAAGCGCAAGTCATTGCCAGATATTAAGTTGAGCGATGTATCGGGCGGCGGTGCGATCGCGCCCGGACGCCGGATCCGGCGGTGGCACCGATCTTGACCTTTTGCCCGGGTGACCTCCGATTCAAGGCCCGCAGGTCGGTCCCCACTCGCTGGCGAGGGGGTAGCGCAGACCGGGGCGTGGGCGACGGACGACACGCCTCTGCTGCGCCGGCGACGATGCCGGACCCGGGCACGGTCGGAGCTGGAGGGGTGAGGGCGGCGGGCACCGCAGGATGCGGAAGGGCGTACTTCGGAAGGGCGGCATCGCGCCTCGTGATGTCGCCCTTCTTGCATCCACCTCGCACCGATTCTCTGAAACATCTCTGTTGCAACGGCGTATCGTAGCCAGCGCGCGCGGCGATTCTGGCAACGCACCCGCGGCGCCGGTGTCGCGACCGCCGCCGGCGGTTTGCCAAGCTGCCGATCCAACCTCGAAGAACGGGCCATGGCCAGCCAGACGAGAACGAAGGATGCGCGAGCAGGCGCTACACGTGAACCTGCCGTCGAGAGCACGCAGCGCACCGCTTCGCGCGCGATCTGGGAATGGACGAAGTCGCTGGCAATGGGGTTTGTTCTGTTTCTGATTCTTCGAACCTTTCTGATCCAGACCTTCACGATCACATCGGGTTCGATGGAGAACACGCTTCTGGTTGGCGATTTCCTCGTACTCAGCAAGTCCGCTTACGGCGCGACCGTCCCCGGCACCGACGTGACGTTGCCCGGCTACACCGAACCGAGTCGTGGCGATATCGTCGTGTTTCGGGGTCACCACGAGCCGATCGACCTCGTGAAGCGGCTCATCGGCCTGCCGGGCGACACTCTCGGCATGCGCGATGGCACACTGCTCCTGAACGGGATCCCACAGGAAGAACCGTACGTGATTCACACGGATCCCGACGGTGATGGCCCGCACCCGTGGATGGTGTGGCAGACGGACCATGTCACGGCTTCGACGAATGCGAGTGAGTACCGCCCCACGCGCGACAACTGGGGGCCGGTCGTCGTACCACCCAACAGCTATTTCGTGATGGGAGATAACCGCGACCAGAGCCTCGATTCGCGGTACTGGGGCTTCGTCGATCCCGGCGCCCTTAAAGGGAAAGCCGTCGTTCTCTATTTCTCGTATGATCGGGAGGCCTTCGGGCCGCTCCCCTTCATCAATCACGTCCGCTGGTCCCGGATCGGCGACCAGCTTCGTTGAACCCGCGGCGGTTCCTGCCGCCCGGGCAGTCCCATGCCAATCTGACCTTGCCGCCGCTCGCGTGGCCGTGGTCCGCAATGGATCCTTGCCCCGGAAAAACGGCGTTTCGGCACACCCGCGCAGGTGGCAAGCTTCCTGCGACATTGCATGCCATCCTTCTGTGCGGTCTGCCGCACCGGCGGGACCGCACCACCTGACACGGTGAGCGAATCATGGCCGAACGGTTGAAACTCCCCGTTCTTCCGATGCGGGAGACGGTTGTCTTTCCGGGCGTCGCCCTGTCCATCAGTGCGGGACGGCCCGGCACACTGGAAGCGATCGAGCAGGTCCTCGAGGGCGATCGCACGTTGTTCGCGGTTTGTCAGCGCGAGAACCTCGATGAGGCGACCCCCGAGGTGTTGCACGAAATGGGCGTGATCATCCGTGTCGTCCAGGTACAGCGTACTTCAGGTGGATTGCAGCTGTTGATTCAGGGCGAAAAACGGGCGAAGTCGCTCTCCTACCATCGAGTCGGTGAAGGAATGATCGAGGCCGATGTCTGGGTCATCGATCCGCAGGAGCCCGGCACACCGTACGAGCCGGCGTTGATCGCGCTGGATCGTGAACTTCGCGAACGAGCGGTCGAACTGGGACGGCGCCGTGGGATGCCGCGCGAAGCGCTCGCGCAGATCGTTCAGGGCGTCGAGGAACCGGGCGCGTTCGCCGACATGGTCGCTTTCTACCTCGACATGTCAGCGAACGAGAAACAGCAGCTGCTCGAGCTGTTTCCCGTCGCCGAACGCATGCGCCGCGTGCTGGTTGGCGTCGAGCGCGATCTGCTTCGCCTCGAAGCACAGCAGGAGATCCAGCAGAAGGTCCAGGAAGAACTCGGCGAGAAGCAGCGCGAGATGGTGCTTCGCGAACAGCTGAAGGCCATCCAGAAGGAGCTCGGCGAAGACGAAGAAGGCACGGACATCGAGGAACTCGAGGAGCGCATCGCCCGGATCGAACTCCCTCCCGATGCCCGCAATGAGATCAACCGCGAACTCGCGCGCCTCCGCCGCACCAACCCGCAGTCCGCCGAGTATCAGGTCGTTCGAACCTATCTCGAACTCGTCGGTGAGCTGCCCTGGAACGAACGGACCGAAGACAAGATCGATCTGCCTGAAGCAGAGCGGGTTCTCGAGGAAGACCACTACGGTCTCGAGGACGTCAAGGATCGCATCCTCGAGTTCCTCGCCGTTCGCAAACTCCAGATGGAGCGCGCAGCCAGCGAAGCCGTCGAAGAGGCCGTCGAAGAGGAAGCCCGCGCGAGCACGCCCGGCGGCAACGGTGGCTCCAACGGCAACACCGGAACAAACGGGAATGGCGACTCGAACGTCGGACCGAACGTCACGCCGTCCGTCGCGTCGGCCGGCCCGGCCGAAGCGACTGGCGCTGGATCAGCGGCCGGCGGTGAGCCGGCAAGCGACGACAATGCCGGCGAGAACCAACCACCCGGCGGTGTTCCGCACACGACCGAGGTTCGCGCCAAAGCCAGGGCCGTGGGCCGGGGTCCGATCCTTCTCTTCGTCGGACCACCCGGCGTCGGCAAGACGTCCATCGCGAAGTCGATTGCACGTGCGCTATCGCGCAAGTACGTGCGGATTGCCCTCGGCGGCGCGCGAGACGAAGCGGATATTCGCGGCCATCGCCGCACCTACGTCGGGGCGCTGCCCGGTCGTATCATTCAGGGCCTTCGTCAGGCCGGAACCAAGAATCCGGTCTTCCTGCTGGACGAGGTCGATAAACTCGGTGTAAGTCTACAGGGCGATCCGTCCTCGGCTCTGCTCGAGGTCCTCGATCCGGCCCAGAACCACTCGTTCGTCGACCATTACCTCGGCGTCCCGTTCGATCTCTCGGAGGTCCTCTTCATCGCGACTGCCAACTATCACGATCAGATTCCTGCTCCTCTTCGCGATCGCATGGAAACCGTCGAGTTCACCGGCTACACCGAACTCGAGAAAAAGGAAATCGCACGGCGTTATCTCATTCCTCGCCAGCGCGACGAGAACGGGCTCCGCGAAACCCAGATCGACATCTCCGATGATGCGCTCGAAACCGTCATCAGCGAGTACACCCGCGAGGCCGGCGTGCGGCAACTCGAACGAGAACTCGGCAAGGTCGCCCGCAAGGCCGCTCGCCGCATCGCGGCAGGCGAAGTCGATCGCGTCGACATCGACCGCGACCAGCTCGATGAACTGCTCGGCCGCGCTCGCGTTCACCCCGAGCGCAAAGCGCACGAGGATGCCGTCGGCGTCGCGACCGGCATGTTCTACTCGCCCGTCGGCGGTGACATCATGTTCGTCGAAGCCAGCGTCGCGAAAGGCAAGGACAACCTCATTCTCACCGGTCAGCTCGGTGACGTCATGAAGGAGTCCGCCCGTGCGGCGCTGACGTATGCCAAGACGCACCATGACCGGCTTGGCATCGCAGAAGAAAACCTCAAGGACGTCGAGCTCCACATCCACGTTCCAGCCGGCGCCATTCCCAAGGACGGCCCATCGGCCGGCGTCACCATGTCCACGGCTATCGTGTCGGCGCTCTCCAAACGGCCCGTGCGCAGTGACGTTGCCATGACCGGCGAGATCACGCTGACCGGTCGCGTTCTGCCCATCGGCGGCGTCAAGGAAAAGGTTCTTGGCGCCTACCGTGCAGGCATTCGCGAGATCGTCCTGCCCAAGGACAACGAGGCGCACCTCGATGACCTGCCGAAAGAACTGCGTAACGAGATCACGTTTCATCTCGTCGCCGATCTCGGTGAAGTGCTCGCCCGTGCATTGCGAGGCGCCAGCCTCGAGCAGGGCTCGATCGTTTTCCCGGAAGGCGTTTCGACATCCTGACGCCGGCCGGGGACACCGGCGCGAGCCTCGGCCGAGCGTGGTGGGCTGACCGACTCGCCGGAACTCCCGCTGCCTCCGCATCGATCGTTACGCCCTGCTGTCGTCTGCACCGGAATGCGATTGTTGGCGGGCACCGGACGGCGCTGTATGTTCCGCGCTGTCTCCGGCGGAAGATCGCGATGGATCAGCTCAGGCGCATCGGGCAAGCGCTTTCGGGCCATTATGTGGTCGAGCGCGAGCTTGGTCGCGGTGGAACGGCCGTCGTGTATCTCGCTCGAGACCTTCGTCACGAGCGAAACGTGGCCATCAAGGTTCTGCTCCCCGAGCTTTCGTCGTCGATCGGGGCAGACCGGTTCCGGCGCGAGATCGCGATTGCGGCACGGCTGAATCACCCGCACATCGTTGCGGTTTTCGATTCGGGCAATGCCGCTGGCCTGCTCTACTACGTCATGCCGTACATCGACGGACTGACTCTGCGGGACGAGCTGGATCGCGTCGGTCCGTTCCCTCTCGACCGGGCCGTTCGCATTGCGCGCGAAGTGGCAGACGGCCTCGAGTATGCCCACGCGGCGGGCGTGATCCATCGCGACATCAAGCCGCGCAACATCCTGCTCTCGGGAAACCACGCCCTGATCGCCGACTTCGGCATCGCACGGGCGCTGCAAGAGGCCACAGGAAGTGAACTGACTTCATCCGGTCTCGCGATCGGTACGCCCGCCTACATGAGCCCGGAGCAGGCGAACGGCGAACCGTCAATCGACGCGCGGTCCGACATCTACGCGCTCGGTTGTGTGCTCTATGAGATGGTCGCGGGCGAACCGCCCTTCCGCGCCCGTTCCGCCCAGGGCGTGCTCGGCCTGCACATGATGCGCCCGCCGCCGTCGCTGTCCGACGCCCGAGCCGGGGTTCCGGTCGAATTGGACCACGCGGTGCGGCGCGCACTCGCGAAAACGCCCGATGACCGCTTCTCCTCGGCATCCGAGTTCGGTAGACGACTTGACGAGGTCGAGGAGGCCAGCCGTGACACGCTCACATCTCTGTTGCGACGAACGCGCCGTCGCTTCGCGGGACTGTCACCACGCGCCCGCCTGCTCCTGCCGCTGGCAGCGCTCGTCCTCGTCCTGGCAACGGCTGCGGTCGTCAGCATGGTGATGACCTCAGCACAACCATGGCCGGGAGGACGTCCGGCAAGCGTCGTCGTACTGCCGTATCATTATCCTTCGAGCACGGAAGCGGAACGCCTCATCACACCGGATATTGCCGCAGCGATAACGAACGAAATCGATGCGTGGGAATCGATTCGCTCTGTGCCGCCCGTTGCACTGGGTGGTCCGATGTTCGATCTCGGGATCACCGGTCCGACCCTCGGCCGGCTGGACGATGGCCGCCGGCTCGCCCGTGAATTCGACGTGCACAGTTACCTCGCCGTTACCGTTCGCTTGCGCGGCGACAGCGCAGTCGTCGAGGCGAGCCTGTTCGATGCCGAGTCCGGACGCGTAGTCGGGCGGCCCTACCGAGCCAGCGGCTCACCAGACGCGACGGAGCCGTTGGCCCGCAGGATTGCGGCAGCTCTCGTCGGTGTGACCGACGTGCTGGGCGATGGACCGCGACCGCTCTCTTCCAACCCGCAGGCCCTGCGTGCCGATGCGCAGGGCCGCGCGCAACTCGAACGGTGGCGTCTGAGAGCGGCGGAAACGAGTTTTCGCAGCGCGATTGGTCTGGATTCCACGTTCGCATTGGCGCACCACCGGTTGGCGCAGACGCTGTACTGGCAGGCCTCGGAAGGTAGGGCGCCGTCGGCCGGCTCCGACATCGCGTTCCACAGTGCAGCTGCCCTGCGTCACGGTGTGAATCTCTCTACGCACGACAGCCTGCACGTGCGCGCCTTTTACGCACTCCAGGACGAAGAATACGACACCGCTCGCCGCGACTACCGGTCACTGGTTCGGCTCGATCCGAACGACGTGTACGCGTGGCTGTTCCTGGGCACGGTCGAATACGTCGATCCATGGCTGAGCAGTAGCGATCCGGACATCGCACGCCCGCGCGCCGACTACAACCTCGCCATCCGTGCTTTCACTGAAGCCGTTCGGCTTCAACCGACGTTCGAACTCGGCTATGGCCACCTTTTCGACATCTACCGCGACATTACGCCTCGTGGGACGAGTGGATGCCAGTATTTCCAGATGCCGGCCAGCGTGCGTTTCGATCGATCGGATATCACGCACCTCGATCAGATGCGGCCGTTCTGCCCGGTGATGAGCAACGACTCCATTGTATGGTTGGCCGCCGCGGATCTCGAGACGCATGGCATTGAACCCGCAGCGGCCGGCGCCGAGCTTCTGTTCAGCGAATCGATGCGTCTGCTCCGGCGCTGGGCGGATTACTCGCGCGATCAACCCAAGCCGGCCAATGAACTGGCGGAACAGATCCTCGCACAGCGAGCGCGGCTCGGCATCGCGCCGCCTGAACGGATCGACAGCCTGGCCGCCGAAGCGCTGACCTGGACGCGGAGGGCCCTCGATGTCAGTTCCGACACGCTGCCCATCGACCTGATTCGACTCGGCAATCTCTACCTCGGTGTGGACAGCATCCGCCGCGGACTCGAACTCGTTGAGATGGGATTGGCGCGACATTCCGCGCGAGGTGGCAGCACGAGCGACCCCGCCCTCAGCCTCGCCTTGAACGCCTTCACAGCCACCGGTCGAATCGCACCAGCGCTCCTGCTTGCATCAGCAACCGGGGTTACGCGCGCCATCTCCGATCCCGCATCCGGCAACACAATCCTCTATGGAGGTGCGGAGCCCATTGTCGAGCGACTGCGCGTACTCGGCGCGAACCAGATTTCCGGGATCGCCCTCCGTGACGAACTGCGAGATCTCGACCAGATCTGGGCCGTTCCACCCTACACTCGCCAGGAACGGATGGTGCTTCGCCGCGAAGCGGCGCTACGCATCGCACCCGCGCTCCTGCTCGATTCGGCTGCGCTCTCCCGATGGAATGACGATCTCGAATACGACGATCCGCTCTGGCAGGCCCTCGTGCTCGCCGGCTCGGACCCGGCGGCCGCCAGCCTGGCCCTCGAACGGTCCCGCTCGGACTCGACGCCCGGCCTCGGCGAGTTCTCTCGATCGTTCCTCCACGGCGTGATTGCCGCCAGCCTCGGCGATCACGCTGCCGCCGTCGCCGACTTCACCCGCCTCGACAGCATCCCCCTCGCTCTCGATCGCCCCGACATCAACTGGGGCTTGCGCTGGACTGCCCGGCTCCGCCGCGCCGCTTCCTTCGTGGCCCTCGGTAACGCCTCTTTTGCGTTGAATGATTTCGAGGGCTTCATCCGGACCTGGGCCGGCGCGGATTCTCTCGCCGCCCCACTCGTCGAATACGCGCAAGGTCAGGTCGTCAGGCTTCGTGAGAACCGCTGATCAGGTCCGTCTTGGACCTGTGATCCAGCGCGAGTGCACACATTCAAGGAGGGGGTATGCCGCCCGGACCGGGATGCAAGAAATGCAATGGACACAGCGAATGCGGACCCGACATGAGTCAGCTCTGCTTTGATTCGGACGAATGGGTTTTCGCAGGACTGTACTGCCTCAAGCTCTTCGTGATGAAGGATCCCAAGGGCAACTGCAAAATCAAGATCGTTCCCTGCATTCCCAAAGCGAACGTCAGGTGCGTCGACGTCGACTGCTCGGACAGAAAGCCGGTCAGGAAAGCGGCGAAGAAGGCGAAGAAGGCGAAGAAATGAGCGCGTTATTGGCCGCCTCTCTGCAAGCTGAATTCGGCGCCAACGGAACCCGCTGGTCGCCGTTCGGCGGACAAGGAATGATCGATGACGCTCATTGTCGCCGGCGATCCTGAGTTCAAAGCCTCCGTCACGGAAGCCCTGACTCTGATCTGCCCGGCCAGGGTGTTCAGACTCGACGAGCCGGGGACCGTCGGCGCCGCGCACGCCGTCGGTTTCTGCTCCTTCTACTGCGCTCATACGGCCGGCTGCAACCTCATCAAGGACATCCGGCAGGCGAACGTCACGTACAGGATCGAAGTATCTCTGGGCAACAGTCAGACCAACCCCAACCTTGATATCGTCTTCTGGAATCCGGACGGGACACTCAGCGGCATCGATGACGAAGGTGGCAAGTTGACGCTCCCGGGTGTGATCCTCGCCCATGAACTCGTGCATGCATTCATTGATATTTCGAACCTCCCCCGATCTGAGGCGTTCGCCGTACGCGGTGAGAATCAGGTACGCAAGGATCTCGGCCTTCCCCTCCGCCTCACGCATTCCAACACCCCGATTCAGGACCATGACAAGCCTGTACTCGATAGGAAGGACTCCGAGCGCTGCCGGTGCGATTCGCGCCCACGCCCCGTCAGTCGCGTGTTGCGAGCCTTCCTCCGCCGCGTACGCTTCTCGTGACATGCCATGCACCGGCCAGGCCCTGCTCGATGGCGGGAAGGAGTAGCTCATGTCGCCTGTAGATTCCGTTCGCTTCGATGATGACCTGTCCAGCATCGATCCCTATATCGCTGAACAGTATCGCGCCGCTCTCGAAACGCGCGATCGCGCACCGCACCGCACTCACCTCGAGTCCGCCGTCTCACGCTTTGCCGGCGCCTCGCTCGAGGTTCGCCTCGAAATCGTCGGCTTCGAGTACCACGTCGTTCTCATCGCCGTCCAGGAAGACGGCGTGCCCATCATCACCAACCTCTCTCCGAGCACCATTCCCACTCGACCCTTCGCCGGACGACTCGGCGACCTCGTCGAGTACCTTCTCCCGGAGAGCGCCGCGCCTCCTCGATTTGCGGACAACCTGGCACGTCTCCATTTCGACGACGGCCTCGGCGGCGACGCCGACACGCTCGATGGCATGGTGTTCTTCCTTCGAATCCGCACTCCGACCGCCGTTCGCGAGACTCACCTTTACGGGCACACCTATGAAGCCTTCCACGGCTCCTGGCACCGACCGGCCGACCCGACCGATGGCCCACGTTGGGACGCCATCACCGCCGTTCTCGCCGCATGGCGCGAACTGATGAGGGCGGGACCGCAAATCGTGCAGACGCTGGCACCCGCGGCGCCGCCCTGACTCCGAGCACAGCGCCCGGGCCGGGCCCGTTTCCGTGCTGCTCGGTCTCGCGCGCTTCCACCGCGAATCCCGCCGTGCGCCCCTTGCGCACTCCATCGCATCGAGCGAATATTTCGCTTATGTAGTAAAACCCCGACCGCGCTCATCGTGAGGCATCGAATGAAGGAAGCAGCGGCATGAAGGGTGATCACCTCGGCGAGTTCGAGGAACTGGTGTTGCTGGCGGTTCGCGGATTGGGTGCGTTGCGCGCGACCGGGGCGGCGATCCAGGAAGTCCTGGAGGAGCAAGCCGGCCGGCGGGTTTCGCTGGGCGCGATCTACGCGGCGCTGGACCGTGGGGAACGGAAGGGGCTGGTCGATTCGTGGCTGGGTGAGCCGTTGCCGGAGCCGGGCGGCCGACGCCGGCGGCACTACGCGGTGACGGAGGAGGGCAAGTCAGCGGTGAGGGAGAGTCGGCGAGTCCGGGAATCGTTGTGGCGATCGCACGCGGACCACCCTCCATTCCCCAAAGGTTGCTCATCTGCCTATCCATAACGCCTCGGAACCGGGCTTTCGCGGGAGTCTGCGGCGAAGGGGGGCTGCCCTGGACCCCCGAAATCGGCGCGCGAACCCGGGAGATCGCCTGCATCCGGGTCGGATTTCAGGCGCACCTCTGCCGCAGCGGACGGGGGGCTCGACCCGGGCCTGGAGGCCGGCACGTCCCCGTTACCTGAAATTTGCGAGTTCCTCGGGGCGCCTCCATAGCTGGAAGCGCAAACTTTGGGAAATGGTACCCGGTCCGATACTCTGTACATGGCGATCAAGTATCGGCCGGAATGGTTCACGCAACTGATTGCAGCGGTCGGCGGCAAGGCGATCGGCAAAGCCGCGCTTGCATCCCAACCGGACGTCATCACGCCGATGGAATCGACGGACGGCCCTCGCGAAGCGGAGGCGAAGGCCGCGGTCGAATCGCTGACGCGTCGAGGCTTCGCGTTTGTGGGCAGTTACGTCATTCCCGAAATGAGTGGTCTGCCGGTCCACTTCCTGACGCGCGTCGAGGAATGCGTGGTCGCGGTCGTGTATGAGCATCCGAAGGCAGGAGTGTGGTGCGATCTCGCAACGCGCTATCTGGACGGAACGAGTTTTACGATTACGAACGCGCGCATGGGTGGCGGGTTGGACGCGCGGCCGGGGCATGAAACGTTACGCGTTCCCGGTCTGACGACTGCGGCGCTGCACATCCGGCTGTTGCGAGACCGGCCGAAGACGACGCCGGTCGGCATCGCGCCAGCGGATGTCGCGCGTGTTTTCGCGGATGCGTATGCCAGCGAGATGGCATGGCGCAAGGGCAAGGGAATCAAGAAGCAGGAAGTGCGTACGGTTGCAGTGGAAATGGAGGAGCGTCCGCAGGAGAGCTGAGCGGAAGCCGGTTGTCGTGTCGCTCGCGTGCACCATTCCTCGCTCGCTGCGCCGCCCGTGCCGGCGAGGTTGGGCATCGTGACCTGGGACCGGGTCAGTGCGCCGGGGTAAGAAGCTGCGGGCAGAAGGCAGGCGCAATCCGGGCGACTGGGAGACATGCACGACATCGATGATGGGATCGAGATTACTGCTGCCGACCTGAAACGGCGGCTCGATCAAGGTGATCCGGTCACGCTCATCGATGTGCGTGAACCGTGGGAATGGGACCTCGCGAATCTCGAGTCTCATGGCGCCCGGCTCATGCCCTTGATGACGATTCCCGAGCGACTGAATGAGTTCGATGCTTCACGCGCGTATGTCCTCTACTGTCGGAGCGGCTCACGAAGCATGCGCGCTCTTCAGTTCATGCATGCGCACGGGTTTCAGAACGTGCGCAACCTCCAGGGCGGCCTGCATGCATGGTCGAACGAAGTCGATCCGACGTTTCCGCAGTACTGAATCTCAAGCGTTGCCGGACTCGTGTTCTTCGAGCAGCAGCTCGACGCTTTCTACCTGTTGTCGTCTATCTCAATGTTCTTCGGCCCGCAACGACTCGCGAATGAAACGAGCGACGATTCGCGCACGTTCGGGATCGCGACTGAGGGCGCCGGCGCGGAATCGCTCGATACGATCTTTTTCCTCCATCCAGTAGTGCAGTTCCGGAAGGACGCCCATCGCATCGCGGCACAATGCGCGCACGTGGAACAGTCGGTCAATGCTTGATCCGGCGATGGTCGCAGCATCGTCGAGTTCGGCGATGAGCCGCCTCACCTCTGCCTTCCAGTCGTCGACGTTGTTCTCCTCGCTCACGTAACGCGCGGCGCTGCCGATCGCGAACATCTCGAGATGACGCTCGTCTTCGCGTGTGAGGGCAGCGCCGGCGTCAAGTCTGTCCGCGATGCGCCGCACTTCGCCGGCAAGACGCTGCTGAATCGTTTCGCGGGCGAGGGCATCGACTTCACGAATGGTCTGATCGAGCGCGCCGCAGTCTTCCGCCGCGTCCGACTGGAGACAACGCTCACTCAATGAACGCGCCTGTGCGATGATCTCGGGAAACGAGGACTCTCCAGGCATTCGTCGCCTCCAGGATCCTGTGCGATGGGTACGGGCCGGGAATCCGTGCGGTGTTCGCAGAACGCGCGTCACTGGACCGGGGATCGCGCGGTTCCGTCAGGCTCCAGTTCCTTGCACACTGCCAGCGCTCGAGTTCCTCGCTCAACGCCAAGGCTCGCGTTTCCGCCCGCTGTCCATCGCCTGCGACGGCCTGGCGTCGGTGCTCGATCGTCAAACATGGCTTCCGTCACCAGCTGGCGGCAAGGGAACCGCCACACCGGCTGGCATTCGCATACGGCAGGCCCACCGCCGACTTCGGCGACCACGGGCAGGCGTTGCCTCGTCCATTCGGGCCCGCTACGTTCGGAGAACAAGGCCGCCAGGGGTATCCCGCTCACGCGCGGGATTGAGACAGTCCCTCTGAACCTGATCCGGTTCAAACCGGCGTAGGGAGAGCGGCGACGGAGGATCGACCAACCGCTTGCGGTCCGTCGGCCTTCGCCGACTCGCCGCCCGGCGCCTCGCCGGTGCGGCATTTTTCTTTGAGGAGACATGGCAATGAGCGATGCAACGAATGGATCGAGCGCCCATCAGGCTTCTGGCGAGACGACCAACGGTGGAAGCGCACGGGATACGAGCGCCAGTGCCGCAACGAACCGGGCGAGTCCTCCGTCTTCGCGTTCGGGTCAGGCCGATCGTCGGAGCGGGAAGCATCGAACGGTGCAGGATGCGCCGCTCGGACCGATCGATGCGACAGCCGCGTTCCCGGCTTCGACAAAGGTGTTCATCGAAGGCGATCGTGGTGTCCGCGTGCCTTTTCGTGAGATCACGCTCTCCGGTGGTGAACCGCCGCTTCGCGTCTATGACACAAGCGGCCCACAAGGCCACGACGTCGGGGCAGGTCTGCCCACGACGCCTCGCCGCGAATGGATTCTGGATCGCAATGACGTCGAGCGCACCGAGCGGGGCACGCTGCGCGCGAAAGCGGGCGAATGCGTCACGCAGATGCACTACGCCCGGCGGGGCGAGGTCACGCCGGAGATGGAGTTCATCGCGCTGCGTGAAGGATTCGATGCGGAGTTCGTTCGCGCCGAGGTCGCGCGCGGCCGCGCCATCATCCCGGCCAACGTGAATCACCCGGAACTCGAGCCGATGATCATCGGCCGCGCATTCAAGGTGAAGATCAATGCAAACATCGGGAACAGCGCGGTCACGTCGTCGATCCAGGAGGAGGTAGACAAGCTGCGCTGGGCCACACTCTGGGGCGCCGATACGGTGATGGATCTGTCGACCGGCCGCGACATCCACGAAACGCGCGAATGGATCCTGCGCAACTCAGCCGTCCCGATCGGCACGGTCCCCATCTATCAGGCGCTCGAAGCGGCGGGCGGCGCCCCCGAGGACCTGACCTGGGAGATCTATCGCGATACGCTCATCGAGCAGGCCGAACAGGGCGTCGACTACTTCACGGTTCACGCCGGTGTACTGCTCCGTTATATCCCACTCACTGCCCACCGCGTGACCGGCATCGTCTCGCGCGGCGGGTCCATCATCGCTCGCTGGTGTCTGGCGCACCATCGCGAGAGTTTTCTGTACACGCATTTCCGCGAAATCTGCGAGATCATGCGCGTGTACGATGTGTCATTCTCGCTCGGCGACGGCCTCCGCCCCGGCTCGATTGCCGATGCCAATGACGAAGCCCAGTTCGCCGAGCTGCGTACCCAGGGCGAACTGAATCGCATCGCATGGGAGTACGATGTCCAGGCCATGAACGAAGGACCGGGACACATCCCCATGCACCTCATCCGCGAGAACATGGACAAGCAGCTCGAGTGGTGTGATGAGGCGCCCTTCTATACACTCGGCCCCCTGACCACGGACATTGCCCCGGGATACGATCACATTACCAGCGCAATCGGCGCGGCGCAGATCGGGTGGTACGGCACGGCAATGCTGTGTTATGTCACACCCAAAGAACATCTCGGGCTGCCCAACCGTGATGACGTGAAGGCCGGCGTCATCGCGTACCGCATCGCGGCTCATGCCGCTGACCTCGCGAAGGACCACCCACGCGCGAAGCAGTGGGACGATGCACTCTCGAAAGCCCGGTTCGACTTCCGCTGGGAGGACCAGTTCAACCTCTCGCTCGATCCGGTCACGGCGAGGTCGTACCACGACGAGACATTGCCGGCACATGGCGCCAAACTCGCCCACTTCTGCTCGATGTGCGGGCCGCGCTTCTGTTCCATGAGGATTTCGCAGGACATCCGGGCAGAGGCAGAAGCGGGTATGCGCGAGAAGGCGAACGAGTTCCGCGAATCGGGCGGCGAGATCTACGTTCCGCAGATTCCGAATTCTTGAACTGAGATTGCTTCCTTGGTGCGACTTGGGATTGCCACCGCGGCGGGCGGAGCTCCCCGTTGTCCCAGCCTTCGTCGTCATGGTGGCGGTGAGGGGCGCATCTCCTCTTGCTACCTACGCTGCGTTCTCCAGTCACTCCGCGCCGGTTGCCCAACGCCACCCTGGTCGAAGGGCCCGCGCTGACGCTGCGCCTGCGCGCGGGCTTCGGCGTGAATGCCAAGGCGGACCTCCTGTCCGTCCTGCTCGGATTCGCAGGAGAAGCTGCGGACCTGAAAGTGATCGTAGTGGCAACCGGCTACACTGAGCGGGCTATTCGCACAGCGACCGATGAGATGACGCTGGCGGGGTTCATCCACGAGATCGAGGGTCGACCTTCATCCTTCTACACTCACCCGGGCACCTGGGCTCACGTGCTCCAAACGCATACGCGCGGGACCGAGTACCTTCGCGATTTCGAGGAATCGATACGACAGGCTGTGCGTTGGACGACCGCCAGCCTGTACGACGCGGAGTAGCTTTTTCGAGCGGCGAGGCGTCCGGTGAAAGGCCTGAGCATGGCCACAGGTGCATTCATTGCACGCGCGGTTCCGGAAGTGTCGTCCTGGCAGCCCCCCGGACGTTGATCGTAGGGCACGCGAGAACCTCAGGTCCGGCGAGAACCCCAGTTCGGCATGACACGGCCCGAATTCCGCGTCCGGATCCGGCGAGCCGCAATCCATGCGCGCGTCCATGTTTCGTGCTGCGGAAGTCGTCACCGCCGGCCGGGTGCCAGGCGATCCGTCCGTTGACACGCGAAGGGGAGATGATGCGCTATACGAATCGCGTACTGATTGCATTTGGAGCGGCGGCGCTGACTGCGTGCAGTGGCGCGGGAACGTCTCGCGGTGCAAGCCTCGCCGGCGACAGCACCGTCTCGACGGCGCCGGGATCGGCTGCAACAGAAAGCGCGACGGTCGCCCGCGACACCGCCGCGGTTCGCAGGGCGACGGCCGGGTTCCATGCACTCGAGGCCGCGGTCGCGGCCGGCTACCCGCGATCCGTGGCAAACTGTCTCAGCCAACCCACGCTCGGGGGGATGGGCTATCATCACATGGATCGGACCTTGCTCGACGACCGGCTCGAGGTGGAGCGGCCGGAAATCCTGCTCTACTCGCGCACACGGGACGGCGAGTACGTGTTCAACGGCGTCGAGTACATCGTGCCGTACTCGGCACGATCACGTGATGCGACGCCGCCGACTGTGATGGGTCAGGCACTCAAGCGAAGCGACGCACTCGAGCTGTGGTATCTTCACGCTTGGGTCTGGACGCCGAACCCGGCAGGACTTTTCGCTGACTGGAACCCGAGGGTGGTGTGCCGGTCATGAGTGCCGTTCCGGGCAAGGCGTGACGCTCGGCTCTTCGCCACGGCCACTGTCAAATGCACCAGCGAACGCAGATCGGCCTCAACGCCAACGTAACCGCACAATACGCTGACCCGCGATCGTATCGGAGCGGATTCCGAGTGCTGCATCGTTTGTGATCCAACCCGACTGCGAGAGGTCAACATCCGCCGGCCAGGTCGCGACGAACGCACGGGTGCCATCGCTCTGGTAGACATCGGCGCGGCGAGGCTCACCGGGCGACGCGGTCCGCTCGACCCAGAGACGGCCACTCTCGTCGAAGAAGAGGGAAGCCAGCACCGTATGGCGGAACGGCAGGAGCGCGGCGAGTTCGATCGCCGGTACGCCGACTCGCCGGGCCTCGCTGCCAATCTGCCGCTCCGCCTCCGCACGCTCATCCTGCGTCAATGCGGGCGCCCTCACATCATCGTCACGGATTTCGCGCGGTACTGCACCAGCGGAGTCGTACCACTGCACTACATAGCGTCGTGAATTGGCGCGGGCGTACACGCCAGCGGGTCCGAAGGCGAGGAGATCCTGCGGTCCGAAGGGCGGTTCGATGAAGAAGACCTGACCCGCGTTTCTGACCGGCAGGATCCCCAGACTGTCGTAGGGCAACTGCTGCAACGTGACCGAATCGATCGCTACACCGAGTGTATCGCGGTAATACATGGTAGCGCCGCCACCCTCGATCGTCTCGGCCAGTCGCACATCGACCAGACGTCCCGACGCATCGAATGTGATTGGTCGCCGCACCGTGCGCAGGCTGGACGGCACCGGAACGCTGAACAGCGGCGAAGCCCCCGAATCGCGGGTCGCAAACACGGAATAACGCGAGTTGCCGAAATCGTGCACCCACAGCCGGCCCGCTGCATCGAACGCGATGCAGCATGGAACCAGGAACTGACCGGGTCCGCTGCCCGCTGTGCCATACTCGAACGCGAGCGCGCCATCCGGCCCGAATACCATGATCTCGCTCGTCAGCGCGTCTGCGACCCAGACGCGGCCTGATTCGTCCTGCGTCAGGCCCGACACCTCGCCGAAACGGGTCGTCGTGTCCGGTGGCTCCGCACCGAACAGAAGTTCGACGTCTGCCGTTCGCCCGGGTGCATCCGGCGGGCCGCAGGTAGCGAGCAGAAGTGCTGCGCCCACCGCAAGCACGGTCATTCGGACTGGCTGATGCATCGCTGCTCCGCGAAAGGATCGCATGGATCTCAATGACCGCCGCGAGGCATCTTCATCTCGGTGTAGTCAGACGGCGGTGCGAAAAGACTTGCGTCGAGAGACTTCTTCTCGATGCTCGTGACGACCATCGTCACGCTGCCACTCGGGCTCATGGACACGACCTTGAGCGGGAAGAAGCCGTCCGCGTACATCGCCTTCCACTTCTCGACTTGCGCGTTGGACATGCCCGGCACGCTGGCGCCTTCGTTGCTAGCGCGCCCCATCATGCCGCCCATTCCGCCAGACATGCCTCCGGAACCGAAGTACCAGCCCATGCCTTTGGCAGCGCATACGTCCACCTCACCCTCGCCGGTGTTGTAAACGAAGTGTTCACACTCGTGGCCGGCGATGGTTTCCATCTGGCCCGTGGCCCGGATGTCAAACTCCGAGGGGTCGGCGGCGGCGGCTTCCGCGGCCGCATTGCGCATCTCGCCCATCATGCCGGCCATCTGCTCCTGAACCGCCTTCATGTCCATCCACTGCTTCCGGGCAGGCATGAGCATGATCATCTTCGAGCCGTCGAAGTCGGTGATCATTGCCATCGTCTGCCCATCCGCGTTGAACTCCATGCGTGCATTTCTTCCCTTCACGTGATGTACGATCCGGGCTGACTGGCCAAGTCCTTCCATCTGGTAGGTGATCGAGCCTTCGAACTCCTGCGCTGTGGCGACAGCCGGGACGATCAGCAGTCCAGCCAACGCGGCGAGGATGGGTCGTACGGACATGGGCGTCTCCTTCCAAAGGGTCATTCCACAACCTGAATACGATGCACGCCGTGCATGCTTCGGGCAACGCTCGTGCGCATGAGACTCTCGAAGTACGCCGGCGAGGGGGGCGGTTTCTCGGGCGGCACGTGCGTGCCGAGATACTCGCGGCGGAACTGATCGTGTGCAGCTGCGTCTTGTGGCGAACCGAGCGAGTGTGTCGTCCCGGCGACCATCCAGACGATTTCATTCGCGAGTGGCAGCAGCCAGTTGACCTCGTGTCCGGTCAGGAGGATCGCGCAGCCATTGGCCGCGAGGCGTCGAACGGCAGCCGAGATCTGCTCGGCGTCCCGTGGAGCGAGGCCGAGGAAGAGTTCGTCAGCGATGAGGCACCGTGGCGATCTCGCGAGCGCGAGGCCCAGTTCGACACGTCGCCGTTGACCGACGGAAAGCTGGGGCGCGGAGCGATCGAGCAGCGGCCCGATCCGGAGTTCTGCGATGACCGGAGCCGTGTCGACATCGAAAACGCGGCCGAGAATCGCGAAATGATCGGCGACCGTGCGATTCCTCGCGAGCAGGTCGCGTTCGGGGATGAAGAACACGCCTTTGTGCGCAAGCTTGTGAAGGCGGGGCCGGGCCAGGGTGGCGCCATCCCAACGAACGGTGCCCCAGTCCGCGCGCAGAAAACCGAGCATGATCCGCACGAGCGTAGACTTGCCGCAGCCATTCCGTCCGAGCAATACCGTGACGTTACGGTTGCGAATCCGGAGCGATGCCGCCGTCAGTACGCGTCGCAGTCCGAACGTACGGCCGATGGAATCCGCCTCGAACAGCGGGACGGCCGGCGCCGAGGCCTGACGAATGGGCGCCGTCATGGATCCCGCGAGCGCAACACTGCCAGGACCCTGACACGGTGGTGGATGATCACGGCCAACCGATCGAGAGCGCCGGCGCCGTCCTTCGTCGAGCGATGGCCTTCATGCCAGCACACGCACACCGGCTGCGAGGCCGCATTCGAGCAGAGCCGCCGTCACGGCAGAAATCGTGAGAATGTGAGACAGGCCAATACCCACGTTATCCAGGAACGGGCGCTCCCGCATCGCGTGCAGATCGGCGACGACGAGCGTGAGCACAACGGCAATCATGAGCAGCGCACCTCTGGGAGTCACCGACGTTGCGGCGGCGACGGCCATGCCCGGCACGAGCAGGCCGATCGCCGTCACGGCGAGGCGAACACCGAGCCAGAGGAGGGCGGCGCGAAGCGCCGTGCGCGCGGCCAGACGTGCATCGATCATGGGCGCAGCCGATCCGGACGTGCGCGCCGTGCAACCGCCGAAGTGATCCGGATCGAATGATCCGTAGATGCACGCGATGCGCTGACGGGAGAATTGCGCCGTGACCTCGACACAGGCGAACACGCAGTCGATTCGGGGCTTGCAGAGCGGTCAGGCGCATGCCAGCTTGGGCCTCTCTCCGTACCTGACCCGGGTCCGGCTGCGACTGGAGGTGCTGCGCGGTGACTGTCGTCTGTGTCGGAACGAGCCATCGGAAGGTTCCGGTCGAATCGCTCGAAAGTGCAATCGTGGCGGCCCGTCGTGTCGCCGCGGATTGGGCCGCCGCACTGGCGAACGGCGCCTTCGATGACTACCCCTGGTCGGAGCTTGTGCTCCTGGCCACGTGCAACCGGGTCGAGCTGTACGTCGCCGGCGACGGCGATGGCGCGCTCGCCCGTGACTGGTTGTACGCAGCGCTCGCGACCGGTCCCACCATCCCGGGTGATCGAGTGTGGTACGACCATGTCGGCGAGGCGGCAATCCGTCATCTGTGCCGGGTCAGCGCCGGGCTCGATTCGATGGTACTCGGTGAGGCGCAGATCTCGGGACAGGTCGCGCGCGCGTTCCGCATGGGAACAAGCCGGATGGATGGCGAGGGCGTACTCCGCGTGGCGGCGAGGTTGGCAAGGAAGGTGAGTCGCCGGGCGCGTTCGGAAACCGGGATCTCGCGCGGGCCTGCCAGCGTGAGTTCGCTGGCGGTGCGGATGGCCATTGATGAAGCCGGCGGTCTCGCCGGGAAGCGTGTCCTCGTCGTTGGCGCCGGCAAGATGAGCCGGCTCGCATGCAATTCGCTCGGATTGGCGGTGGGCGAGGGCACGCACGTTACGGTTCTGAACCGCACGGTCGAGCGAGCGATTTCGCTGGCCGCGCGGCTGTCCGGTGATGTCGCGTCTCTCGATGCGCTTCCGGCACTGCTCGTGGCCGCCGACGTCGTGCTCGCTTCAACGGCATCGCCAGAGCCGCTGATCGACGAGGCGCTGGTGCGTGACGTGATGGCGGTACGTCCCGCCCGCACACTCGTACTGGTTGACATCGCAGTGCCTCGCAACGTCGAATCGAGCGTTCGAACCGTGGCGGGTGTGCGCCTGTTCGGTCTCGAGGATCTGCGGGTCCGACTTGCTTCCCAGCTGCGCGAACGTGCGTTGCACGTGGGCACGGTCGAAGCGATCGTCGAAGAAGTGGTGCAGGCCCCTGCCGGCCTCACCGTCTCATGATTACGCGGCGCCAGGATCTCCCTGTCCGTTGATCGAAGGGCAATGGTCGTGACAGATTCAGCCAATTCGGGCGACGATGTCGAGCCACTCGTCTCGCTCAATCACTTCGGCATCTTCCACCTGACGGAGTCGTACTGGGCGCTGTCGGAAGCCGAGCAGCGCGCGTTGCGCGTGGACTGGGTGTGCCGGCTCGCGGAATGCGCGACCGCGGTTCATCATCTCCAGACGTTCCCGGCCGAATCGCGGAGTGACCTGATGGTCTGGTCGGCGCAGCACATGGAGGATGCCGGCGATACGCGCGCGTTCTTCGATCAATACGGAAGGACGCTCCGGCCGTTCCGGCGCTACGTGCAGCCGATCGACATCCTGTGGGGGTTCACGCGGCCTTCACAGTACAGCCGTGCCAGGTCCAGACAGGAGATCGACCCGTTCGAGCCGCGCACTTCGCCGTACCTCGTGATGTATCCATTCACCAAGACGACGGAATGGTATCTCACGAAGGCAGATACACGGCAGGGCATGATGAACGAACACATCCGCATCGGCAAACAGTATCGCGATATTGCGCAACTGCTCGTGTACTCGGTCGGCTTGCAGGATCAGGAGTTCGTCGTCGTGTACGAGACGCCGGACCTCGCCCTCTTCTCGAAACTGGTGACCGACCTGCGACAGACGGAGGCGAGACGATATACGCGAAGTGACGCGCCGTTACACACGGCGATTCATCGCCCGGCTTCCGATCTCGAGGCGTTGTGGCCGTAGACGGCCGAAGCCGCCGGCGAGTCGGCGAGGCCGGAACCGACCGCTTCGCGTTCGAGCGGCCATGACCGGGCAGGACGGGTGCATCGCCATGGAGGCGCCCGGCACCATTGCGGTTCTCGTGATGGCGTACGGGGGGCCGGGCCGGATCGAGGATGTCGAGCCCTACATCCTCGACGTTCGCAACCATCGCCCGACGCCGCGCGCGGTCCTCGACGAGATGCGCTCACGGTACCTCGCCATTGGCGGCCGGTCACCGATTCTCGAACGGACCCGGGCACAAGCCATTGCGCTCGGAGCGGCCCTGCGCGATGCGGGAACGCCGCTTCCGGTCTACCTCGCCATGCGTCACTGGCATCCGTACATTGCGGCAGCCTGCGAGCGCATGCGCGGTGACGGGATCAAGGAAGTCATTGGCGTGGTGATGGCGGCGCACTACTCTCACCTGAGCGTGGGCGCGTATTTCGGGCGCTTGGCCGAGGCAGCGGGCGGCATCGCGGTGCGGCCGGTCGAGTCGTGGCATCTGCTGCCGGAATATATCGACACAGTCGAGTCGCTCGTGCACGATGCGCTCGATTCATTCCCGCAGGAGCGGCGGTCGTCTGTGCATCTGCTGTTCACCGCGCACAGCCTGCCCGAACGTGCGTTGACGGATGATGACCCGTACCCGGTCCAGCTGAAGCAAACGGTTGCCGCCGTCGCAGCACGGTTTTCCGGCCAGCCGCATTCGTTCGCGTATCAATCGGCGGCGATGACGAGCGATGTGTGGCTCGGTCCTGATGCCGGTGATGTGATGCAGACGCTGGCGGAAACGAACTGTTCGAGTATCCTGTTCGTGCCCATTGGTTTCACGTCCGAACACATCGAGATCCTCTTCGACATCGACATCGAGTATGCGCGCATCGCGCAACGGCTCGGCCTGGAAATGCGACGCATCCGGATGATGAACGAGCACCCGCACCTGATGGGCGGACTGGCGCGACGAGTCATCGAGGAGATCGCCGCGGTCGCCCATTGATGCCGCACATCATCATCGTGGGCGCCGGTCTCGCCGGTCTCGTGGTTGCACACCTGCTGGTCAACAGCATGCCGGTTCGTGTTACGATCCTGGAACGCGCCGCGCAGCCGGGTGGCCGGATCCGAACCGATCTCGTGGATGGCTGCGTCGTCGAGGCCGGCCCGGACAGCTTCCTCTCCACCAGGCCGCATGCGCTTTCGCTGTGTGCGGATCTCGGGATTGCCGATGAGATCGAAGGCACGATCCCTCGCCGCACACGTGGTTTCATTGTGCGAAATGGACGATTCCATGCGCTTCCGGAAGGACTGACAGGCCTGATTCCCGCCCGGCTCGGTCCGCTCCTGCGAACCAGAGCGCTTTCGCCGGCCGGCCGCGCGCGCTTCGCAGCAGAACTCTTCATCCCACCCGACACCACCCGCGAAGATGAAAGTGTTGCATCGTTCGCGCGCCGCCGCTTCGGTGTCGAGGCATGGCAGTGGCTGATCGAGCCGTTGCTGGGCGGCATCCATGGTGGCGATGGCGAACAGTTGAGTTTGCGAGCGACGTTCCCCGCGCTGGCCGATGCGGAACGGCGCGCGGGCAGCGTTCTGATGGGGTTGCGCGGAGGGCAACGGACGGAGCCGCGAGTGCAGACTCCGTTCGTTGCGCCCCGCGGCGGCATGGGACGACTCATCGATGCACTGCGAGCGCACATCCCTTTCGATATCCGTTGTGATGCGCATGTCACGTCGGTCACTCGCGGCGCGGACGGCTGGATCTCGAATGTGAATGGCACAGCCAACGAATGCGATGCGATCGTCCTTGCGGTTCCGGCATGCCAGGCCGCGGAACTCCTGCCCGACGCGGCAGCCCCGCTCGCGGCTGTGCTCAGCGACATTCCGTTTGTATCTGCGACCGTCGTGAACATGGCCTTTGACGAGGTCGATCCGGGCACGTCGCTGGACGGGTACGGCTATCTGAATCCGCGCGCGAGCGGATGCGCTGTCGCGGCGTGTACGTGGACGACATCGAAGTTCGCGCATCGCGCACCTGCCGGGACGGTTCTCGTCCGCTGTTTTCTGCGTGGCGAACAATGGGCGAACCCGGCCGAGACATCCGATTCGGACCTCGCCGAGGCGTGTCTTGCCGAACTGCGCGGCCTGCTCCGCCTTCGCGCCGAGCCACGCTGGTTCCGCACCGCCCGCTGGCCAGCCGCGATGCCGCAGTACACGCTGGGCCACCTCGCACGCATGCGTAGCATTGATGCAGCCCTCGGCACGCAGCCGGGTCTCTTCCTCACCGGGAACTCGTACCGGGGCGTCGGGATCCCGGACACGATCGCGCACGCGCGCTTCGTCGCGGGGCGAGTCCTTGCCCGATTCACATGAAGCGGAGATCGGACGTTTCCTGGTTGGCGTCGTATCCGGGGCTGACGCAATGACCGAACTGCGGCTCGGCACGCGCGGTTCGGCGCTGGCGCTGTGGCAGACGCGGCGAGTTGCAGCGGACCTCGCGGCATTCGTGCAGGATCGCGCGATCGTGGAACGCATCATCCGCACGCGCGGTGATGACGATCGCGATGCGCCACTCCCGGAGATCGGCGGCAAGGGCGTGTTCACGGACGAACTGGAACGCGCACTTCTGGGCGGCGAGGTGGACCTGGCAGTGCATTCCTTGAAGGATCTGCCGATCGAGCCGCGAGCGGGACTTGCCATCGCCGCGGTCTGCGTCCGCGATGATGCGCGGGACGCCATGGTCTCGCGGATCGGCGAGTCCCTGCATGCTCTTCGCGCCGGCGCTGTCGTGGGCACATCGAGTACTCGCCGGACCGCGCAGCTCCTCTGTGTGCGACCCGACCTCGACGTGCGGCCGATTCGCGGCAATGTCGAGACGCGTATCGCGAAGGTCGATGCAGGCGATTACGATGCGACGGTTCTCGCGGCAGCAGGATTGCTGCGCCTCGGCCTCGAGGGTCGCGTGGCAGATTGGCTGCCGCTCGAAACGTTTCTGCCCGCGCCGGGCCAGGGCGCACTCGCGGTGCAGTGTCGCGCCGATGATGCGGCCGTTCTCAGGTTGCTTTCGAACCTTGACGATGCGGACGCGCGCCGGTGCACGGTTGCCGAGCGCAGCTTCCTCGCCGGCCTCGGCGGCGGCTGCTCGCTGCCGGTTGCGGCGTATGCGACGATCGATCACGATTCGATTCATCTGCGTGGGTTCGTGGGCGCGTTGAACGGGCGGCGGACCATTCGACTCGAACAGCGGGCTTCGCTGGACGCCGGTCGTGCGGCTGGACTGGCTATGGCCGAGCGCGCTCTTCTCGACGGTGCGGCGGAACTCCTCGGATGACGAAACAATGGACGGGCCGGCGTGTCGTCGTGACACGGCCGGCGGACCGGGCCTCCGGCCTCATGCGACGACTGCGCGAATCCGGTGCAGAGGCGATCCTCTACCCGACGATCGCGACTGTGTCGCCATCTTCGTGGCGTGCCGTCGATGCTGCGCTGCACGCCTTGTCGTCCTACGATTGGGCCGTGTTCACGAGCCCGGCGGGCGTACGCACAACGTGTGCGCGCGCCGTAGAGCTGAGTATCGTGCCGGCAATGTGGACGGCGGTACGGATCGCGGCTGTCGGACCGGCCACGGCGGGCGCGTTGCACGAATTCGATCTGCACGCGAGCGCGCGGCCGGCCAGGGCGATCGGGAACGCCATTGCGGACGCTTGCCTCGCGGCAGGCGGCGGCTCGGCTCCCGCTGCCGCGCCGCATGCCCCGCGCTTTCTGCTCCTGCGCGGGAACCTCGCGCGGACCGGGCTGCCCGATGCCCTGCGAGCGCGTGGCGCCATCGTGCACGACGTGGAAACCTACAGGACAGTGATTCTGACTGGAACGGACACGACTGCCGCCGATCTGATCCGGACGAGTGACGCGATTACTTTCTCGAGTCCGTCCACGGTGCGAGGCTTTCTCAATGCTCTGGGATCGGCCGGCTGGACTGGCGCAGCGGCAGTTGTGACCATCGGGCCCACGACGTCGGCTGCCGCGCGAGACGCTGGCCTCGACGTACACGCTCAGGCGGAAGAACCCACCGACGATGGCATGATCGAGGCGCTCGAAAGGGCGTTCGAAGGACAAAAAACCGGAGTACCGTATGACGATGGATGAACGTGCCCTCGCCGGTGCACGCGTGATCCGGCGTACCGCACAGAAGGCGACTCCGCCCGAGGCCGGCGTCGTCAGCAGACTCATGCAGCAACGGCCTCGCCGGTTGCGCCGGACACCGGGCATGCGCGCCCTCGTACGCGAGACACGACTCACGACGGATGACCTGATCCTGCCCGTGTTCGTCATCGAAGCAGCGGATGTCGTGCGCGAAGTCGCTTCCATGCCCGGCGTCTTCCAGTACTCGGTCGATCGTGCAGCCGACTTCGTGGAGGAAGCCGCGAGCCACGGCATTCGCGCCGTGATCGTCTTCGGTGTGCCAGCCAACAAGGACTCTGCCGGTACGGGAGCGTTCGATCAGGACGGCATCGCACAACAGACGTTGCGTGCGCTCCGCGAGCGGGTGCCGGACCTCGTCCTCATCGCCGACACGTGCCTTTGCGAATACACGGATCACGGCCATTGCGGCATCCTCGACCGCCACCTGGATGTCGCCAACGATGAAACGCTCGAGGTCCTGCAACGGGTGGCCGTTTCGCAAGCCGCTGCCGGCGCGGACGTCATTGCGCCTTCAGGCATGATCGATGGCATGGTCGGCGCCATCCGCGACGCGCTGGACAGCCACGATCACACAGGCGTCGCGATCCTCTCGTACTCGACCAAGTACGCATCGGCGTTCTACGGCCCGTTCCGCGATGCGGCGCAGGGCGCGCCGGCATTTGGTGACCGGCGCTCGCACCAGATGGATCCGGCGAACGCGCGAGAGGCGCTGCGCGAGAACGCGATCGATGTCGATCAAGGCGCCGACATGCTGATGGTCAAGCCCGCCCTCGCGTACCTCGATGTGCTGCGTCAGACGCGCGAGCAGTTCCCTGCCCTGCCGCTCGTCGCGTACAACGTGAGCGGCGAGTATGCGATGGTGAAGGCCGCTGCGGCGGCGGGCTGGCTCGACGAGCGAAGCATCGTACTCGAGACGCTGACCGGTATGAAACGCGCCGGTGCGGACCTCATCATCACCTACCATGCGCCAGCCCTCGTACGCTGGCTGGCCAGCCCGTGATCGCACTTCGCATGCGACACGTTCATGCCATTGTCCTGCGCAGCCGATGTCTCGGCGCACGCATGTGAACGAACCGCTCCTCGTTCGCGCCTGCCGGCGGGAGATCGTCGAACGAACACCTGTCTGGTTCATGCGCCAGGCCGGCCGGTTCCTGCCGGAATACCGCGTTATCCGCGAAAAGCACACGCTGCTCGACATCTGCGCATCGCCCGAGATCGCGGTCGAGGTGACATTGCAGCCGACTCGCCGCTTTGCGCTCGATGCGGCGATCATCTTTGCCGATATCCTGCTGCCGCTCGTTCCCATGGGGGCCCGGCTCGCGTTCGCGCACAATGAAGGACCGGTCATCTCGGACGGGATCGATGAACCCGGCGACGTCGCCCGTCTCCGCCCGATCGTGCCGCGGGAATCCCTCGCGCCGACTCTGGAAGCGATCCGGCTCACACGCCGGACGTTGCCCGAGGGGACCGCACTCATCGGGTTCGCCGGTGCACCATTCACTCTCGCAAGCTATCTGATCGAGGGCGGCACATCACGCAGGTTCCTGAAGACCAGGTCGTTCATGTACCGGGAACCGACGGCGTTTCACGCGTTGATGAAAAAACTCTCTGTTATGACGGCCGACTATCTGGTTGCACAGATCGAAGCGGGCGCCGACGTGGTGCAGGTGTTCGACAGCTGGGTCGGCTGGATCGGGCCGGACGACTATCGCACGTTTGTGCTGCCGCACATGCCGCGCATCTTCGCGGCGGTGCGCGAGACGAGTGCGCCCTCGATTCATTTCGGCGCCGGTACATGCGGGCTCCTCGAGTCGGTGCGCGACGCGGGCGGCGATGTGATCGGGCTCGACTGGCGGACCGGACTCGACGAAGGCTGGCGCCGCATCGGTTACGATCGTGGTGTTCAGGGCAACCTCGATCCCGCCGTGCTGCTCGGCCCCGTCGCGGAAGTGGCGCGCCGGACACGCACGATCCTGGCTGACGCCGGTGGCAGGCCCGGTCACATTTTCAATCTCGGCCACGGGCTCGTTCCCGAGACACCGATGGAAGCCGTGGCGACCATCATTGATATTGTGCACGCATTCGGGAGACCGGCGCAATGACACGGGCGCATGCCGATTCAACAGCACGGACGGCGACGTCAGCGCAGCTGTTCGCTCGTGCGCAGGACGTGATCGCGGGCGGAGTCAACTCGCCCGTCCGGGCATTTCGCGGTGTCGGCGGCGATCCGCGTTTCATCGTGCGCGGCGAGGGCGCGCACATCGTCGATGCGGATGGGAATCGCTATATCGACTACGTGCTGTCGTGGGGTCCGCTCGTTCTCGGGCACGCGCATCCCGCCGTCGTGAATGCCGTCACAGCGGCCGCGCGCGACGGTACCAGCTTCGGCGCACCGTGCACTGCCGAGATCGAACTCGCCGAACGGATCCGCGCCGCCATGCCGGCCGTCCAACGAATCCGCATGGTGAACTCGGGCACCGAAGCCGTGATGAGTGCGATCCGCCTCGCGCGCGCGTACACGGCCCGATCGAAGTTCATCAAGTTCGCGGGCTGCTACCACGGGCACGCTGACCTTCTCCTCGTGCAGGCCGGCTCGGGCGTGGCCACATTGTCACTGCCCGACTCGCCGGGCGTGCCAGCTGCCACCGTCGCTGACACGCTGGTCGCGAACTATAACGACCTGACATCGGTCGAAACGCTGTTCGACCAGCACGGCAACGACATCGCCGCAGTCATCGTCGAGCCTGTTGCCGGCAACATGGGCCTCGTGCTTCCTCAGGACGGATTCCTCACCGGATTGCGCGCACTCACACGCGACCATGGAGCGCTGCTTCTCTTCGATGAGGTCATGACCGGATTCCGCGTCGGCCCGGGCGGCGCCCAGACCCGCTTCGGTGTCACGCCGGATCTCACGGCACTTGGCAAGGTGATCGGCGGCGGGCTTCCCGTCGGCGCGTTCGGTGGCCGGCGCGAGATCATGGATCTTCTGGCGCCGACCGGACCGGTGTACCAGGCCGGCACTCTATCGGGCAATCCGATCGCGATGAAGGCGGGAATCGCAACGCTCGATCTTCTCGGCTTGCCCGGCGTTCAGGATCGGCTCGAGGCGATGGCCACCGCGACTTCGCGTGCGCTCGCGCACGAGGCCGCGCGCGCTGGCGTGCCACTCCGGACCTCGAGCATCGGATCGATGTTCGGCTTCTTCTTCACCGAGAATCCGGTCCGCGATTGGGCCGGCGCCAGCGCTACAGACCGGAATCGTTATGCCGCATTCTTCCACACCATGCTCGACAGCGGCGTCTACATGGCGCCTTCGGCATTCGAAGCGGCGTTCGTCTCGACCGTCCATGGCGATGCGGAACTCGACACGTTCCGTGACGCGGTCAGACATGCGTTCAGCGGCCTCGGCTGACAGAACAAACCGGCGGTGACGTTGACGGACAGCGCGTCCGACGGATCTTGTGAGAAACGCGGCCGGCACGTACGATCGGTCCGCGGACTCGCGTACGGCGCGCGACCGTGATGCGTCGACCAGCGACCCCGGAGGATGTCCGTGGTACAGTGGCTCGCTCCCATCTGCCTGTTCTGGATTCTTGCCGCGATCTATCTCGGCGGTACACGGATCGAAATCCACGGTGGTGGTCCGCGCCAGCTGTTCGGCGTGCTCGGAACCTTCGCGCTGTATCTCGGCGTCTGGGCGCTCACCCGGATGGTCGCGGGCGGTCTCGGCGAGATACCGTCCGTCCTCGTTGCGATCGTCGTGGCATCGCTCCTGATCCCGGTCGTGGCCCGGATCGCATTTCGCGTGGTCGGTGTCAAACTATCGAGGGCGCCGGCGCACTGATGGCGCGCCGCCCGCCGTCCGGCGTTCGCGCCGGAACGGGGTTTGCCGTTTCGAAGCGCGGGGTCGGGTGCTCCGTCTGTGAGGTCCATCGTGGACACTTCAATCGCGACCGTCATCGTCCTGCTCGGTCTGGTTGCTCTTCGTTGGGTCGTGATCGGGATCGGGGTCGCCCTGTTGCTTCGACCTGTGCGGGAATGCCCTGCCTGTTTCTTCGAGACATTCGGCCTGCACCACCGACTGCTCCGATTCGCCCCGTGGCTCGAATGGCGCTGGTGCCCGAATTGCGGCTGGCACGGCCCGGCCCGTCGAACAGGCCAGGTCAACCATCCGTTGACCGATTCGATCGATCGGTCCGCTTCGAACCGCCCGGCTGGCGAACGCAACCGACTCTCTCCATGAATCCAGCGGCATGACGATGCGGGACGAACAGGAACGGACCATCGGCAGCTTGACCGTGCGCATCGATCGGCTTCTGTGCGTCGGCTTCGAAGATTGTGTGGTCCGCGCACCATCGGTGTTCCGCCTCGACGGAGACGGCATCGCGTGCTTCACCGAAACGGCCGGGCCGGTTGACCCGGGCGTCCTTGTGGAAGCATGCCGCGCCTGCCCGGTGGACGCTCTGACCGTTACCGACGCGGACGGGAACACGCTGGTCCCGTGACTCGCCGCTTCCGAACCTACGCACAGGTCGAGAAAGACACCCGCTCCGCGATCCTCGAACAGGTTCAGGAGCAGCGCGCACGCATCGCCTCCCGCATGGCCAGCGTCGGGACCATCGTCGCCGTCGCCAGCGGAAAGGGCGGCGTCGGCAAGAGCGCCGTGACAGCCAACCTCGCTGCTGCGCTGGCCCACCGGAATCTGCGCGTCGGCGCCCTCGACGCAGACCTCAATGGCCCGTCCCTCGGCCGCATGCTCGGAGTCGCAAACGCGAAGCTTCTGGACTCGACCGACGGCGTGACGCCGCCCGCCGGCGCGGACGGGATCCGCGTCATTTCGATGGACCTGCTCCAACACTCTGGTGCGCCTTTGCGCTGGCGAGGTCCCGGCGGTGATTCGTTTCTCTGGCGAGGCGCGGCCGAGGCGGGCGTGCTGCGCGAGTTCCTGTCCGATGTCGCGTGGGGACCCCTCGACTTCCTCCTGATCGATCTGCCGCCCGGCACCGATCGCATCGAACGGCTGCTCGAGCTGGTCCGGCCGAACGTCGTTCTCCTTGTCACGACGCCCGCCGAGATGGCACGCGTGGTGGTCACCCGCTCCGCGCGCCGACTCGCGGAGGCCCGGCTCGACCGGGTCGCCATCATCGCCAACATGACCTCGTTCCTTGCCGCCGATGGCACGATTCACAGCCTGTACTCGTCGGATGGCGCCCGAGCTCTCGCGGCCGACACGGGCCTCCCGATCTGGGGCGAGATCCCCTTCGATCCCAGGCTCGCGGTGCTGACCGATACCGGGACCCCCATTGCCACCGCCGATCCGCTCAGCCCCGCCAGCATCGCCTTCAAGGCCCTAGCCGAACGGCTCGTCACGACCCTCGCAACACCGCTTCAGAAATGAAGTTCCTCTGCATCCGATGCGACCGCGTGATGACGTTTGCCGAGCGCCAGCTCCCGGGTGACGGCACCATGGCGGCGGTCTTCGTCTGCGACGCGTGCGGCACCGAGGTCGCGATGTTGACCAATCCGATGGAGACGCAGCTCGTGAGCAGCCTCGGCGTGAAGGTCGGCGGCCGGACCGTCCCCGAACAGCCGTTCGAGTTCACCCGGACCGGCCTTGCCGAGGGCCGGCCGGATGCCTTCGAGGAACCGGCGCTTACGCCCGGCGCCGTCCGCTGGTCGGTGGAGGCGGCCGAACGCCTCGCGCGAGTGCCGTCCTTCGTGCGCGGAATGGTCAAGCGCATCTACGCCGACTGGGCGGTCGAGCGCGGAATCGCGGAAATCACGCCGGCGGTCATGGACACGGCGCGTGCAGACCTCGGTCTCGAGGGCATGTGAACGGTGAAACGCCGGCGAACGCCGCGGAGACCGGCAGCGCGGCGGCCAGACTGGCTGCGCGTACTCGCAAATTCCGCCAGGCGGCCTTTGTCTACCTTCACGTCGGTCTGCTCTACGAGTTCGTGGTGTTCATCCTCTGGCGCGACGGACTCCTGCCGGAAACGCGCGGATCCGGGCCGCTCTGGCTGGGCATCGGCGCCGCGATCACGGCCTTCGTCTTCTGGGGGCTGTGGCGCTGGCGCAACCCTCATTTCGCAAAGGCAATCTGGCTGCTTCACGCGTTGCGACTGCCAGCGCTCATCCGCGGCGCGTTCTTCAGCGACGCATCGGCGATCCTTCCTGCGAATCTCTATCTGATCGCGATTCCTGTCGTGCTCGTGAATCTCTGGATGCTCGCGCGGGCCGGCTGGGATCTCTGACGTGGCACCGGGGGTTACGTGCGCGCGCGGCTGCCCCGACCTTCGTTCCGTGGATCAGAATGCGGCCTTGACACCCTGCAACATGGCCCGCATTCTAGCGTGAGTTTTCGTCCAAACGCATTGACGCAATAAACCTCGAGGGAGCGTCTGCTGCCGCGCAGGAGCGCGGTGCGGCGACGTGGCAGTACGTCCACATCCGTCGTGCGGTCGCTTCGAGGACGGCAGCGAAACCCGAACCCGAGGCGTCATGTACCGCGAAGTCTTCGTTCCCGTCGACAACTCGCGCGAATCGCATCTGGCTGTGGAACGCGCCATTGAAGTGTGCAGTCGCACGAATGGCCGCATCACCGGGAACCACGTCTACGCCGCGCGCCTCCACGACGTCCGCTTCCGCCAGCTCGAGACCGGCCTGCCCGCGCAGTTCCAGACCCCCGAGGAGATCAGGAAACAGCGAAAGATTCACGACAAGCTGATCGAGAAGGGGCTTCAGCTCATCTCCGATTCGTTCCTGGACCAGACATCGAAGCTGTGTGAGAAGGCGAGTGTGCCGCTCGCGCGCCAACTGCTGGAAGGCATCAATTACGAAGAGATCGCCAATGAAGTCAACGGCGGCCGCGGCCGCCTCCCCAGCCTGATCGGCTTCGACCCGAACATCGCGCACAAGTACGACGGCGGCGACACGGTCCGCAGCGATGTCCGCATCGGCACGGACGGACGCCTCATCGCCGAGGACGAAACGCAGGATGAGAAACTGGCCGGGACCAGCCAGCGCCAGTACGACCTGATGTGCATCGGTGCACACGGCATCGGCCGGCAGCCGTTCTCGCAGCTCGGCGGAGTCGTCTCGCGCGTATTGCGCCACGTCGAGAAGGACACGCTCGTCGTGCGCGACGACCGGCCGCTCGAGGCCGGCCGCTGGATGGTGTGCATCGACGGATCGTCCTACTCCTACAAGGCGATGCGCGTCGCGCTCGAGATGGCGCGCGAGTATGGCGCAAAGCTGTACGTCTGCTCTGCCTTCGATGTCGAGTACCACCACGTCGTTTTCGGCAATATCAAGGACGTACTCAGCGTGCAGGCATCGAAGGTCTTCAAGTTCGAGGAGCAGGAGGAGCTGCACAACAACATCATCGACAAGGGCCTCCTCAAGCTGTGTCAGGCCAACCTCAAGCGCGCCGAGATCATGCACGCCGATGGCTTCGCCGATGTCGAGATGCAGTCGCAGATCCTCATCGGCAAGCCGTTTCAGTGCATCCTCCAGTGGATCGACGAGATTCAGCCATCCCTGCTGATCCTCGCGAGGCACGGTGGCCACCGCATCGAAGGGACGGACATCGGCTCGCAGGCCGACAACCTCGTGCGCCTGACGAACACGAACGTGCTCCTCATCGGTACCAGCAGCGTGAGGCCGGACGACATCCCGTGGATCGAGGAAGACGGCTTTGCCGGGCTCGAATGGGCGCCCGAAGCCGAAGTCCGCATCCTGCGTGTGCCGCCCTTCGCTCTCGGCATCGCTCGCAAGGCGGTCGAGGAGTTCGTACTCGACAATTATGGGCCCGGTGCGAACGGCACTTACGCGGGCGAAGCGGCGAACGGCAACGGTGCATCCACCCACGGGCTGTCTCTGCCGACCGTCACGAACGAGCGACTCGATGAAGCGATCCGGAAGCTGCTGCCGACGCACATGCAGCTGATCATGGGCATCGGCACAGCCGAAGAGCTGGCCCTCGCCGAAGTGAAAGCCGAACAGGCAATGGCGCGCACCGTGGTCGAGGGTGCCGATGCGGATGACGTATCGGGTGCACCGGCGATCACCGTCAAGTGCCCGTACACCGGGCACACACAAGTGCGCGCGCGCACCCATGCGGACCCGGTCGTGTGGACGCGGGAGGCGTTTGGCCGGCTCGCGGCCGTGCCCCTGATTGCGCGGCCGCTCGCCCGCAACACGGTCGAGCGGTTCGCGCGGGATCACGGCATGTGGCGAGTCACGACCGGGGTCATGGACGAGAACAAGCAGGCCATGATCGAGGCGGATGAGTTCGACATGGACACGATGCTGGTGATGTTTCGCGAGCTTCAGACCAAGCAGTTGAAAGCGGCAGCCGAGGGCGTGGACGGGCTGACGCCCGAGATGCGCAGGTTCATCGAGGAAGCGAAAGCGCAGGGCATCACACGCTGCCCGATCCGCGATGTCGCGGAGAAGGCGGATGGCTGCCCGGTCGATTTCCGAACGGCAACACCGGCACAGGCGAAGGCCGCGATCGAGGAGTACATGCAGGCGGAGCGCGGGACCGGGGGGAACGGCAGCCATTGAGCCGGGTTGTCCGCATGCCCACCCTTTCGAGTCCGAGCTACGAGGCCGGAGCGAACGCCGGGCGCTTCATCCCGCAAGTCGTTGCATGGAACCTCACGCAGCGCTGCAATCTCGCGTGCGCGCACTGTTACATCTCGGCCGGCTCGTGGCACGCGGCGGAAGGTGAACTCACGACCGCCGAATGCGCCCGCATCGCCGATGAGATTCTGTCGATCAGCCCCGCGCCGATGTTCATCCTGTCCGGTGGTGAGCCACTTCTTCGAGAGGACCTCGAGGACATCGCGGCACACGCGACTGCGAAGGGCGCCACGGTCGTCGTGGGCACGAACGGGACTCGCCTCACACGCGAGCGCATCCGTTCGCTCAAGGGCGCGGGCGTCACCGGCGTCGCGGTCAGCGTCGACTCGCTCGACCCGCGTTACCACGATCGGTTCCGCCATGGCACGGGCGCGCTTGCCGACACGTTCGCGGCGGTTGCGCGGCTGCGCGAAGAACAGCTCGATTTCGTGGTGCAGACGTCGCTGACGAGCGGGAACCGGCGCGAACTGGCCGCTCTGGCTGCCTGGGCCGAGGATCGCGGCGCGGTCTCTTTCAACGTCTATTTCCTTGTCGCGACGGGCCGAGGCGAGGGTATGCACGGCCTTTCGCCGGCCGAGAACGACGAGGTGTTGCGCCAGATCACCGGACTCGAACAGCTTTACCGCGGGCGCATGCTGGTTCGCTCGAAATGCCAGCCACAGATCATGCGGCACGTGCACGAGACCGATCCGGAATCGCCGCTTTTGAATTACGGCACGCGCTGCCCGTGCGGCGTGCACTACTGTCGCATTACGCCGGAAGGTAAACTGACGCCGTGCCCGTACATGCCGGTCGTGGCAGGTGACCTGCGGCGCGATTCCTTTGCCGACGTGTGGCGCACGTCTCCTGTCTTTGCCCGCCTTCGCCACGATACGCCGGGTGGCAAGTGCGGTCGCTGCGAATACCGTTCTGTCTGTGGCGGTTGCCGCGCGCGAGCGTGGGCTGACGCGGGCGATATCATGGCGGAAGACACGTCGTGCGCATACGAGCCGGACGGCACCATCCCGCTCGTCGCAGCAAGGGCCGTATCGTACGGCAGCGCGCAACGCGAGCGAGCATTGCCATGGACGGCCGATGCCGAGTCGCGGCTCGCGCGCGTGCCCGGCTTCGTTCGCAGCGTCGTCGCCGAACGCGTCGAGAACTTCGCGCGCGAGCGCGGCTACGAGGCGATCACGGCCGAAATCATGGACGAGGTCCGCCGCAGCATGCCCGTCGATTTTTCGAAGCGGCTGCCATACTTCATGCGCGGTGGCAAAGCATGACGCACGACCGGGCAAGGAGCAACGTGTCATGAGGACAACCGGATCCGCCGCACACCTGCGAAAGCGGAACATCTACCTCGCATTGGCCGTCACGCTGCTCGGCCTGACGTTCCTGTTCTATCCGGGGACGGAAGGCATGGCGTGGATGATGTGGCGTGACTCGCCGCTCCTGGCAGGCGCAATGGCGCTCGCAGGCCTGTACTGTGCCGTGTGCTGGTGGCGCACGCCGCGATCCTGAACCGGGAACCATTGGCATGAACCGCGACCGCAGCTTCGCAGTCATGGCCCTGGCCGCTCTCGCCTTGTGCGCGCTGTTCGCCGGCAGCGCGTTTGCGCAGGAAGCGGCGCAGGGCGTCCGCGAATATGGCAACTTCCCGCTGGTCGGCAGCCGCGTGGCCGTCTGGGTCGCCGCGCAGGTGCATCTGATGTTCGCGGCGTTCGTGCTGGGCGTACCGATGTTTGCGGTCGTGGTCGAGGCCATTGGCATCTTCAAGAAAGACGAGAAGTACGACAAGCTCGCCAAGGAGTTCGTGCGCCTGTTGCTCATCGCCTACAGCGCAACAGCCATCTGGGGCGCGGTCCTCGTCATGTTCCTGGCCACTCTCTACCCGCGCTTCTGGTCACATCTGTCCGAGATATTCGAAGTCTCGATCTGGATCTACGTCGGGCTGTTCTTCATCGAGTCCTTCACACTCTACCTCTACTATTACGGCTGGGACCGCTGGAAGTATGGCACGGCGAAGTACGGCCACCTCGCGCTGGGCATCCTGCTCAACATCTGGGGTACGGCCGTGATGTTCATTGCCGATTCATGGCTCAGCTACATGATGAGCCCGCCCGCAGAGGTCACGCCCGATACCTCGCCCGGCATGGTGCAGCTGTGGAGTGCGATCGCGAACGCCACGTGGATGCCCATCAACATCCACCGCATCATTGCGAACGTCGTGTTCGGCGGCGCCGTCGCGGCCGGCTACGCAGCGATCCGTTTCCTCAACGCGAAGACAGACGAAGAGCGCGCGCACTACGACTGGATGGGCTACATCGGCAACTTCATCGCCATCAGCGCCCTGCTCGTATTGCCGTTCGCCGGCTACTGGCTGGGCCGCGAGATCTACGAGTACAACCAGAGCATGGGCATCACGATGATGGGTGGCTTCATGAGCTGGTTGTGGATCATCCAGGCATTCCTGATCGGCGTGCTCTTCCTTGCAGCGAACTATTATCTGTGGATCGGCCTCGGCCGAATCCCGGGCGGCGAGCGCTTCGTTCCCTACACGAAATGGATGATGCTCGTGCTGGTCGCCGGCGTCATCGTGTGGGCAACGCCGCACACCATGATCGCGAATCGTGACGAGCTCGCGCAGATGGGCGGAACCCACCACCCCTTTCTCGGCGTGCTCGGCGTCATGAGCGCCAAGAACACCGCCGTCAACCTGATGATCCTGACGACGTTCCTGTCGTTCCTGATGTACCGTCGCGCGAACAAGTCGCTGACTGTGCCGTGGGCAAGGACGGGCACGGCGCTTCAGGGCATCATCTTCGCGCTCGCCGCCGCAGTCGTTCTGTTCTACGGCGTGTACGGCTACTTCGTGTCGGCAATCGTGCGCATCGGCTTCAGCGTCTACCAGGTCGGTGCGGTCCTGCTGACGATCGTACTGGTCACGCTCATCGACATGCGCATGTCGAAGAATGCGGAATCGTTCGGCGAGATCCGCTGGGGCCAGATGCCGGAACGCTCGCAGTACGCCCTGTTCATCCTGGTCGTCACGTTCACATGGCTGATGGGCCTGATGGGCTTTGCGCGCAGTGGCATCCGCCAACACTGGCACATCTGGGAAGTGATGCGCGACACGAGTCAGTGGGCCGCAACGCCAGCGCTCGGGTATGCCGCCGTCGTCATCAGTTCGTGCGTTCTGATCTTCCTTGGCCTGATCGCCTTCATCTTCTGGCTGGGTGGCCTCGTCGAGAAACCGGCGCTCGTGCCAAAACCGAAGCTCGCCGCGCCGGCCCTGTCACCGGCGCCGGGAGACTGAGCGAATGACGAACCTCAAGGTGTTCGCCGTCGTGCTCGTGACGATCGCGGTCTACACCCTGCTCGCGAACGCGATTCCGCAGGTGCAGTCCGAAGTTCCGGCCGAGATCTCGTTCGGCGCGGGCGTCACAGCGGAAGAGCTCGTCTCGGCCGGCGAGACGCTCTACCAGGGCGCCGGCGGCTGTACCGCCTGTCACGGCCTCGGCACGCGCGCACCCAACCTGCTCACTGATGAAGGCGGCACGGGCACGATCGGCACCCGCTGCGCCCGGCGCGTCTCCGGACAGGACTGCAAGACCTATCTTCACGAGTCGATGATCGAGCCAGGCAAGTTCGTGGTCGCCGGGTACCAGCCTATTATGCCGGACTTGCGGCGCACTCTGTCGGGCGCGCAGATCTGGGCCCTCGTCGCGTACCTCGAGTCACTGGGCGGCGAAGTCACCGTAACAGCGGAAGACGTAGCCGCCGCGAGTGCCGCGAGTGGTGCGGCCGGCGGTGCAGCGGCCGGCGGTGCAGCGGCGGGCGGTGCGCTGGCAGGCGGGTCCACGGATCCGCGCGAACTGATCCAGGCAGGGACCTGTCTTGCGTGTCACAAACTCGGCGCTGAAGGCGGACCGATCGGTCCGCCCTTCGACGGCATGGGCGGGCGCATCGACGCGGACCGCATCCGCAGCGGCATCCTGATGCCGAATGCGGACACTGCGGATGGTTTCGCGGCCATGGCGGGCACGATGCCGGCGACGTTCGGCGAACAGTTCAATGCAGCCCAGCTCGAGGCGCTCGTGCAATTCCTCGCAGGACTCAGATGAGGAGAGCGATGCGATGAAGTTCTACCGTCATCCGTTCTGGCAGGCCGTTCTCGTCCTGGTGCTTGCGTGGCTGCTTTTCGAGTTCGGGATCGGCTTCATTCCGCCGTTGCTCGGCGTGCGCAGCGCGCCGGCACCGGGCAGCGTCGTACTACAGTTCTTCGTCACTGTTCTAGCGGGCATTCTATTGTACGTGAGCGCCGACGAGCAGCGCTGGCGGCTGTTCAAGCAGCCGATCCGTGCGGCCATGGTCGATCCGGACAGGAAGGCGATCCGGACGGTCCTGCTCGTCGCTGTGCCTCTGCTGGTCGGCTTCGTCGCGTTCGATCGCGTCCGGCCGCGCGTACAGGCGCCGCCGTCGCTTCGTTCGATCCACCCGGCGCCACCCACGCAGATGACGTTTCGTGGCCAGACCATGACGCTGGCGGGTCTCAACAATCCGTTGCGCTCGCGCGGCTCGATCGAGGAACATTACGAGGAAGGCAAACGCGTCTACTACCAGAACTGCCTGCCCTGCCACGGCGATTTCCTCGATGGCCGCGGCCATTACGCCCACGGATTCAACCCGGTCCCTCTCAACTTTCAGGACAACGGCACGATCGCGCAGCTCACGGAGAGTTTCGTGTTCTGGCGCGTCGCGAAAGGCGGCGTCGGCCTGCCGCGTGAGGGCACACCCTGGAACTCGGCCATGCCCGCATGGGAGGATTTCCTGACCGAGGATGAGATCTGGGCCGTGATCCTGTTCCTCTATGAACAGAGCGGCTGGCCGCCACGCACATGGGAAGAGGCGGGTGCGGAAGGAGAGGAGCACTGATGCGGCGATCGTTGCATGCGATGCTCGCGGCGTGCGCGCTTCTCGTTCCGGCCGGTGCGCTCGCGCAGCAGGCGGATCATCCCGCCAAGGCGACGTACGACCGCTGGTGCAGCGGCTGTCACGGTGTCGATGGCAAGGGCGAGGGTGTTGGCGCCGGCTACATGCTGCCGCGGCCGCGCGATTTCACACAGGCTCTGTACCAGATTCGTACGACGGCTTCCGGCTCGCTGCCGACCGATGCCGACATCATGCACGTCATCGATGAGGGCATGCCGGGCACGGCCATGCCGGGCTGGCGCGAACAGCTCAGTCAGAGCGAACGCGACAACCTCGTCTCGTATCTCAAGACGTTCTCGCGTTTCTTCGAGACCGATGAACCGCGTGTCGTCGAGTTCGGCAGTGCGCCGGGTTCATCGGAAGAGCGTCTCGCGGAAGGCGCAGACGTCTATCGCCAGATGGAATGCTTCAAGTGTCACGGCGATGAAGGCCGGGGCGAAGGCGAGTCCGCACCGACGATGGAGGACGACGACGATTTCCCGATCCGGCCTGCCGACCTGACCGAGAGCTGGCTCTTCAATGGCGGCAGCACGGTCGAGGATATCTATCGGCGTTTCCGCACCGGGCTCGATGGCACGCCAATGCCTTCGTACTCCGATGCCCTCGCCGCGAACGTCGTGACCGACGACCAGCTCTGGTCGCTGGCGCACTACGTCAGGAGTCTGAGCGGTGATGCGCCCGCCATCCGCGAAGTCGTGGTGGCGATCCGCATCGAAGGCGATCTGCCCGTCGCACCGGGCGATTCGGCCTGGACCAGTGCCGAACGCTTCTATCTCCCGCTCGTCGGCCAGATCATCGTCAAGCCGCGCTGGTTCTCGCCTTCCGTCGACGGGGTCTGGGTTCAGGCGATGCACAACGGGACCGAGCTGGCCATGCGGTTTTCGTGGTCCGACCCATCCAACAGCCCTGCACCGGTGTGGGCGCAGTGGCGCAGCCGCATCGCCTCGGTGATGGAGCCGAAGGAGGATCCACTTCTCGCGCCGGCGGCGGTCGCATCGGAGCCGACCGCTACCGGCACGACCGGTCCCGATGCTGACCAGGCCGCCGCGCGCGACGCGCTTGCGCAGGGTTGGCCGGACGCGCTTGCCGTGTGGTTCCCGCGCACGATTCCGCCGGGAATGGAGCGGCCGTACTTCTTCATGGGCAATACACGGGATCCGGTCTACGCATGGCACTGGCAGAGCAGCGGCGAAGCGGCGTTCAGCGAGCGGCTGGGCCGGGGCCCGGGCAGGCTCGATCCGCTTCCGGCCTCGAATGGTCTCGAGGGCCAGGCGGCATGGCAGGCCGGGCAGTGGCAGGTCGTGTTCCGGCGCCCGCTTCTCGCGCAGGACTCCGCGAATGCTCTGACATTCGGCACCGGCCTTCCCATCCCGATGGCGGTTTTCGCATGGGACGGAGACAACACGGAAACCGGGACGCGCGGCTCGCTCAGCACATGGTACTTCGTGCAGCTCGAGGAACCGGTCCCGCGCACTCTTTACGCCACACCGGTTCTGGCCGTGCTGCTGACCGCCGGACTCGGTATCTTCGCCGTGGGCCGCGCCCAGAAGCGCGAACGCGAAAGCGGCCCCGGTCAATCCTGACACTCAGGTTCGAAACGGGAGGCACGATGTTGCATGTACACGCAGGCAGGGACAGGCTCTCAGTCGTCATCCTCGCGGGCACCCTCGCGGCATGCGGCGGTGGCGGCGATGCGGGCGGCGATGCCGCGGGTGGCGCGCCCGCCGGCGGAGATGCAGCCGCAGCCCCGGCCGTCGTCGAGAACGCCGGCACGATCACCGGCATGATCAACTTCGCCGGTGAGCCACCGGCGGCCACCGCCATCGACATGGCGGAGGAACCGACGTGCGCAGCCAAGCATGCGACCCCGCCCATGACACAGGAGGTTGTCGCGAGCGGCGGGAAGCTGGCCAACGTCTTCATCTACATCAAGGAAGGTCTGACCGGCACGTTCCCGGCCTCCGGGGCCGGACCGGAAATCAACCAGGACGGCTGCGAGTACATCCCGCACGTGATCGGCGTGCAGACCGGCCAGGCGATCACGATCCGCAACAGTGACGGCCTGCTGCACAACATCAAGGCACAGCCGGCAAACAACCGGCCGTTCAACATCAGCCAGCCCACGGACATGACCTCGAACCAGACGTTCTCGACGGCCGAGATCATGGTCCCGGTGCAATGCGATGTGCACGGCTGGATGAGCATGTACATCGGCGTTACGGACCATCCGTACTTCGCCGTGAGCGCGGCCGACGGCAGCTTCACGATCGCGAACGTGCCGCCGGGCACGTACACGGTCGAAGCATGGCACGAGAAGTACGGCGCCATGACGCAGCAGGTCACGGTCGATCCGAACGGCGCGTCTACGGTCACGTTCGAGTACAGCGCGTCGATGGCAGGCGCCGATGTGCCGCTCGGCCAGCCCGTCGACCCGCACGGCTCGCATGCCGGTGACGCGCACGCTCACATCGCCGCTGGCGGCGAGTAGGTCTCCATGGCGCTCGCGAGTCCGGCCGGAGTCGCGGGCCCACGTTCCCGGCCAACGGAGGCGAAATGGATTCGTTCTGGCGACTCCCTGAGAATATCTCCACGTTCGGTGCCGAGATCGACCGACTGTTCTACATCATTGTGGTCATCACGGGTGTGGTGTTTGTGCTGGTCGAACTCCTGCTGATCTACTTCCTCGTGAAGTATCGCCATCGCCCGGATCGGAAAGCGAGCTACACGCACGGGAACAGCCGGCTCGAGGTTCTGTGGACGCTGGCGACGGCCATCATTGTCGTCATCGTCGGAGTCATGAGTCGCGGCCTGTGGCTCGACATCAAGGATCCTCGGCGTTTCCCGCCAGCCGGTCTCGAACTGATCATCACCGCCAAGCAGTTCGAGTGGAACGTCACGTACCCGGGCGGCGATGGCGACATCGGGACGGGCGATGATTTCGTTGTCCGCAACCAGTTGCACGTGCCGGTCAATACAGCGGTCCACGTTTCCCTTCAGTCCGAGGATGTCATTCACAGCTTCTATCTGCCCGAGCTGCGGCTCAAGCAGGACGCGGTGCCGGGCATGCAGATCCTGGCGTGGTTCGAGGCGACGCGCACCGGCGAGTACACGGTCGGCTGTGCCGAGCTGTGCGGCCTCGGCCATTACCGAATGAAGGGAGCGATGACGGTCCACAGCGCGGCAGACTGGGCGTCGTGGAACACGCAGAAGATCGCGGCCGCCGCCAACCGTTCGGGCGCCGCGCTCGCCGATGCAGCCGATGCCGAAACCCCGGCCAGCGAGCCCGTCGCGGACCTCGCCGCCGCGGATCGCGCGCACCACTGAGCGACGAGAATCCGGGAGACGATCCGATCATGAGCACCGTCGTCAAGACGCCTGATGCGCAGGTCCACGAAGCCCACGGGCATGAAGAGATGCCGTTCCTGCGCAAGTACATCTTCTCGACCGATCACAAGATCATCGGCATTCAGTTCCTCTTCATGAGCCTGTTCTTCCTGATCATCGGCGGACTCCTCGCCATGGCAATGCGCTGGCAGCTGGCCTGGCCATCCGACCCGACCCGCCCGATGCCCGGCGGCGGGATGCTGCCCGAAACGATGTTCACGCAGGGCATCATGCTGCCCGAGTTCTACAACGCAGCCGTGACCATGCACGGCACGATCATGGTCTTCTTCGCGATCATGCCGCTGCTCGTCGGCGTCTGGGCCAATTACCTGATCCCGCTCCAGATCGGGGCGGATGACATGGCCTTCCCCCGCCTCAACATGGTCTCGTTCTGGCTCGCATTTCCCGCCGGCCTCATGATGCTCGCCAGCTTCTTCGTGATCGGCGGTGCCGCCAATGCAGGCTGGACAGGCTACGCCCCGCTCAGTACGAACGATGTCTACAGCGGCGTGAAGACCGGGCAACAGTTGTGGGCGCTGAGTCTGACGATTCTCGGTTTCTCATCGCTGGCGGGGTCCGTCAATTACATCACGACAATCGTGAACATGCGGGCGCCCGGCATGACGTGGTTCCGCATGCCGCTCTCGACCTGGGCCCTCTTCATCACGTCGATTCTGATTCTGCTCGCGATCCCGATCCTCGCCGGTGCCTTGATCCTCATGTTCTTCGACCAGACCATTGGCACCAACTTCTACGATCCGACATCCGGCGGGCAGCCACTGCTCTGGCAGCATCTGTTCTGGTTCTTCGGCCACCCCGAAGTGTACATCCTGATCCTGCCCGCCATGGGCTTCGTCTCCGACATCCTCGCCAATGGCTCACGCAAGCCGATCTTCGGTTACGCGGCCATGGTCTGGGCGATTGTTGCGATCGCCTTCCTCGGCTGGGTCGTCTGGGGCCACCACATGTTCATGAGCGGCATGAACCCGATGTTGGGCGGCGCGTTCATGATCACGACAGTCATGATCGCGGTGCCGTCCGCCATCAAGACGTTCAACTGGCTGGGCACGCTCTGGCGAGGCAACATCCGCTTGCATTCGCCGATGCTCTACGCCGTATCGTTCGTCGCGCTGTTCGTCATTGGCGGCCTGTCCGGCATCTTCCTCGCCGCGACGCCCGTCGACATTCCGCTCCATGATACGTATTTCGTCGTCGCCCACATCCATTACGTGCTCTTCGGCGGCAGCCTGTTCGGCATCTTCGGCGCCATCACGTTCTGGTTCCCCAAGATGTTCGGAAAGCTGATGAACGAGACCGTCAACAAGATCCACTGGCTGTTGACGTTCATCCTCTTCAACATGGTGTTTTTCCCGATGCACATGCTTGGCACGGGCGGGATGGCGCGGCGGTTGTATGATCCGACGCAGTACCCGCACCTCGAGCCCATGCAGGACACGAACATCATGATCACGGTGGCGGCTCTGCTGCTCTTCGGAGTTCAGCTGCTCTTTGCGTTCAACTTCATCTGGAGTCTTGCACGCGGGAAGAAGTCCGGAAACAATCCGTGGGAAGCAAATTCGCTGGAATGGTCGGCGCCGTCGCCACCGCCGCACGGCAACTGGGGCGGCGTCATGCCGACCGTGCACCGCGGCCCGTACGAGTACAGCGCACCCGAGCGCGGGCCTGACTTCTGGATGCAGACCGAGCCGGCAACCGGGCGGCCAACCCATGCCACGCACTGAGCCATCAAGGAGCGCAGCGAAATGAGCCACGCAGCCGCACGCCAACGCGACGCAAGGAGCGCAGCGAAATGAGCCACGCAGCCGCGGCGACGCTGGAACGGTCAACGTCCGGATTCGGCGTCTATAACCTGAAGCTCGGCATGTGGGTATTCCTGCTGTCCGAGGTCATGTTCTTCACGGGCCTGATCGGCGCGTACATCATTCTGCGCTTCGCGCATCCCGAGCAGTTCGCACAGCCGGGGGTGGTCCTCAACGTTCCACTCACGGCCCTGAACACGTTCATCCTGATCTGTAGTTCGGTCTCGATGGTGAAGGCATTCGCGGAGATCGAGCAGGGCAACCAGGCCGGTCTGAAGAAATGGCTTCTCGTGACGGTTGCGCTGGGCACCGTCTTCCTGGGCATTCAGGCGTTCGAATACAACCTGCTCGCGCACGAGGGCTTCGTGCCCGTCGCCGATCTGTACGCGGCGCATGGCAGGGCGGGCGGTGAGGCTGTGATCGGCGGACCGCTCTATGGCTCGACGTTCTACACAATGACCGGATTCCACGGCACACACGTGACGATCGGCGTGCTGTGTCTGATCTTCACGACGGTCAAAGCGTTCCGTGGCGGTTACTCGGCGGCAAACGTCGGCGGCGTCGAGATCATGGGCCTGTACTGGCACTTCGTCGACCTCGTTTGGATCATCCTGTTCACGATCGTTTACCTGATCTGAGCCCGGCGCGGCGGGCGGCTGCTGATCCACGTGGTCAGCACCGCCCTTTCGCCGCGCGGCCCGACCGGAGGCAGAACATGGAATCGCATTCGACCGTGGCAGGACACGCGACGGGCCACCGCAAGGCACCCAACTATTATCTCATCTGGGCGATCCTGCTGGTCCTGACTCTCGCGGAAGTCGGCGTCGCGTTCGTCAGCGCCATCCCGAAGCGTATCCTGATCATCGTTCTCGTCGCGATGGCCATCTGGAAGGCGGTCCTCGTCGCGATGTACTACATGCACCTCAAGTTCGAGCCGCGGAAACTATGGTTCATCGCACTGGCGCCGGTGCCTCTGGCGATCATCCTCGTGATGGTCGTGCTCTCGGAAGGCTGGGGCGGATGAAACGGACAGCCGTTCAGCGCTCAGGCCCGGAGCGTGCATGATGATGCACCAGTTGATGGCCGGAATGTTCTGGGGTGGCCTTGTCATGGCGATTCCGCCGATCGCACTGAGCATCGGCGTTGTCGTGTATCTGCGGCGGCAGCAGGCGCGGGAAGCGGAAGCGACGCGCGACGCTGCCGGCGAGTAGGCGGGGAACAGCGAAGAATCCAGCCGTGGCCGGGCCAACGTGCAGGGGCCCGGGCCGGTCCGCACCGGGAGGCGGCACATGCATCGACCCAGCCAATCCATCATTCGGGGCGCGGTGGCAGGACTCGCCGGCGCATTCGCGCTCGCAGTCTGGTTCCTGATCATTGACACCGTGCGGTCGACGCCGTTCGCGACGCCGACGTTCGTGGCCAGCACGCTGCTCGGGCTCGACGGTGCGCGACCGGCCTTCCCGCTCCTCGCGATGTACACCGCACTGCACTTCGGCGTGTTCGTCCTCGCCGGCGCGGCCGTGGCCTGGGCACTCGACCGGGCGCATCTGCCCGCCTTCATGGTGTTCGGCCTCGTCCTCGGATTTCTCTTCTTCGATCTGATCTTCTATTCCGGCGTGATCATCACGGGTGTGAACGTGGTCGACGCGCTGGGCTGGCCGCAGGTGCTGGTTGGCAACCTGATCGCCGGCCTTGCCTTGATGGGCTACCTCAACGTGACCGGCCCGGAAACGACGGTCCGGATTCGTGACGTATTGCGCGAGCATCGGACCATCCGGGAGGGCCTCGTCGCGGGTGTTGCAGGTGCGGTTGCCGTCATGGTCTGGTTCCTCGTGCTCGACCTCGTCCGTGGCCAACTGTTCTTCACGCCCGGTGCGCTGGGCTCCGCCCTGTTCTACGGTGCGCGTGGCACCGCCGAGGTGCAGACTACATTCGAAACCGTCCTCGGTTACACCGGCATCCACATCGCCGCGTTCATGGCTGCGGGTCTTCTCGCGTCCGCACTGACGGAGGGCGCGCGCCGCGACCCGCCCCTGCTGCTTGGCCTCGTCCTGTTCTTCGTGACGCTCGAAGTCCTGTTCATCGGCCTCATCGCCATCATGGCCACGTGGCTGCTCGATGCGATGGACTGGTGGACGATCGTGGTCGGCAACCTGATCGCAGCAGCCGTCATGGGCGGTTACCTGCTCCACGAACACCCCGAGCTGCGCGAAAACCTGACCCACGAACTGGAAGAAGAGTTGGTGTGAGGCGGAACCCGTGTCGCTGCTTTCGTTTCACCGGTTCCTGATCGCGTCCGCGATCGCCTTCTGCATCGGCTTCGCCGGCTGGGAGTTCCGCGCATGGGCCGGTTCTCGAAGCACCGGAACGCTCGTTCTCGCGATCACGTTCGTCCTGTTTGCCGCCGCGCTCGCGCTCTACTTGAGACGCCTTTCCCGGTTCCTCGGGTACGAGCGCGAGCAGCGACCCCCCTCCCCCCCGTGAGCGCCAACGCCTCCGGCACCGCCATCGACATCTGCCCTGTCTTCGCCTCAGCCGCCGTCACCGCCTTCTCCGCCGCCACCGCCTCCGCCATCGACACCTGCACTGTCTTCGCCTTGACCGCCGTTTTCGTGTGATTGCCCGCGTCGGTCCCCGCCGGCGCGAGGTGGCCGTCATGGCCGGCATCGGCGTTCTGCTGACCGCCGTTCTCGTCTCGCTCACACTTCGCCGCACGCCGCCGCCCGCGTTCCCGCCCACGCCGCCGGCTCCCGGAGAAGTCGGAAGTGTCCTGGTCGGGCCTGTGACCTACACGATCGATGCGCGGTCGTCACGGGAATGGGTGTTCTTCGATTTCTCGCGCGGTTCGACGGTCGAGCGGCCGGGGCCCACAGACTGGGACATCGCCGTGCGGCGGTTCCGGGTGATTGCGAATGGCGGCGCCGGGTTCGCCGGTGACGGCGCACTCGCGGATTTGGGCGAGGTCCCGTTCGACAGCGTGGCCGAGGCGCCAATCGAGGGCTGGATCCAGAGCGTCGGGCAACGCGTCGATTCGGCGAATGCAGCCATACACAAGTGGTATGACTACGGCTTCACGAGTCACCTGCTGACACCCAGACCGAACGTCTGGGCCGTCCGCACCGCGGACGGACGCTACGCCAGGTTCGAGATCCTCGGGTATTACTGCCCCGGCGCGACGCCGGGCTGTCTCACCATACGTTATGTCTACCAGGGCTCGGGCACGCGCAGCTTCAAGCCCGACACACGCCACGACTCGACTTGATCATCCTGTCCTGTGCACGCAGAATCATGGCACGGCGATTCGAAATGCCTCAACCGCCGGGCGTTCGGCGCATGACGGTCCGGTTCACGTAATCGACTGGTATGCCGGTCATGTTCATTGCCGGCATTTCCATGGTCCCGTTCAGTTGCGCAACTTCGCGTCGCTCGTGAACCGCGCCGAGTGCCGGGTCCCACAGCGTCAGGCCCTCGCTCGTGCCGGTCAGGTTCTGGCGGATCTCGAAGCCCTGCGCGTTGCCGGCGACGGTCGTCGTCATCTCGGTTTCGGACCGGATGACCATGAGGCGGCGGCCATCGACCGCTGTGTCACCGATGAGCGTCGAGCGGACGACGGACGTCGTCGTGGCCCGGATGCCCTCGTTGACATCGACCGTCCGGACCGTGTCCATCCACTGCGTGCCGGGCGGCACAATGCGGCCCGGCAGAGGCTGGAACAGCCGCTTGAAGGTGCTTTCAGAACCGAGGACCTGGAGTGCGGCGGCCGTCATCTCGGGGACCTCGTTCAACGTCACCTCACCCGTCGAACCCACTGTGAGCCGGGCCGGACCCGGAAGGTCGGCCGCGCTGAGTGTCGTCGTGGAACCCATCGGATCGCTGAACCGGCCCTCGAGATCAAGGAACGTGACCGTGGCCGAAACATTGCCCTCCGTGGCCGGCGCCAGCGCAAGATCGAGCGTCGCGACGGATCCGGCATCGATCTGCATGGTCTGACCGCCCATATTCATGGAGATGGCGGTCGTGTCCGCGATGGTGTAGGTGATGGGATTCGTGCCGGGTACAGCCCACGCGAGGGCATCGCTCCCCGGCGAGGGCGTGCCCGGCGCGCCGCCCGGACCGCAGGCCGCAAGGACGAGCAGCCAGGTGAAACGACAGGATTGATGGCTCACGGATCGACTCCAGGTCCAGAAGGTTCCGAACCGCGACCGATCTCGATCACGGTGTCCGGCGTGCTCGCGACAGTGGCCGTCTTCGCGGTCGCGGCGGTGTGTGTCCGCCTTGGCTTCTGGCAGCTCGACCGGCTCGAGGAGCGCCGCGCGCGGAATGCGGAGCAGGCCTCGAGACTCGAGGCTCCTCCCGTTGAGTTGGAGGACGTCCCCCACGATTCCGCGGGGTGGACGTACCGTCGCGTCATCCTTGAAGGCTCTTACGACCACGACGGACTGATTGTTTACCCGGGGCGCAGTCTTGGTGGTGTGCCGGGCGCGCATATTGTGACGCCGCTGGTCTTGAAGGATACCGGCGGGCGCGTGCTGGTCAACCGTGGCTGGATGCCGGCGGCGGATGGTGCACACCCGGATCTGACCCGGCTTCCGGAGTCCGGTCCGGTCCGTGTGATGGGTGTCGTTGTGGCCTTCCCGGGTGGTCGTTCCCCGCCTGCGCCAGCCGGTTCGGTGCCTCGGTCGGAAGGGTTCCGCCAGATCTGGTTTTCCATCGATCCGGACGCGATCCGCGCTCAGTATCCGTATCCGCTTGGCGGTATCGCAGTCCAGCTGCTTCCTGAGCAGGGTCGGCAGGAACTTCCCGCCCGACTGCCCGGGCCGGTGCTCGATGAAGGGCCGCACAAGGGGTATGCTGTCCAATGGTTCAGTTTTGCGGTGATCGCACTCGTGGGCTGGGCAGCGCTGGTCATGAAGGGCAGCGCGCGTGCGCGCATCGTTGCGAGGCCTCCGCCCGCTCTGCATTGATATTGCCGTGAACCTCGGAAACAATCGAATCTCGAGCATTGCCGCCCCGTCGTGGTCCCGGAGCGTCACGCTGGCCGTACTGGCTTCGGCGGTTGGCGTGCCTGTGTCTGGAGCCCAGTTGAGGCCGGTCGACCCGATCGACTGGACGGTGTTCGACACGACACGCACGCTGGCGGCCGAACTCGGCGTGGGTGTCCTGACCGGCCAGCGGGCCTCTCTCGCGGGAACGCGCGGCGATCTGCTCGAAGCAGGCAACTTCCGCCTCGCGTGGCGGTCCGGTCGCATCGGGCTCGAGCTGACCGGAACGCTCCTGCGCCGCTTTTCGGACGAGACGGTGGTTGACGAGCCGTTCGTCGGCGCGGATCCGCCGACCGGCGAACCCCGGCGCGATGCCGGCGACATTCGGGCCGCCACCTTGCTTCGCCTGACTCCCGCGACCATGCCGGTTCTGCTCGCACTCCGCTTCGGCACTCGCTTGCCGACAACCAGCGAACAGGTCGGGCTCGACCGCGATCGTACCGATTTCTTCGCTACCCTCGGCGCGCGCTGGTCGACCGGCGCTCTCGCGGTCGGCGGCGAGAGCGGCATCGCCATCAACGGCACGCGCGTGACCGGCCTCGATCAACTCGATGTGTGGACGTACTCGCTTGGTATCGAATACCGCCTCGGTATGCTGACATCGCACGGCACCATTGTCGGCCAGAACGATGTGCACCGTCGAGTCGTGCGCGGCAACGAGGACCTCGCTGAACTGCGTGTCGGCCTGCGCGCCGGCGATCGGATCTGGGTGGGCGCTTCCTTCGTGTACGGCCTTGCCGACTACAGCCCCGGTCGCGGCATGCTGATCATGGCAGGTATCCGTCGATGAACGGCGAGCATTGCCCCGGTCACAGCGTGCCGGTCAGCGCAGGAACCGACCCATGAACAGGGCCAGCACGTCCGGCGAACACGGGCTTCTGCCTGCCAACATCTCGATAGGCCGCGTCAGATTGCGCATTGCCGATCTTGACCGCGCCCGCGAGTTCTACGTGCAGCGACTCGGCTTGCAATCGTTCGAGTCATCACCGGAAGCGGCCGCGTTCGGACCCGCAGGTGGTCATGCGATCGTGCGCGTCCACCGCGTGCATGGCACCCGCAAGCGACCGGAGAGCACGCCGGGTCTCTACCATTTCGCGATCCTGTTCCCCGATCGCGCCTCGCTCGCCCATGTTGTCGCACACCTCCGTGAGTCGCACTGGCCCTTCCACGGCTTCGCCGATCACGGCGTCAGCGAAGCCGCATACCTGGCCGATCCGGACGGTAACGGCGTCGAGCTGTACGTGGACCGTCCGCGCGATGAATGGCCTCGCTCGAATGGCGGCATCGCAATGTACTCGCAACCCCTCGATCTTCCGTCGCTCCTTGGGGAAGCCGGGGCGAGCACGCAGCCGGGTGCGCCGGCTGCGACGCGCATCGGTCACATGCACCTGCACGTTTCCGACCTCGTCCGCGCTGAACGATTCTGGGCCGGCAACATCGGCTTCACAGTCACAACTCGCGATTATCCCGGTGCTCTCTTCCTCGCCGCTGGCGGCTACCATCACCATATCGGTCTGAACACATGGGCAAGGAACCGCACTCGGCCCTCCGACGTCGCAGGCCTTCTCGATTTCTCCATCCACACCGGATCCACGGCGGACCGCGATGCCGTGCGCAGTCGTCTCGACGAGCAGGGCATCGCATACACGGAAACCGAGGAGGGACTCGCGCTCGAAGATCCCGAAGGAAACGGCGTCGTGATCACGGCGTGATGGACCGAGTCACTGGGCAGGGTCGTGATCGCGGCGTGATGGACCGAGCACTGGGCAGGGTCGTGATCGCGGCCTGATTCGACCCGATCACGAGCCTTGCGAAGAGCCTGGCCACGGGCGTCCGGTCAACACGTGGCGCAACTTCTCGAGGCTGGGAACCCGCGTCAGCTCACCGTCGATGATGGAGGCGATCTCTTCTTCTTCCCGCCACCGCGATTCCAGCTCCGACAGTTCCATCTCGAGGAGCCGCCGTTCCGCATTGTCGTTCAGCGCGATCTCGAGCGCGATCGCCTCGGTCCGGTTCTTCTTTCCATCCAGCCGTTCGAGGGCGAGGCCACGGCGCGCGATCTCGCGCGTGAGCGCCTCGGCGGAGCCTACGTCGTCGATCAGCCGGGTCGCATCGGTGACACGCTCATCGGACGCACCCTGATGATGCCGCCATGCAAGCGTTCGTCGCAGCACGTGCTGCGCGGTCAGACCATCGATGCGAATGATGCCCGACTCGCGCCGCGACCGGCATCGTTCGCAGCGCAACTCGAGCGCGAAACTCTCCGCTTCATCGGGTACCACGAGCAGCCGCTTCGACTGCTTGAAGGACAGCTCGCGCGCCGGCGTGGCGCACCGCTCGCACGAGGCTGAACCCCGCCACGCAACCGTTCCGAACTGGCGCCAGCGCAGGAAGCTGGCGAGCGTGTCGGTGCCGAGCAGGAACCACCCGCCACTCGTCACGAACGTCAGCCCGAGAATCGCCGCACCCTCGATATACGATGCCGTGCGGTAGCGTGAGCGCCGTGCTTTCAACTCCTTGCCGTAGCGCCACCATGCCTCCTCCGCGAGTCGTGCCCGGCCAACCCGCACGATATCGATGTCTTCCGCTCGGATCAGTGCGATGTTTTCGGTCTGCGACAGGAGTCGCCCTCGATCCGTGGCCAGCTTCTCGATCTCCTCGAGCGCTTCCCACCGCTCCTCGATCGGCGCCAGACTCCACCGCCTGCACCCTTCGCATACCGCCCAGAGTCTGCCTCGTGACGGGTCGAACGCGATGCGCCGCGCGAGCGGAAAGTGCTCGAGACTCTGGTTCGAGCCGAACTCACCGTGACAGAAGATGCAGCGCGTGAACATGAGGCAGGGTACCCAGCGGCCATGGAACGGTTCGCCGATCCGGGCTCGGACGAACACCGTGCCCACACGTGGCCGCTGTCCGGCACGCCCTCGACGGTGGACCGCGGCCGTGTTCGTGCCTGTCCGCTGCGCGCCCCCGCGGCTACTCTTGTCGGGCCCGCCGCCGTCCCCGGCGCGGCCGCGTCTGTTGAGAGATCGCGATGCACGATGCAAGTCGAAGCCAGAGTGCTGTGATCCGGATCGCATACCCGGAATGGGTCGCGGGCGCGGTCGATTTCGAACGCACGTACACCGATGATACGCAGCGCATGGCCGTTTCAGTCGCGGTCGCGCGCGAGAATGTGCAGTATCATACCGGCGGCCCGTTCGGCGCGGCAGTATTCGAAGCCGTGAGCGGCCGCCTCGTCGCGGTCGGTATGAACCGCGTGGTACCGTTGCACAATTCGGTTCTCCACGCGGAGATCGTTGCGTTGATGATGGCGCAGGCGGTGCTCGCGACCTACACGCTGGGCGGTGAGACCGAGGCATCGCACGAATTGTTCACGTCCTGCGAACCCTGCGCGATGTGTCTGGGCGCCACTCACTGGAGCGGTGTGCACCGCGTGGTATGGGCCGCGACGCGCGAGGATGCCGGCCGGTTGCAGTTCGATGAAGGCCCGGTGTTCGATGCCTCGTACGCATACCTCGAACGGCGTGGTATCCGCTTCGAGCAGGGCCCGCTTCGAGACGAGGCTCGGGCCGTGCTGAATGCATATTCGGCGGGCGGCGGTGAGATCTACAATGCATGACGACCGCGCCAGTGTAGTGAGCGAATCGGATGGCTGACACACTCGACTTGCTGGCGGTGTCGGCGGCAACCCGTAC
>JBOHRL010000069.1:0-28093 GCA_050732695.1 Longimicrobiales bacterium | reverse complement strand
CGCCAGCCCCTGCGCCGCCTGCACCCGCGTGATCGCCGCCGTCAACGTCGTCTTCCCGTGGTCCACATGACCGATCGTCCCCACGTTCACGTGCGGCTTCGTCCGCTCGAACTTCGCCTTGCCCATGGTTTCGTCCTGTTGTCGGCGCACGCCCGGTTCCAGCGAGCGTGTCGGTGAACGGATTTCGGTGTCGTGTTGCAGCGCAGAACGGCAGGGTCGTCGCCCCGCGCTCTCATGGCGCAACAGGGACGACCGACGAGGTGGCCCGATGCGAACCATGAATCCGGTGCACCGACCCGAGGGAGAATCGTCTCAGCCCGCCTCGACGTTTGCCGACCCTGGTGGTTCGTCGCACGGCAGGCTGCCGTTGAATGCTCCCACCAGTTCCTGTCCCGATCGTCACCCGGATCCGGGACAGACGTGTAAATTACTGAAGAGGTTGCGTACTGTCAAGCGTGCTGGGGCTGGGGTAGTGGTACAGTCTCAAACTGTACCACTACCGGGGCTGGTGGCAGCGGGCCGGTCTTGGCAGCGACCGCGCGGATGCGGCCGACAGCCTGGCGCTTGCCATGGCGAGGAGTGCCGAGTAACACGGTCCGTAACGCACCAATCGATGCCGCTACCAGGCCGCGTGCGGAGTTGGGGTCGTATTCCGACCGTAGCCCAGAACTCCCGCGCGGATCTGCACCGAGTGTGGAGTTACGAACCGTCTGGCCTGCGACCTCGTATCGAAATGCCGATGTATGGTCGATCGCGAGATCCGTCCGGGAGGTGGCGTCGCGTACCCGGTCGCCCCGACTTCCCAATGTGAGACGGCGAAGAAGGTTCAACGCGATGCGGTCAGCTCGGGACCGTGTACCGCGGCAGGCCTTCACGCATATGCATTAACAGGTCGTACGCCGAAACGCCGATGGTCAAGGCGATCGCATTCGGCTCGATCGCCACATCATCCGGGCCCATGAGCGTCACAACCTCGCCGACGCGTGCCTGTTCTTCAGCGCCAAGCTCGATCACCGTATGGCTCGCAGTCACGGCAATCACGCGGTACAAGTGGCCGCCCACATGCACGTGCGCTCCGTTGGAAGCACGGCCCGGATAGCCGTCGGCGTGGCCGATCGGCAATGTTGCGATCCAGATGGGCCTGTCGGCGACGAAGCGGCGCCCGTAGCCGACGCTCTCACCCGCGCCCAATTGCTGCGATCTGACGATTCGCGCCCTCAATCTGCATGCTGGACGAAGCGCTGCCTTCGCACGTTCCTTCATCAGGCCGACTCGGATACGCGCCGTACAACGCGATGCCGGGACGGACAAGGTCCAGATGCGCGTCTTCGACGTGATACACGCCGTTCGACGAAGCCGCGTGGAGCCGCCCGGTCGTGATGCCTTCGCGTTTCGCCGCTTCGACGAGGGCATGGAATCGGCGCAACTGTTCGCGATCGAAGTCTACATCTTCCGTCACTGTCGTGAACATGCCCGTGATGCGGATGGGCGGGCTTGCATGCGTCGCGCGCAGAAGCGTCAAAGCGCGCTCGTGTGGTACGCCCATCCGACTGAGGCCGTATCGACGTAATACTGCGCATCGACCTGTGTGCGATCGCCAATGGTTGCTCGGATGCGAGAGGGATCGTCGTCTGCGAAGACCGCGAGCTCGATCGCGCTTTCGGCCAGTTCTGCCAGGTCCCGCGTTTGCTGCGCGCGCCATGAGCAGAATCGGTTTCCGGATGCCGGCCTGTCGTAATGCGAGTGCCTCGTCGGTTCGCACGACGGCAAATCCATCGATCGCATGCATCGGCTCGAGCAGGCGGGCGACCGGGATGAGGCCGAGACCGTAGGCGTTGTTCTTCAGCACCGCGCGTATCGGACGGCCGCCGGATAGCTGCGTCACCTGCCGGACATTGTGCTGGAGGGCAGCCGGATCCAGTTCGATCCACGGATCGAAGCGGTCATCCGGCACCTGTGTGCTGTCAATTCGGCGTCGGACACTTGCAGAGGCCTGCTGTCAGCGCCACTGCAGCGTCCGCAACGAAACCGCGGCGGGAAAGAGTCATGGCCCTCCCTCATTCGATTTCCCGGCCATGATCGCCGGGATTCGGATCCGCACCCGACCGCGATCCATGCCTGCGGGCACTACACCTTCTCGTAGGTTGCCACCGTGATGTTCGTCACGCGCTGGCCCGTCGAATCCATGCGCATGTACATCACGCCGATGGTCCTGCTATCGGGCGAAAGCACATTCGTGAGGACCTGCGTGATGACACCATTCTTCTTGTAGATGATCTCATTGACGCGATCGCTGATCTGGCGCACGGACCCGGTGTCCGTATTGCGGTTCCCGTACAACGGCTCGTCCTTGCCGTCGAACATGGTCGTGTAGCCCCACTGGCTCTTTTCACCCCGTGCATTGACGGACTCGATGGTGATTCGCATGCCCGTGCCCTGGTAAGGCTCGTAGGTCATGATGTTGCTGGCCGGCGGCGCTGCGTCGGATTTCAGCTTCCACTTGCCATACCGTGGATTGGACGTTTGCGCGGACGCTCCGCCGGCGAGGGAGGCCAGCACAGAAGCCAGACCGATGCCGAACACTACAGCACGCGCTCGCATCTTCAATCCTCCTGTCCGTGTCGCCTTACGATCCGTGGGGCCTCCGTTTGCCGACATGAGCCGCGAGCGCCTCCCCGACGACACATTCGCGCACCGCGCAAACGTCCACTCCCTCAGGGGGAGCGGAGGATTCGAACGCTCGGCGGCTGCTCGCGCCGAGAAGCGAATCTAGAGTGCACTGGTGCGATGATCAACGAGTTTCAGATGAGTGATGCTGGGCGGGATGGCACCGCGCCGGAAACGCGCGCGGCGTTTGCGCGGTCCGTAGCGCGCGCTTCTGACGGCGCGGTGCCTGTGCGATCAGTGCGCGGCCATCGAATGGCGAGCGTCCGAACGCGCGTCTACCCCGGCCGGTACGGGTCCGTACACACCTCCGACCACGCCACCATAGATCAGGTGTCCGATCAGGCTGCCCATCGCCATGATGGCGGAGCCCGAGAACAACGGCATTCCCATCATCGGCATGACGACAATCTGCGCGACCAGGAACGGAGCGACACCGTAGATCGCACCGCGGGCTGCGGGCGGACCCGGAATCTTGTCAGCGACCATCGCATAGATAATGGCGAGGATCGTGCCGATCATGAAATGAGCGACCCAGCCGAGAGCGAGCATCCCTCCCATGGCCCCTGCCAGCATCTCGGCCGGGTTCATTCTTGGAATGCCCATTACAGGCGCGATCCAGAGACCGACGGCGGTCATCACCAGTGTGCCGGCGATACCCGCGATCGCGGCGCGCCCAATGTTTATCTTCATGGAACCTCCCACCTTATTACAGGTTGACTCCCACACGCCATGGCGCCCGGGCTACAAGGCGCCACGCAGAGGCAACCGGGTAGCACGTGGAACAGTTCCAGCAGCCAGGCTCGATAGCTGTGAGTCTGGCGTTCTCTTGTTCGAGCAGTGCGCGAAGCTGCTCATAGGTCAGCGCACCCTCGATCTTCTTTCCGCCGATGAAGAACGTGGGCGTGGCCCGCACGCCGCGTTCGCGTGCAAGTTTCGTGTTGTGCTCCAGCCGATCCTTTCCTGGATCTTCCTTCCAGCACAATCGAAACGCCGGCATATCGAGTCCGAGTTCTTCCGCCCACTCTTCGAATCGTTCACGCTGTCCGCCTCGCGAGAGCCAACCACGCTGCCGCTCGAAGATGAGATCGTGCATGGCCCAGAACGCATCCTGGTCCGCGGCGCACTCAGCGGCACGGGCCGCGTCACGACCGGGCTCGTAATAGGAATTGTGGAAGCCGATGAAGCGGATGCTGGCTCGACCCGTCTCGATCCAGTCACGGCGGAATGCGGGCATGGTTTCGCGCGAGAACTTCGCGCAGAAAGGGCAGGAGTAATCGGCGAACTCGATGATCTGAATCGGTGCGTCAGGTCGGCCTTCGACGTATCCGGCGCCGTCGAGCGGATCCTGTGCGTGAACCGGCGCGAAACAAGCGCACAGAAGCGCGATCGGCACGAACATGGCGCGGGTCGTCATCGTCACAGAATCCATGGCACGAGAAATCCCGCACTCACGGATGGGCCCGATGGAAGATTACGGCCGGCCACGCTGAAGCGGCCGGTGATCTCGAATTCCGTCGAACCGACACGCCAGCCGATGGTCGGCAGGACCTGAAGCAGACGCCTGCGTGCGCCGTCGAGCGTGAAGCCCTGCTGCTCCGGCGCACGACCCCACAGGCCTTCGACGGCGAAGTCCCAGCGCAGCACGCCAAACGGACCGCCCACACCGATGCGCCCGAACCGTTCATCGCCTGGCTTGCGTTCTTTGTCATCATTCCGCAACCGCCAACGGTAGCCGGCCCAGGCCACGATGTGGAGCGGATACGCTCCCGCGAGCATGCGCCCGGCTTCGGCAACGACTTCGATGTCCGTCTGGCCTTCCGAAATCGGGAGCACGTCCGGGTCGACGGGGAAATCGCTACCCGGCAGCTTGACTCCCGCACGCACCGAGACCGGCAGCCCATCGAAGCCGAACAACGCGCCACCCACGCGCGCGGAAACGCGTGGATCACCGACCCCCACTCGGTTCAGGCTTCCGGTCTCGTCGTTGAAGCCGACGCGGTGCACCGGAACCTGAACCCAGAGTTCGACACCACGCGCCACACCGCCAGCGGCGGTGAGGAACAGTGACGACGTTGTCGTTCGTCCGTCCGACAGGAACGGCCGGTTCGCGCCATCGGGTCCGAAAGACTCGGAGGACCGGGCATGATAGCCGGTGACCTGAAGCCAGCCCGCTCCTCTCGGCAGGATACCAATGCCCGCACGGCTCAACGTCGGCGATGAATGCGGCGCAGCGCACACGGCCTGCGCTCCGACACGCGTCGCAGTCAGTGTCATCACACAGAACGTCAAGAAAGAGGTCGCGAATGCTCGTGAGATCATGAGACACCGTCCCCCGTCCAGAGCTTCGTACCGGTGTGGAATGCCGCCCATGCGAACCAGAACGATACGTATGCTTCTGCCACCGGTTCGAGCCGCTCGCCAAGCAGCGGGCCGGAACGCGAAACACCGTCGACATCCCACGAGGAACGCGTTTCGCGATCCTCAATGGCTCCCTGCCGAACCTCGAGGGTCAATGTCTGACCTGCGGCCCTCGGCCGGTACGCCATCGCTGCCTTCCCGAAGCCGTCCCATAGAATGACGATGTCTTCGCCATCCATGACGTGCTCGATCACCGCGGCAGCGCCGAGAAGGGCCAGCTCATCGAACGGAAACGCGATGCCGCCATCACCACCTTCGGACGGGATGCCCAGGACGCGTTCCTTCATCGCTCGCCTGCGATCCACGTTGTCGAGCGGGAACAGCAGTTGTGTGTTGCCTGGTTCGTCGTAGGAACCGTACGGGTAGAGACGATAGTCGCGGCCCAGGTCGAGGTCGCCGGATACCACGAGTGTATTCGGGTGCAGCCCTCGCCAGGCAGCCCACCGCATCTCGACGATCGGAATCATCGTGAGGCCCGCTCCGCTGCGCGCACCGCAGCGTGCACCGCGAGTCATCTGCGGCCACAGCGACTCCGGCTGGTTGCGGTCGTACATGATCATGTTGTTCTGGTACAGCAGACCCGAGACGCCGAACGTTGCGCCATCCGCTGCGCCGCGATCGAATGCAAGACTGGATCCTGTCAGAGGACAGAACGTGACGGCCACCTGGAGGCCGTCGAGATCGAGATTCACGATCTCGTGCCACCAGCCGATGTTGTGTGGAACCGCAATCGCCTGACCGTTCCAAAGAAGCCCGATCACGCGATCGTCGTTTTCCAGATACTCGAGACCAGGTTCATCCGCACCGACCAGCGGCGGGTTCTCGAGAGCGGGGATTCCGTCTTTCCCGGGCCCGCCATCGAAGATCTGGTTCCTGGGAATGGTGCATGTCAGGTTACTACCGGTCTCGATACCCGCTGGCGCATCCGGCTCTCCGCACGCAAACACGAGCAAGGAGGCCAGCAGCACGGATCCCTGACGAACGCCTGGTTGCGGTTGGATCATCGGAACCACCCCTTCGTGTCGTAGCTCGACTCGTGCAGCCAACCGGACAGCACTGACAACGGTTCCGGCGTCGATTCAGCGACCCCAGATCCGCGTGTCCGGACGAAATACTTCCCGCGCGAGCCATGGCCAGGTCGCCGATCCTGTCATTCACGATCTCGTGCAGTGAGAGCAGACTCGATCGCACCGCGAATCAGATCGATGTCGCCTCCGAACCCATGGATCTCATCGACCACGCGATGCTCGCGGTCGAGAACGATGGTGTAAGGCAGTCCGCGATAGCCGAGCCGCTCACGAAGGCGCCCCCCTCCGGCCGCGAGTGGATAGCCCACACCTCCGAGTGACTTCACGAAGCGGTGCGCTGCGGCCAGATCTTCATCGTCGTTGAGACCGACGATCACGACCATCGCAGTATCGATCTCTGCGGCGAGCGAATCGAGAGCGGGCATCTCGAGACGGCATGGCGCGCACCAACTTGCCCACACATTGATGACCACTGACTTGCCCCGGTAGTCGGAAAGACGGACGCGTTCGGCACCGTTGATGGCGGCAAGGTCGAAATCTGGATACGCCACGCGAGCGCTCGGCGGGGATTCTTCAGGTTCGTTCCCAAATGAACACGCGACCCCGTTTGTCGACTACGACGTCCCGGCCACGGGGAACCCACCCGGCGCGTACGAACGCTCCGTTATCGTCGAGAACATCGATTCGCATGGAGTCGCGCGTAGCACCCGCCAGGATGTACAGTCGGCCATCCGGACCGGTTGCGATCCCGTGTTGCACTTCGGTGAAGTCCGGACGAATCGAGGAACCATCTCGGACGAGCACGGGCTGCCCATACGGCGAGGGCGTCGAGCGAACACTCCGCCACACGACTCTTCCCTTCGCATCGAAGCGGATCACCTCCGGATCGAGAGCGTAGGCGAACAGCGCGCCACCATCGTCGAGGGCGGCGACCCAGCCTGTATTCAGCAGTTCACCCAGGAACCCGGCATCCGTCGCACGTACCGAGCCCCACCCTGACAGTGGAGCTCCGTTCTGATCGGTGCGCTCGATGAGCGGCGCGTCAGCAGCGACCGCGGCGAGCGAGAACTCGCGAACCGACCGGACGTGTAACGTCTTGCCGGCTACGGCGACCGACACTCGATCACCAATTGCCAGCTCGAGTTGATCCGCGGAGAACAGCACGATCGCATTCTTCGCGGATTGCATGTCGCGGATTTGCAACGCGTGTTGCGGCGCCTCGTTCTTGACGAGCCGCTCCTCCGCGGCACTCAGTTTCGCGTCGCCGGCTGCGGTGCTGGCGGCGGAATCGGCGCAAGCACACACGGCCAGCAGCGCGAAGGCGAGCAGGCCCCGTTCGCCCGCTCGCCCCGCGTGTCGCGTCATGACGCCCGGATCTCCTCGATCACGATCGTCTTGAGGCCGCCGCGATCGATTACCTTGCCCGTAACCCTGACTTTCTGCTCCGCGAACGGCTTGAGCTGCTCGTTCGCGCCGGTCCCCGGCATGTCCATGCTCACGGGGACATACACCTGGCCATCCGCGAACAGTGCGAGCGGGATTCCCTTGTCTGCGCACACCTGTGCGCACATGCGGTGGTCCGCTCCGGACAGGTTGTGAACTACCTTGCACGACAGATCGATGACGTCCGCAGTGAGTGTGACTTCGCGAGCCGTCTCGCTACCCGGACGTTCCTGCGCCGCAGCGGAGCCGGCCGTGAATGCCACGAGCGCTAGTATTGCATTGAGGCTGGTGATCAATCTGCGCATGGTTCGTCTCCTCCTGGGTAGTTGTTCCTCAGCCGCGCAGTCGTGGCGGCCGGTGCATCAGTGACGGTGCGACGCGCCCGCGGCAGAATCTTCAGCGACCGCGTTGAAGTGAATCGCAACTGCATTGTCGCCGTCATCGAAGTTGACGTATGCGATCCACTCGCCCGCCATCGGGATCTGGACCGACGCGGTCCATCCTCCGCTGCCGAATCCCACGGGAAACCGCACCACCCCATGCATCGGCATGCGCGGCGCCACCAGGTCTACGGAACGTGGAACGTGGCCGGCGGGCTCTACCACGATAGCCATCCGATTCGCGCCTTCGACGACGGGTCGCCGTTCCGGTATCAGCCGGACCACATCTCCGTTCGCCGACCGTCCACTCCAGGCGCGCGGGCCTGCATCGTCGGGATCTTCCGGCTTCCCCCGGTCTACGGACTCGGTTCGGGAATCCACTCCCGAGCATCCCAGCAGAAGCGCAGACATGAGCACGAACGATCGGGCACTCACCCTGGATCCTTCCTGGTTGCAGGCGTCCGGCCAACCGGACTGCCTGCCCCGGAGTTCCAGCAAGAGCACGGTGGGGGTCTATGATCTCCGACGGCAGGAATGGATACTGGCGCTTCCCGGTGGTGTCAGATGGCGCTCCGGAACGTCGATCCGTCTTCGCGTATCATCGCGCTACTGCGCCGACGGCGTCACTGGCGGGATTCGGGGACCGACTGGATCCTCGACCTGTCGAGGCACCCATCCTTTCATCGTGAGCGTGGAACCGATCGCCAGCGATTCCGGTTGGCCCCCACGGGACGGACTCAACGCTGGCCGGACTCGGATGGGTACACGATAGCGGAAATGCCCGTCGAAAGGGCGGCTGTGCGGAACCACAACAGATTTCCGGCATGAGCCTGGAATCGATCATCCAGCGAATCCGCGACGCGTTCGACATGCTGAACCTGCGCGAGTTCGGCGCGACCGTGGAACCGCCGGTACCGCGACAACGCAGGCAGCTACCGCCCGAACGAGATGCGAACCTGCCCGCGTTGCCAAAAGCAGGTTTCGCGGACGAAGCGCTGCCCTGGATGGGGGCGGTCCATCGGTTCGCGCTCCGGCTGACGCATGGCGATGAAGATCGAGCAGGCGATCTGGTGCAGGACACCTTTCTGAAAGCGTACCGGTCGTGGCACATGTTCGAGCGGGGCACGAGCTGCAGATCGTGGTTGTTCACGGTCTGTAAGAACACGCATCTGCACGTGCGGGACGAAGCGCGGACACGACGCGAAGTCAGCGAGGCTGACCTCGACGCGAACATCGAGGCCCTCGCCGTCGACGACGTCCACAATCGAGCACGAGGTCAGGGGCTCGATGGAGGACTCTTCGATCGCGCGCTCGATGCGCGCGTCGTTGCCGCGATCGATACGCTTCCCGATGACTATCGCGATGTCCTCGTGCTCAGCGATCTCGGCGATCTGAACTACGCCGAGATATCACAGGTGCTGAACGTTCCGGTCGGCACCGTCAAGAGCCGGCTGTTCCGCGCGCGGCGCCGGCTGCAAGAGAGCCTTATTGACTACGCCGCCGATGCCGGCCTCGTCCAGGATGCAAGCGCATGAAACGCAAGTCGATTCCGTGCAACGTGGTGATGCAGCGCCTGTGGGCGTTCATTGATGGTGAACTCGACACATCATCTGGCGAGGCGGTGCGCGAGCACCTCGAGATGTGCAGGCGTTGCTACCCCCGGTACGATTTCCAGCGCGCCTACTTCCGACTGATGGAAAGGACGGCCGCGGAACCGGAACCAGCGGAACTGCGAAGTCGCATCTTCCAGGTGTTACTTGCAGAGACAGAGTGACCCGGTCGAGCAGTGCCGACTGCCTCGAATCGACGCGGCACGACGCGTCAGTTCGCGTGCCGCGCCACTGCAAGGAGCGAATCCGGAGGCAACGGACCCACGAGCGCATGCTCGATGCCATCCTTCGCCCATGTGACGAGCGCAGCACTCCCTCCGGTACGTCGGTGCTCGGGCGCCGGGGAACGGTCATCGATTCCCGGGGCCGGCAGCAGATAGTACGTGACGATGCCGCCTGCACTGCGGTAGCGGATGACGGCGCCACGGCGGCCATCGAGCAAACAGACCTCGGCGCCCGTGATGCGGAGCCCGGGCGCATCGATTGGCTGGACGTGCGAACCGAGTTCGCGAAGAAGGAATCGCCGCACTTCCGCTGGATCCGCTGTGACGATGTGATCCTCGCGTACTGCCAGCCTCATGTAATCTTCGATGAAATCGGCTCGCACGTTGGGCGATTGGCCGGGGCGCAACACCAGACCCGTCACTGCGGCGATGGCTACACCCAGGATGAGGAATCCACTCACGACGGTACGCCGGCGCCGCAACCATGGCTGGTGGCTTCCATGGACCGATGCGGTGCGCCCGCGTGCAACCGCCTCGAATACGCGTTCGCGAATCTCGCGCGATGGCACCGCTTCGCGCAGGCCTGCGCGCACCTCCGCAAGCGCACCGTCGATCGCGAAATGAGTTCGACACGCCGCGCAGTTTTCGAGATGTTCTCTGGCAGCGACGATCTCGGGACCCGCTATCCTGGGCTGTTCGGGCGGCCAGAGTAATTGCCTCGCGTGACCACATTCCATGATGACCGATCGTCGCTCAGTGTTTCACGCCGCTGGCGCGTAGGCCGCTGGAAGCCGGATCGTCCAGAGCGAACCGGATGAGCGGATCGCGCCAGGCGAGCAGCGACTCGACCGTCGAGGCATCGACTCCAAGCAATCGCGCAGCATCTGCATACGTGCGGCGATCGACGACGACCAGCCAGATCGCGGCGCGGGCATCCGGCGGAATCCGCGTCGCGGCCCGACGCAGGCATGAGGGAGATACGGAGCGGAGTCGAACTCTGTCGAGAGTGGTAACCCGCAGCGGAAGGGCCTGGCCCGGTGGCGTTGATTTCCCCCGCCCGGTCAGTGCCTCCTCGACCAGACCGCGCTCCAGCGCGATCGCGGGCTCGGCGCCACGCAGGCATGCTTCGAACGCGTGGCTGACAGCGCGCGCGAGAAGATCTTCCGCCAGGTCCTCCCGGTCGCAGGCGAGGAACAAGGCAAAGGCATGCAGCGACGCGAGTTGCCTGCTGAGCACTTCCTCGAATGCCAGTACTGGATCGAACATGAGCCGACGTCGCAGGTGGACCTGATTGCCGCGGAGCCTTCAGCGGCATCGTTCCAACCGAACAACCCCGCGATCGGTTCCTGGGCGGGCCCGCGCTTGCCTCGAGGCGCAGCCTTCAGTCCCACCAGTGCCAGTCGGTCCCACGCCTCCGCGTGAGCGATCGACAAGTTCTGCGCCGGGCCCCGGTGGAACCATGTCCCGAGCGATCCGGTTGGCTCACGCATCGGTGCATTCGATCACCGGTCACGCCGAGCTAATCATCATGAATCGCACTCGAGGCGACCAGACGAGAGGAAGTCGGTGGTCGTGTCATAAGTCCGGGACTCGCGCCGGAAGGCTGTCACTCGTTGTGCTCGCGTTCGCATGGAGCGCGGGTTGCTTCAGTGAGCGCAGTGACAGTCCGGCCGAACCCGAATTCCTGGAGGACACACTCGTGGAAGTCCGGCTCACGGACTTCGCGTTCTCTCCCGCCAACATCGCGATCAATCGAGGCACGCGCGTGCGCTGGATCAATACGACGAATACCTTCCACACCGTCACTCCCGATGGTCATTCGGAGTGGCAGCGATGGCCGACTTCCACGGCCGCGGACACGCTCGAACATACGTTCACGACGGCCGGTGACTTCGCATACTTCTGCGAGCCGCACCGGACGATTGGCATGGTGGGTGCGATCACGGTCCGGTGACAGGACATCTACTTCACCGCGGGCAGATCGGGGAGCGATTGATGGCATGGATACGGACGGTCGATCCGGACGCGGCTGACGAGGAGTTGCGCGGCGTCTACGACGGCGTGGTTTCTTCGCGCGGCAAGCTCTCGGATATCATGCGTGTACAGAGCCTGGCGCCACGAGCGATGGCTGCTCACCTCGATCTGTATCTGGCTCTTCTGTTCGGCCGCTCGCCGCTCACGCGAGCCGAGCGGGAGGCCATCGCAGTCACAGTGTCCGTCGCGAACCGCTGCGAGTATTGCGTCCAGCATCACCGCGCAGCCTTGCTCGCGCATCTGCGTGACGAGGATGCCGTACGCCGCATCGTCGAAGATTTCGAGAAGGCCGGACTCGACCACCGTCTCGTAGCGATGCTCCGCTATGCCACAAAGCTCACTCGATCGATCGACGAGGTGGGTGAATCGGACATCGATGCGCTGCGCGAACGCGGCCTGACCGATGAGGAGATTCTGCACGTGAACCTGATCACGTCCTACTTCAATTACGTGAATCGGATTGCAACAGGCCTCGGGCTGACGCCCGGAGCCGGCGAGGTGGACGGATACAAGTACGGCTGACGCACGTGATCGCGCTCGCCATGAGTTCACGGCATCTCGGTGTCGGGCCCTCGCCTCGAGGATAGCAGCCGCTTTGCGCCTTTGCCGCTCAGGACCCGGCCTGCACTTCTTTCACCGTCGTGAGAATTGCCTTGTTCGTCGGCCGGAACTTGTAGTCGGTCTCGACGTCCCGCCAGCGCACGGTGCCCTGTTTGTCGATGAGTGATCTTCAACATCGTGCCAACCGGGAAGCGGACCCACCGGTTCCAGGCGCCGGTTTGCCAGGCGAGGGAAATGGAACTTGATCACGCCCGAGTCGGTTGGCGAGCGTGCGGGGCCCGGTGGAACCTGTGTTGGCCGAAACCTGACCGTCGGCGCCAGTGATCTCGCCGCCAGGAACCCCGGCGGCCTTGTCGTGCGCATCGAATCGCGTGCGCTCATGAACGGGGGAAGTGAGCACCATGAGGTATCGACCAATGGAAGCGTCACGCCCATTCTCGTCGCCGTCGCATCCAAACATTTTGCGATGGTACGTGCGCGTTCTCCTGCTCGGCATCCTGGCCCAGGCGGCTGGGGCGAGTGCGCAGGACACCGCATCCGATCCGAGTCCGCACAGTGAGATCGCGCTCGTGTCCGAGGTCGCGTCCATCCAGCCGGGTCAGGCGTTCACAGTCGCGATCCGCATCACCCTGGACCCCGAGTGGCACACCTACTGGATCAATGCCGGCGACGCCGGACTCCCGCTCGCGGTTCGGTGGGATCTGCCAGACGGTTTCGTTGCAGCAGCTCTCGAGTGGCCGGTCCCGCAGCGCATCCCGGTGCCGCCACTCATGAGCTATGGCTACGAAGACGAGTTGCTCGTCCTGGCCCGCATCACACCGCCTGCAACCCTGGCTCGAACGCAACGGGTCACGCTGCGCGGGGATGTAGACTGGCTGGTCTGTGCGGATGTGTGCATTCCCGCGCAGGGTAAAGTCACGCTTACCTTGCCGGTGACGACCGGACTGGCGGAAGCGGATACCCGCTGGGGCCCGGCCATTGACGCCGTGCGCGAACGGCTGCCACAGGCATCCAATGGCTGGCGGGCAAGGGCATGGGAAGTGGATTCCGCATACATCCTCGATGTTGTGCCTGTTGCAAGCGCATCGCTCTCCTCGCCTTACCTCTTCGCCGACAGCACCGGGATCGTCGAACATGCCTTCCCGCAGCGGGTCGTGCGCGTTGGTGAGTCGTGGCGCATCCGGATCCCGAAATCGCAGTTCGCGCTGGACGATGTCAGGCGCATCGGTGGCGTGCTCGTCGGTGACGCAGGCAAGGATCGCGACAGTCCGGGGTGGACGATCGAAGCACAGATCGGTGCAGTACCCACAGATGTCGCGAGGGAGTCGGCGGATCCATTCCTCGCCGGACACGTGCTGGAGACGGGAGGTATCGCGGAGGATGCAGAGCCATCAGCCGTTCTCGGGAGCGCCGGCATGAGCTTCATCCTCGCCCTCGCATTGGCGTTTGCCGGTGGCCTGATCCTCAATCTGATGCCGTGCGTGTTTCCGGTGCTGTTTGTGAAGGTGATGCGCTTCGTCGAGAATGCCGGCGCGAACGGCACCGTGGCCAGGCGTCACGGCGCGATGTTCGCGGCGGGTGTCGTCCTCTCTTTCTGGATCCTGGCGGGCTCGTTATTCGCGCTGCGTGCTGCCGGCGCGCAACTGGGTTGGGGATTTCACCTCCAGTCACCAACGATCGTGGCGCTGCTCGCGCTCGGCATCTTCGCGCTTGCATTGAGCATGAGCGGCGTTTTCGAGATCGGAGTCATGCTGACGCGGCTGGGTCAAGCCAGCTCGAGTCGCGGCGACATCGATGCACTGCTGACCGGCGGGCTCGCGGTCCTCGTCGCGGCGCCATGCACGGCACCGTTCATGGGCGCCGCACTCGGGTACGCTCTCGTCCAGCCGCCGCTCGCGGGCCTGGCGGTGTTCACAACCCTCGCGCTCGGACTTGCTGCCCCGTACACCGCGCTCGCGTGGACGCCCGGAATGATGAGTCGACTGCCACGGCCGGGGCGCTGGATGGAGACGCTGAGGCAACTTCTCGCATTTCCGCTATACGCGACCGTGGTCTGGCTCGTGTGGTTGTTCGGAAGGCAGACCGGGTTGAACGCTTCGGCGGTTCTGCTCCTCGCGCTGACTGCCACCGGACTTGCGGCGTGGATCGCCGGCCGCACGAGCGGCGCTCGCACCTCAGCAGTTCGCGTCGCGATCGGATCCGTTGCGCTCCTTGCCGTCGCGCTGTCGACCTGGGGCGCTCGTGCCGTTGCCGCGACGCCGCTCCGAGAGATATCCACCGGCGCTGCAATCACCGGCGATGCAGCATGGGAGCCGTTCTCTCTGGAGCGCGTTGCCGCGTTGAGACGCGAAGGGCAGATCGTCTTCGTCAACTTCACGGCCGCATGGTGCCTGTCGTGTCAGGTGAACGATCGCGTCGCCCTTCGCGCCGCATCGGTTCGCCGCGCATTCACTGACTCCGATGTCGCGTTGCTCGAGGCCGACTGGACCTCTCGGGATGCTGTGATCGCGGACGTGCTACAGTCGTTCGGCCGGAGCGGCGTGCCGCTCTACGTGGTGTATGCACCGAGCGCATCGCCGCCGGAAGTGCTCCCGGCGATTCTCACGCCGCGGATCGTCATCGACGCAGTTGCACGAGCGGAGGCCACGAGGACCGCAGGATTCTGAAGTCGAAGCTGTGTGCATGGACGCCGCGCGGAGATTCGAAAGAGGGGTGGTTTTGGACACATTCGATGTAATCGTGATCGGCGCTGGCCAGGCGGGTAGTCCGCTCGCGGCCCGCCTGGCGGAAGCGGGCTTGCGCACGCTGCTCGTGGAGCGTGATCATCTCGGCGGCACGTGCGTGAACGTCGGCTGTACGCCGACGAAGACGATGATCGCGAGCGCACGGGCCGCGCACGTCGCGCACACGGCTGGCCGCCTCGGCGAACATGCAGAATCGGTGCGTGTGGACTGGACCGAGGTCGTCGCCCGCAAGGACCGGCTCGTGGAGCAGCGGCGCAGCAGTGTTGCCCGGCGGCTCGAATGTGCCGGATTGCCCGGGCCATCGAAACCGATGAAAATGCCGGCGTCATCCGGATCCTGATCGAACCCTCGACGGACCGGATCCTGGGCGCGCACATCGTAGGCGTTGAGGCCGGTGAGCTCATTCACTCGTGCGCTCTCCTCATGCGAGCGCGTGGCACGGCGCGCGACGTCGTCAACGCTGAAATGGTGCATCCGACTTTCGCTGAGGGGCTGCAGACGGCGGTGATGAAGCTGCCGCGGTTCGCGCTTGCCAGGCTGGAAACGCAGACGGCGGTGAAGCATACGGCGTAATCCACAATGGAACTGAGCGGACGGTTTGGCGGTTGGCTGCTCGTGCGGACGCTGAATCGACTCGACGGGATGTACAAGTTTATCTATCTCTGGTTGCACTTCCGCGCACGAACCGGTGTGGAGTCCAGATATCTGGGGTGGCGATACGTCCTGCCCAACCCTCTGTTCCCGTTCATTGCGTTCCGTGTTGCCGTGCCCGGCAACCATTCGGAAATTGTTGCAGAGGTGATTTCACGAGAAGTGGGTGCCCTCGCTGACTGACGCATGGCGGGCGCCGCTCGTGCTTGGCGAACGAGCTGGTGCACCTGGGCGAGCGGACATGGGCACGGGCGGACACTGGGTCGGACCATGTTCACACTTGCGCGAGTATTCGAAGAACTCACGCTGCGCAACAAGAAAGCCTCGCCACGTCCTTGTCGAACGACTGTGCCGCGAGTTTGATCCCTTCCGACAACGTGAGGTAGGGGCGTAAGCTCGACGCCACGTCGTCGATCGTCAGCCCGAACCGGATCGCCAAAGCGGGTTCCGTGATCATCTCGCCGGCTTCCGACGCAAGAATGTGAGCCCCGACAAGCCGGCGAGTGGACTCATCTGCGGCAAATTGGATGAACCCGCGCGTGTCACGTGCGACGAGAGCACGCGGTACGTACTCCAACGGGAGGTGCGACACGATCGTGTGGATACCACCAGCCTCGGCATCCTCGGCCGTGAGACCCACCGATGCGACCGCCGGGTCGGTGAACGTCACCTTCGGTAAGGCCGTGAGTCGTAGCGTCGCGTGTCGCCGTTCAGTGCGTTCTCTGCCGCCGTCGTACCGGCGTGCGCGGCAACGTAGACGAACATGGGATCACCGGTAACATCGCCCGCGGCGTAAATCTCGTGATTGGATGTGCGTAGGTGCTGATCGACCCGGATGAGCAGGCGGTGCCGTCGCTGGTTCGTTCGTGGCGGCGCTCTCGGCCCAAGGTGCGCTGGAACCCATCGTCTGGGCATTCGGTTTGCACACTATGCCGGGCGGTGGCGCAATCGACGCACTGCGCTATCAATGACTTGTTGCAATGGGAGGACGTCATGCTCACGAGGAGTACGACTTTGTTTCTGTTGAGTGTCGCCTCTCTCGCCGCGTGTCGCGGTGGCGAGGATACAGCGGAACAGACCACGCCGGAAACCGCGCCGGCGGAAGCTGCGCCAGCCGTTGCGCCGGATACCACGGAGGGCGCGTTCTGGGCGCACCTGCAGGCGGTGGACTACCGGAGCTGGGCCGACTGGCCCGGGAAGGGAGAGCTGTACGCTGGCACCGAACCGCACGGAATGCTCCTCACAACGTACGTCAACGATCTCGCGCGCGATGCGCTGACGAACGGTGCCACGACGATGCCGGTCGGGGCCATCATCGTGAAAGAGAACTACGTGCCGGACAGCACACTCGCGGCGGTCACCGCCATGTACAAGGTGTCTGGCTTCGACCCTGCAAATGGCGACTGGTACTGGGCGAAATGGGATCCCAACGGAGTGGCTGAAGTTTCCGGTCGAGTCGAGATGTGCGCAGCCTGCCACGGCGCGAATGCAAGCGCGGACTACTTGCTGACTGCTCGGCCTCCGCGATGATGAAGAGCCCGGAGCAATCACCCGGGCGAAGGGCGATCGAAGAGAGCGGGCACGCGTCCGATCGTTGCGCGTAACGGTCATCCAACGTGGGCGGCGCGCGGAGCGTCTCCCTCGTGGGAGGCGGATCATTTCTCTGGGACCGCGGTTACCCGCGGCCTCGAGCAGCCTACCCGGGACTGCCGGTCATCCGTGACCGTTGGCGCGGGGCGCCTCGTCCCCTATTTGGCTTTGCACCTGGTGGGGTTTGCCTTGCCGCTCACCGTTGCCGGGAGCGCGGTGGTCTCTTACACCACCGTTTCACCCTTGCCTGTGCCCGAAGGCCATCGGCGGTCTCTTCTCTGTTGCACTTTCCGTCGTCTTGCGACGCCCGGCCGTTAGCCGGCACCCTGCCCTCTGGAGCTCGGACTTTCCTCGGACACGAGCCAAGCCACGAGAGTGCCGTGAGGCTCTCTACATGGTCCAGCGGCGCATCCGCGATCCGCACTCGCTTCCCGGTTTTCAAACAACGAACGTCCTCGGACGCGGAACCCCGCGGGCGGCCCGATCGCGGGCGCCGGCGGGGTTTGGTCCGCAATAGACGTCAAAGTTACCCGAAGCGTTGATCGCTGGTTACCGAGCATCCCGGGGCGGGAAGGTGACGTTGGGTCCCGGGCGGGCTTGGGCGACGGCGGGTGCGATGTGAAGGAAATGGCGGCGGCAATGGCGGCAGTAGCGCCAGCGCAGGCGTGACACGAGCGACGAAAGCACGAAGATCCGGCTGTCGCGGAGGAACGGGATCATCGTGTCTGTGGACGAGCAGAAATAGCACATGGGGGGCTTCAAGGGCGTGCTCCGTTTGCTCGTCAGCTGCGACGTCGTCGTCGCGATCTTGGCCGGCATCGGCTGTTCATCCATGCTGGTGATTGATGGAAGGGCCAGGCGATCGTCTGGCAACCGCCTGGCCTTCCCCGGGGGAGCGCGACCATCAGTTGGTCCGGGAACGAGTTCGGCAAAGCTGCTGCCGGGCCGAGCGCGGGCGGGCCGGAAGTTCGAACCCATTGCTCCGTCATACGATAGGTCCGGAGTGAAGACTCTGGCTGTTGGCCTCCGGAAGCGATTTGTGGCGCGTTCCTGTCACGGGCGAGGCACGGATGCGACAGCGGCCGGGACAGGCAATTGCTTGCGCATATCCGAACGGCGGATCAGCATCGCAGGCCTTGCGGGGTTCGACGGGAGCGGCGCGAGAATCGAGGCGCACCCGTGGGCCATCGACGGGAAGGATCGGTTTTGGCATGGCCACACACAGCGTGGCGTTCTGGAATCTGGAAAACCTGTTCGACATCGCGCAGTCGCCTCGACGTTCTGACAAGCTGGAGCGCGTGCTGCGGAGTGAACTGGCGGGCTGGACGCAGGCGGTGCTGGACGGGAAGCTGGGGCAGCTCGCATCGGTCATCACACGCATGAACGGCGGCGCGGGCCCGGACCTGCTGGGTGTGTGCGAAGTCGAGAACCGATTCGTGCTCGAGAGTCTGCGGGATGCGGTGAACGCGGTGTTACCGGGCCGGCTGTATGACATAGTGCACGCGGACACGCGCGATGGTCGCGGCATCGATGTCGCCTTTCTGTACGATCCGGCGGTGTTCACACCGATTGCGACGTTCTTCCATTTCATTGTAAAGCGCAGTGCGACGCGCGACCTTGTGCAGGTGAATTTCCAGACGGCGAGCGGTCGCCTGTTCGTGGTGGTCGGGAATCACTGGCCGTCACGAACGGGCGGCCAGTTCGAGAGCGAGCCGTTTCGTCTGATTGCGGGTGAGACACTGGGTTATTTTCACGAGCGCATCCGCGAAGTACACGGGCCGAACACGCCGGTACTTGCGATGGGCGATTTCAATGATGAGCCGGCTGACCGCTCACTGGCGGTTCACGCACGCGGCATGCGCCAGCGGCCGAAGGTGACGCTGGCGCAATCCGCCGCGTTCCTGAATCTGATGTGGCCGATCGTTGGCTCCGGGATCGGCACACATTACTTCAGCAATTTCGCGAACGTGCTGGACCAGTTCCTCGCCTCGCGCTCGCTCCTGACTGGTGCGGGTGGATTCCAGATTCGCGACGAGACGATCGAGGTCGTGCGCTTCGCAGATATGATGGGCACAGGCGTGTACCCGGCGCCGATCCGCTACGGCCGTGGTACGGACGTGAATCCCGCCGGCTTCAGCGATCACTTTCCGATCGCCGTCACGATCGAGGAGGACTGATCTTCCGCGTGATTGTACGCGGACCGGCCAAAGCGCGCGGCCACCAGGCTTCCGCATGGTGGCGCTTTTCGTGCGCCGTCAGTCGTCCAGAACGAACGTCACCATCATGTTCACCTGGTACTCCGACGGACGACCGTTCTCGAGCCGCACGTGCTGCTCCTTGATCCACACGCTCCGGATGTTCCGGAGCGTCTTGTTCGCGCGTGTGATCCCCTGCTGAATGGCATCTTCGAAGCTCTTCGCCGATGTAGCGCTGATTTCCGAAACCTTGGCGACTGACATGGTGGGCGTCTCCCGGAAGAAGTCATCGTTGCGTGCCCATTGCTAAGGGCCGTGCACGCACAACGCAAGCCAGACCCCGGGAACGCCCGCCCTTCTCGACGGATCCCAACGCATGGGATTGAACGTGAGGTCGCTTGAACGAGCGGTCGGCGGAACGGGTGAGGTGCAGGAGAGCGGGCGATGGGATTCGAACCCACGACATCCAGCTTGGAAGGCTGGCGCTCTGGCCAACTGAGCTACGCCCGCATGGAGCTGACGGTCGGATTCGAACCGACGACCTGCTGCTTACAAGGCAGCTGCTCTACCGACTGAGCTACGTCAGCGCCCCCGTGAATGTACACCGATCCCGTGCGATGTGAAGGCTTGGCTCCGCCTGCCCTGCGGCTCTCGGGGTTGAACGTCCGTTCTCCGCTGCGTTGCGCACAGGCCCGGCATTCGGCCGGATGTGAAAGGGCGCACCGGAGCAACTCCGGTGCGCCCACTCAGGATCCGAGTGCAGAACCAGACGTCAGCCGGTCCACGCAGGGTTGTTGTCTTTCTCTGCCTGCGGTACGGACCAGCAGTTGATGTCGCGGACGGGCCCGAGGGCGTCCTTGTAGTACGTGTCATCACCCGGTGGAATGATATATGGCACGAAGTTCGGGTTGCGGCGCCAGTCCGCCAGGCGCTTGCCTTCGAGCCAGAAATCACGCGTTTTCTGCTCCATCAGCTCCGACATGAGTTCATTGATGTCGGTGCTGGCGAAGGGCGTCTGATTGCCCACGGCTCGCCGCTCGTTGATGAAGGCCAGCATCGCCGCCGGATCCTGGTCCGCCTCGATCTTGATGTAACGTGCCTCGAGCCCGGAAGCGAAGCGTTCGAAATCGGCCCAGCCCTTGTACTTGTCCTGGCGGAAGAAGTTGAGAATGCCGTCCTGCGCTTCGCGGCCCATATCGACGTATGCGATGCGTGGATCGGCGGCATCCGCCATGGCCCGGAACTCGGGCCCGACCACCAGCGAGATGCGCGCTTCCGAGAAGGACCACAGGTTGTTGCCGAGCGCGCGATTGTTCGCGTCATCCAGATGGAGCAGTTCGAACTCGAAGTCTGGAGGCACGACAGCCGCTGCGGCGGACGCTTCGGCTTTGCGGCCGGCCTGAAGGTGTGCGCGCGCAATGCCGACCTGTGCGGCCATTGACAGAGCGGCGGATACTTCACCACCGGCCGCGTTCGCCACGGTCTGTGCCTGCTCGAGGTGAATGATTGTGCTGTCCAGCAGGGCATTGACCGTCATCGGCCCACGCGGCACGAGCGTGCTCTCCGCGATCGTACCTTCGCAGAATGCATCGGCCATGAGCAGGATGCTGAATCCCGAGACAAACCACGTCCGCGCCAGATCCACCGTGTTGCCGCCCGCCTCGATGGCAGCGACGGTGGTGCGGGCGAACTGAATGTTCTCGTGGATATTGCCCCAGATGCCGTTGGTGTGCGTGTTGCCGTCCAGCACGTCACGGCGGCCGACCGAGTTGCGTGTCGGGAATGTGTCGCCGACGCGTGCCTCATTCGTGAACCAGGCAACATAGAGCGGGTAATTGCCCCAGTCTGACACAAACGACTGGTACACGGATAGCGACAGCAGGCTCGCATCGCGTTCCGGATCGATGGCATCGCCCTCGAGGCTGCCCGGGTTCGTGACCTCGAGGAATTCGTCGCATCCGGCGGGCGTCATCACCAGGCCGGCCAGCAGCGCCGCCGCCGTTACGTTCCTCAAAAATGTGATCATGTTCGCCTCGCTCAGAAGTTGACGTGGAAGCGGACGGTCCAGCGCCGGTCGGACGGCACGGTCAGGAACTGGTCGCTTTCGGGATCCAGTCCGAGGAAATCCGTCCACGTGTGCAGGTTGCGCATGGCGAGGCCGAGCGAAGCTCCACGCACGCGCATGTACTGCTGCACGAACGAAGCGGGGAGGCGGAAGTTGATGGAGGCTTCACGCAGCTTGAAGAAGCCGGCGTCCTGGAGGTACGCACCCTGGACGGAGTTGCGGTTGAGCGCCGTGCCGTCCTCCTTGAAGAACGGGCCGAACCGGCGCATGTACTCGCGCTGCGCTTCTTCTGTCGGGTTCCCGTTCGCATCCGTGCCGAATGCGGCGGCACCGCGTACGGCCGCTTCGCCCTGTCCGAACTGGCGGTCACGGAACTGGTTCGTGTTGTCGTACGCCAACCGGTCGCCGCGACCGTCGATCTGCGCGTACAGCGTGACGTTCTGGAAGAGCGTCAGTGTGCTCGACAGGGCCAGGTCCCAACCCGGATAGTTCGAACCGTTGCCCTGGAACTCGAGCGTGTCCGAAACGATGACACGGTTGTTCGCGATGTCGATCTCGCGAATGGTGTAGTCCCACTCGCCGTTGAGGGGGAACCCCACCTTCATCTCGGCCGACTCGGGGACGCCGCCGAGATCGAGCAGCTCCGTGCGCAGCGTATTCACGGACCCGCGCATCTCCCATGCGAGGTTGGGCAGCGTGAGCAGGCGCGCGTTCGCCGCAATCTCGAAGCCTTCGTTGAGCATTGAACCGATGTTGACGAGCGGGCCTTCAGCGCCCGTCGAGGCGGGTACCGGCAGTTCGAGAATCTGGTCGATCCCCTTCTTCCGGTAGTATGTCAGCTCGACGCCCAGCCGGTCATTCACGAGGCTGGCGTCGAGGCCCAACTCGACTTCCTGCCCTTTCTCCGCGCGGATTTCCGGATTCCCCGTGGCATCTGGCCGCACGCCGACGGTCACAGCGGTTTCCGAGATCTGGTTGGTCGACGGGTTGAACGTGGTTCGTGCACCGGTGTTCGGCTGGCGGCCCGTCACACCGTAGGCGGCGCGGAGCCGCAGTTCGGTGATTGCGCCGTCCGGCAGGAAGCCGATCAGGTCCTGGAAGAACGGCTCCTCCGAGATCACGTACGACAACCCGACGCTCGGGCTGTAGAATGGCTTCGATTCGGCGCCGAACGAGGAGGACTGGTCGCGTCGCAACCCCGCCTTCACGAAGAGGCGCTCGCGCCAGCTTACCATTGCCTGGCCGAACACGCCGATATCGCGCTCCTGGTCGCTCTCCTGACCACCGCCCGTGAGTGAGGCCGCCGCGTTGACGTCGCGCACGTCGTTCGTGACCAGGCCCTGGCCTTCCGCCTCGGTCTCATCCTCGCGATTCATGATCGCCTGGGAGCCGAACGAAATGTCGACGCGCAGGTCATCCGTCAGCCCGCGCGTGATATTGCCGAGGTACTCGAACGTGATGTGATCCTCGAGGAAGCGCGTCTCTCCGATCTGGCCCGTATTGCGGGGAGCATTATCCCACCAGCCATCGTCGTTCTTGGCCCAGAACGCGAACGCCTCCGTACGCGCCATGTCGGCGCCAACGGTCAGCCGGTTGCTGAACCACTGCCACGGCGTGAAGTTGATCGAACCCCGCGGCTGGAAGCGCGTGGTCTTGTTCGAGTTCTCGATCGAGCCAATGGCCAGCGCCTGCCGGTTCGGGGCATACCAGCCGTCCTTGGCCGCACCAACGGTCCGCGGGTCACCGAGGAATCCGCCGCCCAGGTAACCGTAGATATTGTTGTCGTTGTTGGGCAGCTGCGTGTTCACACGAACGAGGCCGAAGCCGAGTTCGAGCCGCAGGTTCTCGCGCGCAAAGAAGTCGAAGTTCGCACGCGTGCTCAGGTGACCGTATTCGTTGTTCGGCAACGTGCCGTCGTCGTCGTCCACGCCCAGCGAGAAGTAGACGCCGTAATTCTGGCCGCCGCCACTCAGGCTGTACTGCACGTTGCGATACCGTCCGTCCCTGAACGGGTGCTCGCGCTGGAGCGGTGCGTCGCTCAGAATCGTGCCTTCCGGCTGACCGACGCACGCCGGGTACGTCGTTGGCCTGGCAAGCGCGAACGCCGTGCATGCACCCCAGTTGGACAGTGGCGTGAAATTCGGATCCGCCTCGCCGTACTCGACGTTGATCGTCTGGGCAAAGCTGCTTCCGGCCCGGCCTCGCTTCGTGATGATGTTGATCACGCCGGCGTTCGCATCGGAACCGTACAGCGTCGCCGCCGCCGGACCCTTCACGACTTCCATGCTCTCGATGTCTTCGACTTTGATGTCATTCAGACGCGAGCCCGCCTGGCCGCCGAGCCCGTAGATCTGCTGCTGGCCGCCGGCCACGCGGATACCGTCGATGAAGATGAGAGGCTCGTTCGACAGATCGATCGACGACACGCCGCGAATCCGGATCGTCGTGGCCGTACCGGTCGAACCCGACTCGTTGCGCAGGACCACGCCGGGCGTGCGCGTCTGAAGCAGGTTCGCGACGGATGTCACCGGCGCGGTACTGACGACGCGCGCAGCATCAATCGTCGAGACCACGGCAGCCTGTGCACGGCGCTCGGTCCGGCCCATGGTGCCCGTCACGACGACTTCGTCGAGCTGAATCGCCCGCTCGGCGAGCGTGATGTCCTGCGTAATAGCGCCCGGCCTCAAGGTGACGAGGACCTGCGTTTCACTATAGCCGATCGAGCTCACTTCGATCGTCACCTGCTGGCCGGTCACGCGCGCAGCCGGGATCTCGAAACGAAACACGCCGTACTCGTTCGACACGGCCGTCAGCTCGAGCGCTGGGATCGAGATGAACGCGCCGGCGACAAGGGCCTGCGTTTCGCTCCGCACGGTTCCGGAAAGAACGGTGTTCTGAGCGAACGCGACAGCAGGTGTCAGCAGACTGCTGACAACCAACCCGAGCAACAGCATCCTGCGCGGCATGGCACCTCCAGACCTGAGGTTTGATGGACATCTACAACGCATGAGCCACGCTGCCGCGGTGGCAGCGCGCGGTGTCGCCATCTCGAAAGCGAACCAGTGAGTTCCAGGATTCGGTACGTTATGAGCACCGCCACCCCGATTTGCGCTGCCGGGGCCGGGCGGAGTATCGTCTCAGAAGCCGATGACTATACGAGCCCGTCGAGTGGGTCGCAAGCGACCTCACATCGGGAGCGGAACGTCTGAACCCCGGGAATCGTGACACGGCGCGCCGCGTTCGGGCGTTGTTGTTCGGGCGTTGGGCTCGCCAGACGCTGGTCGCCTTCCCCGCGAACTCGTGAGGCGGCATGAGAGGGCTGCATCCAGTCGCGCTGCTTGCGACGGGGCTGACCTTGTTCCCGTTGGCCAGAGCCGAGGCACAGGTTATTCGCGGCATCGTGGTGGAAGCAGGCGCCCGCCTGCCATTGGCGGATGTAGAGGTTGCGCTGCTGGCCGGTGCCGAGCGGGACCGCAGGAGCGACACGACCGACAGTCTGGGCGTGTTCGTGATCACGCTTCCCCGTGCAGGCATATACACGTTGCGACTCAGTCATCCTTCCTACGTGACCTATGAGACCGGCGCGATCGAGGTGGGCACTGCCGAAACCGTGAGTCTCGAGGTACGGCTCGGCCAGAACGTGATCCCGCTCGAACCGCTCCTGGTGACCGTGCAAGGCGATGCGCGGATGGCCGGCTTCGACCAGCGCAGGCGCTCGGGCGGGCTTGGCCGTTTCATCACGCGCGAGGACATCGAGGCTCGTAACGCCGCGAGAGCGACAGACCTGCTCCGCGGAATCCCCGGCGTGACGATCAGGGCCGTGCCTCGCCGCTCTGCATCGCTGATCGAGATGCGCGGCGGCTTCGGCACCTGCCGGCCCGCCATCTGGGTCGATGGCGTGCTCGTCGAGCAGTACGCCGGAAGCACGCCGGATGAGTTCCTCGCACCCCAGGCGCTTGAAGGCGTTGAAGTGTACACCTCGTTCGCCAACGCGCCTGCACAGTTCATTTCGGGATCCTGCGGAGTCGTCCTGTTCTGGACGCGCCGCGGTTCGAGCGACGGGGGTGCGCCCTGGCGCTGGAAGCGGATGCTCGTTGGCGCGGGCGCCGCCGCGCTCCTTATTCTGTTGATCCGCTGAGGGAAACAAACGCTGGCGTCCGTGAACTCCGCCCGACCTCGTGTCAACGGGTGACGTTCGGGCTTCCGGCGCCGCTCAGCCGACTCTCAAACAGGAGTGACGATGCTGAACAGGACTGGCATCACCCTGGCAACCGTTGTCGTTCTGGTAATCGGGCCGGGCTGCGACGTCGTGACCGGACCCGATCCGCTCGCGCAGTTCACCTGGAACGAAGTTGACGAAGGTGTGTCGGTTGCCGATGGTATCCAGTCCGCGTCCGTGGGCGGTGAGATCATCCTGCTCGGCGGAATCAATACGCCCACGCGTTGCTATAGCCTGTCACCCGATTTCCAGCAGGATGGCCAGCGCCTGACGCTGCGCGTCGACGCGAAGACCACCAACACTCCGAACTGCGAACAGACGCCGGGCGGATACACCTACACCGCCGTGATTCGACGCCTCGACAACGGCACTTACCAGCTGACGGTCATCCACGCCGTCACCGGCGGCACCACGCTCCAGTTTGCGGACACCGTAGCGATCGGGTAACGTCCTGCGACCTTCGTAACCGATCCCGGTCCATCACTCGACGCGGCTGCCCGCCGCCGCGTCGAGCCGCGCGCTTCGATGTTCGCTTCACAGGTGCAGCACTTGGAACGCACTGCCTCCCCAGTAGAACAGCCAGCCGGCGCACCTCACCGTGACCCTGCTGCCGTCGTCCATCTGGTAGACACCGACTTCCTCGAGGAGGATGGCATTCGTTCCACCGTCGCGCGTGACGAACCGCGCTCCCAACAGCGTGCCCGATACTCCTTCGCCTTCGATGATCTCATCGCACGTCGAGGCCGCTGCCGCATGCGCGGATGTACCGAGCAGCGCGACCACGCAAAGAACCGCACTCCGCTTCCACATTACGCCCTCCGCCTGGGTTGAGGTCCGAGCGGGTTCAGGCAAGCGGCGGACCTCGCCTCACGCAGACGGACGAACCGTCAGTGTACTACGCAGTTACAGCGTTTGGCCGGGTTCGCGGTTGAGGAACCATCGGAGCGGTATTGCGCGGTTCTGACCGGTCACTGGTGGTCAGCGCTCGGAGGTCGGGTCGAGCATCGTCGGGCCGGCCTAGTAACGAGGGATGCTCGGGTCGACCTGATCGGACCAGGCAAGGATGCCGCCCTCGAGATTCCAGAGGCGGCGGAACCCGGCATCACGGAGCTGGCGCAGCGCTCTGGCGCTGCGGCCGCCGCTGCGGCAATGCAGCACGATGTCGTCGGCGCTGCTCAACTCGTTCATGTGTTCGGGCAGTGAGCCGAGCGGGATCAGCCGCGCACCCTGGGGTTCGAGGTTGCAGATCTCCCATTCATGCGGCTCGCGCACGTCCACGACGACGACCCGATCGCCACGATCGAGGCGAAGCTTCAGCTCGGTGGCGGTGATCTGCGGTACATTGCCCTGCTCTGCCGCATCGGCTGCGTGCGCCTGCGGGATGCCGCAGAACTCCTCGTAATCGATGAGTCCGCGGATCACCGGATTCTCGCCACAGATCGGGCAGTTGGGATCCTTGCGCAGCTTGAGTTCACGGAAGCGCAGGGCCAGCGCATCGAACAGAAGCAATCGCCCGATCATGGCGTCGCCGGTGCCGAGAATCAGTTTGATGCCTTCGAGCGCCTGCAATGTGCCGACGATGCCCGGCAGCACGCCGAGGACGCCGCCTTCGGCACAGCTCGGAACGAGTCCGGGCGGCGGCGGCTCGCGGAACAGGCAACGGTAGCAGGGTCCTTCGCGTGCGTAAAACACGGAAAGCTGGCCTTCGAAGCGGAAGATGGAGCCGTACACGTTCGGCTTGCCGAGAAGCACGCAGGCATCGTTCACGAGGTAGCGGGTCGGGAAATTGTCCGTCCCATCGATGACGACGTCGTAGGGCTCGAGAATGTCGAGCGCGTTCTCGCTCGTAAGCGGTACTTCGTGGCCGACCACATCGACACCGGGATTCACATCGAGGATCCGATCAGTCGCGGACGCGATCTTCGGCCGGCCGACATCCTTCGTGCCGTGCAGGAGCTGGCGCTGCAAGTTGGTCTCATCGACGACATCGAAGTCGACGATGCCGATGGTACCGACGCCGGCCGCGGCCAGGTAGAGGGCAACGGGCGAGCCGAGTCCGCCCGCGCCCACACAGAGGACCTTCGCAGCGCGCAGCTTCTTCTGACCGGCCATGCCGACCTCCGGCATGATCAGGTGACGGCTGTAGCGATGAATCTCATCCGTCGATAGAGCGACTTCCTCTGCGCGGGCCTGCAATTCGACCGCGCCGCCGGCGATGCTCGGCACGATCGTGATCGTATCGCCATCCTGTACATCGGCATCCT
>JBOHRL010000068.1:0-3054 GCA_050732695.1 Longimicrobiales bacterium | reverse complement strand
CGACGCCCGCCTCGCCTTCGAGCAGCAGCGGCCGCCCGAGCTGGCGCATGAGCGTGATCGCCATCGCGAGCTGCGGGTCGGCGACGTAGCCGGCCTCGCCAAGCCGCTTTTGCACCTCCTCGCGCGTAAGCTCCATGCCAATCTCGATCGCTGCGAACGTCGCCCTCGAAGGCCATTCCCATCCTCGGAGAAAAGTGGGCCGCACCCCCATCCCGGGTCAAGCTCTCACCTCAACGCGCTCATCTGGAACGGTAGGCCATGGCACCCACCGCCATCGGCGTCAAACCTGCGATGTGCGATCTCTGGGAACCTGCCTACCGGTTTTGTGCACGGAAGCCGCCCTCGTGGCAGGTATCGTGGGACGGCCGGGTGTCGCCCAATCCGGAAATACCTCGGCCACCGGAACCAGAATGCCCAGAAACACCCTCCTTGGGTCGCGCAACCCCACGCGCGTGATACACTGTCCGGCTACCAAACAGTCTCGGCCAGAGGTTCCTGAACAAGATGCCTCCGCGTACGCAGTACACCAAGAGCGGCAACGTATCGATTGCATACCAGGTGTTGGGTAACGGGCCGATTGATCTCGTCTACGCGCAAGGCTGGATCAGCAACGTGGAGTATGCCTGGGAGAACCCGGACTACGCGCGGTTCTTGACGCGACTCGGCACGTTCTCGCGCTCCATACGTTTTGACAGACGCGGTATGGGTCTATCCGACCGCGACGTCCAGTCTTTGACCCTCGAGGAACGGGTGGACGACATTCGCGCCGTGATGGATGCCGTGGGATCGGAGAGGGCTGCGCTCTTGGGTGTTTCCGAAGGCGGCTATATGTCGGTGATGTTCGCCGCAACTCATCCCGAGCGGGCGGCCGCGCTTGTACTTTGCGGATGTTACGCGAAGGGCGGTTACGCCCCAGATTATCCATGGGGGTTAACGGCCAAACAGCATGAGGAGAAGTGGATCGACGAGCTGGAAAGGAGCTGGGGTGGTCCATTCGACCTCGAACATGGTGCGCCCAGCGTGGCAAGCGATGAGGCTGCTCGATGCTGGTTCGGAGCTTATCTCCGATACTCGGCGAGCCTATCCGCCACTAAGGCGCTGGCGTATCAGGACCATGCGGTGGATGTCCGCGAGCTGCTGCCGGCAGTTCGGGTTCCGACCTTGGTGCTTCACAGAACGGGCGATCAGTGGGTAAGTCTTGCCCAAGGCCGGTATCTCGCTGAGCACATTCCCGGTGCCAAGCTGGTCGAGCTCCCCGGCGAGGACCACATTCCATGGTGGGGCGACCAGGAGCGGTTGATCGGGGAAATCCAGGCGTTTCTGACCGGCGCACGAGCCATTCCGCCTACGGACCGGGTCCTGTTGACCGTGTTGGTGACGGATATTGTCGGTTCGACCGAGAAAGCCGCTGCGATGGGAGATTTGAAATGGAAGGGTCTCCTGCAATCGCACGACGCAGCCGTGCGGCGCCAGCTGAAGAGTTTCGACGGTCAGGAGATCAACACGACGGGGGATGGATTCATTCTGTCCTTCACCGGCCCGTCGCGAGCTATTCAAAGCGCACAGGCGATCAGGCAGGATTTAGAGCGCCTTGGCCTCGGCATGCGTGCTGGCCTGCACACCGGCGAATGCGAGAGGCGCGGAAGCGATCTGAGTGGCCTTGCCGTGAATCTCGCTTCGCGCATCTGTAGCAAAGCCTCATCAAACGGCATTCTCGTGTCCAGTACGGTGAAAGATCTCGTTGTGGGCTCCGGGATCTCATTCACTGACGAGGGCAGGCATTCGCTGAAAGGTATCCCTGGCGAATGGTCCCTGTTCAGCGTGGTTCAATAGGGGGTGGTCTACCGCCGGTTCCAATGTCGGGTCTAATTGTTCTGCAGTGGGTCACGAGCGGCTGTTAGGTCCGCCGCATACACGTTTCCGGTTCGCAATCGGAAAGCGGACGTTGCGAACACATTGTGCTGCGCTCCGCCCATCCAACAAAGCATAGCGCCCGCACCCGCACAGTGTCGGCAGTATGATTGCGTGCAGGCCCTGCGGCTTTTTTCGTAGCGGGTGGTTCCGCGTTAACGAAAACGGTTCTAGTGTCCTGATCGCTAAGTTTGCTATATTAAACGAGTCGGAAGTGTCGGGGGTGGAGCGATGGCGGGTCGAGGTCGTGTGCCGGCGGTGTCGATTGAGCTGACGGACCTGGAGCGGGAGGAATTGGAGGGACTGAGCCGGCGGCGGCGCACGGCGCAGGGGTTGGCGCGCCGGGCGCAGATCGTGTTGGCGGCGGCCGAGGGCCTCGAGAACAAAGAGATCGCCGCGCAGTTGGGATCGGATGCGGGGACGGTCGGCAAATGGCGTCGCCGGTTCGCGGAGCGGCGGCTGGACGGGCTCCACGACGAGCCTCGCCCGGGCGCGCCGCGGCGGATCGGCGACGATGCGATCGCCGAGACGATCCGCCGGACGCTGGAGGAAACGCCACCGAACGCGACCCATTGGTCCTTGCGCGGCATGGCGGCCGCGGCCGGCTACGCGCCCTCGACGATCCATCGGATCTGGCAGGCCTTCGGGCTGCAGCCGCATCGCGCCGAGACCTTCAAGCTGTCGAGCGACCCGTTCTTCGTCGAGAAGGTGCGCGACATCGTCGGGCTCTATCTGGCGCCACCCGACCGCGCGCTGGTGCTGTGCGTCGACGAGAAGAGCCAGATCCAAGCGCTCGACCGGACGCAGCCGCTCTTGCCCCTGCGTCCCGGCCAGCCCGAGCGGCGCAGCCACGACTACACGCGGCACGGCACGCTCTCGCTGTTCGCCGCGCTCGACGTGGCGACCGGCAAGGTGATCGGCCGCTGTTATGAGCGCCACCGCTCCCGCGAGTTCCGGACGTTCCTGCGCGCGGTCGACGCCGAGGTGCCGCGCGATCTCGACGTGCATCTGGTGATGGACAATTACGCCACGCACAAGACGCCGGCGATCCGCGCCTGGCTCGCCAGGCGACCGCACTGGCACGTCCATCTCACCCCGACCTCCGCCTCCTGGCTCAACCAGATCGAGCGGTTCTTCGCCGAG
>JBOHRL010000067.1:0-25939 GCA_050732695.1 Longimicrobiales bacterium | reverse complement strand
GCGCTTCGCCTGGGGCGCGGCGCTTCGGCTGGGGGCGGTGCTTCGGCTGGGGCGCGAGGCTTCGCCTGGGGCGCGGCGCTTCGGCTGGGGCGCGGGCGCTTCGGCTGGGCGCGGCGCTTCGAGCGCCAGCCATATGTCCCACCCCGCCATGGGACCGCCCCGTCACCACCAATAGCTTGCCGGCACCCGTCTGCCACTGGGCGGCGTGCGGTCGAGCGAACGCGGAAAACGCGACACGGATGGCCTCGGAATCGACGAAGTGACGCGTTTACCGCGCTATTCGCGGAAAACGCGACACGGCCGCCCTCGGAATCGACGAAGTGACGCGTTTACCGCGCTATTCGCGGAAAACGCGACACGGCCGGCCTCGGAATCGACGAACTGGCGAGTTTACCGCGCTATTCGCGCACAGGCGCGACGGTCGCCTCGCGCTCGAAGGAATCGCTTGCCACTCACAATCGTAAATGGTTGATCGTGCAAATCGGCGAAGAACTCGACATGGACGACCACTCTGCAATCATGCGACGCGGGACCGCTCGGCGCTGGCATCGGGTTGCGAGCAAATTGGCAGCGAACTCGACGCGAATCCCGGTACAGTTGGAAGATTCGACGAATTGCCGGCAATGACCCGTCGAGTTGCAGGCCAGAGCGCCGACGTCGAGCAGGCGATCATGATGTTGGCTTCGCGGCAGCACGGCGTGGTCACCCGCGTACAACTGCTTGGTGCCGGTGTATCGTCAGACATGGTGGATCGTCGACTGAAAGCTGGGCGGCTGCGGCGGCTCCTTCGCGGTGTCTACCTGGTTGGTCCGCTGTCCGCGCCACACACTCAGGAGATGGCGTCAGTGCTCACGTGCGGTGACGACGCTGTGGTAAGTCATCGTAGCGCGGCTGCTCTTTGGGGGATGCTGCCCCTCCGGGATGACTCGGCTTCGGTGGATGTGATCGTCGTGGGCGGCCGCCCGAGACACAGGGCGGGCCTCCGTGTCCATTGCGTGCGGACGCTACACCCTGATGAGGTTACCAGGTTCGACGGGATCCCGATCACGACACCGGCGCGAACGCTCTACGATCTAGCCGCCTGCGTAGCCCATCGAGAGCTGGAGCGCGCCCTGGCGGAAGGGCTCGCGCAGCGACTCACGAGCCATTCCCACGTCCTATCGCTAATGCGCCGCCATCCACGGCGCCGGGGTGTGGACAGGCTGCTCGCATTGATCGAGCGCGGGGCGAGTCCACCGCTGACACGGTCGGCCGCAGAGGAGCACTTTCTCGGTCTGATCCGCAAGGCACAATTGCGCGAACCGGAAGTGAATATGCAGGTCGAAGGTTACGAGGTGGACTTCGTGTGGCGGTCGGAGCGGCTCGTGGTCGAGATCGACGGACGAGCGTTTCACTCGTCGGATCGGTCATTCGAAAGCGATCGCCGCCGAGACGGGGTGCTCGTTGCCGCCGGGTTGCGCGTGATGCGCGTCACATGGCGCCAGATCGTGAACGAACCCGAAGCGTTGCTGGTAAGGCTCACGCAGGCGCTGGCCCGGCCCTGGGGGTGACATCTACCACTGCGCCGGCGCACGGCATCGTGCGCTGGCTCGAGCGGCGGTCGTATCTTGTGAATAACATTACGTCCGCGGGAAGGGCCGTTCTTTCGTCAGGTCGGCTGAAGAGGTTTTGTAGCGCGCACGAATGCGCTCATGAAACGGCCATCCACACTGTCCCGAACGGATGCATCGAGCCTCACGCCCGCGATCAGCGCTTCCGCGTCCTCGCCGGAATACACGCGAGTCGGTTCGAGATCGATGTCGGTGAAACCGACATCTGCCAGCAGCGAGCGGTACTCGCTCTCCTCGAGCGCACCCGCGACACAGCCCATCCACAGCTCCACGTTTCTGCGAATGGCTTCAGGCACCGCTCCGCGAACCACGATATCCGATACGGCGAAGCGACCACCCGGACGCAGAACACGAAAGGCCTCGCGCAGCACCCTGGATTTGTCAGCTGCAAGATTGATTACGCAGTTGGAAAGGATGACATCGACGGAGGCGTCTGGCAGCGGCACGTTCTCGATCTCGCCCTTCAGAAACTCGACGTTCTCCACTCCCGCAATCGCCTGATTTGCACGCGCCAGCTCGAGCATCTCGTCCGTCATGTCGAGACCGATCGCGCGACCGGTCGGACCGACACGCTTCGCTGAAAGCAGGACATCGATGCCGCCTCCAGAGCCAAGATCAAGAACTGTCTCTCCCGCATGGAACTCCGCAAGCGCCGTCGGATTGCCACACCCGAGCGACGCCAGAACCGCGCGCTCAGGTAGCGTGGCGAGCTGCACAGCATCGTATAACTCCCGCGTGATCGGGTCGCCCTTGGATCCTTCGCAGCAGCTCGAACCGCAACACGCGCCTTCGTTCGGCTGCTCGCCCTCTCCGGCAATCACGCGCAACGCCGCTTTGCCGTAATTCTCCCGTATGATGTCACGCAGTTCGCGATTCCATTCGAGCCGCATTGCGATTGCAGTCTCTGGACAGACCGAAGCGAATTCGGACGAGCGACGCAACGCTGATGCAACATCGTCGCGAGCAATCCTTTTGAAACCAAACTTCGTGAAGAAATCCGCTGCTGTCGTCGTCGTCAGCAGAATCAGACCATGCAGACCCCGACCCCTCGCCCAACCGATCCTGTCTCGGACGAGTGCTTCACCAAGGCCGGAACCGCGCGCGTCCACCGCCACCGCAACCGACCGCAACAACCCCCATTCACCCCAGACCTCGACTCCCGCTACGCCTTCAAGTCGACCGCCGCGCCGCGCAACCACGTAGTTGCCACCGAACTGGTCCCGGATCCCCTCCACAGGCAGTGCCGACGCCAGAATCAGCGCCTCGACTTCCGCCAGATCCGCTCCGGTCGCCGGTCCGATTTCCCGAGCCCTACCAGGCATCTGGCTTTCAGCGTTCGGCGACGGGCTCTGCCGCCGACTCTGAGTCGTGGTGGTGGTCGGCCGCCTGCCAGCCATCTGGCTTTCAGCGTTCGCGGACGCGGGCGCCGCCGCGTCGCGACCCTTGGCTTCCATCGAATCGTTCGCGCTCATGAAACCTCGCTCGGTGCTACCGTCCACGGGCTCGGCACTCACCAGCACCCGTCTGATTCAACCCGCGATCACATCACCCGCCCCGTTGCTTCATCCGACCCTTCACGGGCGCCCGGCACTGACCAGCCCGTCTGCTTCATCCGACCGCTGGCAACCCCGGCCCGACCGCCATCCCCACCACCTCGCCTTCCAGCTGCGCAAGACCCTCCTCGATCCGTTGCCGAACACCCACCAGCGCGGCCCGGTTCACGCGGTAATACGCCCACAGCCCGCGCCGTTCTACCTCCACGATGCCCGCTCGTCGCAGTACGCCAAGGTGATGGGAGACCGTCGGCTGCTTCACCGGTACTACTGCCTCCAGATCGCAAACACAGACTTCCCCCGCGTTTCCGGCAAGCAACGCCAGGAGCTGGAGCCGAACCGGATGGGCGAGGATCTCGAGGTCCGACGCAAAAGCCTCAACCTTTGCCGGCTCGAGGACGGCCCTTGCCTCGACACCGCGCTGCCGCTCGCCGGGTCGCCGCACGACCGTCGCGCCGCAGCATTCTTCGAGTTGTTGCAGGACCGGCGGTCGGGCGGACATATCGATCTCCTTCGATAATATTGACACTTATCGATATATTGCCGCGCCAGAAACCGCAAGGGGGGCCGCCAGATCAGCGCACCGTCACCAGCCAGGGCGGGGTCTGGAACCCGGGGCCCGCGCCGCGTCGACGCGTCGAGGACGGGTAAGACCGGCGACGGGCCGCTCATTCATTGTCCGTGTTCCTTGAGTGTGGTGACGGGATCGACGCGCATCGCGGAACGGGTCGGCATCCAGCACGCGGCCAGGGCGACCATGCCAAGGAGCAGGGCGGCGAGTCCATAGGAGACCGGGTCGATGGGCTGGAGTCCGAAGAGCCGGTTCCGCAGGATCCTCGACAGGCCGAAGGCTCCTACCAGACCGAGGACGGTGCCAGCGCAGATGATGGCGGCCGCATGGCGGGCGACGAGAGTTCCGATACGACCTGATTCGGCGCCAAGCGCGAGCCGGATTCCGAACTCGCGCCTGCGGCCAGCGACGGTGAAGGCGATGACGCCATAGAGGCCGACGGCGGCGAGGAGAAGCGCGAGGGCAGAGAGCAGGGCAAGGAGCTGGCTGAAGAGGCGTTTTTCGGAGTGGATGGAATCGACTCTTACGGAGAGCGGGACCGGGTCCGGGATCGGCAGATCGGGCAGGAGTCGTTCGACGGCGGCTCGGATCTGCCTGGCGAGCGGTGCATCGAATCGGGACGTTCGAATCAGGACGGTCAGAAACGGCAATGGCGGGGCGTCGCTGAAGGGGACGAAGAAGACGTCCTGCGGTTGGTCGAGCGCATAAGCCGTCCGGATGTCCTCGGTCACGCCGACGATTTCCCTTTCCTTCGGTTCCGCGAAACCGGCCAGGATCCGCCGCCCGACGACATCCTCGTGTCCGAAGATATGGCGTGCGAGCGATGCGGTGAGAACGACCTTGTCGCTCGAGCCGGTTCTCCAGTCGGGTTGTTGAAAGGTGCGGCCAGACACCGGCTCGACACCGAGCAGCTCGAACCAGCCTGGCGTGACCGGCACCATGGACGCGCTTGATTGTTCGGATCGCGAAGCCCCGGGCAGGCTCACGCGGCCCAGCATGCGTGAGCCATGGGGCCCGTAGATGTCGAGCGCTGCCGCCTCGACACCGGGGACTTCACGAACCGTGGCGAGGATCCGCCGGTAGAAACCCTCGAGCTCGGATCCGTCGAGGTCTCTCGGTCTGTCAATCGAGAGAGCCGCCACATTCCGGATGTCGAGGCCGGTATCGACGGCGTAGAGATTCCGGAGTGTCCGCATGAGCAGCAGTCCGCCGACCAGCAAGGCGAGGGAAAGCGCGATCTGTCCTGCGGAAAGAATGGAACGAATCGTCCCGAGCCGTACGGTGTCGCGTCCGCCTGCCTCACGAAGGGCGGCGCCGAGGTCGAAGCGCGCGGCAAGGGTGGCCGGGACTGTGCCGACCAGGACGGCGGTCAGGATCGATACCGCGACTGCGAACAGGAGCACGTGCGTGTCGAGCGAAAAGCTCTCGAATGCAGGCATGCGCACCAGCCGCTCGCCGCGGAACGGCAGCGCGATCATCGCAGCGACGGCAAGGCCGGCAAGCGTGCCCAGCAGCGCGAGCAAGAGACTTTCGACGAAACTCTGCCGTGCGATGCGACCCGACGAGGCGCCGAGTGCGCGACGCGTCGCCACCGCCCCTCGCCGCTTTACATTCCGGACCAGCAGCAGATTCGTAACGTTCGCGCATGCGATCAGTAATACGAGAGCAACGATACCCGCCAGAATGCGCAGCGAGTTGAACGTCATCGCGCGCCACATCGGCGGAACCTGAAGTCCGGCGAACAGCATTGGCCGCAGGTCCGCGTAATACTCGCGTAGCTCGGCGTTCTCGCCCGGCAGCCGAGTCAGGATCGATGCCAGCTGTTCTTCCGCTGCCTGCATGCTCACGCCATCTCGCAGGCGGACGATGATGTCGTCGTGCATCGTCGATGTACGGCTGCGCAGCCTTTCCATTGTGAAGCCGATCAGCGGCACGAGCGCCGAATACGGGAGCCACATGTCGATGTCAACGCCTCGCTCCGGTCCTGCAAAGCCGCCGCCCGCCACGCCGAGCACGGTCACCGCGTGGCCATTCACAAGGATCGTTCGCCCCACAGCATCGCCGGACTGCGCGAACAATGTCGAATGCAGTTTCTCACTGATCACCGCAACCAGCGGGTCCGCGTCGAGATCGGTTTCCGCAGCCGCAAGCAGCCGTCCTGCGGAAGACCCGACGCCCAGCACCTCGAAGAAATCGCCATACACCGTATTGCTCATCACCTCGATCGGCCGAGCATCGCCAACCGAAACGTGCAGTGTGCTCAGGCCATACGACGCGACCCCGTCGAACAGCGTCGCACTGCGCCGCAGCTCATCGAAGTCGAGAGTCGGAACGCCGTGACCCTCCACGGATTCCGGCTCGCTCACGGATCGGAACTGGAGATACGCCGCACCACCACCGTTCACTACTCCCGGCAGCGAGCGGAACAGCAATTGGTTTGCCATTCCGAACACCGCACCTGTCGATCCGACACCCAGGGCAATCGTAATGATCGTCAGAGCGCCGAATGCGGGCTCGCGAAGAACGCTGCGGACCGCCGAGCGCACGTCCAATGCGAGACCACTCATCATGCCTTCCTTTCCGCCGCCAGTGGATGGAGGCCGGCCGGGCGATGCACTGCGTGAGAACGCACGCGACAATACCGACACGATCACGTCGCGAACGTACTGTCGCGTCGCCGCTGCGCGACCTTCTCGCACGACACGCTCCGCGAACAACTCCTCGAGATCACCGATTATGAACTCCCGGTCGCGTGCCGACAGAAACACTCGTGCAATCAACCGCGCTAGCCCGGGACCAGTCACACCGCCCCTCAGTCCGTCGCTTCAGCAATGGCATTCAACCTCGCCGTCGCACCGGCCGCCAACTCCCGGATGCCCGCGTACCACGACCTCAACTCCCGCGCACCTTCCGGCAGCAACCGGTATACCTTCCGCCGCCGACCGCCCCTGTCCGGCGTCGACTCACCGATCCACGCCGACACGAAGCCCTTGTCCTGGAGTCGCTCCAGCACCGTGTACAGCGCACCCGGCGCAACACTCCGCCCCGACTTCGCCTCGATCTCACGCGCGATCGCCGCCCCGTGCGCCTCGCCCCCCAATCGCACCAGACCGAACAGAATCATCTGCTCCAACTCGCCCAGCGCCATGCCCCTCCTCTCCACAAACCAGATCCCCGCGAACCGAACAGCCAATCGTTCCTCACGCCCGGCGGGACCCCGGCCGGCCGTGTTCGCCTGCTTGACGCTTGCGACCACGCCCCGAGGGACACCCGCCTCGTTGTCACGATACCTACAATTTAGATTTCGCTCCGATCGACGCAAGGCCGGCGTTATCCGGCCTGGAGTCGGCGTTCCAGCACGGGTCGTAAAGGGGCCCGCGAGGAACCCAAGGAGGGCAGGGTCCAGAGGACACGGCTCGGTGACGAGACGGCTGGCGAAGGATGGAGTCGTCGTGTCAGACTGCTGAGCGGAAGCTGTCAGGTCAGTGCGATTGGCGAGTGGAGCCCCGGACGCGATAAGCGATGACTGGAGGAACGATGCGGGCGAGTGGAAACCTGTGTGTGCGAAGCCGCGGTGCCGGGGTGGTCATGGCGTGCGGGTTGGCGATGGCAGTGGCTGCGCCCGGGGCGGTTGCACAGACGGAGGAGGAGCAGGCCGTGCGGGCGGTCGTGGAGCGGCTGTTCGAGGGGATGCTGGCGCGGGACACGGCGAAGATGCGAGAGACGATGTCACCGGTGGCGCAGTTGTTGGGGCGGTCACAGGACGGGCAGACGCTGAGGTGGGGATCGGTGGATGGGTTTCTGCAATCGGTTGCACGTGGTCAGGGTCCGGGCGCGAATGAGCGGATCTACAATCCGGAGATCCGGATCGACGGGGAGCTGGCGGCGGTCTGGACATTCTACACGCTGCACGTGGGGGAGCGGTTCATCCATTGCGGCTACGATGCGTTCCATCTTGCGCGCACGGACGCCGGTTGGAAGATCGTGAGCATTGCGGACACGCGGCGGACGGAGAACTGCGAACCACCGCGCGGGCCGATCTGAAGCAGGTCACTTCACAGATAAAGAACGGTAATCCATACGTCGGGAACTAGCCGATGGAGCGGACGGCGCATGCTGCGCCTATGAGCCCGACGTTGCGTTCGGTGATGACGCGGACGGACATCTGCGCAGTGAGATTGGACAGGCGGCCCTTTGCGCGGAACGCATCGAGGAATGGGCCTTCGCGCACAGCGGGCAGGATGCGTGGTGCGATGCCGCCTGCGATGTAGACGCCGCCGGTCGCGCGGATGGTGAGACCGAGGTTGCCGGCCTGTGCGCCGTAGATGGACGTGAAGAGATCGAGTGTGTGCTTGCAGGCCGGATCGTCGTGTTGCAGGGCGTGTTCCGTGATGACAGCGGCGGGATCCTCGTTGTTCATCTGGTTCGCGACGGCGGCGGACTCGGCGTGTTTGCCGGAGCTGATGAGGAATTGGTAGATGCGAACCAGTCCGGGCCCGGCGAGGAATCGTTCCCAGGAGACGCGCTTCAACTTTTTCATCCAGTACAGGAACATCTCGGTTTCGAGGTCGGTGCGGGGAGCGAAGTCGGTGTGTCCGCCTTCTGAAGGGATGACTTCATAACGGCCGTTCTGCCAGAAGAGGAATGCCTGGCCGAGGCCGGTCCCGGCGCCGAGAACCGCGATCGGGCCCTGGGGCGCCGGCGTTCGATTCTGGAGCACTGCGAAATCTTCAGGACCGAGTGTGGGAATGGCGTGACCGATGGCCTCGAAATCGTTCACGACAACAGTCCGATCGAGGCCGATCCTTTTCGCGAGCACGTCCGGATCGATTTCCCAATCGAGATTCGTGGCCTTGCATGGACCATCACGCACGGGGCACGGCACGCCGAAGCCGGCGCGCGTCGGGCGAGGATCGAGTCTTTCCATATAGCGGTTGACGATCGTAGCAAGCCCATCGAACTCGGCGCTGACATAGGTTTCCTTATCGCGTATCGCCCAGGTATCGTTCTCGAGATGGACGAGTGCAAGGCGGGTGTTGGTGCCACCGATGTCGCCCGCGAGGATGGGTTCGCTGGTGAAGTCCGTTCCGGGACGGCGAGCGCCGGCGTGATGCACGGTCACGGAGCCTCCGGCTGTGCCATCGTCAGAGTGGAGTCGATCGGGCGGGCGGCGGATCGGGTCATTGTCCTGGATTCGCGAGCGCTGCCGCGGCGCTGTCGAGCAGCCACACCCCCTTGCGAGCGAGCCGGGCCGGACAATCGTCGGGCGGGGTCTCTGCGTCGAGTGCGCGAGCCACGGCTTCGGCCTTCTCCGCTCCGCTGGCAAGTACGATGCACGCCGCTGCGCGCTGGATCACGCGCGGCGTGATGGTCAGGCGAGCATGGGAGTGCACGGGCGAGCGTGCGACCACGACGTCACGGCTGTCGGCCGAGAGCGCCGGCGAGTGCGGAAATATCGATGCGGTATGCCCATCGCTTCCGACACCGAGCAGCAGCACGTCGATCGAGCGTGGCAGAGACCGCTCGTAATCGAGCGCCGCAGCCTCGAGGTCGGTGCGTTCCGCTTCCATGCGGTGGATGTTGTGCGACGGCACGGCAACGTGTGCAAGCAGGGTATCTACCACCATGCGGTAGTTGCTGTCGGCGTGATCGGGCGGGACAGCGCGTTCATCGCCGAACCAGATGGCGATGTCGGTCCAGGGTAGTCCGGGCACGCGTGCAATCGCACGATACACCTCGCGTGGCGTCGAGCCACCGGTCAGCGCGAAGGAGATGGGTCGTGCGCGTGAGCCCTGGTGCGCTGTGGCGAGTTCAGCAATGATGCGGCTGGCGGCGCCTGCTGCGAAGACGGCCTGCTGGAACACGATCATGCGTGCAGCGCCATGGTGCACGATCAGATCTCCCTCCATTCCCTGCCATCGCGCCGCAGCAGTTCTTCGGCTTCAGGCGGGCCCCATGTTCCGGCGGCATAGTTGGGGAATTCGGCGCGCTGTGCAGACCAGTGCGAAACAATGGGATCGACGATTCGCCAGGCGTCGGTGACCCAGTCACTGCGGGCAAAGAGAGTCTGCTCGCCCTGCATTGCATCGCGCAAAAGCCACGAATAGGCTCGTGGCGCCTGTTCAATGCCGAACGCCTCATCGTACCGGAAATCCATTGTTACCGGGCAGATCGACAGGTCGGGACCGGGCTGCTTTGCCGCGAAGGTCTGGATAATGCCCTCGCTCGGCTGAAGCCGGAACGCGAGCCGGTTCTGAAGCATGTTGGCTGCATCGACATCGAACATCAGGTGCGGCGTGGGCCGGAACTCGATCGCGACTTCGGTCAGCTTGCGCGGCATTCGCTTGCCCGTGCGCAGGTAGAATGGTACGCCCGCCCAGCGCCAGTTGTCGATCCAGAGTCTCACGGCTACAAACGTGCTCGTGTTCGAATCCGGCGCGACATCCTTTTCGTCGCGATATCCGGGTACGGATCCGGACTGCGCCCTGCCGGGCCCGTACTGGCCGCGTACCGCATCGTTCACGATATCGATGGGACGGATCGCGTCGAGGACCTTGGCGGTTTCATCGCGGAGCCCGACATCATCGAACCGGACCGGCGGCTCGATCGCGACCATGCACAGCAACTGGAGCAGATGGTTCTGCAACATGTCGCGCACGACACCCGTCGCCTCGTAGAATCCGGCGCGCGTGCCAATGCCAATGTCTTCGGCAACCGTGATCTGGACGTGATCGATATAGGAGCGGTTCCAGACCGGCTCGAAGCTGGCGTTCGCGAAACGGAACACCAGCATGTTCTGCACGGTCTCCTTGCCGAGGAAATGGTCGATGCGATAGATCGCTTCCTCCGCGAACACCGAGCGGACCTGTGCGTCGAGCGCTCGAGCCGAGGCCTCGTCCGTGCCGAACGGTTTCTCCACGACCAGACGACGCCAGCCACTGTTGGACTGTGCGAGTCCCGCTACCGCAAGCTGTTCTACAATCGGCGTGAACGCTCTGGGCGGGACCGCGAGATGGAACAGCACGTTATCGGGAATGTCGTGTTCGATGCGCAACGCGGTGACGCGCTCGCTCAACGTTACAGCCTCGTCAGGCCTGGATGCGTCGCCGGTCTCGTAATGGAGCAACTGCGCGAAATCGTTCCACAAGGCCTCGTCCATGTCGCACGAGTCGCGGACAGCATCGCGCATGTTCGTCCGGAACTCGGCATCGGTCCAACTCGTGCGGGCCTGGCCAAGTACCACGAATGGCTCCGGTAGCAGCGCTTTGCGATAGAGTTCGTACAGTGCGGGAATCAGCTCGCGACTGGCCAGATCACCGGAAGCACCAAACAGGACGAGGACGCACGGGTCCGCCGGCCGGGCATCGGCCATCCCCGCACAGCCTGCGGCGAGACTCGCACCATCCATCATTTCGCCTCGTGGATTGCGTGACCGCCGAACTGGTTGCGAAGCGCAGCAATGACCCTGTCCGCAAATCGCTCTTCGAGGCGCGACTGGAACCGCGCATACAGCGCCTGCGTCAGGACGGGTGTCGGTACCGCATGGTCGACCGCATAGTGAACACTCCAGCGACCCATGCCCGAGTCATCCACATAGCCGCGGATGCCATCGAGTGCGTTGCCGTTCTGCTGGAAGGCACGGCCGAGCAGATCCAGCAGCCACGAACGCACGACCGAACCATGTTGCCACAGCGCCGCAACACGCGCGAGGTCGATATCGAACTCCGACTTCTCCATGCACTCGAATCCTTCGCCGAGCGCTTCGAGAAAACCGTACTCGATCGCGTTGTGAATCATCTTGATGAAGTGCCCGGCGCCGGACGGGCCAACGTGAGCATAGCCGCCTGCTGGAGCGAGCGAGCGGAACGCCGGCTCGACACGCGCGACCGCTGCGGCCGGTCCACCCACCATCAGACAGTAGCCCTCCTCGAGCCCCCAGACACCGCCACTGACGCCCGCATCGACAAACGCAATTTCGCGGCTCGCCGCACGCCCCGCCGCACGCATCGAATCGCTGTAGCGCGAGTTGCCACCATCGATGATGATGTCGCCGCCATCGAGAAGATCCAGCAACGCATCGATCGTCTGCTCCGTGGGCGATCCGTGCGGCACCATGATCCACACCGAACGCGGCGGCGCCAGCGCGCGAACGAGCGCTTCGAGCGAATCCACTGCCGCTGCACCGTGCGCGGCCGCCGCAATGCGATTCTCTTCGCTCAGATCATAACCGACGACATCGTGCCGCTGACGCGTAAGTCGTTCGAGCATGGCGCCACCCATGCGGCCCAGGCCAACCATTCCGAGTTGCATTCCCTCTCCTTTGACGGTGGGCACAATAGGTCGCGCGCCGATTCTCGTGCAACCGAAGGAAGCGGACGATCACGGCAACGCGCACGCACGCCCGATCCCGGCGCGTGCTACACGCGTGTGACCACGCCACGACAGCCGACGAGGCCACGACAGCCGACGTGCATGGCAGCGGCGTCGGCGCGCCCAGACCAGCCGCCCGGCGATGCTGGCGTGACGCGGAGGGCCGGGCCAGCCGCCTCCCTTGACGAACACCCCGGTCGATGCCAAAATACCAGCAGCATGCCAAAAACTTGACAGGAGCAGGATGACGAACCGAGGGCCGGCCCAGGATCTGAGCCGCCGAGAACGCCAGATCATGGACGTGATCTGGCGGCGAGGCCGGGCGACGGTGGCGGAGGTCCGGCGAGAGATGCCGGAGGCGCCGAGCTATTCGGCGGTGCGCACGCTGCTGGGGCTCCTGGAGCAGAAGGGTCATCTGCGGCATGAGCAGGACGGGCCGCGCTACGTGTATCTGCCGACGGCGGACCGGGAGAAAGTGCAGCGCAACGCTTTGCGTCACATGGTTCGGACGTTTTTCGATGGCTCGGCGGAGCGGGCGGTGGCGGCTCTCCTGGATCTATCCGATTCGAAGCTGAGCACCCGACAGTTGAACCGGCTGGCCCGTCTGCTGGAGCAGGCGCGTTCGCAGGGACGTTGATGGTGCAGCTCCCGTTCGGGCCGGGTCCGGTGCATGCGGGCACGTGGGTCGCGCTGCTGCTCGAGGCGGCCGCGAAGGGAACGGTGTTGCTCATCGTGGTGGCGCTTGCCATGCGACTGCTGCGGCGCAGCACCGCGGCTGCGCGCCACTGGATCCTGACGTGTTCCGCTGCGGCCGTTCTGGCTCTGCCGGTCCTCTCGGTTCTGTTACCGGTCTGGCCGCTGCCGATCTTTCCGGACACGGCCCTCTGGTCTTACGCGATGGCGAAAGTCGGGTCACCGGACGTGGCGGGCGCACTGGCGGACGTTTCGCACGCAGCGGCAAGTCGGCGTCCGGCAGACCGCGTTGCGCTCGCGGATTTGCCGGCGAAGGAGCGGCAGCCACGCGAGGGTTCGACGCCAGCCCGGGCTGAGGCGCCTCCATCGTCCCGGCCGTGGCGGGCCGCGCTCCTGTTGGTATGGGCGTCGGGTACCGCGCTCTGCCTTGTCCGACTGATTGCCGGAACTGCCGCGGCGCACCGCATTGCCTCTCGCGCCGCACGGTTCGGCGATGAACGCATCGCTCGAATGGCCCGATCGCTTTCTCGCGAACTCCGACTCGACACGCCCGTTCGCATCCTGCGCAGCGCCGAGATCGAAACGCCGTTCACCCTCGGCGTTCTCGAGCCGCTCGTCCTGCTGCCGTGGGACGCCGATCGCTGGCTCGACACCAGACTGCGCGTCGCCCTGCTTCACGAGCTGTCACACGTCAAGCGACACGACTGCTTCGCTCAACTCGTCGCCGATGTCGCCTCCGCCTTCTACTGGTTCCATCCCGTTGTCTGGTACACCGCGCGCCGACTCCGCCTCGAGCGCGAACTGGCTTGCGACGATTGTGTCATCCGCTCCGGCGTGAAACCGTCTCAGTACGCCGCACACCTGCTCGACCTGGCCTGCTCACTCGCCGGCCGACCAACGCCTCGCTTCGCTCTGTACTTCGCTCAACCTTCCCGACTCCAGGAACGCGTGCACGCCATCCTCAACCCGCACGCCAACCATCGCGCTCCTTCGCGCGCCGAGTTCGCCATCGCGCTCCTGCTCATCGCGGCGCTCCTGGTCCCACTCGCCGCACTCGATCCCTGGACAACGGGCCGTTCACCCGTCTCTGCCGCACGCTCCCTGTTCTCCGTGGTCGACACCGACTGACGGGTTTCGCGTTGCCCGTCATGAGAACGCCCGTGCGCGCAAGTGCCAAGAAATTAGCATCGGAGGGAAAATGAGCATGTTCACGAGGAAGAGCATACAGGCACTCCAGACCGAAGCCGAAGCGGGCACATTGCGGCGAGCGCTCGGGCCGATGGCGCTGACGACGCTCGGGATTGGCGCGGTGATTGGCGCGGGGATTTTCGTGATTACGGGTAATGCGGCGGCGCAGTTTGCGGGACCGGGGATTCTGATTTCGTTCCTGATGGTCGGCGTTGCGTGTGGGTTGGCGGGGCTGTGTTATGCGGAGTTTGCGAGCATGATCCCGGTGGCGGGCAGTGCGTACACGTACGCGTACGTGACGTTGGGCGAACTGATCGCGTGGATCCTGGGCTGGGATCTAATGCTGGAGTATGCGTTGGCGGCGGCGACGGTAGCGGCGGGTTGGTCGGGGACGGTAAGCGAGCTACTGGCTGATTTTGGGATTCAGCTGCCAGCGCGTTACTCGGCGGCACGGGGCACGGCGCTGATGCTTGGGGATGGGAATGCGGCAAGCGCGGTGTTCGATGTTCCGGCGGCGGTGATCGTGCTGCTTGCGACGTGGCTGTTGGTGATCGGGATCAAGGAGTCGGCACGTGCGAACGCGATCATTGTAGTGATCAAAGTGGCGGTGATTTTGCTGTTCGTGGCGTTTGGCGTTGCGTATGTGACGCCATCGAACTGGCGGCCTTTCATTCCTGAGAATACGGGGGAATTCGGGGAATTCGGCTGGAGCGGAGTTTTGCGCGGTGCGGGAGTCATCTTCTTTGCGTACATCGGATTCGATGCGGTTTCGACTGCTGCGCAGGAGGCAAAGAATCCGAAGCGGGACTTGCCGATCGGCATTCTGGTGTCTCTTGCGATCTGCACGTTCCTGTACATTGCGGTTGCGGGCGTGTTGACGGGCCTCGTTCCGTATACGGAGTTGTCGGGACCGGCGCCGATTGCGGTTGGTGTCGAGGCGACGGGCCTCACGTGGCTGTCGGCGATCATCAACATGGGCGCACTGATGGGTCTGACGAGCGTGATTCTGGTGACGCTGCTGGGTCAAACGCGTGTGTTCTATGCGATGAGTCGCGATGGTCTTCTTCCTGCGTTCTTCCAGCGCACGCATCCGGTGCACAGGACGCCGCATCTCACGACGATCATCACGGGCATTGCGGTCGCGATCACGGCGGGTCTTTTTCCTCTCGATGTGCTGAGCGTGCTGGTGAGCATGGGCACGCTTCTCGCCTTTGCGATCGTGTGTGTGAGCGTGCTGGTTCTGCGGCGCACGGCTCCGGAGTTGGAGCGACCGTTCCGCACGCCGGGAGTCCCGTGGGTTCCGCTTCTGGGCGCAGGCGCGTGCGTGTTCTTCATGACCGGGCTTCCAGGCAGCACGTGGCTGCGTCTGCTGATCTGGCTGGCGATCGGACTGGCGGTCTATTTCGTGTACGGGAAGGCGAATGCGGAGCGAGTCAGGCGGGGATCGCGATGAAGATCAAGCCTTGCCTCTCAGCGACCCGACGATGGCTGATCGAGTCTCTGCATGATCGAGTTCACTGCGGGCGGCCCGCCTGTGCTGGCTACTGGCTGCCACCGGGCACGACGAGGACCTGGCCAGCCGCGATTCTGGAGGAGCGGAGGCCGTTCAGCTCCTTGAGTTCCGCGACGCTGGTGTCGTGGCGGCGGGCGATGGACCACAGCGTATCCCCGCGGTTGACGCGATAGTCGGCGACAGCCGGTTCATCGGTCGCGGCGCTTGGACCTGATGGAGAGGCGCCGGCCGAGACCGTGGCGGGTGTTTCGGCGGCTGCTACCCTGATGGCCTGCCGGCCGTTGAGCCGGTCGACGTATGCGAGATAGGGGTCCGGAAACACGGCGATATGATAGTGTGCGGGCCGGCGCTCTCGTGTGACATCGAGGACGCCGGTCTTTTCGAGCGCGAGCAGTGTTTTTTCGAGCCAGCGCCGGCAGGACGACTTGTTGCTGATGCGGAGGTCGACGGCCATGCCAGCGGGGTGGACGCTCTGGTCTGATGCGTTGCGCGGCTGGCGAGCGCTCGGCCGTGTCAGGCTGGTCACGACGAGTCTTTCGTTACAGGCCGATACGTATTGCTGGGCGAGGCGCTCGACGAACGTACGGACGGACGGGCGGGCAGCCGCATGCGAGACAGCGGCGAGCTCGTAGTGGGCGTTTCCCTTCATCGGCACGAGCAGGCCGAGGCCGACGAATTTCTTCACATCGGAGCCCGTGCGGAGGAACGAATAGTCGTGCTCGAGCGCGACTGCGTTCTGCCTTGCCATGGACGCGGTCGAACCCTCGAGCGTCTGGGCCGCCGAAGAAGGGGACGGTAGCAGAAGCGAGGCCATGGCCAGCGCCGGTATGACTCGTCGCATCGGTTCAGATCGTCGTTCGAACAGGTTCCGATGGAGGACGCGCGAAAGCGCCCATCAGCCGGACTTCATCGCCGCAGAAGCGGGGGGAACCGCTTCCCGTCCTGCCGAGCACGGCGGACGGTCGTTGTTCTACGTTCGGAGGCGTGCCGAGGATCCCGCTGAAGTCCCGGCTCAACCGCCGACTGAATAGAATAAGCGTAAGCGCTGGCCGTGTCCAGAGTTGGGACACGGGCTCGAGCGCACGCCACGGCGGGGGCCGGGTGGCCCGGATCGTTACACCACAACAGAACACCTCCATCAGCGTTCCCGGATGACACACCCGAGAGTGTCGGCGGGAATGGCCGCGCACATGAAACTCGAGCGATGCTTCGGCGACGGTGCGCCGCCGGACGCGCGACGATCGCGCTGAACAGCGCGGCCGGTACGGACCGTGGGTGCGTCCGAGCGGGAGCCGATCGGCGATGGTATCTTGCGTGGTGGTGGTTCTTTGGCGACGCGGTGCAGGTGCGAATCCACCGTGAGAAGCAAGGTCGTGAATTCGGGTGCAGGAGGCGCGCGACAGCTTGAATCCGCCTGTCAACCGGCCCGGGCCGGCATCGCATGGCGACCAGCAGGCGGGGCCCGTCCGTCAAACTGAAGATACCCGTCCGGAGCGGAGAACCCGCCGCAACATGTTCGCGATCGCGGGCCGGGCTCTTCGCCATCGCAATTTCCGACTCTTCACGTTCGGCCAGTCGGTTTCGCTGACCGGCACCTGGATGCAGCAGGTGGCGGTGGGCTGGCTTGTGTATCGGCTGACCGATTCGCCGTTCCTTCTTGGCCTTGTCGGGTTTGTGGCGCAGGGCCCGATCATCGTGCTGGCGCCGATCGCGGGCGTTCTCGCCGATCGTTATGACAAGCGCACGATCGTGATCCTGACCCAGTTCGGGATGATGGTGCAGGCCTTCGTCCTTGCGGGTCTGATCCTGACGGGGGAGGTGACGATCGCGTGGATCGTCCTGCTGATGGCGATCCTGGGAGCGCTGAACGGGCTGGACATCCCGGCGCGGCAGTCGTTCCTGGTCGAGATGGTAGACGACCGGAATGATCTGGCGAACGCAATTGCGTTGAACTCGTCGATGTTCAACGGGGCCCGGCTGGTGGGCCCGGCGGTTGCGGGTCTCGTCGTGGCAGCGGTCGGTGAGGGGATGTGCATTCTGATCAATGCGATCAGTTACGTCGCCGTGCTCGCGTCGTTATTGCTGCTGCGGACGCCGCGACGGGCGCGGCGAGGCGGCCCGGTGCTGGCGCAACTGATCACGGAAGGGTTCCGCTACGCCTACGGATTCGGGCCGCTGCGGTCGATCCTGCTGCTGGTGGCGTTTGTCAGTCTGGTGGCCGTCCCGTTCAGTGTCCTGCTGCCGGTCATTGCGACGGATGTCCTTCATGGCGGGGCAGAAACGCTCGGCTTCCTGATGGCGGCTGTCGGTCTCGGCGCGCTTGCCGGCGCGTTGTTCCTTGCCTCACGCACAACGGTTCGCGGCCTGAGCCGAATCATGGTCATTGCGGCGGCGATGTTCGGGACTGCACTGCTTGCACTGGCTGTGTCGCGAACGCTCTGGTTCTCACTCATCTGTCTGGCAGTCGCCGGCTTCGGCATGATGGCGCAGATGGCGTCCAGCAACACGGTGTTACAGACGATTGTCGACGATGACAAACGCGGCCGCGTCATGAGCATGTACAGCATGGCGTTCACGGGGATGGCGCCGCTTGGCGCACTGGGCGCTGGCGCGCTGGCGGGCGCGATCGGGGCACCGGTCACGATTGCGCTGGGCGGTCTCGGTTGTCTGGCGGGTGCAGCGGCATTCGGGTGGCAGTTGCCAGCTCTGCGAGCCGAGATCAGGCCGATCTACACGCGGCTGGGCATCATTCCGGAAGTCGCTGGTGGGATCCAGGCGGTCACGCACAGCACGAACCCGCAGACCGGTAATGGGACTTGAGCGACTTCCACCGTTGAAGGTCGCGGCGATCCGCGCCTCGCTCTCGACGGCCGTGATCCTGCTGGTCGTCGAGTTGCTGGCGTGGGCGCTGGGCGGACTTGCCGGTGCGGCCTTGTTGCTCGCACTGGTGGTCGCGATCTGCGGCGGCACGCTCGGTCTCGCGGGCGGCGTCGCGAGCGCGATTGTGACCGTTCTGTACATCGCCCTCGAAGGCGTTGGCCCGGGCCTCGTCTTCCCGACCGGTCCTTCCTTCTGGTTGCGCGTCTCGCTCGCCATGACGGCGGTCCCCGCGCTCGGTCTGTTCGTCGGCTGGGTCCGGCAGGTTGCGGAACAGCGCATCGAATCCGAACGCGCTGCCCGCCTCGCGATCGAAGCGGGCGAACGCCGCTACCGCGAACTGGTCGATGGACTCGACGCGGTCGTCTGGGAGGCGACACCGCCGTCGTACACGGTGGATTACGTGAGCCGCCGAGCGGTTGACCTGTTCGGCTACCCGCTCGCGGACTGGCTGGCGAGCGACAAGATCTGGAAGACGCTGATCCATCCGGACGATTACACGCGTGTGCTCGAGCACCGCGACAATGCAGTTCGCACAGGCATCGGCTACCAGCTCGAGACGCGCATGGTGACGCAGGGCGGACTCGTGCTCTGGGCGCGCAGCTTCGTCGATGTCGTGCCGGGCAACAGCGGCGCGCCGCCGCATCTTCGCTGCGTCATGGTCGACGTGACGGACCGCCGGCGGGCCGAGATGATCGCGCGCGAGAATGAAGAACGCGTGCGCAGCCTCGTCGATCACGCCGCTGATGCCGTCGTGGTACACGATGGCGATGGCCGATTCGTCGATGTCAACCAATCGGCCTGCGACAGTCTCGGGTACACACGATCGGAACTCCTGCGTCTGCGCGTGTCTGATATCGAAGTAGACTTTCATGAGACGAAGGCGCGAGCGGCGTGGCGCGAGTTGCGTGTCGGGCAACGTCGCCAGCACGATTCCGTGTATCGTCGCAAGGACGGAACGACGTTTCCGGTCGAGGTCCGGACCGGTCTCTTCGAGTGGAGCGGCCGCCCGCTCGTTGTCGCGCTCGCGCGTGATGTGTCGGAGCGGAAACGACTCGAGCAGCAGTTGCGACAGTCACAGAAGATGGAGGCCATTGGCCGCCTTGCGGGCGGCGTCGCACACGACTTCAACAACCTGCTGACCGCCATCAAAGGTCATGCGGAGCTGCTGCTGCACGATCCGTCCGCACGCACGACATCGGGCGATCTCGAGGAAATCTCGAAGGCCGCGGACAGGGCTGCCGCACTGACGCGCAAACTGCTCGCGTTCAGCCGGCAGCAGATCTTCGCGCCCGAGGTCCTCGACCTCAACCAGGTCGTCCTCGATACAGACCGCCTGCTGCGCCCGCTCATCGGTGAACACATCCGGTTCGAGACAGACCTGGGCAACATCGGGGCCGTGCGTGGCGATCGCGGACAGATCGAACAGGTGCTGCTCAACCTTGTCGTCAATGCACGCGACGCGATGCCTGATGGCGGCCAACTGACCGTCTCGACCTACAACCTCCGCGTGGACGCGCATAACCCGCTCCCCTACCCATACGTCGTGTCCGGCCGGTACGTGGTCATTCGTGTCACCGACTCGGGTCACGGCATGGATGCCGAGACGCTGTCGCACATCTTCGAGCCGTTCTTCACCACGAAGGAGATGGGCAAGGGCAGTGGCCTCGGCCTGTCCACTGCGTACGGCATCGTCAAGCAGAGCGGCGGCTATCTCATCCCGGAGAGCGAGCCCGGCCGCGGCGCCGCGTTCCTGCTGCTCCTGCCGCGCAGCGGAGACGTCATTCCCGAGCCGCAGCAGTCCGCAGCGGACACCGATCATGCCTCGCACCCAATTTCCGCCGCGAACCGCGAAGTCGTGCTGGTCGTGGAAGATGAGGAGCCCGTCCGCACGCTTGTGTGCCGTGTGCTGCACCGCCAGGGTTACCACGTGCTCGAGGCCGCCGGCGGCCGTGAGGCCATCGATTCCGCCGAAAACTACGATGGCCGGATCGACCTGCTGATCAGTGATGTGATCATGCCGGAGGTCGGCGGCAGGGAACTCGCCCGGTCCCTCGTCGCGAGCCGTCCCGGCATCCGCGTCATCCTGATGTCCGGGTTCACCGATGACCTGTACGTCCGTGACGGCGAGATCCCCCAGGGGACTCTGGTCCTGTCGAAGCCGTTCACGCCCGACCAGCTCACCCGTACGGTCCGCGACGTTCTCCAGCGCTGACGGCATTCCGCCGGCCACCCGCCGCCAACGACAGGCGCTCTCCCGGCAATGCGCGGGGCAGCGGCGGCACGGCTTGTGCCACCCATCGCTGAACCCTAGCATTCCGGGTTTCCGGCCGGAACCTCGACGGCGGCGACAGTTTACATCCCGCTGGCCGGTCCGGACCCGACACGTGTCCGCCCTGGACGTTCTGGCACAACCGTTGGTACGGAGGCACCCAATGACCCGGTTCAAGCGCATCGCACCGGTGCTGTTTCTCGGCCTGCTGGTCCCGGCCACGGCCGAGGCGCAGGAAAACGAGGACAACAAGTGGACGAAGGAGGCGCAGAAATTCATCGGCCTCGCCATGACGCGGCAGACGCCCGAGGAACGCGCGCAGTATTACCAGCAGGCCCTGGACGCCGTGCGACCCGCGTTTACGGAGGATGCTGATAACGCGCGCACGTGGCACGTCGCGGGTCAGGCGTACGCCGGGATTGGCCAATACGTCGCGGCGGACTCGGCGTTCGACAAAGCCGTCTCCATCGCGCCGGAACTCGAGGAAGAGATCGAGCCGGAACGCGAGGCTGGATGGATGGAAGCGTTCGACAAGGGCGTCACCCTGATGGACCAGCAGCAGTTCGACTCCGCGCTGACGGTCCTGACGGCGGCGCAGCAACTCTACGACAAGCGCCCCGAAGCGCTGCTCAACATTGGCAGCATCTACGCCAATCAGAACGAGTTGGACAAGGCCGAAACCGCCTTCAGGCAGGCGGCGGAAGCATCGAAGGGTCCGCTTTACGAGCAGTTGGACTCCGCATCCAAGGTGCAGTGGGACCGCTACGCCGAGATGTCGGTCCTGAATGTTGCTCAGATGCGCGGCACACGCGGCGTCGATGCATTTACCGCCGGTGATCATGCCAGCGCCGCGGAATGGTTCAAGAAGGCCGCCGAAGTGAATCCGTACTCGCGCGATTATCTCTACAACTATGTCCAGGCGCGGTACGCGCTCGTGACCGAACACGAGAATACGATTCAAACGGATTCTTCTCAGGTCGAGCAGCTGAAGCCAGAGATGCTCGAGATCTACAGTTCGCTGCCCGCGGAGATCGAGAAGGTCAAGGAATTCGATCCGACCAATGAGCAACTGATCCTGATTCTGGCGCGTTCGCAGCGCCGTCACGGTGAGCTGATGGGTGATACGACGGGTGGCCGCCAGACCGCGTATGCGACACTCCAGACCGTCGAGCAGATCCCTGTCGAGGTGATGGATCTTGCCATCGCACCCGAAGAGACAACAGCAACCGTGACAGGCAAAGTGCGCAACAAGTCACTCGCTGCGGGTGCGCCGGTGGCGGTGACGATCACACTGATCGGCTCCGAGGGCCAGACCGTCGGCGAACTTGCGTTCACGGTGAACACGGGTGAGAAGGACGCGACAGCCGACTTCCAGCAGAGCACGGAGATCACTGGCCAGGTCGCGGGCTGGAAGTACACCGTCAGCGCAAGCTGAACCACCGTTCGGTAACGCAGATCAACGGGGTGCCGGCTCGAAGTTGCCGGCACCCCGTTTCGTTCGACGATCCGCCTCTCCCTGGCAGTTCGCGTCGAACGCAGAAGCGCTCGTACTCCTCAGTTATTGTTATCGCTATCAGGCGCGTTCCCGAGGCGCAGTCGAAGACCAGCCATGATGAACGTGTCGTGACGGTTGTTGTCCGAGCCAGGTGTGATCATATCATAGATCTCGGCCGTGAAGCCGAGGCCTCCGAGCATGAGGTCCACACCGGCACCGGCTTGAAGCGCGAAGTTCGTCTTGTCGTCGGGGAGTGCGTTCGAGAACCCGTCGTCGTTCCACGAGTAGCCGGCGCGCTTCACACCCAGGCCACCGATCGCGTAGGGCTGAATTCCTGCGAACCGCGGAATCGGGCGCAGGGCGACGCCACCCGTGATCGCCAGCAGCCGGCCCTCGCCAATGGGTCCCTGTGTCTCGATGCCTTCGTTCAGGATCTCGGCTTGCGTGGCGTATGCAACCGTACCGCGGAAGACGCCGGCCTCGAGATTCAGCCCGAGACTCAATGTGCGTCCGCGGATCAGCCTCTGATCCTCTCTGCCTTCGCGAAGGTGCAACGGATCGTCACCCGGAAGGTAGGATCCCACGGTAGGCGTGATGTGGAGCTGTGCCGACGCCGGCGCCGCGAGCCCGCCCAGCAGCAACGCCGCTGCGAATGCCGTTCTTCGATACTGCATCGTGCCTCCTTGCTGGCGATTCCTCCTTTGCCGCGGACATGGGAGCAATGGCGGGTGTTCGCCGCGGGTTCTGAAGATGGTGGCAACCCTTGTGCCATGTGCCGGGCGGAAATACAGTGAACGCTCGTCCGTATCAAATGTTTGCTCAGCTCTGAAAGAATCCGGACGGAGAACTACAAGGAGGACTCGATGCGATCGTTCTCCATGGTGGTGCAGGCAATGGTCATTGTTACGGCGTGCGCGAGACCGGCCGAACGAGAGATCCTGCCATTGCCGGCGCCGGAGATGATTGATTCGCCAGCAGGGCCGGGCAGCGGAGAACCATTCCTCTCGCCTGCGGCAGACGGCGTGTGGTTGAGTTGGCTCGAAGCCGTCGATTCGGCTTACGAGTTCCGGGTTTCGCTGCGCAGCGGCGATGCGTGGTCACCGCCGCGCACGGTCGCGCGGTCCGCGAGCTTTTTTGTCAACTGGGCGGACTTCCCATCTATTCTCGAGTTACCGGATGGGCGGATCGCTGCACACTGGCTTGGTCGCAGCGGCGCTGGCCGATATGCGTACGACGTGGTGGTCGCGCTGTCGCGAGATGACGGGGCGACGTGGAGCGATGAGGTTCGGCCGCACGCGGATGGGACGCAGACCGAGCACGGATTCGCGACCCTGTTCGTCATGCCGGACGGCGAGATGGGCGCAGTCTGGCTGGACGGTCGGGAAACGGCGGGCAATGCGCACGATGGGTCTGAACACTCGATGAACAGTGCGATGACATTGCGTTATACGACGTTCTCGGCAGCGGGCGTGCCGGCTGCGGATGAGCTGGTCGACGGCCGGACCTGCGATTGCTGTCAGACCGATGTCGCGGTTACGGCCGACGGGCCGGTTCTTGTGTATCGTGATCGATCCGATACGGAGGTTCGCGACATTGCGGTGACCCGGCACGTGAATGGTTCATGGACGGAGCCCGTGCCCGTGCACGAAGATGGCTGGGTCATTCCTGGCTGCCCGGTCAATGGACCATCGGCAGCGGCCCGTGAGCGCGAACTCGTCGTGGCATGGTTTACTGCGGCACAGGACACGGCGCGTGTTCGCGTCGCGTTCTCGAGCGATGCCGGCGCCACGTTCGGAGCGCCGCTGCGCATCGATGACGGCGATCCGGTCGGCAGGGCGGACGTGTTGATGCTGGACGACGGACAGGCGCTCGTGAGCTGGCTCGAGCGCACGGACGACGGCGCCGAAGTCCGGGTGCGGCTGGTCGCGCCCGACGGCGCGATGGGCAGTTCGACGACTGTGGCGGCCTCGAGCGCCGAACGAGCCAGCGGTTTCCCCCGTATGGCACTGGCGGGCGACCGGATCGTGTTCGCGTGGACAGAGCCGGAACCGGATGCACGCGTTCGCGTGGCGGAGATGCCGCTCCCCCGGTTCCGCGCGCACCAGGAACAGACTGGCGGGCCAGCCGGGTCGTCCACGCACGACGACAACTCGTCCTGAACTCGTGGGCGGCGACGGCAGCCGCCGTTTCCGCGGCCGGGCGTTCTTCTTACGTTGACGGCCGCAGTATGACCGCGATCCTCGAACGAACCATCCGGCTGCGCGACCTCGCGCTGCTTGTCGTCGGCGTCGTCATTGGCTCCGGCATCTTCATCGTTCCAAGCACTGTTCTCGCTCAGGTCGAAGGCGATGTCGGGATCGCCCTGATCGTCTGGCTCATCGGCGGGCTGCTTTCCCTTCTCGGTGCGTTGACGTACGGCGAACTGGCTGCCGCGCGGCCGGCCAGTGGCGGACTGTACGTGTTCCTGCGGGACGCGTTCGGGCCGGGTGTCGCGTTCCTTTTCGGGTGGACGCTGTTCCTTGCAGTCGGAGCAGGCGGGGTTGCCACGCTGGCCGCGGCGTTCGTCGGATATGCAGGACAGTTCGTGTCCCTGTCCGACGCAGGCAACCGACTGGTCGCCATCGGCATGATCACGATTGTCGCTGCCATCAATATTCGCGGCACACGCACGAGTACGAGCGTCAATGGCTGGGCGACGGCGATCAAGGTCACCGCGCTACTGGGCCTGAGCGCCGCACTGCTTGCGACCAGTCCGGGCCTCGACGCATACGGAGCGTCGATCATGCCGGCCCGATTCGATGCCGGCATGCTGTCCGCCATGGGCACGGCCATGATCGGCATACTATGGGCGTACGAAGGCTGGCAGTGGGTGACGTTCACTGCCGGTGAGACGGTCGATCCGAGCCGGACCTTCCCTCGCGGCATCGCCGTCGGCACGCTCACCATCGTGCTCCTCTACAATGTTGCCAACATCGCCTATGTGTCCGCGCTCGGACCCGAGCAGGCCATCGCCAGCACCGGCGTTGCCGCCGACGCCGTGCGCGCCCGTTTCGGTGCTGGCGCCGGCCAGCTCGTCGCCGCCGCCATCCTCGTCAGTATCTTCAGTGCAGCAAACGGCATCGTCCTGACCGGATCCCGCGTTTTCTTCGCGATGGCTCGCGACGGTCTCATCTTCCGGCGCCTCGCCGATGTGCATCCAACGCTCGGAACCCCCGCCGTTTCCATTGCCGTGTTCTGCGCATGGTCCATGGTGCTTGCCGCAACAGGCACGTTCCAGCAACTGCTCACCTACGTCGTGTTCACGGGCTGGATCTTCTACGCGCTGGCGGCGGCGACGATTTTTGTCTTCCGGCGCAGGGAACGCGATGCCGTACTGCCATTTCGCGTGCCGGGTTATCCTGTTACCCCCGTGTTATTCGTCAGCGCCGCACTGGCGATCGTGCTCAATACGATCGTGACGAGGCCGATCGAGGCCATGATCGGGATTGCCGTCGTGGCGGCCGGGATCCCGGCCTATCTGTTCTGGAAAAGAGGAATGCAGGCGCAGAAGGGAGAAGAAAGGGTCATTCCCAGTTGAGCCGCTGAACGGCGATTGGCCTCCCGATCCGGGCAGGCCACGTACATGGTTGAGCCCCTGCCGCGCAGGCAAGGCACGTGCTCATTCGGGCTTTCCTGCCGATCCGTCCGGGCTGGCGAGTACGACGATGTAACCGTCGGGATCGCGGAGCCAGCATTCCCAGTGGTTCGGGCCGCCGTTGCCGTCGGGCGGGTTGCGATGCCGCGGCATGACGACCGCC
>JBOHRL010000066.1:0-31416 GCA_050732695.1 Longimicrobiales bacterium | reverse complement strand
ATCCTGACGTGAATGTTGGCACGGGCACGCTGGATCGCGGCCGTTGGTCGAATATCGTTGACCGGTTCATGTCGGATCTGCGGGTGCATCCCGGGCGGAGCGGCGAACTCGACGTGCGGGAGAACGTTCGTTTCCGCGGTGGTTATCTGACGCAGTGGGTGCACGAGCGGTTTCCAGCCGCTGGCTGTGGGCTGGCGATCGAGTTCAAGAAGACGTTCATGGACGAATGGACGGGAGTTGCTGACGCAGCCCGCGTCGAATTCCTCCATGGCGCGCTGGCGTCGACAGTGGAGGGAGTGTTGGAAGAACTGTCGCGATGCTGAATACGGAGGAGACGGCGCCATTCGTGCCGCCGGACCTGCTGGCGGCGGTCGTTGCGCGGCTGACGTCGGGCAGGCGAGTCCGGCGCACGCTGCCGGGCGGTGGCCGGCTGCACATCGATCGGCGGCTGCCGTTCATGGTGGTGTATCGGTCGCCAGCGGATCGTGCGGATCTCGGTATGCGCCGGCTGATCCTCAGCCAGCCAGCCTACCTCGCGGCGACAGCAGATTCACGCTATCAGACAGAACTCCAGCAATTCGTCGCGGCGATCGTGGAACCGCTGTCTGTCCAGTTTGGCGCGTTCCTTCTCGTGGAGGTCTGGTCGGGATTCCGGCAGGGTAGTGAGCCGTCCGTCGAAGCCGGGTTTGCAAGCCTCACGCATGGTGGTGAGCCGCGATTTCGGGTTGTGACGCCGGACCGGCAATCGGATCTGAGCGCAGCGCGCACGCTTGTGTCGGAGTTACGCGGCATCGAGTTGGACGGACGTGCTGCGCGTGCGAAGGGTGTCAAGCGCCGGATCGTTGCGCCACCCGAAATGGGTCCGATCATCGATCCATTGCAGGCGAAGCGGCTCGACTGCTACCTGATCGGCCTGGAAATCGACCCGATTCATCGCGATGTGCTCACGGGCGAACTCTATCCGCACGTTGTTCGGGAGCTGGCGAGTCAACTGACCGATGCGTTCCGGCACAGCTTTTTCCGTTTTGTGCACGACAAGACGGAGGCGAGGCCGGCGAGCCATCACGGTCTGGGGCGTCGAGCCGTTGTAAGAGCGGTTGGCGAAGTCGATCGAGAACTGGCCGACATCTGTGATTCGTACGACTTCCTGCTCGCCGTTACGCCGGTCAATGCGATGGAAGCGTTCGAATCCTTCCAGACCAGTGGCTGCAAGAGCGAGCCGGCGTTTCGTTATCGCTGGTTGACGCACGATCCTGAGCTGTTGTTGCGGCGATTGTACCAGGTGCCACTCGAGGACCTGGAAGATCCGACGCTCGAGCGAATCTTCCGCGAGAAGGTTCGAGAGGTCGGGCGGCAGCTCAGCATGCTGACCGAGCGGAACACGCCCGACTTCCTGTACGGCAGTCTGCAACTGTTCGGTGACGTGGAAGAGGACCTGCTCCAGCTCGCGCAAGGCATCCTGGCCGCTCCGCCGGATGGTCCGCCCGACGCGGATCGAAGTGTGTCCGCGCAGGACTTCGCGCGTATGGCGACGCGCTTCCTGGATGAGCTGCGGGCCCGCTACGCGGGCTTTGATGCAGGCATCGAGATCCGCGATGACACGTCGAGCCTCCTCGTCTCGAAAGGTCGCCTGCTGGTTCCCTCCGATCTTCGGCTGTCGCCGCTCCGAGCGCGCGCACTCGTCCACCACGAAGCCGGGACGCACCTCCTGACCTACGCCAACGGCACGGCGCAGCCGCTCGCCCTGCTGCACACCGGACTCGCCGGATACGAGGCACTCCAGGAGGGCCTGGCGGTCCTGAGCGAGTTCCTCGTCGGCGGGCTCGACCGAAACCGGTTCAGGCTGCTGGCCGCCCGCGTCGTCGCCGTCGCCCGCGTCATCGAGGGCGCCTCCTTCGCCGAGATCTTCGATGAATTGACCACAGCGCATGGGCTTACAAGGCGAACCGCATTCATCACGACGATGCGCGTGCGCAGAGCCGGCGGTTTCACCAAGGACGTTGTCTACTTGCGCGGCGTCAAGGCGTTGCTCTCCTACCTGGGCGAGGAAGGCGACCTGGACATCCTCTTCCTCGGGAAGATGGCCTTGCGCCACGCACCTCTGATTCAGGAATTGCTCGCACGGGAAGTTCTACGGCCGCCGCCGCTGCGGCCCCCGTGCCTGGAACTTGCAGATGCTCGGGAGCGTCTCGCCTGGCTGAGAGAAGGCCATTCGGTCCTCGAACTGCCAGAGGCCAGTCTCGAGATGGTCCCGCGAAAGAATGGGATATGAGGATCGGTTTCGTCGTGAACGATGTCATGACTGAGGACCACCGCTTCACCACTACGCGGCTCGCGCTCGGCGCCCTGCGACGCGGCCATGAAGCGTGGTCCATGGGTGTCGGCGACTTCATTTACGATCCCGATGGTACCATCTCCGCCCACGCGAGGAGCGTCCGCGGCTCGCGCTACAAGACGACGAAGACGTACCTCGACGCATTGCAGGGGACGGAGGCGGTCGAAGAACGGATCCAGTTGAATGACCTCGATGTGCTGCTGCTGCGCAGTGACCCGGCAGAAGACACCATGGAGCGGCCGTGGGCGCAGACCAGTGGCATCCTCTTCGGCCAGCTTGCCGTGCGCAGTGGCGTGATCGTGCTGAATGATCCATACAGTCTCGCGAACGCCATCAACAAGACCTATTTCCAGCACTTCCCGGAAGCCGTCCGTCCGCTCACGCTCATCACGCGTGACCCCGATGAGGTGCGGGCTTTCGTAAAGGAACACGACGGCAACGTCGTGCTCAAACCACTTCAGGGCTCAGGCGGGCATAACGTGTTTCTGGTCCGACGCAAGGACGGATCCAATCTGAATCAGATCGTCGATGCGATCCTGCGCGATGGCTACGTCGTCGTGCAGGAATATCTGCGCGAAGCCGAAGCCGGCGATATCCGCCTGTTCGTCATGAACGGTGAACCGCTGATGCACGAGGGCAAGTACGCTGCCTTCGGTCGCGTCAGTGTGTCCGACGATATTCGCAGCAACATGTCCGCCGGCGGCAAAGTGGTCCGACCGAAGCTCGACGACCGCGTGTTCGAGCTCGTCGAAATGGTGCGCCCGAAACTGATTCAGGATGGCATGTTCCTCGTCGGTCTCGATATCGTGGGCGACAAGTTGATGGAAATCAATGTCTTCTCGCCCGGCGGGCTGGGCAGCGCCGAGAGCGTTCACGAGGTCGATTTCGCGGCTCCCGTGATCGAAGCGATCGAACGCAAACTCAACTATACCCGCTGCTACGACGACCAGCCCCTCTCGAACCTCAACCTGGCCACGCTATGATCCGATCACGGGCCGGCGGCCGACAGCGCATCTCGCTTTCGGCCAGAACCGGCCCGCGCCCGGAGCAAACCTCCGGGTGTTGGTCCTCGAGCGTGCTCAGTCGTCGTCCGTTTCCGTGAGGACGCTGGTGACGCGGACGTTCTCGGCACGGGCGGCCGCGATCTCGCGCCGTACCTGGTGGCGCAGGTTCGCGATCTTGTCGGGATAGTGGCGGCAGTTGGGCGTGTTCGAGCCGCGGACACAGCCATTGTAGCCGAGCAGGGCGCGCCGTTCATCGCCGCCGTGTCGCGTCATGTACCACGCCAGGATCCTCGTCCCGTTGCAGAGATTCGCTTCAATGTCATACAGATTCCGCCCGCAGCCTCGCCAGTAGCCGATCCATAAAGGCATGATCTGCATCAGCCCGCGTGCGCCGACGAAGCTTGTGGCATCCGGCTTTCCAGCGCTCTCGATGAGAACGACGCTGACGACGGTGGCCGGATCGATTCCGTTTTCGTGCGCCTGTTCGACGAGCGGCCATGCGACGCGTCGTGCCACGGCCAACGGGACGCCTCGGCGGCGCAGCACGTGTTCGATTGGCGCGACTTCGGTCTGGTACAGCTGGACGTACTCTGCCGTGCTGTCGCCAGTGAGACGGGCGCGGTGCAGTGCATTGTCGAGCTTCGAAATATGGATTCTCGCGGCCGGATCGAGCGACGATTCGTAAGCCGGCGTGTCGTCGGGCAAACGCAATGCATCGCTCACCAGGCGGCCGGCGCCGAAGCCGGAGAGGAGCAGGACAGGCAGAATCAATGCAAGGAACCGGGCCCGGCGGGCGAGGAGCTCGAGCTCCTCGACGATGCCGAGCCGTTCCGATCCTGCCTCGGTCCTTCCGAACAGTTTCCGCATCGCTTGGTCCCCCGGTTGAAAAAGCGGCCCGTCGGGCGGTGGTGCACGGGGGTGGGAGGGCAAGATCGGGACACCCGCCGCTGTCACGGCGTAAGTGCTTACAAATCAGTTGGTTTCAGGCATTTGTGGATATGGCGCAACGCGCACTCTTTGCGCGTTTCCGTCAACCTTTTCCGGCCCGGCGGTGGGTAGGGCCGGCCGGGGCCGCGCGATTCGTCCACGAATCTCGGGCCGCGGCGGTCTCCGGGCACATCAGGGGAGAGGTGCCGCGGCGCCGGGCCGGGCCGGATCGTCGGGTTCAGGTGATCGTGCGGACTCCGCCCAGCGAGAAGCCGGTGATCGCGCCCACGATCAGGGTCACTGCGATGATCGCCATGGCCGCGATGATGGCCGTGAGGACGGCCCGTCCGGTTGTAAAGTCGAGCGCCTGGCGAATCGCGACGATGCAGGCGGCAAGGGTCCAGAGGGCAACGACGATGGCGGCAAGCCCACCGAGGAACGGAACCGCGGTGAGGAGAAGGAACACGCCGGGCGCCTGAGCGAAGCCGAGAGTGCGCAGGAGTTCACCCCAATCGGCGTGACCGCCGAACACCCGGGTACCGATGAAGTTGGTGACAGCCGCGAAGATGGCCCAGTTGACGAAGGCGCCGATCACGCTCCCGATGATGGCGCCGGTCCCGGCGTTGTACGCGGCGATGGCAGAGGCGAGCGCCACGACGAGGACGACGGTCGCGGCCTGGCCCGTGGCGGAGCGGTCCGCTTCGATGTTCTCGTAGACATCGGGGCGGAGCAACGCGGCGCCAATGGCGCGGGCGAGGACACCGGTCTCGAGTCCTACGGTTGCGTTCATCGCCTGGTCTCCTGATTCGTCGGTGGAGCGGGAAGGGCTCGGAAGATCAGTCGGAGTGATGATTCGAGTCTGGCCCCGTGTCGTGCAAGGCCTCGGCGGCTTCGGCGAGGGCGCGCATGGCCGCGGTTTCGAGGGTGTACTGGCGGCCACAGAATTCGCAGGTGATCTCGGTGAAGCCGGTCCTGCGGTCCTTTTCGACGAGGCTCCGCAGTTCGGCCTCGCCCAGCAGGAAGAGCGCGCGTTCGACGCGTTCGATCGAGCACGGGCAATGGAAGCGGACCGGCACACGATCCAGCGAATCCCACGCGTCACCGAAGATCCGGGTCAGCACATCTTCCGGTGCATCGCCGGAGCGGAGCATGGTCGTCGGGTGCGGCAGTTCGCGAACGCGTTCCTCGATGGTATTCGCGTCGCGATCGGAGACGCCGGGCAACAGTTGAACCATCCAGCCGCCAGCCGCCTCGACGCGGCCGTATGCATCGACGAACACACCGATCCCGACGGCGGACGGCGTCTGTTCACTCGACACGAGATAGTGTGCGATGTCCTCACCAATCTCACCGCTGAGCAACTCGACGACGCCGACGTACGGTTGGCGCATGCCTATGTCGCGCGTGACGGTGAGGCGGCCGCGCGTGCCAACGACGCCGGAGACATTCAGCTTGCCGTTCTTGACCTGCTCGGTACCCGTCTGCGGGTGGGCCACGAGTCCGCGCACATCGCCGCGACCGTTCGACGTGGCGATGAGCGTGCCCGCCGGTCCATCGCCAAGCACGCGCAGACTGACGGTGTGCGTTTCGTCCTTGAGTTGGGCGCCGAGCAGAAGCGCGGCGGTCGCAAGGCGGCCCAGCGCCGCGGTAACGGCTGGCTCGGTGCCATGCCGCGCATGCAGCTCACCGACGACGCCTGTCGCATCAATGGCCAGCGCGCGCACTCGCCCTTCGAGCGCTGTCGCGCGCACGAGATAGTCGTTTCGCTCCTTCATCCCTGCCTCTAACGAATGCGGCCCCGCTCGAAAGGGGGCCGCTGTGATTGCACTTCGCACGGCGCCGGGCTCTCACCACGATTCGCCCGCTGGCAACGCGTTTTCCCGCACCAGCGCCAGAATCGCCGCCTGCGGGACAACGAGGTATTTCTCGTCCTCGAACGTGATCTCGACGGCCGCCCGGCGAAAGAAGATCGCAAAGTCTCCGACTCGCGCCTGCACAGGCATGTACTTCGCTTCACCGCCCGCAATCTTCCACGGTTCCTCATCGAGTTCGGTCGGCGCGGAGATCGGTGTACCGGGCCCCGTCGCAATGACCTTGCCTCCCTGCACGGCCTGGCTGTCCACCGCCGATGCCGGCAAATACAGGCCAACACGGCTCCGCTCCTCCCCGCCTTCCGGCGCGATCAGGACGCGGTCGCCCACGACAATCAGTTCCTTGCGATTCGATTTCATCGGCTTCCGAATCTCTCGTAACCGTCCGGTCCGGGCAAGGATCCGTCCGTCCGATCCGTCCATGGCCGTGCGCCGATTGGCGCAGCACCGTGGCCGCCCCGTCCCAGAGGAGGAGTCGATGCCGCAAAATTTGCCGGGCGCACCGCCCCGTCGCTCTCAACCCGTGACCGTACGCGGCCACTTCACGTTCTATCTCGACCGCACGTTGGTCGAGCGGGCCAGACGCGATGTCGGTGAACAGGACGTGATCCGCAGCATCGAGGCAGCACTCGCTGCTGCACTCGACTATCAGCTGTGGATTCGTGAGGTCAGCACCGGCAAGCGCGACCGGCTCGCCTGATTCGAGTCGGTGCCGTCACGTCCCGCGCAGCGACCGCTCGGCGAAGCCGTGCGGTGAGCGCAGCCCGTCAGAACGCGCGCATCCAGCGCACGCCGAAGCGGTGCAGTGAACCGAACAGCTCGTAGTTCTGGTACGCGTAATCGAACGCGAATCGGCCGACGCTGAGGCCACCGCCCAGGCGAAGCGCGCCCTGACCGTCCTCGCCCGTACCGGCGTCGTAGCCCGCGCGGGCGACCGCGCCGATCTGCGATGCCGCGTTCGGAAATAGACCGGCCTCGACGCCGGCTACGACGCCTGTGAGGCCTGCATTCAGTTCATGCACGAGATCCGCCGACGCGATGAATCCGAGGCCGCTGGTCTGCGTCATTTCCAGCATCGCGCCAGCCCTCGCCTCGGTTGGCAGCGCGGCGTCTGCGAGACCACCGCCCGAGAGAGAACCACCGATGTTCCGGAGCGCTGCGCCGAATGTGATTCGCGAGAGCACATACTGCGCACCGACATCGAACAGTACGGTACCGCGCGTTGCACCGGCGAAGCTGTTCGACACGAATCCCGCCGCGCCACCGACATTGAGCCGGCCATCGAGCAGCGGGAGTCCGGCCGCAACCCGTGCAGCGGTTTCGGTCGCAGAAACCGTGTTGCCGGTCGGCATTCCCGTCTGGCCGCCGAAGTCCGGGTCCGGAACGAGTTCGTCGATGTCCCCGTAATCGAGGAATATGGCACTCGCGCCCAGAACGATGCGACCGACTCGGAATGCTGCCGATCCCGTCGCAACGCCGATCTCTTCGACATGGCGCTGGTAGGACAGACCGGCCGCCGCGTCGAGAGCCGCGATACCGGCGGGATTGTAGAACAACACATCGGAATCGCCCTGAGCGGCTGCGTATGCGCCTGATAACGCGGCCGCCCTGCCGCCGGCCAGAAGCTGAAGGACGGTTGCACCCGTCGAACCCGCGCCCTGCGCCTGTAGCGATGACGGCCCGATGATTCCGCATGCGAAGATCGCGATGACGATGCACATGCCCCGTGACCGTCCGCGCCCACCGTCCTCCGTGACTCCGCCGCCGTAGCAACGCCACCGCCCCCGCCCCCGCCCCCGCCACGCCTCCGTGACTCCGCCGCCGTACCGTCGCATTCTCATGACTCCAGGCTGGCCGGGACGTTCCCGGGCCGCAAGACCATCAGTCTCTCACGGAACGTCTGGCCCGACACGCGAAACACGACGAGGTAGACACCGGGCGCGACCGGCTCGCCTTCATCGTTTGTGAGGTCCCAGACGACGTGCGTGTTCTCGACTCCGCCGGCGCACTCGATGCCGTCTCTGGTGCACAGATCGACGACGCGCCGGCCCGTCAGGGTGTACACCGCGGCCGTCGTCGGCGCTTCGGCGAAGTTGAACACGACATCGTCGTCGCGGACTGGATTCTCGCTGAACGAGAGGAGCGCATCGTCATCGAGCAGCGTGGTTGTAGCGGTTCCGGATTCGACCGCGGCGATTTCGGGGTCGACCTGATCGACCGCGCCGGAGCGAACACCGAGCGTGCGAATCGTGGCAGGATCGAGCGTTGCCTGGAACCCGGCGCCATGTGGGGCCTGGCCGGACAGCTCGATCGCAACGTAGACCGGTGTTTCGACGAACGGGAACACGCGCAGCGAGTCGGGCTGAACGAGGATCGGGACCTTCGCTCCGTTCAACGCTGCGACGACCGAGCCCACGACGGCATCCTCGGGATCGACGCCGTTGCCGTTGGCATCGCGCACGAGCAACAGCCGGGCAGCCGGATCGGTGCCGGTGACATCGAAGCCGATTGCGGTCACATCGATGGGTTCGAAGCCGAGCGCCTCGAGGTCGAGGCGGAGTAGCGGCAGGCGAGTGCCTCGCGCAGCCAGCACGGGTTCATTCGTGGTTGCTGACGAAGCTTCAACCGCGAGGATGGCCGGTGCTCCATCGGAGAGCGAGAGCAAGGCGTCGCGCGCGTTGAGCTTGCCCCAACCCCACCAATCCTGCGCACTCGAACCGGGCGAAACCCCGTACGTCCGCGTTGTGAATTCATCCGTTGCAGCGGATACCGCGAGCGCACTCTTCACGTCCTCCGGTGTCAGGCCGGGGTCCGCTTCGAGGAGCAAAGCAACGGTGCCAGTGACGTGCGGCGCCGCCATGCTCGTGCCTTCTCGAACCGAGTGCAGATTGTCGGGTGCGATGCGTTGCTGCGATGTACTTGAAGTCTGCGACAGCACGGACATGACGCCGATGCCGGGCGCCGTGATTTCCGGTTTGAGCCGGCCATCGCGGGTCGGGCCGGCGCCCGAGAATCGCGCAAGATCGCCCACCTCTTCCCGCTGCGTGTAACAGATCTGGCCGGCCGTCGCGATGCTCGGCCAGCACAGCCGCGTGACAAATGCGCCCACTGTGATGGCCCGCCGTGCATTGCCAGGCGATCCCACGACGAACCGGTTGTCGAATCCGGTCGCACCCACAGGAATCGCGCCTGCATTGCCCGTGATCCACATGTCGAATGGCAGGCCCGAGCCCGGTTGCTGGGGCGTGACGCGAATCTTCCATCGTCCGCTCTGCGGCACGCCGCTGGTGCCGCAGCCGCTCAACGCAATCGCCGCTTCAATGTCGCCATTCTCCGAGTTCACGCCGCCCGATCCGTTGTCGATCCGGATGCGCCCGTTCGCATCATCGCCCGTCGTGACCTGGCCGCGATCCGCAAATGCGGTCGTGCCCGCGGGCCGCTCGACTTCAATGCGCAACTGATCAACGCTCTCGTACCAGAAACTCACGTTCACGTAATTGCCCGTGCACGGACTCGCGTTCGGCGTGTACGCTGGGATGTCGATCTCGAAGACTGTGCTCTGCGTTCCCGATGGAATGCCGCGTGCATGAATCAGCCGGCCACCCACCAGAGGCGTCGTATTCTGGTTCACGCCTTCGTTGCCGACCGAGATGACGACGATGAAACCGGGGCCCGTCAGCGCATCGATGAAGCGTTCGTAAAGGCGGGTCCCATCGTGCGCGCCGAACTGGCCTCCGAGCGACAGATTCACGACCATGGGCCGGCCGAGCCGAAGCCCTTCCTGCCGCATCCACGTGAGGCCATCGATGATCAGGTTCTCGAAGAAAATGCCGGGCCCGCCGTTCACGACAAGCAGGTCCGCGTTCGGCGCCACGCCCGCGTACCGCCACGCCGACGCACCACCGTTGCTCGAACCGTCGCCTGCCGCAGAGCCAGCGACGTGCGAGCCATGCCCATGGAAATCGCGTTGCTGGCAGCCGCTCGCGCCGCTGCTCGTGACGGCCGTCTGAAGAGCTGCTGGCGAACAGTGGTTGCCGCTCGTGAATCCCTGCGGCGGTACCCCGTCCGTCAACTGGTCCCACAATCCTAGCAGCCGCGTCTGCCCGTTCCCATCGAGAAAGTCGTCATGACGGAAGTCGATGCCCGTATCGTATACTCCGACAATGACACCTGCACCCGTCGATCCCGCCCATACGTTGCCGTTACGCGTGCGCAGCTCGTTCACGTGGATTGCGGTCAGGCTCGAATCGTTTTCGATGCGCATCGCCCGCGCTGCTTCGACACGCTCGATGCTCGCAGATGCACCGATCGTCTCGATGGCGGACAGCGGAATGCGCGTACTCACGAGGTCATCGACGACCGCTCCGATCTCCGCGCCCGCGGCTCGCAGCTCATCGAGTGCAGCCGGGCTGCGCATACGCACGAACACACCGATCAACGGTTCCTGTCCCGGACCGCGGGCCTCGAGCGCGAGAGAATTCGCCCACGACGGCCGCACAGCCTGGACCGCATCCCGGATTGCCATGTCCCGGCGTACTGCATCCAGCATGACCGGCTGGATGAGTTCGCGCAGGGTGGGATCGAGCGCCTGCTGGGCGCCTGCCTTCGATGGCATGCTCGCGAACAGTCCGATGCACGACCACAGAATGGCGATGCCGGCCCTCGCAGCCGGGGCGCTGCTACTGCGGGCCCCCGCCCTGGGCGTCAAGGTTCGCCGAGCGGCTTCTCCAGCCACCTGTAGCGGCCGGTGAGGACGCCCTGCGCGATGCGATACGTGGCAACGTCCTCATTATGAAAAACGTTCGCGAAGCGATGCTTCACGCGGCGCCGTGCGTGTTTGCAGAAGAGATCGGCCAGCTCGAGCGGCGTTCGGTCCGACGGGTTCTGTCGGACGAGCATGTGCGCGCGAACGCACGCAGCCGACATCGCGAAGAGTTCCGCGCCCACATCGACAAGGCGGAACAGCACGGACTGTCGCTTCTCGAGTTTCGGGCCTAGCCGGGCCATCGCATGGAACAGCATACGGCCGAGTTTCCGCGCGGAACGATCGATGAAGCGCACGTGAGTCGCGAGCGGGCCGAACGCCGAAAAGCGCGGCCACCAGCCCCAGCCCAGCACCAGACTCGGGTACCAGCCGGCCATGTGCGCCGACAGACCGAGGACGCTCGAGATCTTTGCCCTACCGGCTGCCTTCGGATCGAACAATGCACCGGCCTTCTGGAGGTGCGGGTCGACCGCCTCGCGCGCAATGAACAATCGCATGATCTCGCTCGATCCCTCGAAGATCAGATTGATGCGCAGGTCACGCATCACCTGTTCGACCGGAACCGGTTCCTCACCACGACTCTCGAGGGATGCTGCCGTCTCATAACCTCGCCCGCCGCGGACCTGCATCGTCTCATCAGCGATGCGCCACGCGCTTTCCGAGTTGTACATCTTCGCGATCGCGGCCTCGAGCCGGATGTCCGATCTGCCTGCATCCGCGAGTCCGGCGGCCAGTTCGGTCACGGCCTCGAGCGCGAACGTCATCGCCGCCATCTCACCGAGCTTCTGTGCAATGGCATCGTGTTTGCCGACCGGTGCACCCCATTGGACGCGTTCACTCGCCCATTCGCGACACACCGCAACGCACCACTTCGCCGCGGCCGCCGTCGTCGCCGGAATCGTGAGCCGTCCAGTGTTCAACGTGATCAAAGCCAGCTTGAGACCGCGGCCCTCGCCCCAGATCACGTTCTCCGTCGGAACGCGCACGTCCGTGAAACGAATCACGCCGTTCTCGATGCCTCTCAGCCCCATGAACTCGAGACGATGCAGCAGCTCGACACCCGGCCAGGCCGCCTCCACAATGAATGCCGTGATGCCCCGTCGCTTGCTCCCTTCGCGTGCTGGCGTGTTCGCCATCACGACCATCACTTCGGCAATCGGCCCGTTCGTGCACCAGAGCTTCTCTCCATTCAGGATGTACGCCGTACCATCTTCGGTCGGATCGGCCGTCGCCGACATGCGCGCCGGATCGCTGCCGACATCCGGTTCTGTCAGCGCAAACGCCGAAATATCACCCTGTGCAAGGCGAGGCAGGTACTTCTTCTTCTGCTCCTCGGTCCCGAACATCTTGAGGGGTTGCGGGACGCCAATGGATTGGTGCGCCGAGAGCAGCACCCCCAGCGCTGGACACGTCGTGCTGATCAGCGCAATCGCGCGGTTGTAGCTGACCTGCGACAGGCCGAGGCCACCGTATTCGAGCGGAATCTTGATGCCGAAGGCGCCAATCTCCCGCAACCCGTCCACCACCGACTCGGGGACCCGGCCCGTTCGCTCGATTTCGCCCGCATCGATCGTGGCGCAGAACGCCTTCAATCGATCCAGAAACGCGCGCGCACTCGCTTTCTCATCCGCATCCTGCACCGGCGGCGGATGGATCAGGTCAAGCCGCAGCCGCCCAAGAAAGAGTTCCCGGACGAAGCTCGGCTTCGACCACTCCGTCTCCCGCGCGGCCTCCGCAACCTGCCGCGCCTCCTGCTCAGTTACAGCCAGATATGCCTCCCTTGGCCGCGGACCGGGTACCAAAGTCACAATCCTGCCCCGATGCACAATGCCGGCGTCACGCAACTCGAACTCTGACCGGGTGCGAGCCTGCCCGGGCGCCGTCAACGATAGCGACACGAGCCAACTTCAGGAAATGGCACCCGGTCCGTATGTAAGCAGAATCTTTGCGATCGTCTGCATCTGCATGTTGCTCGTGCCTTCGTAGATGGTCCCGATCTTCGCATCGCGGTAGAGCTTTTCGACGGGGTACTCGCGCGTGAAGCCGTACCCGCCGAACAGGTCGATGCACGTGGATGCGATCTCCTGCGCGATCTCGGAGGAGAAGAGTTTCGCCATGGCGGCTTCGACGATGAATGGGCGTTCGGCGTCCTTGAGGCGAGCCGCGTTGTAGACCATGAGCCGGGCGGCTTCGAGCCGGGTGCGCATCGTCGCGAGCTGGAACTGTACACCCTGGAATTCGGCGATCGAGCGGCCGAACTGTTCGCGCTCGCGGACGTAGCGGAGCGTGTGATCGAGGGCGCCCTGCGCGAGACCGATCATCTGGGCGCCGATGCCGATCCGTCCTTCGTTCAGCGTCTCGATCGCGATCTTGTAACCCTTGCCGACATCGCCGACCACGTTGTCGGCCGGGACGCGGCAATCGTCGAGGATCAGCTCACAGGTCGAGGAAGCGCGGATGCCGAGTTTGTCTTCCTTGCGGCCGACCGAGAACCCGGGCGAGTCGCGTTCGACGAGGAACGCGGTAATACCGCGATATCCGGCGTCGGGATTCGCGTTCGCGAACACGATGAAGAGGTCCGCTTCACCGGCATTCGTGATCCAGAGTTTCCGGCCGTCCAGACGCCAGCCGTCCTGAACGCGGATGGCGCGCGTCTGGAGCCCGAAGGCATCGGAGCCGGAGCCGGCCTCCGAGAGGGCGTACGCTCCGACCGCCTCGGACGTGAGGCGGGGCAGGTATCCGGACTTCATGGAATCGGAGCCGAAGCGGAGCAGGCAACTGTTGACGAGCGTGTTCTGCACATCGACGAACACGCCGATGCTGGGATCGACGCGGGACAGCTCCTCGACGACGAGAACGGTCGTGAAGAAAGAGGCGCCTGCGCCACCCATCGAATCGGGCACCTCGACGCCCATCAGGCCGAGCTCGAAGATCTGCGGGATCAGGTCCGGGTCGATAGCGGCGGCCTCGTCCATTGCAGGCACCCGTGGCGCGATGACGTCTTCAGCGAATTGCCGTACCATGTCCCGGAACATCTGCTCTTCTTCCGACAGCGCCGTGAGGGGCGGCCGCGCGGCTTCCGGTAGCATGACCGGCATGTGTGATTCTCCGAGCACGAGAACGGGTGTCCGTCGTCCCTTGCATTATCGCGCGCCGCCGCCTGCCGGGCCAGAAGCGAGCGGGTGTGTGGCGGGGCCGATGCCAGGATGGGCGAACGCCGCCGGACCCGAAGGCCCGGCGGCGTTCCAGGATCTTCCGCAACCCGACGCGATGCCGCACGGCTTACGGCGGCCGCGAATGGGTCTCGCTTCTTCGGCTACTCGCCGCTCCGGCGATCGCTTGCCCGTGTCGGGTTACGGGAAGTACTCGAACTGGCCAAGGGATCACCTCCTTTTTTGAGTGGATGCAAGGGCACTCACAGCGGGCTCCTGTTGCGTCCCGCGGTCCGCGCGCCGTTCGGTTCTTACCTGGCGACGGCGGCCCCATCGCTCGCATGCCATGCGAGCGCACGCACGAACTGTACAGCAGATGCGCCGCGGAATCAAGCGTCGCGGTACGGCCTTGCAGATCTGCCGCGCGCTGGACTATACTGTGGATCCCTCGCGCATTATGGCAGCTGGATGCGCACACCGCACACCGACGCGTCCGGGCTTGAACGAAGACCGGTTTGAATCGATGGTCGCACTGGTGCGACGCGTCCGCCACGACGCAAACAGTCCAATCACCGCTGCGCTCGGCAACGTTCAACTGCTCCTCGAAGACCCGGCCGTCACCGATCCCGAAGTGCGGCAGAGTCTCGAAACCGTCGAGCGCGAGTTGCGCCGGCTGATCGAGATCCTCAAAGGCCTCAACGCGATCAGACCAGATCCATCCTGAGTCTCGGAACCCGGCGTCACGCGCTTGACGCTGCGGCAGGAGTGCGCTCATACTCCCGCCCGACGCCGCGCGCGTGCGCAGCCGGGCCCGCCTCGCTCGCCAGCCGCCGGCCTCAGCGTGACTTCGCGTACAACCCTGGAAGGCGGCATGGCAGAGATCCCTGGCGATCTGCTCTATACGGAAGACCACGAGTATCTCAAGGGCGCCGGTGAGGAAGGGGTCTACCTCGTGGGCATCACGGATTACGCGCAGGGCGAACTGGGTGACATCGTGTACGTCGAGATGCCGAAGGCCGGAGATCGGTTCGGCCGCAAGGATGTGTTCGGCACGGTAGAAGCCGTGAAGGCCGTGAGCGATCTGTACTGCCCCGTGTCTGGCGAGGTCGTGGAAGTGAACGGGGCGCTGTCGGACAATCCCGCACTCGTCAACAGTGATCCGTACGGTGACGGCTGGATGTTGAAGCTGCGTGTTTCCAATCCGACGGAGTTGGACGCGCTGCTGGGCGAGGAGGAGTATCGAAAGCACATTGGCGGCTGAGACCTGCGAAGCGAAAGCGCCCTGGCGCCTGCTCGTCGACGGCGCTGCGAACGGCGGCATGAACATGGCCACGGATCAGGCCCTGTTCGAGCGTGTACAGGCGGGGGGCCGGCCGGTCCTCCGTCTTTATCGTTGGGACCCGCCGTGTCTTTCACTGGGTCGGAACCAGGGTGTTCTCTACGATCCGGCGCGTGTCAGGGCCGCGGGCGCGACACTCGTTCGCCGGCCGACCGGCGGACTGGCGGTGTATCACGACCGCGAGTTGACATACGCAGTGATGGCGCCCGTCGCGGTGGCCGGCCGGCCGCGCGCGGCGTTCGTCCGCATCAGCGAGGCCATCGCGATTGCACTCCAGACGCTCCGCCTGCCTGTGGCCGTTGCGACTCGCCGCGGCACGTCCCGCCCCGTCGCGGGCGCAGCCGAGCCGTGTTTCGCCGAGGCCGCGCCCGGCGAAGTCGTGGCCGGTGGTCGAAAGCTCGTGGGGAGTGCGCAGCGCTGTGAGCGCCAGACCCTTCTCCAGCACGGCTCGCTGTTGCTGGATAGCGACCAATCGATCATCTCGACATGGCTCGTCAAGGCGAATCCGGTGGAGGCCGGCTGGCGAGCCATAACGGTTCGTGAGCTGACGGCCGACGTACCGTCATGGACTCAACTCTGCTCCGCTCTGGTCAACGCGATCGCTGCCGCGTTCCTTGTCCGCCTCGAGCCAGATGCACTCACCGAACAGGAACGCGCACGAATTCGCCAACTCGAATCGCATTTCGCAAGCGAGGCATGGACGTGGCGCCACTGATCGAGTCCCGCTGGATGCGTACGGCGCTGGTCTGTGCGACCGGCTTTGCGCTGGCCTGCGGCAATGACGCGAGCGGCCCTGCGGGCGGTACGATCGTCGTCGGGATGCGCTCCGATTTCGGTGCCTTCAATCCCATCGTGAACGGCGATCTGTACACCGGCGAAGTCATCAACTATGCGCTCTTCACGCCACTGGTTGAATACGATGCGGATCTCGGTGTTCAACCGCACCTCGCCGAGTCGTGGGAGGAACAGGGTGATACGGCGGTGGTGTTCCAGCTGCGTCGCGATGTGCGGTGGCACGATGGCGTCCCGGTCACGGCGGAGGATGTCGCGTTCACGTTCGAGCGTGCAAAGTTGCCGGAGAGCGCATCGCTGATCGGTGATGTGTTCGTCAATGAAGTCGCATCCGTCGAAGTCGTAGACAGCTTTACCGTACGCTTCCGGTACACGCGGCCGCATGCGCAGTCGCTCGAAGACTTCTGGTGGGCGCCGGCACCGAAGCATCTGCTGGAGAGTGTGCCAGCAGCGGAGATGCGCAACGCGCCGTTCAATCGCCAACCGGTCGGGAGCGGGCCGTACAGATTCATCGAGTGGCGAGCCAACGAGCGGCTGGTACTCGAACGGAACGAAGACTTTGCTGCATCGCTGGGCGGACCGCCCGAAGCAGCACGCATTGTGTTCCGCATCGTGCCCGAGGCATCGACCATGCTCACGGAGCTGGTCACCGGTGGGGTCCAGGTGGACGTACCGGTTTTCCCCGACCAGGTCGGCCGCATCGAATCGGAATCAGGACTCCGGTTGTTGGCGTACCCGGGGCGCACCGTGTATTACGTGGGCTGGAACAACGCGCGTCCGCCGTTTGATGATGCGCGCGTCCGGCGCGCACTCGCCCTCGCGATCGATCGCCAGGAGATCATCGATGCATTGCTGGCCGGGCAGGGCAGTGTGGCGACCGGTCCGATCCCGCCGTGGCACCCGCTCTACCCGCAGGCCCTGACGCCGCTCGCGCATTCGCTGGAAGAGGCGCAAGGCCTGCTCAGCGAAGCTGGCTGGACGGACCGTGACGGTGATGGCATCCGCGAGAACCCGCAAGGCCAGCCGCTCCGGTTCACATTGCTGTCCAGCGATGATGCGCTGCGCCGCTCTGTCGTCGAGGTCCTGGAAAGCCAGTTCCGGCGCGCCGGCGCGCGCGCCGAGATCCGGGTCACCGAGTTCCAATCAATGCTCCAGCAGCATCGCGGCCGCGACTTCGATGCCGTCTTCACGAACTGGGTTCTCGACAATTTCCGCGTCGCGTCGGCTCCGTTCGCCTTGTTCCATTCGAGTCAGGCGGCCGAACCACGTTCCGCGAATCGCAGCAGCGTCAGCAATCCGGAGCTGGATCGGCTGATCGAGGCGGGCAGCGCCAGCACCGATCCGGAACGGCAGCGCGAGATCTGGCGCGACTTCACAGAAGTACTCGAGCGCGAACAGCCCGTCACGTTCATGTTCTGGCTGAACGAACTGGCTGGCGTCCGCAGCGAGATTCAGGGTGTCGAGATGGACCCGCGCGGCGAGTTGCTCACGCTCCGGCAATGGTCGCTCGACCGCTGATGCCGCGGGTTTATTCCATGCGTAAAGGGCGGTTGTGACCGCGTTCGTCATGCGGCGAGTGCTGGGCGCCGTTCCACTCCTGCTCGGCGTCGCAACACTCATCTTCTTCGTGCTCCATCTCGCTCCCGGCGATCCGACGGCCGCGCTGTTCAGCCCCAATGTCTCACGCGAAGTCATTGACCAGACTCGCCGCAACTTCGGACTCGATGAGCCGCTGCCCATCCAGTACGTACGCTGGCTCGGTGCGCTCGTAACAGGTGATTTCGGCACCAGCTTCGCGCAGGGCCGGCCGGTCGCCGACATCCTGAAGTCCGCGCTGCCGAACACGCTGATGCTGACCAGCTTCACGCTCGTCCTGATGTTCGCGCTGGGCATCGCGATCGGAACCGTGCAGGCGGTCCGCCAGTACAGCGCCGCCGACAATACGCTGAGCGTCATCGCTCTCTTCTTCTATTCGATGCCGTCGTTCTGGCTGGCCTTGATGATGATGCTGATCTTCTCGCTCAAGGCGAGCCAGTGGGACTGGCCCATCGCATTTCCGCCGACCGGGATCACCAGCGTGGGCTACGATTTCTACTCGGCCGGCGGCAAGATCGCCGACCGTTTCATGCACCTCGTCCTGCCTGTGACCACGCTCACGCTCGCGCTCGCGGCGGGCGTCGCACGCTACACACGCGGCCAGATGCTCGAGATCGTACGCCAGGATTACATACGCACGGCTCGCGCCAAGGGCCTGCCCGAGCGCACCGTCGTCGTCAAGCACGCACTGCGCAATTCGCTGATTCCGGTCATTACGCTGCTCGGGCTCTATCTGCCGTTCCTGTTCAGCGGGACCGTGTTCGTCGAGGCCATTTTCGCCTGGCCCGGTATGGGCCGGGTCATCTATGACGCGATCCTTCAGCGCGACTATCCCGTCGTTATGGCGACGAGCTTCATTTTCGCGGCGCTGACCGTCCTCGGAAATCTCGTCGCCGATGTACTGTACGCAGTGGCGGACCCGCGCATCCGTTACGAGTGACGGTATGAGCCGCCGGCGCGTTCTCGATGGGGTGCTGCCCGGATCGGGTCTGTTCGTGGCTGGTGCACGTGCGCGCGGAACCGCGCTCGTCGTTTTCTGGCTGGCCTTCCTCGCGGTTGCGATCGGGGGTCGGAACCGCATCGCGGCCGTACCGGCCACGGGTTCATGGGACGATTGGGTCGCGCTGTTCACGCTCGCTGCCGGGTTCGTGGGCGCGTGGCTGCTCGGGCAGCGTGAACCGCCCGGGCAGCGCAGTGCGCAGGACGGCGATTCCCAGTGGCGCATCGCGATGCGCAGCTTCACCCGCAACCGGCTGGCGGTCCTCGGACTCGGATTCGTCGTTATCCTTTACGCGATCACGCTCCTCGCTCCGTTCCTCGCGCCCTACGATCCGATCGCGACGGGCGACATTGTGCGCACCAGTCATCTGCCGCCATCCGCAATCCACTGGTTCGGCACGGACCGCCTCGGCCGCGATGTCCTGTCGAGAGCGATCTACGGCGCGCGCATCTCGCTTTCCATCGGATTCATTGCAACCGCCATCAGTATCACGGTCGGTACCCTGCTGGGTGCGCTGGCCGGCTACCTCGGTGGCCGGATCGATGCCGTCATCATGCGCTTCACCGATGTGGTTCTGGCGTTTCCTCGCCTGATTCTGCTGATTCTCGTCGTGGCGCTGTTCCAGCCGTCGATTGCCGTCATCATCGTCGTGCTCGGACTGACCCAGTGGCCGGGCACGACGCGCATTGTGCGAGGCGATGTCCTGAGTCTGCGCGAACGCGAATTCGTGCATGCGGCACGCGCTCTCGGTTTCGGCCGCGCCCGTATCATCCTGCGCCACGTCATTCCCAACGTGATGGCGCCCATCATCGTCACGGCGACACTCGGCGTGGGCAACACGATCGTGCTCGAGGCGGGGCTCAGTTTCCTCTCCCTCGGGCCGCCCCCGCCGACACCCACGTGGGGGGCCCTCGTTGCCGCCGGCAAGGACACGTTGCTCGATGCATGGTGGGTTGCGACGTTCCCCGGCCTCATCATCGTGACAGTCGTCCTCGCCTTCAATCTCGTCGGCGATGGCCTGCGCGATGCACTGGATCCGAGGCTGCGGTGACGGCGCTTCTCGAGGTCACGGATCTGACGACCGTGTTCAGGACCGATGCCGGCGTTGCGCGAGCGGTCGATGGCGTCTCGTTCTCGATTGACGCGGGTGAGACGCTGGGCCTGGTCGGAGAGAGCGGCTGCGGGAAGTCGGTGACCTCGCTCTCGATTCTGCGCCTCGTACCGCAGCCACCGGGCGAGATTCTGCCGGGCAGCTCCGTGCGGTTCAACGACCGTGAATTGCTCTTGCTCGCAGAACGCGAGATGCGCAAGGTGCGCGGCAACGATATCGCCATGATATTCCAGGAGCCGATGACCTCGCTGAATCCGGTGTACACGGTGGGCGATCAGATCGCGGAAGCCGTTCGGCTGCATCGTCGCACGGACCGGAAAGAGGCCATGCAGCGGGCCATCGAGATGCTCCGGCTGGTGGGCATCCCGGCGCCGGAGAAGCGCGCTTCCGATTACCCTCATCAGCTTTCCGGCGGCCAGCGCCAGCGCGTCATGATCGCCATGGCGCTGTGCTGCGACCCCGAGCTGCTCATCGCCGATGAGCCGACGACGGCACTCGATGTGACCATCCAGGCGCAGATCCTCGATCTGCTCGCCGAGCTGCGTGAACGGCTTGGTATGGCGTTGCTCCTCATCACGCACGACCTCGGTGTCGTTGCTCAGGTGTGTGACCGCGTCGCCGTGATGTATGCGGGCCGCATCGTCGAAGAAGCGCCTGTGGCCCGCATTTTCGAGGACCCGCGCCATCCGTACACGCAGGGTCTGCTGCGTGCCATTCCCCGCCTCGGTCAGAACGCGGACCGGCTTGCGACCATTCCCGGCCAGGTGCCAAGCGCACTCGCGTGGCCGGACGGTTGCCGATTCCGCGCTCGTTGCCCATTCGCATGGGACCGTTGCCACGAGGAACCACCGCTACTCGAGGCCGGCAATAGCAGATCAGGATCAGGCACACAGCCGGTTCATGCGCGACGGTCACGCTGCTGGCTCGAAGAGGAGCCCGAGCGCACGAGTATCGCATGACGACGCCCACACCGTTGCTCGAGGTGCGCGGCCTGACCAAGCACTTTCCGGTGCGCGCCGGCGTGTTCGGCCGTGTCTCCGGCCACATCCTCGCCGTCGAGGATGTCTCCTTCGATGTCGCGCGTGGCGAGACGCTCGGGCTGGTTGGCGAATCGGGATCGGGCAAGACCACGGCCGGCCGCACGATCCTTCGCTTGACGGAGCCGACGGGCGGCACAGCGCGCTTCGACGGCGACGACATCTTCGCGATGCGTGCGAACGCGCTGCGCGCGTTTCGGCGCCGTGCCCAGATCGTATTTCAGGACCCGTTCGGCTCTCTCGATCCGCGCATGACTGTGGGCGATACACTGCGCGAAGTCCTGCATGTACACCGTCTCGCTGCCGGCCGTGAGAGCGCGCGCATCGCCGAGATCCTCGGGCGCGTCGGCCTCGCGCCCGCGCACGCCGCTCGCTATCCCCACGAGTTCAGTGGCGGCCAGCGCCAGCGCATTGGCATCGCACGCGCACTCTCGGTCGAGCCCGAGTTCATCATCTGCGATGAACCGGTCTCTGCGCTGGATGTGTCCGTCCAGGCGCAGGTCCTGAACCTGTTGCGCGATCTACAGGCGCAGCTTGGCCTCGCGTACCTCTTCATCGCGCACGACCTCGGTGTCATCGAACACATGAGCGATCGCATCGCGGTCATGTACCTCGGCCGCATCGTCGAGATCGGAGCCACGCGGGACGTGATCCGGACCCCGCGCCATCCGTACACGCAGGCTCTGTTGTCGGCCGTGCCCGTCCCCGATCCGTCGCGCAGGGCCGGCCGTCTGGTCGTGTCCGGCGATGTGCCCGATCCATCCTCGCCGCCCCCCGGCTGCCCGTTCCATCCCCGCTGTTCCCACCCGGCGAAGGACGAGACGTGCCGGACCGTCCTGCCGCTCCTCGAGCGGAAGGCGGATGGCCAGTTCGCGGCCTGCCACAAGACACCGCCCGAACCTGTGAGCTGAGGTCGACCGGGGAACACGGTACGCGGCAAGTCGGCTACAACCGAGCGGAGCAGACACTTTCGCGCGGTCCTTTCCGGACCGGGAACGTGCTCGCCGGTGCCTTGACGCGATTTGATGACGTTTCATAGCTTGGCCCGCGCAGTGCGCAGCCGTCACGAGCGATTTCGCTTGCCGGCGGTGCAATCCTCACCGGCGCTGGAGGTCGTTTGGGTGGCCTGAGCATGTGGATTCTTGCAGTGCGACAGCTCCCGGGAATGGAAGCGCCCGAGCTGACGTTCTCGCAGTGGATTGCGCAGATGTGGCGGGACGGCGGCTGGATGATGTGGCCGCTGCTTGCCTGCGCTGTCGCCGGCATCGTCATCATTGTCTGGAAGTCCGTGATTCTGACGACGAAATCGAGCCGGTCAAAGCGATTCCTGAAGGACGTGGACGAATTGATCGCGCAACGGAAGTTGCGCGAAGCGCTCGCTCTGGCGCGCAACTCGGACTCGCCGGCCGGTCAGATCCTCGCGGCAGGGCTCGAGCGATCGGATGAGGGTTCCGAGCGCGTCATGAAGGCGATCGAGAACGTCGGCCTGATCCAGGTGTCGTCGCTCGAACGCGGCCTCGTCTGGCTGGCTACCGTGTCGAACGTGGCACCTCTGCTCGGTTTCCTGGGTACCGTCATGGGCATGATCCAGGCGTTCCAGGCCATCGAAGCATCGGGTGAGGTCGAAGCGACCATCGTCGCTGGGGGTATCAAGGTCGCGCTGATCACGACGGCGGCGGGGCTCACGATCGCGATTCCGATCAACGTCATGCACAATTACTTCGTGACGCGCGTGGACCGCCTCGTGATCGACATGGAGGAGTCTGCACAGAAGATGATCGATGCTGTGCACGAAGTTGAGCGGGCCAGCGTGTGAGCGTATGACCGGAATCGCAGCGGCAGCGTCGGAGGGCCGCCTGCGAGGTGGCCCTTTTCGTTTTGCGCCCGTTTCCCTGTTGACCTGTGTGTTCGCGTGCGGCGGTGGTCCGCAGGATCCGGGGCAGCCATCGCCGGATGACGAAACCGGTGCAGTGGGCCGGCCACTCGCGACATACCAGCAGATGGGGTTCCTCGCCGGACCCGGCTTCTTTCCGGCGGTTGCAAGTTTCACGAGCATGGCAGGGCCGTCCGATTCGGCGCTCGTTCTCTTCGGGTTGTCCCTGCCCAACAGCGCGTTGCGGTTCAACCGCGGTGAGACCGGGTTCCAGGCCGAGTACACGGTTACTCTGACATTCACGCAGGACAGCCAGGTCGTCTCACGCGTGCGCCGGTCGGAAACGATTCACATCCCGACATTCGCGGAAACCGGACGTACGGACGAGAGCATCGTATTCCAGCAGGTCGTGACGTTGTCGCCGGGCCGGTACGATGTCGCGGTCGAGGCGGGTGATGCGAACAGCTCGCGCGGATTTCGAGTACAGGACACCCTCGACGTGCCTGCCTACGGTGCACGCCAGCAGAGGTTCTCGACGCCCGTCGTCATTTATGAAGGTGAGGGCCGCAGCTCGCGGGATTCCGTGCCGCGTCTGATCCTGAATCCGCGACACACCATCGCGTACGGTGGTGAAGCGCCGCGCGTCTACCTCGAGACCTACGGTGCGCAGCAGCCGGAGCCCGTGCGGCTTACGATCCTTGATGAGGCCGACAACGTCGTGTGGAGTGCGCGCACGACGATTGCAGCGGGTGATGCTGCATTGCGGCGCGCGCTCGTGGACTTGCCCGCCGGCACGTTGCCACTGGGCAAGATGTGGGTTGCGGTTTCGCCGCAGGCGGACAGCACCGGGCCGGGCATGACTGTCGGATCGCCGCCGCGAGCACCGCTCGTCATCAGCATCTCCGATCAGTGGATGGTCGCAAACTTCGAGGAGGTCATCGATTTCCTCGAGTACATCGGCACGCCCGAAGAAATCGACTCGCTCCGCAATGGCGAGCCGTCGGATCGCAAGCAGCTCTGGGACGACTTCTGGCTGCGTCGCGATCCGATTCCGGCAACGCCGCTGAACGAGTACAGGGACGCGTTCTTCGAGCGTGTCCGCTACGCGACCGAGCAGTTCGGCGAGGCGGGCGGCCAGCCCGGGTGGCGAACCGATCGCGGTGAAGTCTACATCGTACTCGGTCCACCTGCGTTCTCACAGGAGCGGTACATCGGCCGCGACGAGTACATCGGCCGGCCCAACGCCATCGAATGGCTGTACGAGAATCTGCCGGGCGGACGGGTCTCGCTTCTGTTCATCGACCGAAACAGTTTCGGCCGCTATGAACTTGCGCCCGCATCGGAAGCCGCGTTCCGCGCCGTCGCGGACCGCATGAAGTCGCGACCGAGCGGATAGCCCGCTGGCCACCGGTCCGGAGCTGGACTCGTCATGAACGGACACGTTCGCACCAGCATCGCACGCTCCATCGATGGCATGACCGCAGCCTGCGCCATCATGGCCGCTGTTGCGTGCGGATCCGCCGATTCCCCTGCACGCGATGGTCTCGACCCGCCCCGTTGCGTCGAGTGCAGCATCGCATTGACGCCTGTCATTCAGATCGGATTCACGGAAGCGCCGGTCGCACCGGCCAGCGGTGCACTCATCGCACTCGACCGCAATCACGAACGCTTCATGCTTGTCGCAGCGCCGTTCCGCTCCGAGTTCCACGAGTTTGATGCCAGCGGCCGCTACGTGACATCGGTCGGACAGGAAGGGCCCGGCCCCGAGGAATACTCCTTCATTGCCGCGCTCGAGTTCGACGCATCAGACAGTCTGTGGGTCTTCGACACGGGGAACGCTCGCATTGACGTATTCGGTCCGGATCTCACACGCGCGCGAAGCCTTCCCCTCGAGGGGACCGTGCAGGACGTCATCGCGCTCAACGATGGCACGTTCGCCATCCGTGGCATCCTGACCGACAGCACAGGCGCGATCTCCGTCGCCCGCCTGTTGCGCCGGGATGGCTCGACATTCCCGCTCGTGCGGGAAGGCGATGGCCCTTCTGGCGTCGATCCCGCCGGTGAACTCGGCGCTCTTGCCGAAGACCGCGACCGCCGCCAGCTCTGGGTGAGTGCTCTCCACGCGTATTCGATCCAGCTGCGCAGCACCTTCGGTGAGGTCGATCGGACCTTCGAACGCGCGCCGCCGTGGTTCCAGGTTGCCAGCCCATCCGTGCTCGACCGCTATCCGGACCTCGATCTCCAGCCCACCATCCTCGACCTGGCCGTCGATGTCACCGGCAAACTCTGGGTGATCGCCGGCACGACCGATCGACATCTGCCCCCGCCCGAGGCCGCCACGGACGGAGTCGTGGACATCGATGATTGGGTCGATACCGTCATTGAAGTCATCGATCCGGCCGGCGGCGCGCTCATCACCTCCGCCCGCTTCGATCACGCGCCGCCACGCTTCCTTCGCGACGGCCTCGTCTACCGCGTCGTCTTCGATCCCAATGGTCAGCCGTGGATCGACATTTCGAGATTCGACTACACGGAATTCTGATTTGAAGCCGCGGGCCGGAACGGCAATGGCGCACATCGCCGCGCGGGCAGGCGGACTCTCGCGCAGCCGATTCTCGCCCGATACTCGCAGGGGTGGATCATCGTCATTCGAGACGTGTACGGATCGCTGGCCCTCGCGTCCGGGAGTCATGGAATCGAACGCCTCCGTCCGCATCATCGCTCTTGCGGCCGTGCTCTCTGCATGGCCAACGGTTGCCGCATCGGCATGGCCCGTATCCGAACCCTCGTTCGCCGATCCAGCTTCCGCTGATCGATCGACAGCCGGCACCGAGCCGGAGAGCGCGCCCGAGGAAGCATTGCGCGCGATGCAGCTCGGCCGCTTTCTGCACGCAAGCCTGATCCTGCGCGAGCATTTCGCAACGATCCGGGACACTTCGGCCGCAGATCTCCTGCTCGCTGCACGCGCCGAAGCAGGCTGGGGCAACTGGGAACGCGTCGAGCGTCTCCTCGACGGTCGCGTCTGGCTCGACACGCTCGAAAGCGGACTCGGCTGGGATCTTCTCGGGCAGGGCCGCCTGGCACGCGAGGCGTGGAAGGAAAGCGCCTATGCGTTTGCCCGCTACCTCTCCCATGCAGCCAATCTCGAAGACGAGATCCGCGGCATCGCAGAACTGCGACGGGCTCGCGCTCATACCATGGCGAAGGCGTACGCGGACGCGTTCGCCGCGTACGAATCGGCGACCGGGCTTCTGCCCGAGATCGAAGATTGGATCGCACTCCGTGCGACCGGCGCGGCCGCGGCCGCCGGCGATACCGCACGTGTATCGCAATGGCTTGCACGGGCGGATCCGGTCCTGGCTGAGGAACGCGCCTGGGCCTATCGCATCGAAGCGCTGAAAGAGGCCGGCCAGCCCGCGCTCGCCCTCGCCATCGCAGAATCCGCGGCATCGTCCCTGACCGGTTCGAGCGCGCGCGGCCTCGCGCTCGTTGCCGTCGGCGAACTCCGCCTCGAGCGCGGTGACATTGCTGCTGCTCGTGATGCCTTCCGCAACGCCGTCCGGATCGCCGCCGCCACCAGCGCTGGCGTCGATGCCGCGCGCAACCTTTCCGAACTGCCCGGGCTCACCGCATCCGATCAACTGCTCATCGGTCGGACCTATCTCCGGCACGGCAACCTCGAGAGAGGCATCGCCGGGCTCGAAGCCTACATCGATGCACGCGCCGGAACGGTCGCCGAACGTGAACGCCTGCGCTGGGACCTCGGCCAGGCACAGTTCCGGGCCGGCCGTTACGACGATGCCGAACGAACCTTCCTGCCACTCTCACGGCGACAGGCGGAATCCTCTCCATCTGTCGCGGCCGATGCCTTGTTCTATGCCGCCCGATCGCAGTACCGCGACGGCCGCGTCACACTCTCGAGGCGGACACTCCTCGAGGTGCCGGCAAGGTTTCCGCGCACCGATGGCGCTGCACGCGCCCTCTTTCTCTCCGCCGATCTCGAGCAGGACGGCAACAACATCGACCGCGCGGTCGAACGATTCCGCGCCACGGTCGCGACCGGCGCCGACATCGAGGAAGTCGGGCTCGCGTACATGCGCCTCGGTGGCATCGCTTTCCAGAAGGAAGACTTCACCACCGCCCGCAGCGAGTTCGACCGCTATCGCTCCCGCTATCCCGATGGACGCCGCTACATCCAGGCGACGTACTGGTCCGCTCTCGCCAGCCAGCGCCTCGACGACGATGCAACAACGTCGCAGCGGTTGCTCGAAGTGCGCCGGCTCGATCCGTTCTCGTACTACGGTGGTCTCGCCGCGGACCTGCTCGGCACCGATTTCTGGGATGTGCCGCTGCGCGATGATCCCGTCACTTCCTCTCCCGATGCGCTGACCGTCGCCGCTGCCTTCGTCCGCATTGACCTGCTTCGAAATCTCGAGTGGAACGACGCCGTCGCCGCCGAGATCCAGCGCTTCAGACGCGATCTCGGACAGGCGTCGGGTGCCACCTTCGCTTTCGCCGAAGCCCTCAACGAGCGAGGCTTCGCGTCCACCGGCATCGCCATCGGCTGGGACCTCTTCCAGCGCAGCGGCGGGTGGAACCGCCGGCTGCTTCGCATCATTTACCCGTTCCCATACCGCGATATTCTCGTCGCCGAAGCCACCGAACAGGGCGTCGACCCGTTTCTCGCCGCCGGCCTCATCAGACAGGAGTCCATGTTCAACCCCGACGCCCTCAGCGGCGCCGGCGCCATCGGCCTCATGCAGGTCATGCCCGCAACCGGCCGCGTTCTCGCCGCCAGACTCGGCGTCCATCGCTTCGATGAAGACATCCTCAGACACGCCGAGTTCAATGCACACCTCGGCATGGCTTACCTCGACGATCAACTGACCGATTACGATGGCCGCCTGCCACTCGTACTCGCCGCCTACAACGCCGGCCCCCACCGCGTCACGCGCTGGAGTGAATTCCCCGAATTCACCAACGACGAACTCTTCGCGGAACGCATTCCCTTCGCCGAAACGCGCGATTACGTCAAGATTGTCCAGAACAACGCTCGTATCTACGAAGCCCTCTACGCCCCACTCCTCCGCGACGCCACCTGAGCACGGATAAGTTCTCATCCGCCATGGGTCCGCTCAGCCGGGGACCGTCGCCGGTCGGGATATGGTCGCAAAGTAAGCTATGATAATGAGTTCCTGTAGAATGCCGCGATGGGGAGCCGGCATGGGGCGGCCAGATTCGAGGGACTCGCCGCCGCAGGCCCGGCCAGGCGGGCCGCGAGCGGTCGAGCAGTGAGGAGCAGAAGGGTGGGCCGAGTCACGAAAAGGCCGGTTTCCCGTCACTTTTTTTCCTTGACACCTGCACACAGATCCGCATACCTTCGGCCCACTGCAGCGAAGCGGCTGCCGGTTCCCGAACCCTTTGTAGGAGGCAGGTCAATGGCCAGAGGGAAGGTCAAATGGTTCAATGATGCCAAGGGTTACGGCTTCATTGAGCAACCGGGCGGCGAGGACGTGTTCGTCCACTTTTCCGCCATCACCATGGACGGCTTCAAGACCCTGGCCGAAGGGGAAGAAGTCGAGTTCGAGGTGAAGCAGACAGACAAGGGTCTTCAGGCCGCGAACGTCGCGCGCTCTGGCTGACCCGTCGTCGCCGGGGCCATTGAGCGAGCGCTCCGTCGTGCAAACGGCGGAGCGCTTCCGTTTGAGAGCGAAGGGAAGTGATGGTGGAGGTTCCGCAGAAAACGAAGCCGCGGCTGTTCCTGATCGACGGGTACGCGCTGATCTACCGCGCGTTTTTCGCGATGGTCAGCCGGCCATTGACGACGACGAAGGGAGAGAACACATCGGCGGCGTTCGGCTTCGTGCGCTTTCTGTTGAAGATACTGGAAGAGCATTCGCCGGATTACATGGGAGTCGTTTTCGATGCGGGTTCGAGCGAGCGCAAGACGATGTATCCGGAGTACAAGGCCACGCGCGAAAAGATGCCGGACGATCTGCGTGCGTCGCTGCGCCGGATCCGGGATCTGATCGATGCGTTCCGGATCCCGGTGATCGAACTGGCGGATCACGAAGCGGACGATGTGATTGGCACACTCGCGAAGAAGGCGGCAGAGCGGGCGATCGAAGCGGTGGTCGTATCGGGCGACAAGGATTTCTATCAGCTCATCGGGCCGAACATCGCGCTGCTGAATCCGGGCCGCGGCGGAATGGCGAACGTCGAGGAGGAGTGGGTCGATGAGCGGAATGCATCGGAGCGATTGGGGGTGCCGCCGGCCCATGTCATCGACTATCTGGCGCTGATCGGCGATTCCTCGGACAACGTGCCGGGAGCCCCGGGCATCGGACCGAAGACGGCCATTCAATTGATCGAGCAGTACGGTTCGGTCGATGCCATCCTCGAGCATGCGGCGGAAATCAAGGCCAAACGCGCGCGCGAGGCACTCCTCGCCAGCGAGCAGGCCGTGCGCATGTCGAAAGTGCTGGTCACGATCCGGGACGATCTGCCAGTCGATCTCGATCTTGGCGCGCTCGCGTTGCGCGAGCCCGATCGCATCAGGCTGCGCGACCTGTTCATCGACCTCGAGTTCCATTCGCTGGCCAGGGAACTGGGTGAGCCGGAGCAGGTGTCCGCGCCGGCACCACGGCAGTACGTGCTGGCCGACACGCCGGCTCTGGTGGCCGAGATGATTGCCGCGGTCAGGAAAGCCGGTCGCGTCGCGCTCGAAGTCGCCGGTTCGAAACCCGATGCCATGCGTGGCGAGATCGTCGGCATCGGATTGGCCGTCGAGCCCGGCCGCTCGTGGTACCTGCCGTTCGCGCACCGGCGGCCTGGCGTACTCGATCTCGAGGGTGTCCAGACTCGCAATCTGCCGGCGCTGGACAGTGCAGAGATGGCGCCGCTCGCCGAACTGCTGGCCGACGCAACCGTCGCGAAGATCGGGCACGATCTCAAGCACAGCATCCTGATGCTGCGCCGGGTGGGCGTCACTCTGAGCGGTGTCTCATTCGACACGCAGATCGCGTCGTATGTCATCGATGCGAGCCGGCGCGACCATGACCTCGCATCGCTTGCGCTCCAGCACCTGAAGCACCGCCGCCGCGCAGCGGAGGAAGTTCGCGGCAAAGGCAAGGAGGAAGTACCGCTTGGCGAAGTCGAGATCACGGCGGCGCGCGACTGGATCGCCGAGGCGCCTGACCTCGCGCTCCGTCTCGAGGCGATTTTCGCGAAGGATCTCGGGCACGCCAATGCCGAAGCGCTCTTCCGCGACATCGAGATGCCGTTGCTCGATGTGCTTGTCGGCATGGAAACCGCCGGCATCCGCATCGACTCCGAGTTCTTCCGCAAACAGCAGGTCAAGCTGGCCCGCGAACTGAAGCTGATCGAGGAGGATATCTACAGGGTCGCCGGCGAACCGTTCAACATCAATTCGACGCCGCAACTCCGAACCATCCTGTTCGACAAGCTGGGTCTGCCGGTCAGCCGCAGGACGAAGACCGGTGCTTCGACCGATGCGTCCGTTCTCGAGGAACTCGCCGCCACCGGGCACCAGCTACCCAAACTCATCCTCGAGTTCCGACAGCTCGACAAATTGAAGGGGACGTACGTCGATTCGCTCCCGCTTCAGGTGAACCCGGCGACCGGGCGCATCCACTCGAGCTTCAGCCAGACCGTCGCTGCGACGGGCCGCCTCTCCTCGAGCGATCCCAACCTCCAGAACGTGCCCATCCGCACGCAGACCGGTGCAGAGCTGCGCAAGGGGTTCGTCCCCGCGGACGGTTTCCTTTTCCTCGGTGCAGACTACTCCCAGATCGAGCTGCGCATCCTCGCTCACATGTCCGCCGATCCCGTCATTGGCGACGCCTTCCGCAAAGGCGTCGACGTCCACCGCCAGACCGCCGCACTCGTGTTCGGTGTCGATATCAACGCCGTCACGGCCGACATGCGCGCAGCAGCCAAGACCGTCAACTTCGCGACCATCTACGGCATCGGCCCATTCGCCCTCTCACAACAGCTCGGCACCAGCGTCGCCGATGCGAGGACGTTCATCGAGAATTATTTCGCACGCCTCCCGCGCGTGCGGCAGTATCTCGACGAGCAGATCGAGAAAGCCCGCAAACTCGGCTACGTCGAGACGCTCTCCGGCCGCCGTCGCTATATCCCCGAGGTCCACGCCAAGAACTGGAACATCCGCCAGTTCGGAGAGCGCGCGGCGACCAACGCACCCGTCCAGGGCACTGCCGCCGATATCATCAAGATCGCCATGATCCGCATCCACCAGGCGTTCCGCGACCGGAAGAGTCGAGCCCGTATGCTCCTCCAGGTCCACGACGAACTCGTCTTCGAAGTCCCGGCCGCCGACATCGAGGAGACCCGTTCACTCGTTCAGCGGCTCATGCAGGACGCCTTCCCGCTCGACGTCCCGCTCCAGGTGGCGACCGGCATCGGCGCCACCTGGTTCGATTGCAAGTAGCAGCCGTGAATCCTCAACTCCGTACAGTGATGTTCGCCCGCTCCGCCCTCGGCGCTTTCCGCAAGGCGGACAACAGCGCCGCGCCCACCTCGCGCATGATTCGCCCGGCAACCGCCAACAGGTACGACGGGAAACGATCCG
>JBOHRL010000065.1:0-131224 GCA_050732695.1 Longimicrobiales bacterium | reverse complement strand
CCGCTTCGCGGCGCCCACGAGATTCCGAATCACGCCGCCCCCCCCGCCGCGCGTTCCTGGTTCAAGTCGTTCCTGCCGAGTTACTTGCGGCGCCTGTCCGCGCCGTTCGTGGACGCTCATGCGAAATGCAGGCCGCGGCAAGGACGCGTTGCGCATGGACGGACCCGCAGATAAACCGGCGCCGTGTGCAGATCCCGCGCAACCAAGGTCGCGTCACAGCAACAATCGATCAATCCGGGCGTCCGGCGTTCGTCTCGGTGGCCGGGTCGGATCGGCCCGGGTGCGGGAGCCGAGCGGCGCAACATGTAGGGGGACCGCAACAAACGACGGTGGGGCGCGACGTTGATGGGGACCGGTCGGGTCGTTGCCCGCAAGCCGGGCGACCGATCGTGGCGCGGGCGCCACGCGGCACACGACGTGCGCAACGCGGTGGCGGAATCAGCCGAAGGGACGAGCGGAATGGAAAGTCAGGCACGAGTGCGGTTGCTGGACCGGATTGAGGACGGGAGCGCGGTCGTTGGCATCATCGGTCTGGGTTACGTCGGGTTGCCGCTCGCAGCGGAGATGTCGGGGAGCGGCTATCGCGTGATCGGATTCGACGTTCAGGCGCTGGTGGTAGCGGGGCTGATGGCGGGGCGAAGCCATGTTCGGGACGTGCCGGCCGACGTGCTGGCGGACCGGCTCGCGAGTGGGCGGTTTCAAGCGACGACGGATTTCGGCCGGCTGAGCGAATGCGACGCGATCGCGATCTGCGTGCCGACGCCGCTGTCGAAGACAAAGGATCCCGACCTCTCTTTCGTGGCGGCGGCGACGGAATCGGTTCGCGCATCACTACGGCCGGGTCAGCTGATCGTGCTGGAGAGCACGACGTATCCAGGCACGACGCGCGATTTCCTCCTGCCGGTACTGGAGCAGACGGGTCTGCAAGCGGGGCAGGACTTCTTTCTGTGCTACAGCCCGGAACGGGTCGATCCCGGGAATCCGGTTTGGCAGACCAGGAACACGCCGAAGGTGATGGGCGGCGTGACGGCGGCGTGCACGGACGTCGGGGTCGCGTTGTACAGCCGCGTGTTCGACACCGTCGTTCCGGTGGAAGACGTCGAGACGGCCGAACTCGTGAAGGTGTACGAGAATACGTTCCGCATGATCAACATCGCGCTGGTGAATGAGCTGGCGCAGGTGTGCGAGCGGTTGGGTGTGGATGTGTGGAGTGTGGTCGATGCGGCGGCGACGAAGCCGTTCGGGTTCATGAAGTTCTCGCCGGGCCCGGGACTGGGCGGACATTGCATCCCGCTCGATCCACACTACCTGTCGTGGAAGATGCGAACGCTGGCGTTCAAGACGCGCATGATCGAACTTGCCAGTGAAGTGAACGCGGAGATGCCGGCGTTCGTGGTGCGCAAGGTGATCGATGCGTTGAATGACGATGGCCGAGCCACGCGAGGGAGCCGCGTCCTCGTGATGGGTGTTGCCTACAAGAAGGATGTGTCGGACCTGCGCGAGAGTCCGGCGCTCGAGATCATGCGGCTGCTCCAGGAGAAGGGTGCAGAAGTCGTGTACCATGATCCGCTGTGCCCGGAGATCGCCGATGATGGCCATACGATGCTGCGCGGTCTGCCCATGCGAAGCGTGCCGTTCACGGATGCGGAACTGCACGCTGCGGATGCGATCGTGATCGTAGCGGACCACTGCTCGATCGACTGGGCGAGCGTTGCGGCCAATGCGCGCATCGTGATCGACACGCGCGGCGTCCTGCGCGGCAAGCCCGCGGCTGCACGTGTCGTGGGGCTGTCCACGCCAGCGGCGGCAACCGGCCCGATCCTCCAGGCCGCGGGTTGATGAAGGTTCTGCTGGTTGCGGGCGCGCGGCCCAACTTCATGAAGATCGCCCCGGTCCTCGCCGCGCTGCGTGCGGCGGGCGACCACGTCATCCTGGTCCACACCGGGCAGCATTACGATGCCCGCATGTCGGACGCCTTCTTCCACGATCTCGATCTGCCTGACCCGGATTTCTACCTGGACGTCGGGTCCGGATCGCACGCCGTCCAGACGGCTCGGGTCATGGAGGCATTCGAGCCAGTCCTGCTCGAGGTCGAGCCGGACTGGGTCGTCGTCGTGGGCGATGTGAATTCCACGCTGGCGTGCTCGCTCGTGGCCGCCAAGCTCAAGGCGGAGACGGGCTGCCGCATCGCTCACGTCGAAGCGGGCCTGCGAAGCCATGACTGGCGCATGCCCGAAGAGATCAACCGCATCCTGACGGACCGCCTTTCCGACCTGCTTCTGATCCCCAGCACGGATGCGATCGCAAACCTTGCGGAGGAAGGGATCGATCCCGCCCGCATCGCCTTCGTCGGCAATGTCATGATCGACACGCTGCTCGCGCAGCTGCCTGCGGCGAGGGCGGCCGCGACGGCGCAGCGGCTGCGCCTGATAACAGGGGAGTACAGCGTCGTCACACTGCATCGCCCATCGAACGTCGACTCGGCCGAAACCTTGCGGCCCATCCTCGAGGCACTGGCGGAACTCGCGAAAGACCGGCCGGTCGTGTTTCCCGTGCACCCGCGCACGCGCAAGAACGCCGATGCCTTCGGCCTCGGCGCCCTGCTCGGCGCGCTCGCCGCCATCGAGCCGCTCTCCTACGTCGAGATGCTCAGCCTGACCGATGGCGCGGCCCTCGTCCTCACGGATTCCGGCGGACTTCAGGAGGAGACGAGCGTCCTCGGTGTGCCCTGCATCACGCTGCGCGAGCAGACCGAGCGGCCGATCACGATCACTGCCGGGACCAACCGGCTGGCCGAATGGCCGCTGACTCGGGACGGCATCGTCGCGGCGGCGCGTCGTGCTCTCACGAACGGGAGGCATGCCGCACAGGCGCTGCCGGGATGGGACGGGAAAGCCGGCGCACGCGTCGCAAGGGCGCTCCATCTGTGGCATGGGTCCGCAGTGGACCGGCCGAGGGCACCCGACCAGCTGATCGGTGTGTGAGTCGCGCGCGGGCCAGGCTCGAGCGGGCGTACCGCGCCTGCCAGAGAGTGATCGCACCGGGGCTCCGCTACAGCCAGAGCCAGTACGAGCAGGTGCTCCGCGAGGTGGCCACGCCCGGGCTCGACTGGCTCGATACCGGGTGCGGTCGCCAACTCCTGCCGGCCTGGCGAGAGGCGGCCGAAAACGCCCTGGTCAAACGCATCGGATCCGTGACCGGCCTCGACCCGGACTGGGACTCGATTCGCCACCATCGCAGCCTCAAGCGCAGGGTACGAGGGTCGGTCAGCGCACTCCCGTTTCCGGACCGGTCCTTCGATCTGGTCACGGCCAACATGGTGGTCGAGCACCTGGAACGGCCCGAAGTGGAATTCGCCGAAATCCTGCGAACCCTTCGCCCCGGCGGCCGGTTTCTCTTCCATACTCCCAATGCCGCCGGCTACATCGTCCGCGCGACGAGGCTGGTCCCGCAGGCGCTCAAGAAACCGATCATTCGCGTTCTCGAGGGCCGGACCGCAAACGACGTCTTTCCCACGTTCTATCGCGCCAACCGCGAGAGCGATCTCGTCCGTATCGCCGCCGCGACCGGATTCGACATCGAATGGATCCGACCCATCCGGACCGACGCCGTGTTCACCATGGTGCTGCCCCTCGCCATCCCCGAGCTGGTATGGATCCGGTGGCTCGGCCACGAGGCAATGCGACAGCACCGGCCGGACCTGCTCGTCTCGTTCCGCCGGTCAACGGCGGGCTAGTCGCGGCCGCCGTTGCGTGCGGTATGGGCCACCGGTCCCAGCGTCGAATCACAGACTGTTGCGCGCACTCAACAGGCGGTGAGTTCGAGGAGGTCGAGACGCGACCGGATGCGACAGGCCTGTTGGCCGGACGCGACACCCGGGCAGGAACGAGCATGGCCGGGGTTGGAAAGGGATTACGCAACTCGATGGAGTGCAAGGAGATCGCAGGATCACAGGAGGAGCGGGTGCGACGGCACGGGAGTTCCCACAGAGGATGCGCATGGTGACGCACGCGACGCCCCCGCCGGGTGAGGAATCATCATTGTCTGAAGTTCAGGAAGCGAGGAAGCCGATGGCCGGCGCGGCAGTGGGCGGCACCGGCAGGGTGAAGCCGCGGGTCGCCGCGAGGGCTTTGAAGGCGGCACCGCAGTCGAGAATGAGCGACGGGGACCGCAGGGTCCTGATCGTGGCCGGATTGTTTCTGGTCGTGCACGCGGTGCTGGCATGGCAGTCGAGGCCAGCCGGGCTGGAGATCAGCCAGGACGGGGCGACGTACTACGTGCTGGGCAAGTCGCTTCTCGAGGGGAGTTACCGGGAACTGTTCCGCGTTGATGGGCCCGTGCATGCGCTGTATCCGCCGGTGTACCCGGCGCAGCTCGCGGTTTTACAGGTCGTGTTCGGAGAGGGCATGGTGCCACCGATGGCGTGGGGCGTGTTCTGCTCGGTTGCGTCGCTGGCGATCGTGTTCCTCGTGTTACGGCAGCTGTTCTCGTCTCGTCTCGCACTTGCGGTTCTCGCGCTGCTTGCGGTGAACCCGATTCTGATCGAGCTGGCGCCGCAGCTGCGATCGGAGACGCCGTTCATGATGATGTCGCTGGCATCGGTGGGCTGTTTCGCGCGTCCGGCTCCGACGCGGGGCTGGATGATCATGGGCTGTGCGGCGGCGATCCTTGCGACACTGACACGGTCCGCCGGGGTCGTGCTGCTGCCGGCGATTGCGCTTCACCTGCTTCTTCTGCGAAGGCGCAAGGCGCTGGCGGGTTTTGTGGTGGCGTGCGCGCTGACGGTCGGGTCGTGGCTGGTCTGGACCGCGCTGAGTCCGGAGCAATACATCGGCCGGTCGTACGTGGCGGACGCACTGTCGGTCATGGGTCTTGCAGATTCGACCGGCATCGGCAACGGGGGCAGCCCGATGATGTCGGTCGCGCGGATCGGCCGGCGGGTCCCGTACTACGCCGGTCTCGGTGTTCCATGGTCGATGCAGATGCCCACGATCGATGGTACACCCGTGGACAATGTCGTTGGCGCAGCGGTGCTATCGCTGCTCGCGCTCGCGGGTGCTCTGGTCCTCGCGAGGAAATGGCGCGTGGCAGTGTTCTACATGCTGGCATACGCCGCACTGTTGATTGGCTGGACGTGGCAGGCGCATCGATTTCTGGTGCCAGTGATCCCGCTGCTTGCGTCGTTCATCGTGGTCGGCGGTGGTTGGGTGCTCTCACGATATGCGAAGCGCTGGATTGTGCCGTTATCCGCCGTACTGCTCATCCCGTTCGTGTTGACTGGAGCGACGCGCGCGGCCGCGGCCATCGCCGTTCGCCCGGATTGTGACCGGCACGGAATCCCGCCGGAGCCTGCGTGCATGAGCGGTGATCAGGCGAGTTTTCTGGAAGCAGCGGCATACGCGCGCACAGCGCTTTCGCCGGGGACGGTTGTTCTGTCACTGAAGCCGGCGCCATTCTACGTGTACACGGGACTCAAGTCCGTGGGGCAGGGGCCGGTCCTGGCGCAATCGGATGCGACGTTCGGCTCCTATCTCGATGAGCAGGGCGTGAAGTACGTACTTCTGGGACACCTGCACACGCACGAGCCGCGGCGGCTGCTGTCGAGATTGGAAACGATGTGCCGGCGGCTCGAGGTCGAACGTTATTTTGCACCACGCACCTATCTGCTGAGACTGGACCCGGCGAACGCGGCTCCCGACACTGAGGGGGCCTGTCCGGCGCTTGCCCGCTACCGCGAGCTTGCCAGCGAGGATTGAGGAGAAGTGAAACCAACGGGAGTGGCGGACGCGGTTCCGTCGAGGGATGGGAACGGTACGGAATACCGGCCGTCAGCGCACCGGCGGGTAAAACTCGACGGACGTCCCTCGTTCTCGGTCGTGATGGCGGCGAGGCAATCGGTTCCGCGCCTTGTCGCGCAACTCGGCCGGTTGTCGGAACCGTGCGCGCTGCTCAGTGCAGAACTCGTCGTGGCCGGCACACTCGATGACGCGGTTCTGGCGGTGCTCCGCGCCGAACATCCGGACGTACGCTTCATACCGTGTCCGCCCGGTACGTCGCTGTTCGGCCTGCGCGAAGCCGGCCTGGCGAGCGCGGAAGGCGACATCGTCACGATCATCGACGAAGAAGACGAGCCGGCGGACCGACTGGCGCACCTGGCATCGTTGCTCGTCGTGGATGATGGGATCGATGCCGACGTGGAAGCGATGGACGGCCGCCCCACCGTCCGGCGCGTGGACCAGCTGAAAGCAGGAGACCACGTCGTGATCATCGGTGCGGGGCCGGGTGGACTGACGGCTGCGTACACGCTCGCCAGGAAAGGCGTTCGCGTGACGGTGCTCGAAGGGTCGGACGTCGTGGGCGGCATCTCGCAGACTGCGCAGTACAACGGGTATCGCTTCGATATCGGCGGGCATCGCTTTTTCACCAAGATCAAACCGGTCGAGGACCTGTGGCACGAGATCCTCGGCAACGAGTTCATCTCCGTGCCGCGGCTTTCCCGCATTCACTACGATGGCAAGTTCTTCGACTATCCGCTGAAGGCGGGCAATGCACTGCGCGGGCTCGGGCTGTGGAACGCGTGCTCGATGGTGCTTTCCTACGTGTGGGCGCACCTGCGGCCGAGTCCGGTCGAAGAGAACCTCGAGGAGTGGGTCACGAACCGATTCGGCAAGAAGCTCTACCAGATCTTCTTCAAGACCTAAACCGAGAAGGTGTGGGGCATCCCGTGCACGGAGATCCGTGCCGAGTGGGCAGCGCAGCGGATCCAGAATCTGTCGCTCGCCAAGGCGATTCTCTCGGCGGCGCAGATCACGCGTCGCAGCAACGACATCAAGACCCTGATCCACGAGTTCCAGTATCCTCGCCTCGGTCCCGGCCAGATGTGGGAGACGTGTACGGCGAAGATCACGGAGATGGGCGGGCGAGTTCTGTTCCGGCATCGCGTGAAAACACTCGAAACGAAAGACGGCCGGGTCGTCGCCGTACAGGCTGCCACGCCGGATGGTGACGTCCGCATCGAGGGCGAGCATTTCATCTCGACCATGCCGATCCGGACGCTTGTGCAATCGATCGCGCCGGAGCCGCCGGCCCGCGCCCGCAACGCCGCGAATGGGCTCAGCTATCGAGACTTCCTGACGGTCGCCCTGATCCTCGACCGGGAAGATCTGTTCCCGGATAACTGGATCTACATCCACACGCCTGGCGTCCAGGTGGGCCGCATCCAGAACTTCAACAACTGGAGCAGGGCGATGGTCCCGGATGCGGGCCGGACATGCCTCGGCCTCGAGTACTTCTGCTTCGAAGGCGACGGCCTCTGGACCAGCGCGGATGCGGACCTGATCGCGCTTGCCGCGCGGGAACTGGAACAGCTTGGCCTGGCAAGGGGAGCGGGCGTCGTGGACGGCACGGTCGTCCGCATGCCGAAAGCGTATCCGGTGTACGATTCGACGTACCGCGATCACCTCGACGTCGTGCGCGAGTACCTCGACCCGATTTCCAATCTGCACATGGTCGGTCGCAATGGCATGCACAAGTACAACAACCAGGACCACTCGATGCTGACTGCGATGATGACGGTGTGGAACATGGAGGGGGCCGAGCACGATGTGTGGTCCGTGAACACGGATTTCGAGTACCACGAGGAGCAGCGGGTCGAGGCGCCGGATCGTGAAGCGGCAGGAGTCGCGGCCGAGCGGTAGGCATGCGCATCGGCGTGGATGGCGGGACGTGGGCGAGCGGGCGGGGTTACGGCCGGTTCACGCGCGAGATCCTGTCCGTGATGGTCCGGCTCGCGGCGGACGACGAGTGGATTGTCTTCCTGGATCCGGAGGGCGAGCGTGCGTTCGACCTGGGCGGAGGCAATGTGCGGACCGTCACGGTCGGCATCGAGGCGCCGGGCACGGGAGCGAGTGCGGAAGGCAGCCGCGCACCCGCTGATCTGCTGCGCCTGACGCGCGCAGTGCGACGCGAGCGACCGGACGTGTTCTTCTCACCCTCCGTCTACACATTCTTTCCGCTGCCACCGGGACAGCGGGCGGTCGTTACGGTGCACGATACGATTCCCGAGCGGTTTCCCGAACTCACCCTGCCAACCCGGCGGGCACGGTGGTTCTGGAATGCGAAGGTACGACTGGCATTGCTGCAATCCCGACTTGTGCTGACCGTGTCCGAGTATTCCGCGCGCGACATTGCGGCGATCCTGGGTGTGCCGCGCGAGCGCATCCGTGTTGCGGCCGAGGCGCCGGCGGAAGAGTACCGCCCGAGCGACTCGGTGGCGGACATCGGGCGGGCGGTTTCGACGTGGGGCCTCACGAGCGATGACGCATGGTTCGTCTACGTGGGCGGGTTCAATCCGCACAAGCGTGTCGATGCCGTTGTGCGCGCCCACGCTGAAGTCGCGCAGGGCAGAAGCCGGCCGCCGCACCTGTTGCTTGTCGGTGACGCGGCAGGCGACCGCTTCCATCGCAACGTGGACCAGATCCGTGATGCGATTGCGACGAGTGGGACGAGCGGGCTGGTCCACTGGACCGGCTTCGTCGATGACGAAGTGTTACGATACGTTCATGCCGGCGCGGTCGGGCTCGTGCTCGTGTCCGAAGCAGAAGGCTTCGGCCTGCCGGCCGTCGAAGCCGCGGCCTGCGGAACGCCCGTGATTGCCACACGACAGAGCCCGCTTCCCGAGATCCTCGAAGGAGGCGGCATCTTTCTGGACCCCGGCGATCACGCGGGACTGGTTCGCGCGATGCAACACCTCCTCGACGATCCGGTTGCACGCTCGACCATGGGCGCGAGGGCGCGCACCTGCGCCAACGCCCTGACGTGGGAGCGCGGGGCGAGTGTGGCGCTTGCCGCACTCCGGGAGGCTAGCGCGTGAGCGGACTCCGTTTCGCGATGCTCACAACCTTCTATCCGCCGCACAACTTCGGCGGTGATGGGATCGCGATCCAGCGCCTGTCGCGGGCCCTTGCCCTGCGCGGACACCACGTGACCGTGATCCACGATGTCGATGCCTTCAACGCGCTCCACCACGGGCCTGAGCCGGCGCCCCAACATGACATCGATGGCATCGACGTCGTACCGCTGCGCAGCGGCATGCGTGTGCTTTCGCCCATGCTGACCCAGCAGACGGGCCGGCCCGTGTTCAATGGCTCGCGCATCGCACGCATCCTGCGCGAGCGTGAGATCGACGTGACAATCTTTCACAACATCTCGCTGATTGGCGGGCCCGGCCTGTTGCGCGAGGGAAGGGGCGTTCGGCTCTACGAGGCGCACGAACACTGGCTCGTCTGCCCGACGCACGTCCTGTGGCGTCACGGGCGAGAACTCTGCACGGGACGCGAGTGCCTGCGCTGCGTCCTGCGCCAGGGCCGCCCGCCTCAGGCGTGGCGCTACACCGGCGCGCTCGAACGTGAACTGTGCAACGTCGATGCCTTCATCGCCAAGAGCGCGTTCAGCCGGGACAAGCACCACGAGTTCGGATTCTCCCGCGAGATGGAAGTGATTCCGTACTTCCTGCCGGAGACCGGCCCGGCAAACGTGGTCCCGGCGCACTCGCCAGGTGACGCGGTGCAACCGAGCGTCAACGAGGGCAGGCCCTATTTCCTGTTTGTGGGCCGGCTGGAACGGATCAAAGGGTTGGACGATGTGATTCCGGCGTTCGGCCGGTTTCCGGAGGCGGACCTGTTGATTGCCGGCGATGGCGAGCACGGCGAGACGCTACGGCGGATGAGTGGTGGCAAGGGAAACGTCCGGTTCCTTGGCCGTCTCGCACCGGACCGGCTGGCCGAGCTGTATCGGAATGCGCTGGCCCTGATCGTGCCCTCGGTCTGCTTCGAAACGTTCGGGATCATCCTGATCGAGGCGTTCCAGCAGGGGACGCCCGTGATTGCCCGGCGCATCGGCCCGTTCCCGGAAATCATCGAGCGGGCGGAGGCCGGGTTGCTCTTCGAGACCACGGACGACATGCTGGGCACCATGCGCCGGGTCTGGCAGGAGAGCGGCCTGCGGCAGACACTCGCGGCCAACGGCCGGGCCGCGTTCCAGAGGTTCTGGTCAGAACAGGCGGTCGTGCCACTGTATCTCGATCTGGTCCGCCGCATCGCTGAAGAGAAGGGGGAGAGGCGCATCGTGGAAACGTTGCTGGCAGGAAGCATCGCATGAGGGTCCTGATCACCGGAGGCGCCGGGTTCATTGGCTCGCATCTGGCCGAACGATTGCTCGACGGCGGTCATACGGTCATCGTCCTCGACGACCTGTCAACCGGCTCGATGGCGAACATCGAACACCTGATCGGCAAACCCGGCTTCGACTACCGGATCGGGTCCGTCATGGACGCGCCGCTGGTTGCAGAGCTGGTCGATCGCTGCGACGTCACCGCCCACCTCGCAGCCGCCGTCGGAGTCCGCCTCATCGTCGAGCGGCCAGTGTACACGATCGAAACCAACGTGCACGGCACGGAGGTCGTGTTGAACGCCGTCGCTCGGAAGGGCAGGACCGTCGTGATCGCTTCCACGTCAGAGGTGTATGGGAAGAGTACACGCACGCCGTTCCGGGAGGACGCGGACCTGGTGCTCGGGCCGACGCTCCACTCGCGCTGGGCGTATGCGTGCTCGAAGGCGCTCGATGAATGGCTCGCTCTGGCCTACATGCGGGAGAAGCATGTGCCGGTCATCATAGCGCGGTTCTTCAACACGGTAGGTCCCCGCCAGACGGGCCGCTACGGGATGGTCCTGCCCACGTTCGCGCGGCAGGCGCTCGCCGGTGAGCCGATCACGGTGTTCGGGTCCGGCGAGCAGTCGCGCTGTTTCGGGCACGTGAAGGATGCCGTCACGGCCGTTGCCCGGCTCATCGAGACACCGGGCGCGCACGGCGAGGTGTACAACATCGGCGCAGACGAGGAGGTCAGCATCAATCGCCTTGCCGAACTCGTGCGTGATGCCGTGGGCAGTGATTCGCCGATCGTTCATGTGCCGTACAGCGAGGCGTACCCGGCTGGCTTCGAAGACATGCACCGGCGCGTCCCGGATGTGGCCAAGTTGGAACGCACGATTGGATTCCGACCGCGCACGACGCTCGAGACCATCATCGAGGATGTGGTCGCGGACGTGCGCGCTCGAATGGAGGTGCCGGCGTGAGCGTGTACCCGGGTCCTGAGCCTCGCCGGTCCGACAGCGGCGGCGCATCGACCACCGAGTCCGAGACGACGCGGCCGTTCCACCGGACCGAAGAGATGCGTGCAGCGGAACAGATCGAGATCGAGCGCACGAATCGCGTGCTGCGTCTCGCGTTCGCGCCGCTGCACAAGCGCGCCTTCGGGATCGCGTTCGGCACCGCCTGCGCGCTCTTCATGTTCGTGTTCACGGCCGTACACCTGGTCTTCGACATATCCGGCGCACTCCGCCTCGAGCTGATGCGCGCGTGGTTCTATGGTTACGAGGTGAGCTGGTTCGGCGCGCTCGTGGGAACGGTATGGGCCTTCGCGATCGGCTTCATTGGCGGCTGGTTCATTGCATTCTGTCGCAATCTGGTCATCGCGATCAACGTTTTTCTGACGAGGACGCGGGCCGAACTACGGCAGACCCGCGAATTTCTCGATCACATCTGATACCGTCACCCGCGCACGGCGGGCGACGGTCAACACGGGAACGGCCATGCAACAAACCGATGTCACGCTGGATCAGGCGATTCGCCGCCTCAACGCGCGGGCGTGGGGGATTTCCGTCGGCCTGATCTGCGGCCTCGGCCTGTTCATTGCCACGAATCTGCTCATTCTGCGCGGCGGCCCGAACGTGGGCCAACACCTCGGCCTGCTGCGCGCCTATTTCCCCGGTTACACGGTGACGTTCCTCGGCAGCCTCATCGGCTTCGTGTACACGTTCGTGATCGGCTACGGCCTTGGCCGCGTCATCGGAACCGTCTACAACAAACTGGTCGAGTCCAGCTGAGTGAGGCAGGCCGGCGTGCAGGAGGGCGGCGCGGCGGGTTCGACCCTGGACCCTGGCGATTTCGTCCGGACCGGTAACGCATCGTTCGCAGACTGGCGCCGCCTGCTCCGGCCTCGCCAGTGGATCAAGAACAGTTTCGTCATTGCACCACTGCTCTTCTCGGGCCGGATCACCGACGCCGCCAGCATCACGGCCTCACTGCTTGCGTTCGCGTTGTTCTCACTGCTGGCCAGCGGCATCTACTGCTGGAACGATGTTGCTGACCGGGTCGCCGATCGAGCCCACCCCACGAAACGGTTCCGCCCCGTCGCATACGGCAGGATCCCGGCGCGCGCCGCGGTTCTCGCAGGTGCCGGGCTCGTTCTCGTCGCGCTCGCCGGCGGTTTCGCCATCGATGCCGACCTCGGCATCGTCTTCCTCCTCTATCTTGCCCTGAATCTCGTCTACTCGCGCGGTCTCAAGTCGATCGTCATCCTCGACGTCTTCGCCATCGCCGCATTCTTCGTCCTGCGCCTGCTGGCGGGCTGCGCCGCAATCGGCGTCGTACCGTCCGTCTGGCTGCTGCTGTGCGGTGGGCTGCTGTCGCTGTACATCGGCTTCGCGAAACGCCGCCACGAACTGGCCCTGCTCGGCGATGACTCGTCCGCGCACCGCGCCGTACTCGAGCATTATGACGTCCCCCTGCTCGACCAGATGTCCGTGATCCTGCTGGCCGTGACGGTCGTCTCCTACATCATGTACACGCTCTCGTCGCAGACCGCCGCGCTCACCGGCGCCGAGACGCTCAGCTACAGCACCGTGTTCGTGCTCTACGGTGTGTTCCGCTATCTGTTGCTGGTCCATGGCAGCGGCAAGGGCGGCGACCCGACCGAGACACTCCTGACCGATCGTGCACTGCTCATCGACGTGGCACTCTGGCTGGCCTACTGCGGCTGGGCGATCTACCGGCCCTTCTGACCCGGAACGTCGATTCTCTGCCTCATCGAACACACGCGATTGCGGACCCTCATCCGCTACTTCCTCACCACGATGCGCCGGCAGACTCAAGACGACCGTCGAGGAGATGGTGAAGGCGATTCATCCGCGCGAAGTCGGATTCACTCTCCGTGATCAGCGTTACGCCCTGTTCACGGCAGGACGCGGCAATCAGCGCATCGTTCGGGAAGGAGCGCGCCACGCCGGAGCGCCGTGGCTGCCGGCGCGCTCGGCCGCGGCGACCAGACCGGCCACGGTGACCGTGCGCATCGGTCCGTCTTGCCGACAGGCGGCTCATCCTGCGGCGGGCCCACCTTGGTCCGAGGCTTCCGTTCTTCACCGGCACTTTGCCGGCAGCCGGAGGTCTCCATGGCGTCGCGACTGCGGGCCGCGCGCTGGAGACGACGAAACGCGCGGGACGACCCGGCGGTCCGTCGCTTGACGGTTGTTGCGTGCCACTATACTTTGTACCATGAAGTACTATGCGAACCTTGGTCAACCAGGCCCGGCAGGCCGCAACGCGCCATGACGCTGTGTCATTTACGGGAAGGCCGGTCATGAAGAGAGCCACGATCATCGGCGGGACGTTCGCCACCACGCTCGTCCTTCTCGCCCTCGCCGCAGGCCACCGGGATCCCGAGCGGGCCGTCGACCCCGCCGAGGCGACGTCGTCTCCCATGACCCCGTCGACGGCGGAAGCCCACGAGGGCCTCCTCTACGGTCGCGTCACCAGGGATGACGGCGCCGTCTACGAGGGGCGGCTGCGCTGGGGAGGCGACGAGGAGGCGTTGTGGGGCAACTACTTCAACGGCTTCAAGGACGAGAACCCCTGGGTCGCCTATGCGCCATCCGAGCGGGTGCCGAAGGAGCGCATCGCGGTAGAGGTTTTCGGGATCGAAATCGCCGGCTTGGAGCACCAGATCGATCTCGGTCGGCCGTTCATGGCGCGCTTCGGCGATATCGCGCGCATCGATGCGCGCGGCAGCGACCTGCGGGTCACTCTCAAGAGCGGTACCGTGTTCCACCTCGACCGCTTCGCTGCCGACGACTTGGCCGACGGCGTGCGAGTGTGGGATGGCAGCCGCGGCATCGTGGACATCGGGGAATGGCGGATCCGCACCATCGAGTTCCTGGCTGGCTCCCCGGTTGGCGCCGCCCCCTACCCGCTGTACGGTACGGTGCGCACGCGGCAGGGCGACTTCACGGGATTCGTCCAGTGGGACCGGGAGGAGTGCCTCGGCGCCGATGAGCTCGACGGCCACACCGCCGACGGTGAACTCAGCTTGCGTTTCGACAGCATTCGCTCGATCGCGCGCCGCTCGCGCAACAGCTCCCTGGTGACGCTGCTCGACGGCCGCGAGATCGTGCTGTCGGACACCCGCGAGGTCGGCGACGGCAACCGCGGGATCTACGTCGACGATCAGCGGTACGGACGGGTGCTGATCTCCTGGGACGCCTTTGAGCGCGTCGACTTCAGCCCGCACGGCACCGGCACCGCCTACGGCGCTTTCCCACCGGGCAGCCAGCTCACGGGCAGCGTCATCACCCGGTCCGGCCGCCACCTCGCCGGCGGGCTCGTCTACGACCTCGACGAGAGCGAGACCACAGAGACGCTCGACGCCTCCTCGCAGGGCGTTGACTACACGATTCCGTTCGGCCTCATCGCCTCAATCGTGCTCCCCGGCCTCGAAGAGCGCGGCTCCCGGCAGGCCAGCGTGACCCTTCGTAGCGGTGAGGAGCTGCCGCTCGAGCTAACCGGTGACCTCGGCGAGTGGAATGCCGGCATGCTGATCTTCTTTGACGGCCGCCAGCGTCCCGAGTACGTGCCCTGGACTGACGTCCAGCAGGTCGACTTCGACCGCCCACCGGAGATGTACCTGCCGAGCAGTTATCGGTGACAGGGATGAAGTCGGCACTGCCGCGCCAGACGGTTTCGCGCGCCTGCCGTTTGGCGTGCGGCGAATAGTCGATTGACCCGCAGCGAGGCACCCGGTGGTGAGCACATCCGATTACGCGGGCGGAGACTGCCGGACCGACCAATCCACTGTTTCGAACAGATGCAACGGCGGGATGCGCGGGTTGTGGCCATCCGGATCCACAGATTCGTTCGACAATCCGCCGTCAGCGCGTTTTCGCCCTTCGATCCGGAATCGCGCGGCTCGGCGAAGATGCTCTACCTTGATGAATCCGGCAATTGAGAGGCGGTTGAGATCGTCGGGGCAAGTCCGGGAATCTCGCTCGTCGTAGACGTCAAAGCTCGATTCGAGGCGGCGGCGATGATCGAGATTGAACCGCGTCCCTTGACCATCGTATCGACGTCGAACCTTTCACTTGCGGGTTCTTCACGATTGACGTGAGCGCTAAGCCGGATCGGTGGAGTATGCTTGCGACAGCGATCGATGCCGTATGCTTCGATTTCTACAACACGCTCGCGACCCATCGCGATGGTCGCGGCCGGGGCAAGCGGCTGATGGCGTATTTCGAAACCCATGGACTCGAATCGGACCCATGGGAGCACCAGGTGCTTTACGATGTGTTCGAGCCGCACGCGCGTGAGTACTCCCCAACGCTGTCGAGGGAAGCCAGGCACGCGTACCACTGCCGTCTGGCAAAGCGGGTGTTCGATCGGTTGAACGTGCGGGCACCCGGCTCGGTCGCGATCGAGCACGCAGCCGGACTGTGGGACGCACTGGGTCCGACCAGCCTCGTGCTGTTCCCCGACGTTGCCACAGTGCTTCGAAGCATCAAGGATGCAGGTATGGCCACGGCCGTGGTCTCGAACTGGCATTGTGGTCTCGCTCACTTCTGCGTCGAACTCGGCATTGGTGACCAGCTGGATCACGTGCTCGCCTCTGCCGAGGTTGGAGCCGCGAAACCGGATCCCGAAATCTTCGCCGAGGCCTGCCGCCGCCTCGGTACCTCGCCCGCCCGAACACTGCACGTCGGCGATACGATCCTCGATGATGTGGAAGGCGCCAAACGAGCCGGGCTCCAAGCCGTGCTGGTGCGAAGATGCAACGCGGTGGACGAGCCAGGTTGTCCGTCGGTTGCCAGCCTGGATGAAATTCCGGTCGGATCACCGCCCGTGTGAACGGGCGGTCGGATCTGGCCCGGGTGTTTCGAGCGATGCACGAAACGCGGGGAGCAGACCGGCAGCGCCCTCGGCTGCGTGCAGGTCGCGTGACTCGCCGGGGTCCGCGCGCAGATCGTACAGCTCTTCCGAACCATCGCCGTTGCGAATGTACTTCCAGGGATCCGCGAACACGGATTCCATGTCGCCCTTGCGAATGGGATACCACTCGGGTACGGCCCACGAATAGAGCAGCGTGGCGTGCAATGTGTCGGACGCGGTGCGCGGTGCGCTGCTGTCGTTCATCGTCCAGAACCGGGCGAGCGAACGGCCGGGCACATTCGAGGCGTCGAGGCCGGCGAGCCCGAGCACGGTACTGGCGAGGTCGGTGGTCGTGACCCAGGCGTCGATCCGGCGCCCGGCAGGAACACCTCGCCCCGGCGCAACGATCACGAGCGGCACACGCAGCGATGGCTGGTACAGGCTGTGGCCGTGCGTGAACACGCCGTGCTCGCCGAACTCCTCACCATGGTCGGACGTAACGATAACGATCGTGTTGTCGAGGATGCCCATGGTCTCGAGCTGATCGAGCAGCGCACCGAAGTGGTGATCGAGAAACGCGATCGAAGCGTCGTAGGCCAGAGTCAGTCGCTCGACGTCGTGCGCAGAATAGCGCCGGCCCTCGGCCATCGACGGTGTTGTGCCATCGCCGCCGAACGCAGTATCGAAGGGCGGTGGTGGCCGATACGGATCGTGCGCATCGAAATAATTCAGGACGGCGAAGAAAGGCCGGGCATCGTCACGCCTGACCCAGTCGAGGAACTCATGGTTGATTTCGGGCGCCCATTTGCGGCCCTCATTCTGCAAGCGGCGGAGCCAGCCAGAGATCCCACCCGGCAACGAGGGCGCGCCCCCTGCGTTGCGATCGGTTTGAGGACCGCGCTCGGGATCCGCCGCGGTGCGGTCATTCCGAACACCGCGATCGGAACCCGGAGCCGCCAGCGCGCCGTTACGATCCAGTGTCGCCGCGTTCGGGATCTCGCTCGTATCGCGCTGTTCGCCGGCCGGCGGTTCGGCTCCGCCCCGCAGACGGCGCACCAGCCGCAATGGATTCAGCGTAGAATTGAAGCCCGCGCGTGCCAGCGCTGTGCTGCGCAGGAACTCGGGCACGGAGGCGATCGGGTAATCAATCCAGGTCGAGAAACCGCGGGCGAGGCCGGATTCGCGGCTGGCATAGAAGAGATTCGCGATGAATCCGCCCGTGCGATAGCCGCTGGCGCGCGCGATCTCGGCTACGGTTCGAGGCCCGCGTTCGAGCGGCGAGCGCCAGCCTGCGTCCAGCTCGTGCGGTGACCGGCCGGTGAACATGCTGGCGTGCGAGGGCAGTGTCCATGGCGAAGGCGATATGGCATGGTTGAACGTGGTGCCGCGTGCGGCCAGTTGCTCGAGGATGGGCGAGGTGCGTCGATCGTAGCCGTATACGCTGAGGTTATCGGCGCGCACGGTGTCCCATATGACCCATAGCACATTCATCGCTCCGCCGGCCGGCATGCCGGCCCCGCGGCCGCCTCGCTGGAACCACAGATTCATTGCGAGTGCGATGAGCAGAATCGCAGCAGCGCAGCTCAGCACGAAACGGCCGAGCCACGCACGCATCCCCGGCCATGCTCTGCCGGCCATGCGCGCGGCCTGCACGCCGAACCCGGCACCGAGCAGCATCAGAGCGCCGCGGTGGAGACCGCCTGCGGCGAAGAGCACGCCACTCGCGCCGAGCGCGACAACGGCGAACGCGATGATGCGCAGCTTGAGCGGTCCGGCTGCGCGCCAGGATGCGAGCGTGAGGAGTGCGGCGAGGATGGCGAAGCCAAGACCGTAGGCGAGCGGGCCCAGCCACGCGATCTGCGGGTTCAGGTGCAGATAGCGATCGAAGAGAACCTTCTTGGCGGCGAGGACGACGGTTTCGAGGAGGCCGAAGCCAAGACCGGCGGCAGCGCCGAGCAACACGGCATCGCGCAACCGAATTCGAAGCGGTTGCGCGTTGCCCGCGCCATCATGGCGTTCAGGACCCACGAACGGCCAGTCTTGTCAGCGAGGCCTCGAGGCCGCCATCGAATGACCGATCACTTGCCGAAAATCGTGACCACGCCCTTGGCCGGCATTGCCACAGTAACCTTGCCGCGCGAGGCGAGCGTAACGTCCGCCAGCACGCCATTGATGACCGAGTCTGTCACGTACGTAATGCCGTAGGTCCCGGCCGGCATTGTGCCGACCGAGAATGTCGCAGCGTTCGCGGCCTTGACGACGATCGTGTGCAGGCCGGACGGGTGCACGAATGCGACCGGGTCGAGGTCGGCGATCGCGCTCGTGGCCTCGATGCGCAGCGCGCCTTCCCGGATATACCGGAAGTACTGCCAGAGAAAGGGCGTCCGGGAGCGCGGCGTGATGACAGGATTTGCCGGATTGCTCTCATCGATCCGGTAATAGATGCCACCGCCGTCCGTCTTGCCGCTTCCGCACAGGGCGATTGCGAACTGCATCCATGCGGTGGCCTGCCCGACCTTCAGGTCCTCGTGCAGATCCTCGTAGCCGCTGCCGATGTGCTCGGACATGGCCGCGCCGAGCCCATCACGCGTCACGCGCTGCGCGATCTTCTGGAGATTCGCGGCCGTCGCGCCACGATAACGGTGATAGGAGATCTCCTGAACATACTTCGCCGCGCCGGTCTGCTGGATCGCTGCGTCGTACATGGTCGGCGCCTGGGCCATGTCTGCCGTGCCCGGCACGGCAAAGCGTGGTGTGAAGCCGGCGGCCTCGAGGCGCGCGCCAGCTGCTGCAATGGCGCGGCCCTGCTGCGCCCCCGTCCACGCGACTGGCGGGGTGTCCGGTTCGTTGACGACCTCGATGATGTCGGGAACGAAGCCATACTTCGATTGCATGTGCTGGAACAGGGCCAGCATGAACTCGGCGTACTCGTGCGGCGCGCTCTTGTGCTCGAACGGGTCCGTCTTCGTATCGGTGAACGTCAGCGAAACGACGAGCCGTTCGCCACGCGCCTGGAGGAGCTGCTCCATGGGCAGTGCAATCGACTCGATGTCACTGTCCAGCCCGCCCCAGTGGAAGCCCGCGGGGTTGATCAGGTTCGGGTCGCCATTGTCGTTCTGCGCATGGAACCACGTGTCCTGCCATTGCTGCAACGTGAGTGCACCCGATTCGAAGCTCGCGAAATGATCGACAGGGTGCTCAGAGGCCGAACGCACGGGCAGCTTGATGCGGTTGAGACCGAGCTCGTTGATCATGCGATTGTACAGCTCATCCCGATAGATCGGGAACGTCGGACACTCGAACTCGCCCACCTGAGCCGTTGCGTACCAGCCGCTGATCGTCTGGTACTGTAGCCCGGGGTTCAGCCGGATCGTGCCGGGTGTCGTATCCCCCGGGATCGGTACGATGGGATCGTCATCATCGTCGTCGGGTGGTACCACGACAAACGGGTCATCGCCGCCGCACGAACAGGCGCCGATCATCACCACCAATGCGATCGCGAAACACGACGCGAACCGCGACCGGTTCAACCCCTTCCCGGTTGTCTTATCGGTCGGCATCGACATCATCCTTGTTCTCTGGTCCGCTCCCTGTCCCTGCCATCGGGATCCATCCTTGCCCCCGGGTCTGGCCACGCGGCCGGCCGAGCGCACCGCCATCCACTTTTCCAAGCGACCCGGCCGGCCAAGTCGTGCGGTAAGACCCGGTTGGCCGCCTACGGCCAGGTCCCGCGGTCCTGAGGATGCGTGCGAGGCGCTGGCGCAACGCCTGCGGGCAGGCCAACCTCGCAAGTGCGATGCAAGGATATGGCCGTTGCGCCGAATCCGGGCGGCTGGAGCCCCCGGGACTGGCCGTGACTCCACACCGTGGCGATCTTCGACGGGTGTTGAATGCATGCATCATATGCCTCGCCGATGGCGGGGTTCCGGCTCGCTTTCCGACCATCCCCGGGCGGCATCACAATTGCCCTCAGACTCTGCGGTTGTGGCCGGATCGGACAGGGAATCCGCGCGTATGGACGGCGACAGGGGAGCGATGACCGACGCAGCTACGAATGGGACACCCGAGCTGTCGCTGGTGATGCCTTGCTACAATGAAGAAGGCTCGGTTGTCTCGACCGTGCCGCGGTTGATGGATGCGTTCCATGCAGCCGGGCATCGGGTCGAGCTGGTCGCAGTGGATAACGGTTCGGAGGACCGGACGCGCGAAACACTTCGCGCCCTGACCGGCCGGTATCCACAGGTGCGGGTCGCGGGCGTCGAACTGAACCAGGGCTACGGCTGGGGTATCCTGAGCGGGATTCCTCTGTGCACGGCGGACTGGGTCGGGTTCATCCCGGCAGACGGCCAGGTCGATGCGGAGGATGTGGTCCGCTTGTGGGAAGCCGCGAAAGCATCGGATGGCCGGGTCGTGGCGAAGGTCCGCCGCCGGTTCCGCATGGACGGACCGGTGAGGAAACTGGTTTCGATCGCGTACAATCTGCTGGTTCGGCTGATGTGGCCGACGCTCGCGACACTGGATGTGAACGGCGTCCCGAAGATTCTTCCTCGCCGGGCGCTCATGGCCATGCAGCTCGAGTCGCGCGGGTGGTTCCTCGATCCGGAACTGATGGTGAAGGCGCACTACATGGGTCTGCGCATTCTCGAGTTCAACGTATTCGCGCGCATGCGAGGCCGCGGCGAGTCGCACGTCAAGGCGGAAACCTGCTGGGAGTTCCTGCGCAACCTGCTCCGCTATCGGTTCTCGCGCGACATCGGGAAATGGCGCGCGGAGGTACGGCGGACCCGCATCACAGTGCGTGAGGGGATCGGGTGAACGAGGCGATGCAGGACATGGACATGACGGGAGACACGACGCTGGCGACGGCCGGTCACCGCGTCGTGCGGTTGGCCCGCGCGGTTCATCGCAAGCGCACATCCTGTCGCGCGTGTGGGGGCCGGCGCCTGCGCATGGTGGTTTCCCTCGGCCAGCAGCCACTCGCGAATTCGCTGCCTCGCGAGACATCCGGTTTCGATCACGAAGCGGTCTTTCCGCTCGACGCATACTTCTGCGACGACTGTTCGTTGCTCCAGTTGCTCGATGTCATCGACGCGCAGACGCTGTTCCGCGATTACATCTACGTGACCGGCACGTCATCGACCATCGCCGAGCACAATGAACGGTACGCGCGTGCGGTGATCGAGCAGGTGGGTGCGGGCCGGAACGACCTGATCCTCGAGATCGCCAGCAACGACGGCAGCCTGCTCAAGTGCTTCACTGCGTACGGCGTTCGCACATTGGGAGTCGAGCCGGCATCGAACATCGCGGCCATGGCGAGGGCTGCGGGCATCGAGACAGTGAACGAGTTCTTCGACAGCGGGACCGCTGCGGCGTTGTTACGGTCACACGGTCCGGCGAAGGCCGTCATCGCGAACAACGTGTTGGCGCACGTCGATGACACACGCGATTTCCTGTCCGGTGTGCGTAGTGTTCTGGCGCCGGACGGCTATGCGATCATCGAAGTGCCCTACCTCGGCGAATTGCTTGGCCGGCTCGAGTACGACACCATCTATCACGAACATCTGTGCTACTTCTCCGTGACGACGCTGCTGCGCCTGGCAGACGCAGTGGGCCTGTCGGTGCGGCGCATCGATCGCGTGCCCGTGCACGGTGGATCGTTGCGCGTCTTTGCGAGGCCGGCATCGCGCGATGCCGGACACGACGCCGCAGTTCTCGCGATCGCGGATCAGGAAGAGCGCGGCGGTCTCACGCGGCCGGCCGCTTACGAACGCTTCGCGGCCCGAGTCGCGGACTCGCGCACGGCGTTGCTCGCCCTGCTGAACAAACTGCGCGATGACGGCCGGACCATTGCCGGGTATGGTGCGCCCGCAAAGGGGAATACGCTCCTCAACTACTGTGGCATCGGAACGGACCTGGTCGATTTTACGGTGGACCGGAATCCGCTCAAGGTCGGGCGGTACACTCCAGGGATGCACCTCCCGATCCTTTCCGTAGATGCGCTGATCGAGCGGCAACCCGATTACGTCCTGATCCTGGCCTGGAATTTCGCGGACGAAATCATCGCACAACAGACCGGATATCGGGCCCGTGGTGGCCGCTTCATCCTCCCGATCCCAGAACCGAGGATCATCTGAACATGAAAGTCGTTCTGCTGGCTGGCGGACAGGGGACGCGTCTCGCGGAAGAGACGACCATGCGTCCCAAGCCGATGGTCGAGATCGGTGGCAAACCGCTGCTGTGGCATATCATGAACATCTACGGCAGCCACGGTTTCAACGAATTCCTCGTCGCCTGCGGCTACCGCGGCGAGATGATCAAGGAATATTTCCACAATATCTTCATCCACAGCAACGACTACGTGGTCGATCTGAAAGACGGCTCGCTCAAGGTACTGAACACGAGCGGGACAGACTGGCGCATCGGTGTCATCGACACGGGTCTCGACACGCAGACGGGCGGGCGGATTCGCCGGCTGCGGCCATGGATCGGCGATGAGCGATTCATGGTCACCTACGGCGACGGGCTGGGTCCGATCGACGTGGCGGAGCTGGCGCGCTTCCACGAGGCACATGGCAGACTGGCGACGGTGACGGCGGTCCGGCCGCCGGCTCGGTTTGGCGGCCTCACGATCGAGGGCGATACCGTGCGCGAATTCTCGGAGAAACCGCAGACCGGCGAAGGCTGGATCAACGGCGGGTTCTTCGTGTTCGAGCCGGGCGTGTTCGACTATCTGCCGAACGATGATTCCATTCTCGAGCGGGAGCCGCTCGAGCAGCTGGCCGCGGACGGTGAACTGATGGCGTACCGGCACGAGGCGTTCTGGCAGCCGATGGACACGATTCGCGAGAAACAGTTCCTGGAAACCCTGTGGTCGCGTGGCGATGCGCCGTGGAAGATATGGGAACCGACTTCTGGAAACAGCGCCGGGTCTTCGTCACCGGAGGCACGGGTCTACTCGGTTCGACGCTGATCGAGGCACTGCTCGCACGCGGTGCGAGCGTCACGTGCCTTCTGCGCGACTGGGTCCCCGACAGCAAGCTGCTCGAAGCGGATTTGCTGGCGAGGACGACGGTCGTGCGCGGCGAGCTGGAAGACCTGGCCGTCCTGATCCGCGCTCTGAACGAACACGAGATCGACACCGTCTTTCATCTCGGTGCACAGACCATCGTGGGAACCGCGGCGCGCTCGCCGCTGTCCACGTTCGAGTCGAACATCCGCGGAACATGGAACGTGCTCGAGGCGTGCCGGCTGCTGCCGAAGTTCATCGAGCGCGTCGTCGTCGCGTCGAGTGACAAGGCGTACGGTGCTCACGATCAACTGCCATACACGGAGGATGCGCCGCTGCAAGGCCGGTTTCCGTACGATGTATCGAAGTCCTGTGCGGACCTCATCGCGTTATCGTACTGGCACACGTATCGCACGCCCATTGCGGTCACGCGCTGTGGCAACCTGTTCGGCGGCGGCGACCTCAATTTCAATCGCCTGATTCCGGGCACGATCCGATCCGTCCTGCTGGGAGAGCGGCCCGTCATCCGCAGCGATGGCTCGTACGTTCGCGATTACTTCTACGTGCGCGACGCGGCGGATGCCTATCTCCAGCTGGCGGAACGGCTGCCGGGAGAAACGTTCGCCGGCCGCGCGTTCAATTTCGGGACCGAGACACCGGTCTCGGTTCTCGAGTGCGTGGCCCAGATTCTCGAGCAGATGGGTGTGCCGGAGCTGAATCCTGTGATTCTCAACGAAGCAAGCTACGAGATCCCGCGGCAGTACCTCGACTGCACGCGGGCGCGAGAAACCATGGGTTGGCGGCCTCGCTGGTCCGTTGAAGACGCGTTTCAGGAGACCATCGCGTGGTACAGCGGCTGGCTGGATCGCCGCCGCGATGGGCGGCACATCTCGCAGCCTCGGGCGGCGGAGGCCGTGTGAGCAGCCGGTTCGACGCACTGTCTCACGAGGCTGGCCGGAGGCCCGCGATGGGTCGGTCGAATCGCTCACACGATGCCCCGGCGTGGCGTGTCGATCTGCATACGCACACGTGGCATTCGCTCGACTCGTGGATGCGGCCCGAAGCACTGGTCGCGGGGGCCCGATCCGCTGGGCTCGATCGCATCGCGGTGACGGATCACGGTACGATTGCCGGTGCCCTCGAGGCACGCGCGCTCGATCCCGTTCGGATCATTGTCGGCCAGGAGATCCGGTGTGAGGCACATACCGAACTGATCGGTCTGTTCCTGCGCGAGCGCATCCCGATGGGCCTGTCTCTCGAGGACGCGGCGCTCCGGATTCGTGCACAGGGCGGTATCGTGTACGCGCCGCACCCTTACGCGTACAGCCGGCGGGCCGGCTGGCACGCAGCCCGTGCGCTCGCAGTCGCCGACCTCGTCGAGGTGTTCAATTCGCGCGCGTTCCTGCCGGTCTGGAATCGCTCTGCTGCGCTGGCGGCCAGTGAGCAGGGGCTGCCCTCGATGGCAAGTTCCGATGCGCATTTCCCGTGGGAGCTCGGCCGCGCACACACGAGTCTGGCGCCGTTTGCTGATGCAGCTGGCCTGTTGGCGGTTGCAATGAATGCACAGCCGGTCGCCGCGCGAACGGCGAATCCGCTGATCCACGTAGCGTCTGTCAGTCTCGAGTGTACTCGCAAGGCGAGCCGCATGCTGGGTGTGTTGTCGCTGCCAATGCCATCGGGCGAGCAGCAGGCCGCAGGACGGTGAATCATGCAAGGCACGCCGATTTCCCGCGACGGTCTGGCGAACACGATATCGGTCGTAATCCCGGCGTACAACGAGGCGCTCCGCCTCGAGCCGACGGTGCGAGAGGTGGCGGCGTACCTGCGCGGGCGCGCAATCGATTTCGAGATCATCGTGGTCGACGATGGTAGTCGCGACGGGACGTTCGACATCGTACAGCGGCTTGGCGCCGAAATCAGGGAGGTCCGCGGCATCCGGCTTCCAGCGAATCGCGGCAAGGGTTGTGCAGTCCGGACGGGCGTGCTGGCGGCGCACGGCGCACGCGTCCTGTTCACGGATGCCGATGGGGCAACGCCCATAGCGGAGCTGGCCCGTCTCGAGGGAGCGCTGGATGACGGCGCTGATGGCGCGATCGGTTCGCGCGCAGGCATGGCACACGGCGTCCAGATCGAGGCCCGGCTCCATCGCCGTTTGCTCGGCCGCGTGTTTCACACACTCGTTTGCCTCGTGGCCGTGGGCGGCTACCACGACACGCAGTGCGGCTTCAAGCTGTTCTCGCGCGCGGTTGCGAACGACCTGTTCTCCCGCCAGCGGAGCGATGGCTTCAGTTTCGATGTCGAGCTGCTCCTGCTGGCCCGCCGACTCGGCTACAGGATCCGCGAAGTCCCGGTCAACTGGACGCACCAGCCGGGTTCCCGGATCAACCTCGTCACGGATTCGGCTCGCATGGCGCTCGACCTCTTCGTCATTCGTGCCCGCCTGCTGCGAAGCCGCCGCCAACTGCGCAATTCCGCGGCGGCGCGCGCCGAGCGGGGCGCCCGGCGATCCGGCGCTGCGGCGCTCCCGTGAAGCGACGGTTGCACGACGCGACAGGGCAGGGCGAGACGGTCGAGCAGGCAACTCGTGATGAACATGGGTCCGCGACGGCGCCAGTTCGCTCGTTCCGCGAGCGCGCCCTCGAACTTGCACCGTTCCTCGGCCTCGCCGCCGCTTACTCGATTCTCGTCCTCGTAACGTTTCGCGACTACGGCATCACGTTCGACGAATCCGTGCAGGCCGGTTATGGCGAACGCATTCTTGGCTGGTATCGTTCGCTGTTTCAGGATCGCGACGTTCTGACGTTCGAGAATCTCGAGTTCTATGGCGGCTTCTTCGATGTGCTGGCGGAAGCTGCGTGGCGAGTGTCGCCCGTGGGCCAGTACGAGACGCGCCACCTGGTGAACGCGGCGTTCGGGCTCGCCGGCATGTTCGCGGCCTGGCGCGTCGGGTTCCTGCTCGCCGGACGCCGAGCCGCATTCCTTGCCGCACTCTTTCTCGCGACCACTCCCGTCTGGTACGGTCACTCGTTCAATAACCCCAAAGACGTACCGTTCGCGACGCTGTTCCTGTTTTCGCTGTACTACATCCTCGTGGCCATCGAGCGGTTCCCCCGCCTCGACTGGCCGCTGGTCGCGAAACTCGGTATCGCAATCGGACTCACGCTCGGGATTCGGTTCGGCGGGATCCTGCTCTTCGGATACCTCGGGTTCGCATTCGCCGCATGGGTGGCGTGGCGTTGGATCGCGATGCGGCAGGCGCCCGGCGTGCGCCGTACGCTGGTGCCGTTCGTGATACGGGGCGGCGCGATTCTGGTTATCGCGTGGATCGTGATGCTCGTCTGGTGGCCGGCAGCTCAGGTCGATCCGATCGGGCAGCCGATCCGAACGCTGCGCGAACTGAGTGAGTTCGACTGGAACTACCCAACGCTGTTCGAAGGCCGGCATGTGCTGGCGACCGAACTGCCGTGGACGTATCTGCCGAAGTATTTCGCGATCCAGATGCCGGAGTTCGTCCTTGCAGGCGTACTCGCCGCTTTGTTGCTCGGTTTGCTCGCCGTCGTCCGGGCACGCGGCCTTGCCTCGGTGAACGGACTCCGCTGGTTGACGCTGGGCTTCGCCGTCCTCTTTCCGGCCGCGTACTCGGTGGCGACAGGCGCCGTTCTGTACGATGGTCTGCGCCATTTCCTGTTCGCGGTCCCGCCGCTCGCCATCACTGCGGCAGTTGGCATCGACGGGTTATTGCGCGCGGCGAAACCAGTCCGCCTTGCGACCGCGATCGCGGTCGCTGGCGCAATGACGCTCACCGTGGCCGATATGGTCAGACTGCACCCGAACCAGTACATCTGGTTCAATCGACTGGTCGCGGGCGGCTTCGAACGGGCGGCACAATCGTACGAGACGGACTATTGGGGCAACGCGTACAAGGAAGCGGCGGAGTGGGTCGCGACAACCTACGCGGGCGTCCGGCCAGACGGCCGCATCCGTGTTGCGACCTGTTCGGCGCGCATGAGCATCATGTATTATCTCGATGAACGTCACTTCCATTATGTCATGCGCAGAGAGGCGCCGGACCTCTTTTTCGGTTACACACGCTTTGGTTGCCAGGATCAGGTCAAGGGACCCGTGGTGCACACGGTACGGCGCATGAACGTGCCGCTGGTGGTCGTAAAGGAAGTCGGCGAGTTTGCGCGAGTGCGCGAGTCCTCGCGACATCGTTCCAGACAGAACGCACGACAAAGGTGCGTGCACGGACTGTGAGACCGGGCAACCCATGAAGACGAGTGGATCAGGAAAGCAGCCGGCAGGCCCCGCGGAAGGAAGCGGCGGCGCCCGTGCCGGCGGCATTCCGCATGTCGTGATCCTCGGTGGCGGACCGGCGGGTGTCGGTGGCGCATACTATCTGCGCCGGACGGCCCGTGCGTCGGTCACGCTGCTCGAACAACAGCGGGTGCCCGGTGGGAACGCGGGCAGCTTCGACATCGAAGGCATTCGCGTGGACTACGGCAGCCATCGGCTGCACCATGCGTGCGATCCCGAGATTCTTGCCGACCTGAAATCCGTGCTGGGCGACGATCTCGTCAACATGCCGCGCCACGGACGGATCCGGCTGCGTGGGAAATGGCTGCACTTTCCGCTCAAGCCCGTGGATCTGATGCTGCGGCTCGATCGCGGTTTCGCGCTGGGCGCCATGCGCGACATGATCGGCCGCGCTCTTCCTGGCCGCAAGGACGAGGGTGACACGTTCGCCTCGGTGCTGCGGGCCAACCTCGGCCGCACCATCTGTGATCATTTCTATTTCCCGTATGCGCGCAAGTTGTGGGGCCGCGATCCCGAAGCGCTGTCCGCGATCCAGGCGAGGAAGCGAGTCAGCGCCGGATCGTTCGGCAAGTTGATGCGGCGGCTCGTGAAGCCGCCAGGCGCAGGCCACTACTACTACCCGAAGAAGGGGTACGGCCAGATCAGTGAATCCCTCGCTACGGCCGCGCACGAGATGGGCGCCGACACGATGTTTGGCTGGAAGGTCACCGGCGTGTGTCGCTCCGATCGCAGCACCGGCTGGACCGTGATCGCACAATGTGGCGATGAGACGCGCTCGCTTCACGCCGACTACGTGTGGAGCACGATCCCGACGCCTCTCGTCGCACGGATGATGACGCCGGCCCCACCGGCCGAGGTCGCGGCCGCCGCTTCAGAAATCTCGTATCGCGCGATGGTCCTCGTCTATCTCGTACTCGACATCGACCAGTACACGACCACAGACGCGCATTACTTCCCGGAAGAGAACGTGGCCGTCACACGCGTGTCCGAACCCAAGAATTACGCGCGGATGACGGAGCCCCGCGGCCGGACGGTCCTGTGCGCCGAGGTGCCCTGCGCCGTCGATGACGCATTGTGGAGCATGAGTGACGAGGATCTCGGGCGCAACGTCGTGGACGACCTTGCTCGCTCGGCGATCCCGGTGCCGCGGCCGCCGGTGCGTGTCGTCGTGCGCAGGCTGCGCCAGGCGTATCCGATCTATCTGCGCGGATACGAAGTCCCGTTCGGTGTGCTCGACCGCTGGGCGGAAAGCCTGCCCAACTTCCTGATCTACGGTCGCCAGGGTCTCTTCGCACACGACAACACGCACCATGCGCTCTACATGGCGAGGGCCGCGGTCGACAGTCTGCGCGAGGGAGCGTTCGACGAGGCTCGCTGGCAGCAGTACCGGGACATCTTCGCGACGCACGTCGTGGAGGACTGAATGGCCGGGGCCGTAGCCGATGCGCGATCCCCTGGCCGATGGCTCGATGAGGGGTCAGAGCAGACAGGTGTTCTGACACGACGCGATTGGACCGCGTGCGCCCTGCTCGCCGCCGGCGCGCTCGTCATCCGCGCGATTGGCCTCGACTCCGGTCTCTGGCTCGACGAGATCAATGGCATCCTCGCCTGGATGCGGCCTCCGCTCTCCGAGATCCTGACTGTCTACAAGGGCGATGGTCAACACCCGCTCTACGCGCTGCTTGGCCACGCCTCGATTCTGCTCTTCGGCGAGCACGCATGGAGCGTACGCCTGCCCGCTGCGCTGTTCGGCGCTGCCACTGTACCCATGCTGTACGTGCTTGGCCGTCGTGTTGCCTCGCGACGCGAGGCCCTGTTCGCCGCAATGCTTCTCGCCGTCTCCTATCACCACGTCTGGTTCTCACAGAATGCGCGCGGCTACACCATCCTCACGTTCTTCGTGCTGGTCGGGACATACTTTCTCGTGCGTGGTTTGAACGAGGGCCGGAAGATCTGGTTCATTGGCTACGGCATAGCGATGGCATTGGGCGCGTACACGCACATTACGGTGGTTTTCCCCGCCATTGCCCAATTTCTGGTTGTGGTGTGGGTGGTCTGGCGGCAGCGCATGGACTGGCGCGCGCCATTGATCGGTTTCGCCACGGCGGCGGCCATCACCCTGCTGTTGTACGCGCCGATCCTTAAGCAGGTGATCGAGTGGTTCCTCTTCCGGTCCTCGAACTTCGAGGGGATCTCGACGCCTTCGTGGGCAATTGGCGAGGCCGTGCGCATCCTGCGCCGAGGCGTGATTGGCGGGGCCAGCGCCGCAATCGGTGTCGTTGCGATTGCCGCCGGCGGCCTTGTTTTCATGATGGGCATGATCAGCTACGCGCGACGGTCAGGCATCGTGTTCGCCCTGATGACTCTCCCGTTCCTGACGACGTTCGCGGGCGCGCTGCTCGCTCGCGCCACGATGTACCCGCGCTTCTTCTTTTTTCTGCTGCCGTTCGCGATCCTGATGATCGTGCGCGGCCTGGATCAGGCAGGGTCATGGGTGATGCGACGGCGCGGCGGCAGGGGCAGCGCGCCGGCCAACGCGCATGCCACACGCGACGAGCGCCTGAGTGGCGCTGCGCCAGCGCATGGCCTCATCCTCGGCTCGGCTCTGAATCTTGCGGCCATTGCGGCGTTCGCGCTGTCCCTGTCCGCAAACTACCGTTACCCGAAGCAGGACTTCGGAGGCGCCGTCAGGTACGTCGAGAGGAATCGGCAACCGAACGAGATGGTGATGGTGGCAGGAGCGGCGACCGGTCCGGTGCAGCTCTACTATGAGCGCGCATGGCCGGAGGTCAGGAGCCCGGCCGCGATCGACAGTCTCGTCGGATCCGGCACTGCGGGGTACTGGCTGATGTACACGTTCCCGCGGTACATCGCGATCGGCGCGCCGGACCTCATGCGCAGGATCGATGAGACGTGCGGTGAGCGCGAGGTCTTTCCCGGGACAGTCGGTGGCGGCGACATCATCGTTTGCCGCGTGACCAGGGAGCCACAGCGGTCATGACCAGGCTGATCATCCAGATCCCGTGTTACAACGAGGCAGCGACGCTCGCGGAGACCGTCGCTGCCTTGCCGCGCGCGATCGACGGTGTGGACGTGATCGAGGTTCTGGTCATCGACGATGGCAGCACGGATGACACCGCGCGCGTCGCGCGAGCTGCCGGCGTCCATCACGTCGTGCGATCTCGCCGCAATCAGGGTCTCGCCATGGCGTTCATGAAGGGGCTCGATGCGTGCGTCACGCGAGGCGCCGACATCATCGTCAACACGGATGCCGACAATCAGTACCACGCCGGTGACATCGAAAGACTCGTGCGGCCGATCCTGGACGGGCGCGCTGACCTTGTCGTCGGTGATCGTGGCGTCGGCCAGCTCGCGCACTTCTCGAACATCAAACGCCGCCTGCAACGACTGGGGAGCTGGGTCATCCAGAAGGCGAGCGGCGTGGACACACCCGATGCGACCAGCGGGTTCCGTGCCCTGTCGCGCGAAGCCGCCATGCGTACGCTCGTCCTGAGCGGCTACTCGTACACGCTCGAAACACTGATCCAGGCTGGCGCAGCTCGCATAGCCGTCCATTATGTGCCCGTGGGCGTGAATCCGAACACGCGGCCATCCCGCCTGATGAAGAGCATTCCCCAGTACATCAAGCGGTCCACGGTAACGATCGTGCGCGCCTACGTGATGTACCGGCCGCTGCGCGTGTTCACCACCATCGGCGCGATCCTGATCCTGCTCGGACTCATCCCCGGCGTTCGCTTCCTCTATCTGTACGCGATCGGCCAGCGGGTGGGCCACGTGCAGTCGTTGATCCTTGCGGCGATCCTGATCATCACCGGATTCCAGGTCGTACTCATCGGCCTCGTCGCGGACCTGCTCCAGTTCAATCGGAAGATCACGGAAGAGACACTGTACCGGGTTCGGCGGCTGGAGGGCCGAGCGGGACGGGACGGCGGCGCCCGCCACGGCGAAGATGTTCGTGCGGGCGAGAGCGGTAGTGGTGAGGAGGAGACCGGGGGGTTCGGGAAGGCGATTCGGCGCGCCGATGCGCCGGCCGTGACGCGCGGCGGCGGGAGCCGGCCATGACGGGGGCGCGGCGCGCGGCAGATACCGTTGACGACGGTGTGGCGGTGCAGGCCAATCGGCAGAGGGCGTGGCGACGGTTCACGCTGCGTGTCTTCGCGAGTATCGCACTTCTGTCCATCGTACTGTGGATCCTGCCGTGGGATGAAGTCCGCGGCGCGTTCGGTCGCGTGCCGGCTGCGGCATTCCTGGCCGCAATCGGCATCTACATGAGTTTGCACCTGCTCGGTGCGGCGAAATGGCGACTGGTCGTGAACGCGGCCGGCGCAGACATATCGATGCTGGATGCCGTGCGCTTCTACTGGGCGGGCTTGTTCGGCAACCTGTTTCTGCCATCGGTCGTGGGTGGTGATGTGGTGCGGGCTGGCCTTGCGCTGCGTCACGCGCGGTCGAAGACCGGTCTCGTGCTGGGCAGTGTCGTCGATCGTATCGTCGATGTACTCGGGCTCGCCGCCGTCGCCGGCCTTGGTGTGTTGATGCTGCCAACGGCGCTCGATGCCCGCAGTCGCGGTGTCTTCCTCGGCCTGTTTGCGCTGCTGTCTGCGGGCGGCCTCGTGGTGGCCGGCCTCGGATATCTGTTCCTGAAGCGGCGCCTGTCGTTCCGCGTAAGGCGAGGTGTGGTCGGGCTGCGCAGGGCAGTACGTACCATGAAAGGCCGCCCGAGCGTCGTCATTGCCACATTCCTCATGGGCGTCACGCTTCAGGTCAGTCTTGTGATCCTGACCGCGTGGCTCGGACGCCTGTGCGGCATCGATGCACCCATCCAGGTCTGGCTGTTCGTGTGGCCACTCGCGAAGATTTCCGCGCTGGTTCCGCTGACGCAAGGCGGGCTCGGTGTGCGTGAGGCCGCACAGGCGGCACTGTTCGCGCCCTTCGGTGTCGCTGCGAGTCTGGCCGTCGCCGTGAGTCTGGTCTTTCAGGGTGTCATCATTGCGGGCGGCCTGATCGGCGGCGGGCTCTCGTTCCTGCTCGGCCGGCGAGCGCAGCGCCGTGAAGCGAACGACGGTGCGGCCGTTGCCGTCCGCGACGAGCTGGCGTTCCGCCAGAGATGAGCTGGCGCAAACTGCGGGACACACTGCGAGGTGAACCGATCGCGCTGCGTCTCGCATTCACGGTGTGGATCGTCTACACGCTGCACTTCGCGTCCGATGTCTCGCGCGAACTGTATCTCGCCATGTCACTCGGCAAGTCGGCCTCGTTCCAGGTTGACGAGTACCTGGGGTTGCACCCGGACCTGTTCGAGATCGAAGGCCGCGGTGCGCACATCAACAACAATCCGGGGGCCTCCTTTCTCGCCGCCATTCCCTACACTCTCGCCAGGCCTGTCATTGAAGCGGTATTTGCCCTCGAGCCAGAGCTGAGGCAACCGAAGCCGCCCATTGTCTACGATGACCCCCGCCCGAACCGGAATCCCTTTATGAACGCGGTCCGTGAGCGAGGTCTCGACATCGAACTCGGCCTCGCGGCTGCCAGTATCCACGCCGGCCTGATGGTGCCGCTCGGCGTCGCCGCGGCGCTCATCGTATTCTTCTTCCTGCGCAGGAGCCTGCACGATGAACGCATCGCCACGTGGCTCGCGCTCCTGTACGCGTTCGGCACCCCCATCTTCTTCCGCAGCGCATTCCTGAACCAGAACGTACTCATCGCGCACGCGGTGCTGCTCGCATGGGTAGTCGCTGCGCCGCTTGCCGGACCGCCTGATGTGGAGCTCCTGGATGAGCACGATCGCAACCGGCGACTGGCATGGATCGGGTTCCTGCTCGGGTTCACGATTCTGTGCGATTACAGTGGAGCGCCGCTTGCGCTTGCATTCGGGCTATGGGTCCTGTGGCTTGGCTGGCGAACCGGTGGGGCGAAGACAGGAATGGGATGGGCAACGCGCTTCACACTGGGCGCGATCCCGCCCATCGCGTTACTGCTGTATTATCAGTGGCGCTCGTTTGGCAGCCCGTGGCTGCCCGCACAGGTCTACATGCCGGACACACGCTTCAGCACGACCGGCTGGAACGGCTTCTTCTGGCCGAGCCCGGAACTGCTCTGGCGCAACCTGTTCGATCCGCGCTACGGCCTCTTCGCCTTCGCACCCCTGCTCGCCGTCGCCGTTGTGGCGCCATTCGTGGCGCGGCCGAACGGACCGACTCGAGTCCAACTCGGGCTCGCGTTCGGAGCCAGCGCCGCCCTGTACATCTTCATCAGCTCGGTCCAGTTCGCGTTGCTCCAATGGAACACGGGTGTGCGATACATCGTGCCAGCCGTACCGCTGCTGTTCATGGCCGCCGTCCCGGTGCTGCTCCGGCTGCCGCGTTGGGCACTCCTCGCCCTCGTGCTCATGAACGTCGCGATCTCGTGGAGCGTCGCGATGACACGTGCCTCCGTTCCCGATGCGCTTGCCACGGTGTTCCTGCGCGGGCCGGAACTGCCGTGGCTCACGGTCCTGCGCAAGACAGCCGCGGGCTACGCGCCCTTTCTTGCCGGCGGTGCATCACCTGTCATGATCTTCGCGTTCGTCGGCTGTGCGCTGTGGCTGGTCTGGCGGGGCGCAGCATTGACCCAACCTCATCAACGCGCCGGTGACAGACGGTAAAGAGTGATGTCGAACGTCGTATCGGGCGCGGTCAGAAATGCGCGCGCGCGATCGGGCCGGAAATCGTCGAGCAGGCGCAGATCGTTGGGGCGGAACGGGAAGGAACCGAGGCGGGTCAGCCGGCGGGCCCGCTCGCTGATGCCGCGGGCGAGGACCGGTGCACGGTCTGTGTACACGCCGGTGGCGAGGTAGCCGGCGTTCTGAAGAGTGTCGAGGTCCGCGAGTGCGACTCGCCGGAATGACGGGCGCCCCGACACATGTACGTAATAGGCGAGTGCCGGCTCGCCGAGAACGAATACGTCCTGACCCGCCGGCACGTGTTCCGCGATGCGCGCCGCGACATCCGCCAGTTCACGCGAAGACCGCCACAGGTTGCCGCCCGGCCGCCATCGCCACGAACCGAACGCAATGACGAACGCGGCCAGAAGCACGACCGTAAACGACGCGCCGGGCCAGCCAGCAATTCGTTCCCCGGGAACCGGCCCCATCGACGAACTCCGCGCCCGCTTGCGTTCCACCGCCAGGTCAGCCGCATGCTGCGACCGGCCGGCCACAGTCGCATTCGAAGCAAGCCAGGCACCGGCAAGAAGACAGGTAATGATCGTGTACGGCAGCAACAACCGCGCGTACGGGTGGTAGACGGGCGCGGCAACGACCCAGAGGCCGAGCCAGGCGAGAGCGACGCGGTTCCTGTAGAGATCGAACCCTCGTACCAGCGCGGGCACGGCCAGAAACGCGAGGATCGAGACGCTGCCGAAGAAGCCAAGGACGAGCGAAGCCGCAGCCGCAGCGGCGACGAGCAGCATCGTCTTCGACCAGTGTGCGCTCGTGTTCCAGCCGAGCACGAGCGCGAGAGCGACGAGGAGAGCGGCGCGGCTCGCCGGGCCCTCGAGGTACAGCTGCTGCTGGACGTGACGCACCAGGTTCGTGAACCACTGCGTGCTGATGAGCGTGAGGTAGTAATTCGCGATCTGGCGGTATCCTTCGGACGTGCGGATGAACAGCGCCCAGGGCAGGTAAAGGAGTATGGCAATGGCGCCACCAAGAAGCCACGCAAGCAGGGGCCGGCGCAGCTCGCGCAGCCGGAGGCGGGCCATCCAGATTGCGGGCACGAACGCGGCGCCGGTGATGAGCAGAGTGAACCAGCCATGATATTTCGTGTTCCAGACGAGACCGCCGGCGAGGCCGGCGAGGACGGCCCAGCGAAGGCTCTGTCGTTCGACCGCCTCCACGAGGAACGCAATCGTGAGCACGAACAGAAACGAGAATGCAGCGTCGGTCAACGCGACGCGTGACATCAGGATGTGCGACTGGCAGAGCGCGAGCAGCACGGCGGCGGCCAGGCCCGCGCGCGGGCCATACCATCGCCTGCCTACCCACCAGACAAGGACGACGGTTGCCGTGCCGAACCCGACGTTCAGGGCCAGCGCCGCGAGGTCTACGGGCCAACCAGTCAGTCGGTGCAGAAGACTGACAGCCGTGAAATAGAACGGTGGCGAGAACCGTTGCTGGTTCGGAAACAGCGTCAACGGTTGGGAAGCATCGGCCAGCCCGAGCGCACTGAAGACATACACGCCTTCATCGAAATGATTGATTCCGAGCCGTGCAAAGTTCCACACACGCAGGACGAATGCGGCGGCCGTGACACACAGCACGGCGATCGCCTCGGCGACCGTGACGCGGGCCATGGCGCCGGCGTAGCGGAACGACCTGGAGTCCTCCCCCGTCATGGCCTGCAAGGGATCGAGACCGGCGTCGTGCGTGGATCGCTTCATCCTGAAGCGGCGCGGAATTCGAAGAGGGTGCCGACGGGTTCGCGTACGGCAGGCACGAGGCCGGGAATGCGTTCGAACCTCGCCGGGTCCTGATCCGGCTCGACGAAGAGCCAGCGCACGCCGCGCGATTCGAGGAAGCGATGCTGCGCATCGGGTTGTGCGGCCCAGAAGGCGGCGAGCGTGTCCTGCTTGGCTCTGAAGCCGGGTGTCAGGAAGAAATGGCCGGCATAATGCACACCCGGATACTCGGGCGCGATCCAGCGGAGTGGCAGCTGGTTCGCGACGAGAATGTCGCGGCGTATTGCATTGTCACGCAGCGCCTCGATCACGGCATCGTGAGCCGGACTGACGTACTTGTGCGGTTGATCCTCCGTGAAGGCAGTCCGGCTGAACCAGCTCTCGAACGTGAACAGCGTCGTCGAGCCGGCCAGGATCAGCAGAAGGAGGATCGCTTTCCAGCCGAGACGATCGTGTCGCGCAAACCAGATCCCGCCGGCCGCGAGCATGAGCGGAATCTGCAACGTCATCGTGCCGCGATCCGGATAGGGAAAGAACGGACCTGACAATGTAAGGAGCAGCAGAGCCAGCCCCCAGCCGACGAGGAATGCGCCATCGACGCCGGCATCGCGCCAGTACCGCAGGATTCCCGGCACGAGCAGCAACCACGCGACCGGGTATGCGAGCACCAGAATCGGGAACTCGACCACAAGGCCTCGCCATTCCGGTGCCGGCAGGCCCGAACTCTTGTAGATCAGGGTCAGCGGAAGCAGCACAACGGCGACAGACATGATGCATGCGGACAGGACTGCCAGCGCGGTCCGGCCCGGGACGCCCTTGCGCCACACGGCCATGCACACACCCGTCGCAATCACGAGCAGCGTCAGGCCCTCGTAAACGTGCAGAAACGTGCCGAACGCGAAGAGCAGACAGGTAAGAACGAGTCGTGGGATCGAGAAACGGCGCAACGCCGCCCACAGCGCGATGACCGCGACCGTCGTGACCAGCCAGAACAGCATGAAGTGCGTGTCGAAGATCGATTGCAGGATATAATTGCCGCGATAACTCTCGAACAGGGCAGAGCGCCCTTCGCCCTGGAACGGGGCCACGAACAATGCATTCAGCGCATAATTGCTGCGTACGAAACTCCAGTCTCGCAACCACATCATGTAGCCGCCCAGCCCGCCGCCCAGCAACTGGACAGCGAACACCCATGCGGTTGCCCGTGGCCGCTTCAGGAACCATCGCGTTAGGGCGTAGAGCAGCACGAGGAAGCCAGCCACCAGCACGGCACCGATATAGGCGTAGGCCCATTCCGGAGTGATGCCGAGGATGCGCGCAGTCTGGCCGACGATCCAATACGGCATGACGGGAAGGTGAGCGCGGTTCGGTTCGGCCGTGAAGCGATTCGAGACGATCGGGCCTTCCTCGGCGGTCTGCCGCGACCAGACGCGGTACTGCATGTAATCAGGCGAGATCGAGAGGTTGCCGGTGAAACGCCACGTCTCCGGCGTCTCGACTGCCGCGCGCCAGTACGGCGTCATGTGCAGAAGCGCCATACCTACCGCAAGCACCCAGACCCACAGCGGAATGCGGCCCACGAACCGGCGGATGCCGCCGGTCGCGGCGGATTCGGAAAGGACTCGTTCGCTCATGGCACCAATCATCGCGATCCGGGCTACACGCGCAAGGCCGGGTGGCCGTGCTCCCAACGCAGCCCGCCGATCGCGAACATGCTCGCGAAATAGATGACGATGCCGGCCGCCACCGCGAGGAACAGCGGCAGCGGCGGCCCGAACGCGAGTGTAGCGGCCATGACAAGGGTCGCAACGGCGGTCCGGATGAACCGGCGCGCGGGCGCCGGCGCAATCCCGGAGTGAGGCATGTACGAACGAGAGATGATCATGCGCACGGCCTCCGCGAGCAGTGTCGTCATTGCGGCTCCGATCATACCGAGAATCGGGACAGCGAGGCAGTTCAGGGCCACATTGAGGGCCGCCGCCGCGGCCGTCGAACGCAGGACGGCGTCGTGTCGTGCCTGCGCAATGAGCACGGCCGTGTACACACCGCGCGCGAGCAGAATCGGGATCGTCCAGATGAGCAGGGCGAGGACCGGCCCGGCCGGCGCGTAATCGGGGCCGAACACGAAATCGATCAAGCGCACGGCGAGAAGCGAGCCGCCCACTGCGATGGGCAGGCCCGCGACGAACACACGGGCCAGCATCGAATGGACGAGGTCCGTCCGCTCACCAGCCGAACCCGGCTCGAGCAACGACCCGTTCGCCACCACTGACCCCATTCTTGCAAGGTTCGGTACCAGGGTCACCGTCGTCAGATTGCCGAGCACGCCAAGGAAATTGATGAGCGTGTAGGCGGCAAGGTACTGGCCGACCTCGACGACCGTGCGGAAGAAGCGCAGGAAAATGACATCCGCATTGTAGATCGCGAGGGCCAACATGTTATTCGCGAGCAGCGGTGATGCCCGGCGCAGCACGGCGCGCAGGATCCGCATGTCGAGGCGGGCCTCGACGTGAATGCCGTTCCTTGCGAGCTGCCGGATCAGGAACAGCGCCGCAAGTGAATCGCCAGCGAACTGCGCGAGAGGGACGTAGAGCGCATCGGCCGGCTCGTGCACGAGCGCGAACACAAGCGTGACACGCAGCAGTTCGGCTGCAATCCGGGCGCGTGCGACAGCGGCACTGTTGTGCAGACCGTAATGGGCCCACCGTGCATTCGCGCCGGCGGGCAGCAGTGTGAGGCCGTACAGTGCAAGGACAATGCTGTCGGGACGGGGCGCGAACAGCGAGGCAGCGCCAAGACCGAGCGCAAGCACGATCGCCAACAGGATACGGCCGATCAGTACCGACGAGATCAGGGTTCCGAGCGGGACCTCGGCAGACGCGACTTCCTGTGGCCCGTGCTGCTCGAGCCCCGCGTCCGCCGCTGTCGCAAGGTAGAGCGACACGGCAAAGCCGAAGCCGACAATGCCGTACGCATCCGCGCCCAGCTGGCGCGCGATGAAGATCGTTGCAGCAAAGCCGATCAGACGCGCGACCATCTCGCCGGCGCCGAGGGTCAGGAACTTGCGCGTGACGAGCTGTGCGGCCGACTCCGCCGCCGGCGGTTGAACAGGCGTCTCAGTCACGCAGGCGGATTGCTCCCGTCGTCGCAGGCATCGCCAGCCGGTTCGTCCGCGTTCCGGCGCGCAATCATGTGGAGCAGCGGGCCGATGCGGTCGAGCACGAATCGGCCCGGTGCGAGCTGTACCGCACGGTTATAGACGCCGATTCCGGCGCGGGCGGCGCGGCCGAATCCGGCCAGCTGCGCCGCTGGTACATCGGGTGACCAGACCTCGATGTCGTCGAATCCCGCCGCAATGAGGATCTGTTCGAGACTGCGGACCGAGAACAACGTGCGTTGCGGTGGAATCCCCCCCTTGCGCCGGACGTAGGCGGCAATGATCCCCTTCGGGAGATAGCCACCGGCCGGCAGGCCGACGTGCGGGTCCGGGCCCAGGCTGAAACGGTTCGGTGTCGCACCTGCGAGCCAGCCATCCGGCTTCAACACACGCGCGCACTCGCGTAACGCATCAGCGGGCGCGCGCACATGCTCGATGGTCGAATCGGCGACAATGCGGTCGAACGCGCGCGGCGGGAAGGGCAACGCTTCCGCACACGCACACAGCAGCGGAGCATCGACACCTGCATCGGCCAGGCGCCGGCGAGCAAGGACCAGCCAGCGGAACGCAATGTCGACACCGGCCACGCGCGCGTAACGCGGCGAGGCCGACGCGAGCAGAGGTGCGGTGCCACAACCAATATCGAGCAGAGCGAGCGAACCGGGATCGCCCCCGGTTCTTTGTCCCCAGCGCTCCATCGAGTGACGCGCGCGAGGAGCCGCAGCAAGAAGGCCACGCACGAAGCGCTGCGCCTGGAACGGCGGGACCTTCTCGGTAACGCTGTAGTAGAAACGAACGGCAGACGCAAAATCCAGTTGCACCGCGTGCTCATCCAGCATTCGGCCTTTGGCGCGATCGGCATCGAAGCCGATGTATGGATCGGGCCAGAGCCGCAAGTCCGGGATGCCGACTTCAATCGGGTAGGTGCGGGAACACGCTGTGCAGTGGAGCCTGCCTTCACGCTCGCCGCCTTCACGCGCGAGGTCGGCATGACAGGCCGGACAGACGATGTCGATGCCTTGGAAGTCCATGCCCCGATCAATCCCGGTACCGATTGCCGTCGAACTGCGTTGCCAGCACCGGTGAGCGCGCGGCGAAGACCAGCCCCGTCGTGTCCTGGAACGCTTCGCACGTTATGCTCATGCCCTCGCCGAGCAGAAAGTCGATCACGGCCCGATGACGATCCAGGCCGTGTGTTTCCAGCGCGACCTGATCTGTGCGCGACAGCGTCCCTGTAGCGCCGAACAGGATGCTCAGCTCCATTCCTTCCGCATCGATCTTGAGCAGAGCAACATCCGCGATGTCATGCTGGAGAACGTAATCATCGAGTCTGATGGTCTGGAATCGGACGGGCCGCGTTGCCCAGCGCGTGGCAATCGAGGATGCGATGACGCCGTCCGCGTCCACCCGGAGCTCGATTTGCCCGGCCGACTCACCGACCGCGACCTGATTCACGGTTGCCTGCGAACAGTTCAGAGGAATCATCCTGGCCGCGTCCGGCACTGGCTCGAAGCAATGGGTGGTATGCCCGGGATGCCGGTGCGCGATCCACGCTGCGGCAAGGCCGATGTTCGCGCCGACGTCCAGAACGACGCCGTCGTCGAGCGGTCGTACTCCCGCGTACACTTCGCGGTGCAGGAGGTTGGTGAGGTTGGTGATGTCACCGAAGTTGTCGCGAAAGAAGAGGCGACCGAAGGTCGTATCAATCGAGTAGACTCGCTTCGGGTGGTGGTGTGCGACGTGACCGCGGACACGCAGGTTCTTCGTTTGCGCCCAGAGCAGCGCCCAGCTGGAGGCAGGGTTCGTGCCAAGCTCGAGCGCGCAGGCGGCAAGATCCAGCATCTTGCGTACTGCCGTCATACATTCTCCGTTCGGGTCCGATCACTAGCATGGCTCGGAAGCGGTCGGGATTCCGGCCTCGCCGCCAGTGTGCGAGACGGTTTGCCGGTCAGGTAGCCGACCGCTTCGCCAAGCATCCACGCTGACGTGACGAAAAGAAGTGCAGGGATACAGTAAACGAATCGCGCGCGGTACCGCCCTCGGCCGAACAGGTTGTGACCCACGCGCGCGGTCAGAACAGGTGGCATGAGCAAAGCTGCGCCAGCCATCGCCACTCGCCTTGAAAGCGCGGCAGTCTGTACACGCGTACTGCCGAACAGCCGGCCGAACGAGTAACGATCGCGCAGGGCTGACACGAGATCGAGGTCGCGCTGTTCGTGGACCACCATCTCCGGATCGAGCCAGAGCGGCCGGCCGCGTGCCGCGAGCAATCCATTGACGATATTCTCGTGCAGCTCGTCGGTCCATTCCTTCTCGATTGCGTCGAGGTCGCTTCGCCTGTACGAAACGTTGCAGTCGGTCAGCGAGTTCGTTGGCCCGGCGGCGATCGGCCGCATGTACCGGCTGTAGTCGGTCATGTAGACCGCCCAGTTGAGCGCGGAATCGCTCGTCCGGCCAGGCGGGAAGCCCTTCTCGACTGCGCCTCCGACCGCCGCGTGCCCGGCTTCGTGCATGGCAAGGACGCGGGCGCACCAATCGGGGCCCGGGACGCAGTGATCCTCGAGGAACGCAATGACGGGCGCCTCGCTGGCGTGTACGGCAGCGGCTCTGAGCTGCGCCGGTGTGCGGCGGCCGTCGAGCGGCAGTAGCCGCACAGCGAAGCGAGCCTTCAGCTCATTCACGTTCTCGAGCGAATCATCGAACGGGAGCAGCACCTCGACGCGTGCGTTGGCCTGCTGCGCTTGCAGCGCTTCGAGACACCGAACAAGGTGGGCCCGGCTGGTGAATAGAAACACCACGACCGTCAGGTCCGCTAGCGCAGCCATTCTCGTTTCATTCGAGGTCATGTGTGTGGCGCCCCGGTGCGGTTCGCATCGTCCGCATCCCGTGAGGCCACCGGTCCAGTACCGCCGCCACGGCCGGCATCGTCATCATGGACCGCGTCCGGCAGCCCCGCAGCGGCCATATTCGCGATCTCGATCGCGCGCATCCCATCGAAGCCAGTCGCAATGCGGCTCGGCTGGCCATGCACGAACGCCGAGAACGCCGCGAACTCCTCAATGAAACTGCGCACCACAACCCAGCGATACGAACGCAACTTCTCACCGACCGCTACACCGGGGAACCAGTCCGTGCGCCGCCTGGTCCTGCCGCCTGTCTGGTTCGCCCACACGGCCTGCGTCATCATGGGAAAGCAGCTGGCCCGGATGCAACCACGCGTTCCGTACAGCTCGATCAGAAACTGGTAGCGCCGCCACTCGGTCCAACTGGCGTGAAGGGCTGCGATGCGCCCACTCGTCGAGCGCAGGAGCGCAAACCCGTTGTCTTCACAGCCAGGGTACTTCCATACATCCGACGAAGCCATGCCGACAACTTCGGCCACCTCACCGAGGAAATCACGGGTCAGGTCGATCAGGTGAATGCCGATGTCGCGCAACGCACCGCCCCCAACCGTCGCAGCATCGTGGACCCACGGCTGATTGTGTGAAGTCGCCGAGTAACCGCCATAGCTGCGCACGTGGTCCAGCTCGCCGATGCGGCCGCTTTCGAGGATCTCGCGCGCACGCACGAACGATGGGTAGAATCGATAGTTGAAGCCCGTTGCAATCCGCTTGCCCGTGCGTTCCGCAGTGGCAAGGATGAGCCGGCACTCCTCCGGCGTGCGCGCCAGCGGCTTCTCACACAGCACGTGCTTCCCGGCCTCCATGGCCGCCACGCACATGTCGATGTGAAGACGCGGCGGCGTCGATACGATCACCGCATCGATGTCCGAGCGTTCGAGAAGCGTCGTCCAATCCCGGTCCGTCTGCGTGTGAAAGCGCGTGGCCGTCAACTTCGCCTTCTGCGCATCAATGTCGCTCACCGACACGAGCACTGCGCCACGCGTCTGCGTGAGTGCATTGGCACGAAGCTGTCCGATATCGCCGCAACCAATGAGACCGAATCTCATCTCACCGGTGTCCCTGTTCCGTGATGGCATGCGTCGCGTGATGGTCGAGAGTTCTGCGAATCCCCTCGCCAATGGTGGTCGAGGGTGTCCAGCTGGTCAGCTGATGAAAACGCCACGTCCGGACGGGCCCGTACCGGACATCGTCCGGACGGAGTGCTGCTGCGCCGAAGCGCAGCTGTGCCGGCGATAAGCCAAGGATCTCGGCCGCCGTCCGGGCGAAGGTGCGAACCTGCGTGAGGCGGCCGGTCGCGAGATTCACGATTTCGCCCGGCAGTGCGATTGCGAGGCCAGCGCGCAGCAGGCCTTCCGCCACATCCTCGACGTACGTGAAGTCGAGGCGCTGGCGCCCGTCGGAGAGAGCGACCGCTTCGCGCGAAGTCGCAGCGCGAATCAGTGAAGGGAAGAGGCGGTGCTCGTGCTCGCCCGCACCATAGACCATGAACAATCGAATCGTAACGCCGGGCAAGGTGCGATCGCTGCACACCCTGGCAAGTGCCAGACTGCCCGCCAGCTTCGAGCGGCCATAATCGGTGATCGGTTCAGCGGGTCCATCGCCGCTAACGGGTTCATTCGTCTGGCCGTACTCCGCACTCGAGCCGGCATGCACGATGGCCTGGCCGCTCCACGTGGCATCGCGTGTATCGGCGAGAGCGCCTGCGAGTTCTGCCACGAGATCCGCATTCAGGCGCTGTGCGGCGATCGCATCCCGCTCGCCGGCGGCGATCCCGTATCCGGCAAGGTTGAACGCGATGGCGGGCTTCAGCGTGAGAACATGTTCGCGGAGCGCACCGAAGTCGGATACATCGCATTGCATCACCTGGACGCGACCGTGCCACCACGGCCGCAACGGATCGATCGACGCGGGGTCGCGAGCGAGAACGATGACGTTGGCGCCCTCACCCACCAGCCGTTTCGTGATCCAGCGGCCAATGAACCCGCTGCCGCCCAGGACGAGCGTGGTAATACCGCGGTATGCGGACAGCGGCGGCGGGGAAACGCCCGATTGGGTTGGCCCGGTCATGGCCGCCTCGGCGCCGCAGTTCCAGGAGAACTGGCGAGCAGTTCTTCCGGAGCGATGCGCAGGCCGGCGACGTGGAAGCCAGCGCCCGTCCGGGTGGGTCCATCGATGACATGGATGGGCCGGTCCGGAAACGCTTCAAGCACGCGCCGGGAAATCTCCGGGCCGCGGTCCCACACATAGATGGGCACGTCCGCTGAGAGATCGAGCGGATTGTAGATCGCAGCCGATGCGTAGTCCGGATGCCTTTCTCCGCGTATGAACACGAGGCTTCTGCCGAAGTCTTCCTCGCTCGCGAGTCTGCGAACGTCGGGCCGCATGTTGCGATAGTGGAAATACTTGTCGATGCCGCGCCACGGCACGAACACGATGATCGTGGCAAAGCAGAGAGCGAGCGCGGCAGCGGTGACGCGCGGGTTGGCCTCGCCGTCTCGCGAGCCAGTGCACAGCGACAGCGTTTCGATGCCGCGCGCGGCCAGCGCGATGCACGGCACGAGGATCAGGTACCAGTAGCGCGCGCCGAAGTCAGGCCCGCCGCTGAACCAGTAGAAGCTGTGCACGCCGATCAATGTACCGATCACGGCCATCAACCATGCATCGGTCCGGCGGATCGGGCCGAGGCCGAGCAGAAGGAGGATGGGCAGAACCGAGCCGACGGCCCAGCCGAGCAGCTCGGTATTCACCTGGAATACGTTGAGGTTTCCATTCACGAGGACATCGATCGCGCCATGGCCCGGGAACGGATCGAGGCCGGGCCAGCCGAGGCCGCGGTTCGCGCCGAACCCGAGCGCATTCGTGCCCACACCATAGATCGAGTCGGTGTAGGCCATGAGCGGGAACGTCGCCGCATGGCCCGCAAGAGCCTGATTGTACGGGAACGTGATCGCTGTCACGAGCATCGACACGCCTGCCATCACGGCAACGGGCACGAATCGGCGCAGCCCGGCCCGCGCACCACCCAGCGCCCACAGCCCGAGCAGCACCGCGATCACGAGACCTTCCAGCGGCCGGATCAGGGCGAGCATGCCGATGCCTGCTCCCGCGATGATCACCCACTGCCACGGCACGGAACTGCCCCGCCGCAGCCGCGCGACGCCGACGGCCGCCGCGAGCGCGGCCGTCATGGTCAGCGTGTGCGTCATGAAGTTCATGCCCATGAACAGAAACCACGGCGAGCACGCGAGCAGGATCGTCGCCAGCCTCGCCGTGCGCAGACCATACAGTTCGCGCAGCAGCACGTACGCGAGCAGTACATTGATGCCGTTCAGGATCGGATTCACGAGCCAGGCGGCGCCGAAAAAAGCACCCATGGCAAGAACCGCAGGCCAGCCCGGCGGGACGGGCGAATACCAACGTGTTGCCTCGAACGTCATCAGATCGAGATTGAACGCTTCCGGGACGGGCGGCAGCGGCAATGTCAGCAACCCGCGCGCGAAATACCGTGCGTGGTACAGATAGACGACTTCGTCCGGCACGTGGGGATGCCGCTGGTACGAAAACCAGGCGAGCACGGCGCACGCGATCGTAACGCCCACTGCGAGCAGGATCGAGAATCGATCCACGCCCCCATGGCCGGCGCGTTTCGCAGCACCCTGCTCGTGACGTTCCGCACCACGTTGCATCGGGTGATCCGCAACGCGTTCTGTCTGATGGTTCGCACCACGTTGCACCCGGCCGTCCGCCCCGCTTCCGCCCAGCAGGCGATCGACGCGTGAAGCCAGCCGGGGTACGAAGGACGCCGGAATCGAGACCGCCGCGAGCACCACGTTCAGTAGTGCAATCAGCTGCACGATCGAAGCGAATACCAGCTCGGACACGTAAATGCCGGGCTCCTTCGACAGCGTGGCACTCGAGATTACGAAGATTCCCGCCAGCAGAACGGCCCGGCCGAACCCAATCTCATCGCGCACGAACCTTCGCAGAATCGGCAGTCGGCCGCGTACCGCGACAAGTACGATCGCGCTCTGCACGAGCACGAATGCGAAGGCAAACGCGCGCCCGCCCTCGAACAGGTCCGCCATCGCATAATGCTGATAGCCGATCATATAGCCCGCATGCACGATCTGGAGCGCGACCGCCTGGCCCACCAGCGCGAGACCCAGCCACGCCGTGGCCGAGCGCAATGTGCGGGGCGCCGACGCGACCAGAACCAGCGCCACGGCCAGCGCGAACGGTACGACGACGGCCGCCGAAACGTAGCCTTCAGGGCCGCGGAACATCCCGTTGCCAGCGCCGATGAACACGACCGGGGATGGAACGAGGTGCATGATCAATTGGAGCCCGGATTCGCATTCGTCCCTGCCGCGGCGAGGGTCCGGGTCAGGTAACCGCGCAATCGATTCAGCGCCGGCGCCGACTCCGGCCGGCCGGCCAGATCCACGAGCGCCGAAGCCGAATCGGTCAGATCGAACAGCTGCTCCTGCGCATCGCCTCGGCGAATATACTGGTACGGCCGAACCAGAATCGACTGCATGTCGCCATGCGTGATGGGGTAATTCGGCGGGTGCCCGCGCGAATGACCGACCTGCGCAAGCAACGTGTCAGGAGCCGCCGCCGCGAGGACAGGAACGGGCGAGGGTGTGGTCGAGGCCCAGAACCGGTCGAGCGAGGTGCCGCCGACGCCGGCGCTCATCCCGGCCATGGAAGCAATCGTTGCGGCAAGATCGCTCGTCGAGATCCAGTCAGCCACGCGCAGCCCGCGCGGCAGGCCAGCCGGGTAATGAATGAGCAGTGGCACGTGCAAGGAACGCTCGAACAGCGTGTTCCCGTGCGTGAACACGCCGTGCTCGCCAAACTCTTCACCGTGATCGGATGTGACGACGACGATCGTGTTGTCGAGCAGCCCGCGCCGATCGAGATCCTCGATCAGCCACGCGAGATGGTCGTCGAGCGAGCGGATGCTCCCATCATACGCATCGATCTCCGCCTGCAATTCGCGTGGTGTGAAGGAGCGCCCCTCGCGCATGGTTGGATCGCGGCCGGGCAGTAGCGGACCGAACAGCGTGTCCCATGGCGCCGGCGGCAGATACGGGTGGTGCGCATCGAAGTAGTTGAGGAACGCGAAGAATGGCCTTCCATCGATGCCGTCGATCCAGTCGAGAAACTCCGCGTTTACACCGCCTGCAAACTTGCGACCCGGCTTCTCGCCGAGTGCGAGACGAACTGCCCGGCTGTCGAAAAAGGCACGTGCGACGGACGAACCCAGAATGAACTGCGCAAGGCTCGGCGTGGGGTACACCTCATAGTGCTGGAACCCACGGCCCAGACCCGATTCTTCGCTACAGTAGAAATAGTTCGCGACGAATCCACCCGTGGCGTATCCGTTGCGTGAGAATGATTCCGCCAGCGTGACGGACTCGTCGTCGAGCGGCTTCAGCCAATCCGTTGAAAGCTCATGTGCCTGGAGACCGGTGAACAGACTGGCGTGCGAAGGCAGCGTCCACGGAGCGACCGAGTAAGCGCGATCGAACACCACGCCATCGGCCGCCAGTCGTTCGAGCGCCGGCGTTGTCGCTCGTTCGTACCCGTACAGGCTCAGACTTGCCGCCCGCACCGTGTCCCAGATGATGAACAGGACATTGACCTTATCGTCATCCGGCGCGATCCGCGACAGTGCAGAGCGTTCCGACATGGCTCGACCCGCATTCATTGAAACTGCGATTGCGACCGTCGCAAAAAGCAGAATGGGCAGGCCGGCTCGCGCGATCCGATGTGCGAGCGCTGCGCGTGCGCTCACGATACGTGTCGCCTGAATCGCAACACCAACGGCCAGAACCAGCGCCGCCCATCGACTGAGGCGGCCGTAGAGGAACAGGATGCCGAGACTGCCTGTGAGCGCGATCGGCAGGACCGCAATGGCAAGCCGCGCGCGCGGCGGCTTCCTCCGTCCCATCAACAGGAGCGGACCGATGATGAACAACACCGCGACCATGTACCAGAGAGGGGCGAGATACGCGAAGTGCGGGTTCAGATGTGTGAACCGGCCCAGCCCGAAGCGGGCGATGGCGAGCAACCCGGTTTCGGTGAGTCCGACGAGTGCGGCGAGGCACAGCGCGATCGTCAGCAATGCACGATCCGGGAGCGCCGGTGAGGCAGCGACGTCGTGCTTCATGCGACCGTTTCGTCCGGTGCTGCCCGACGCATCGGGCGGGCGACTGTGGCCTTCACGCCGAACCATTCGCGCGGTACGAAAAACGAGAAGAGCAAAGCGAACGCACACAGGGCGAGACCGGGCGGCCCGATGCTGTCCAGGTCAGGCCATGCGACCCACGGCAGCATGACGAAGCACGCGCCGATCCCGCTGCCGACGGTCCAGCGGGCCAACCAGGATTCGGGCGCGAGGCCTGCCGAGAGCAGGCCCCAGATGAGGAACCACGGCCAGACGTGGCCAACCACGCCGAACAGCAGCGCACCCACGACGCCGAACACTGCGAGCCGAAGCGTATCTGGCGTTGGCGTCCGCCAGTAACGCAGACAGTAGAGCCCGCCGATCGCGATGAACACGAGACTGGCGGCAACGGCGAGTCCGACGACAGTCAGGCCACCGGCGTTATCGAAACCAGGCGGCACGCCAGCGAGCCGGCCCAGCGCAGTGACAGCAGAGCGTGGCGTGAAGAAATGCCAGTCCGCCATGTGGCGCGTTGACGCGAAGAAGTCCATATCGCGGAAGAAGACGGCGGTTGCACCGAAGCCGAGGAGCGCGACCGCGAGAGCGCGTGGCAGGTACGCTCGCCACGATTGCTTCAGCGTGCGATGCGCGTGCGCAATTTCGATCAGGAACAACGGCGCGCTGAGGTATTTGATGACGACGGAAGCGGCAAGCGCAAGGCTTGCGACCACCGGCCTGGCGCGCAACAACAGCCATAGCCACGCCATGACGAAGAATGCCATGACGACATCGTTGTGGCCATCGCCGACGGCTTGCACCGCACCCAGTGGCAGCCAGCCGGTGATGATGAGTGCGATGCACTGCGCCCGGGACGAGCGGTCCCGCAGGATCGAACGGAGCAGCAGCAGAGCGCCAATCCACGCGCCGGCCAGAAGCAGTTTGAACAGCACACCTGCCGCGAGCGCACTCGTACCGCTCACCCTCATCACAGCGCCGGCCAGAAGCGTCCAGAGGGGCCCGTACGTGGTGAGCAGACCGAGATAATCCAGTGGTAGCCCCCGGGTCAGTCCGGGATCGAGACTCGTGTAGTACGGATTCCCACCCTGCGCGACGAGCCGGCCCCAGCCAGCCGACAGCCAGAAATCCTGCACCAGAACCGGCGCCGCGAAGAAGACGATGAGTGTGAACATGACAGCCCAGCGCATGATCGAGCGCACGGTCCGCTCATCCGCTGTCGCACGCGAAAGTCGCGAAAGCATGTACAACGTGAGGATGCAGGAAAGCGCGAGCGGCGCAGCGTAGGCGATCGTCAACCGTGCAGGATCTGCGAGCGCGGATTCTCCCCGCACCCACGCTCCAACGCCCTCGCCCAGAAAGGCGACACGCTCCGCCCAGCGATTCAGCACTTCGCCTTCCAGCGGCTCCGTGGCATCGAGCGGGACCACGCTCGCAAGGCCCCACGACACGCATACGTACGCAGCAAGACACAGCGCGTTCGCCAGCCCGATGCGGCCCGCCGGTATGCGGATATCCGGGCGTTCATAGGCTTCATCGGTGATCACCGATGGCGGCACTGCGCCCGTATCGACCGCGCTCACCGGTCTGCCTCGGCGCGTTCGCCAGGCACGGCACGCATTGCCGGAACGAGGCTCGAGATCCGGTCGCGCAATCGAGAGAGCACGCTCGCGACCGTGCCGGCCCCGATCAGGTCGTGATCCTGGCTCATGTCGGATCGGAGATCGTATAACTCCTCGGTATCATCACCGTTGCGGATGAACTGGAATCCGTCCTCGACGAGGGAATGAAGGTCACCCTTGGCGATAGGCAGCTCCTCGTTCGTGCGAATGCTCCTGCGAACAGAGGCAAGAACCGGATCACGGGTCCAACCTTCCTCCAATCTCTCGCCAATGGCGGCGAAGTCGTTCGCCACGGTGTCGCCGCGTCTGCCCCAGGCCGCCCGCAGGGAAGTGCCCGGAATCCCGCCGTTGTCCGGTGCGCCGGCGAGGTCGAGGATCGTGGCGGCGAGGGAGCGCAGCGAAACGAACTCGTTCACCCGCATGTCCGCCGGACCGCCCGGGTACGAGATCAGAAGAGGAACATGCAGGTTCTCCATGTAAAGGCTGTTGCCGTGGCCGGTGCGGTCCTTCTCGCCGAGGTGTTCACCATGGTCGGCCGCAATCACGATGATGGTGTTGTCAAGGAGTTCGCGGGCGCGCAGAGAATCGACGAGCTGACCAACGGCGCGGTCCGTGGACGCGACCGCCGCATCGTATGCGTTCGCATTATAGGTCCAACGTTCGCGAACGCCAAACGTCTCACGCAGGTCCGGTGGCGAAACGTAGGGATAATGTGCATCGTTATAATTGAGAAACGCAAAGAAGGGTTGCCCATCCGGCCGCTGATCGAGCCAGTCGAGGAGATCCGCGTTCACGCGGTAGGCGTCCTTGAACCCGAATATCGCATGATTATCGATGAGATTTCGCAGCGGATTGAACGTGAGGCCGGGCCGGCCGGCGAGGAGGAGTGCACCGAGCGAGCTGGTATTCATGATCTCGCCGATCGAGACGCGGTAGTCCTCGTAGTGGACGAAACCGCGCGCGAGGCCGTTCGGCCGGTCTGCGTAGAACAGGTTCGCGACAAAGCCGGCCGTGACCCAGCCCTGGGTGGCGAGGACTGCGGCGATGGTCGGATGCTCGGCGTCGAGCGGTGTCTCCCAGTTCGCGCTCAACACGTGCGCGTACTGTCCGGTGAACATGGTGCTGTGCGATGGCAGTGTCCACGGTGATGCGGACAGGGCGCGATTGAATACGATGCCGGTATGCGCGAATGCTTCGAGGTTCGGTGACGTCGGGCGGTCGTAACCATAGAGGGCGAGACTGGCGGCGCGCACGGTATCGAGAATGAGCAATAACACGTTCGGTGCGCCGGCGGGTGCATCGCCCACGGCGGCCAGAGCGCGTCGTTCACGAAGATGTTGCCCGAGAACCCGGGCCGCGCCGGCCGTCACCGCGCCTGCCATCATCCAGACCAGCGTCGCCCGCATGAGCGCGCGAGCCGAAGCCGGCATTGCGGCAATCCAGCGACCGGCCTGGACGGCAACGCCCAGCGCAACGATCAGCATGGCGATCCGGTGCAGCCCTGGAAACATCGAAAGGACGCCCAGCGTAGCAAGGAACGCAAACAGCCCTGCCGCACGCGCGCGTGTCACTGCACGCGGCGCAACGCGATGCAGGAGGAACAGGCCGAGTCCCGGCACGACGAACAGGATGAGATTGGCGAGCGGTGCCATCCACACGAAGTGCGGGCTCAGCTTTACGACTTCCCCGAGGACAAGCCAGCGGAAAGCGTGCCACGTCGCTTCGATCAGACCGCCCGCAACCGCGAACCAGGCGGCCCCGAGCAGCACGGATGGCGCCGTCCCGGGCGGTGCCTGCCGCGGCTGTTGCGATGGGACCGCATCCGCATTCAATGGCGTGCGGCGCATGGTCATTCGGTGCCGCGCGCTGCCGTACGTGTGCGATCTGCCGGTGGCGCTGGCGTGAAAAGACCGGGCGGCAAGGTGCAGCAACAGCCGGCCGAATCGCATGAAGCGAAAGCCACGGCTGCGGCGCGGACCCTCGCGATGATCGTGTTGGCGTCCCTGGTTGTCGAACGATCGTTCTGTTCTGCCCAGTCCGACGCGAGATCGTAAAGCTCGCTCGTGCCATCCGGATTGCGGATGAACTGAAAGCCCTCGGCCAACACGGTCGTCATGCGATGACCTGGTTCGCGGCCCGGCACGAGTTCGGCAAGCACCGGAATCGCATGGTTGCCGGCCACGGTCCAGAATCGCGTGAGGGGTGGTCCGGGCAACGAGGAAACTGGACTGGACTGCGCGATGGCATCGATGGTAGCGGCGAGTTCGCGGGTCGAGACCGGTGCCTCGATGACGAGGCCTTCTGGCAGATGTCCCGGCAACGAGAGGACGAGCGGGACGTGGATCTGTTCGAAGTACAGGTTGCCGCCATGCTCGAACATGCCGTGCTCGCCGAACTCCTCGCCGTGGTCGGATGTCACGATGACGAGTGTATTGTCGAGCACGCCGCGTGCCTGAAGGGAATCGAGGAGCAGGCCGAGCCGGTCATCGAGGTACGCGATGGACGCTTCGTACGCGCGGATCTCCGCCGCGATGTCGTCCTCCGGAAGATCCCACTTGTCGCGTCGCTCGAGGACGCGTTGCAGTCTTTCAGCGAACGAGGTTTCGCGGCGCGCTGGCCCGAAGATCGTGTCGAAGGGCGGAGGCGGATCGTATGGGAGGTGCGCATCGAAATAGTTGAGGAACGCGAAGAATGGCCGCTCCGCCTCCCGCTCGTCGAGCCATGCGAGCAGGGCCGCGTTCACTTGATCCGCCCATTTTCGGCCGATGAACTTGTGGTGATGGCCGAGAAGGGTTCGCAACAGGCCGGGCGTCCAACCGCCGGCGCCCCGCAGGATGCGGCCACCGAGTGAACTCGCGACCATGATCTGGCCGGGCGTCACGCGGTAATCCTCGAAGTGCGCGAAGCCGCGCGCGAGGCCGTGCTCGCGGTCGACGTACAGCGGGTTTGCCGCAAAGCCGCCGGTGACCCAGCCGCGATCACGCAACTGCTCCGCGATCGTGACGTGGCTGCCGTCGAGCGGGGCGTACCATGCGACGCTCGTTTCGTGCGGCAATCGCCCGGTGAACATGCTCGCATGCGCGGGCAGCGTCCACGGTGACGTCGAAATCGCTTTCGTGAACAGCACGCCCCGGCTTGCGAGTCGCTCGAGATTCGGCGTCGTTCGCCGAGCGTGGCCGTAGAGGCTGAGACTCTCCGCGCGCACCGTGTCCCAGATGACGAACAGCACGTTCGGCACGCCGGCCCGGGCGGCTGGCAGGTTCGCGAGTGCCTTGCGTTCAACCGCAATGAGGCTCGCGTTCAAGGCCGCCGAGACCACCACGCCGATCACTGCAAGCACGGCTACGCCCCTGGTCAGGAAACCAGCCGTCATTCGCGAGACCAGGCGGGAGGAGAGCTGCCACGCGAGGCCGGCACACAGCACAAGCGCCCCCCACGGGCTCAACCGCGGAATCAGCAGCGACCACGCGAGCAGCGTGAGGAAGGAGAACGCGAGCACGATGGCCCGCCGGCTCCGAAGGCGGCGGCTGAATGCACCGGCGGATAGAAGCAATCCGCCCACGATGGTGAACAACACGAGATTGGCGACGGGCGCCATCCACACGAACTGGTATGGAACCCGTAACATCTGGCCGATGCCGACCTTGAGGACCAGCCGGATGATGACTTCGCCCATACCGGCCGCCAGAGCGAACCAGACCGCGATCGCAACGACTGTGGAGGCTGGCAGGTCGTTGGTTTGATTCCGGCGGGCTTCGTTGACGATGGATCCAGCGCGGTTCACGGCCTGCCCCGATCATGCAGCCGCCCTCGATGGGCGACACGGACTTCAGGGTGCCGGCCCGGACGCATGCGCAGGCCGGGTCTCAGCGAGCGAAGATACGCGTCACCCGCTGAAAGACGTTGCGCGTGAAGGAGGACACGCGGCGCCAGAACATCATGACGACCCCGCCGATCGCGGCGAGGACCGACGCCAGCGGCATGATCGTCTCGGGTCCGATATACATCCGAAGCTCCTCCTGCTCGGGTTTCGTTGGCCGTCGCTCGCTCTTGCAAGAATCGCGCTCCGCCTCCCCCCACATTTTCAGCGGACGCCAAGGCGGCGCGCAAGGCCTTCGACGTCGATGCCGAGGCCGGCCGCGATAGCCGGCAGGCTGATCAGCAGGAACCCCTCGGGCAGCGGCTCGGTGCGGAAGAGGAGGCCGCGCGGGACCCGGACCCATGGGCTGCCGGCGGGCGTGGGCGGGCGGATGGCGCGGTGCGCAGCCCACACACTGTCGCTCCGGACCCACACGGCGAACTCGCCGTCCGAGGCGACCTCGCGCATCCCGGCCGGAGCCGCTGCCGTCGCGTGCTGCACGACGTAGTCCGGCACCACCGCCGGATCGCGGTGGCGTGCGTAATAGTGGAATACGAGAGGAGAACCACCGAAAGCGGTCTCGGGGACAGCCGGATCCCAGTCGTACGGGATCACCGTGCTGAGCAGCGTCGAAGCGCGGAAGGCGGCCGGATCCATCGCATCGTAATCACCGACCCGAACATCCACGGCCTCACCGACCGGTCGCGCCGCGGTGAAGGGCAATACCTCGGACGGCAGGCTCAGCCCGAAGGCGACAATAGCGCCCGCAATCCCGAAGGCGATTTCGCGGCCGCTGCGGTGACCGGTGGCGGGCAGGCGCCAGTACGCGACGAGCGGCAGCAGCATCGCAGGAATGTAGTAGTGGAGCGGGGCGTAGGCCTGGACATAGGCGAACAGGAACGCGGCGTAGGTGACGAGCGCGAACGGTTTCGCGACATCATCCATGCGCCGCCACATCACGAGTGCGATACCCGGTACGATGCCGCACGGGATGAGCAGATAGAGAAAGCGACGGACGTCAGTCAGCTGGAGGAACGCGAAGCGAACCAGCATGCCGCTGCCGCTGTACTCGCCACCGGGCGCGGGCATTCCGGCGAGCGCGAGAATGCGCGGCACGGCAAAGGCGAAGAACACGAGCCCGGCGAGCGCAATCGTACATGCCCATGCGCGATTCCAGCGGCGGCACAGAAACAGGGCCGCGCACCAGAACCCGATCATCAGCAGGCCGTTCGGCAATGTGATGAACGTCAGGATCGCGAAGAGGGCGAACCACGACCATTCGCGCCGCAGCGTCGCCAGCGCAAAGCCGAAGAAACACACCATCAGCAGCGAGTCCTGCGTCGCGGGAAGCGCCAGGTCAGCCGAGTACGGACTGTAGGTGGCGCTCCACGCGACGACGATCGTGTAGACGAAGAGGCAGAGCCACAGGACGAGCCGCTCGGCCTGGTTTGGCAACCAGTCGCGCCCGTGCTCGATGATCAGCAGCATGCCCGCGTGCAGCGGCGGCAGATAGAGCAGGTACGGCAGCCGGGCCGCTGCTTCGAACTCGCCGAACAGGCGGATGAACCACGACGCCGGGTATGCGTAGAGCGCCGATGTCAGTCCGGGAAACCCGCCGATCTCACCGGCACCGGCCGGCCAGAACGGAACCGGCTGTCGCAACAACAGGCGAGCGGCTTCGAAGGCGTGAGCACCATCGCCATTGAAATTCTCCCACAGGAACTTCGGAGTCAGAACGATGAGGATGAGCGAGGGCGCAATCAGCTGCCACGCAATCGTCGACTTCGAGTACGGCGCCGCGAATGGCCAGGCAATGCTTCGTTGCGACGCTTCCCCGGTCAAACGAGCCGGCGCCACACCCGCCTCGCCGCCCATCACGACACCACGGATGCGAAGCCGCAGGATGATCCAGGCCAGGAGCGTGCACGCCGCGATCACACTGGTGAAGCTCCTTGCATCGAGCGGCGCGATCGACTGAACCAGTGCCGTCGCTAGGCTCACGATGACGAGACTCAGGGCGAACCCGTGCAGGATCCATTCGTCGACGGACCGTGCCCGTCCGACGGCAAGGGCACTCACGAGGCCGGGTGACAGCAGGAGGATGCACGCGCTCATCACGACGAGAGGTGAGAGGACGTAGAGCAGGAAGGCATGCCGCGGCACGAAGTACGGTTCGGGTGTCTCTGCCAGCGCGTGCAGCGCTGCGGCCTGACCGATCGTATCCCTGAGGAAAAGCACGGGAAGCCAGCAGGCGATCAGGCCGGCCAGCAGCAGCAGCGACCGGCGGCGATCGACGAGGCCGGCCGCGCCCAGGATTCCATCGCCCATGCCGTTGGCCGGGCTTCGTGTTGGAAGTGGGTTCACCCGGCGGGCGCCGTCACGCGGTTTCGCGTCGCAGGTGCGGCAGAGGGCGTACTCGCGACTTTCCGCATCGCAGCCATGTAATGGACCGAGTACGTGCGCAGCGGTCCGGCTTCGAGCCGCCGTTCCAGTGGCAGGACGATTCGCATGAGCGAACGCGGCAGGAAATCGGGCAGGAACGTGAAGTAGCGGACGTCCTCGAGTTCAAGGTCGGGCGAGGCTCGCCAGCGATCCGGGTCGATCCAGTGCTCGATGCCTTCATCAATGCTGCGCAGGATCGGGAACACGTAGCCCATGTACAGCCGGAAGAGCGGGTTCCTCGGATTCGTTTCGTGCACGACGAAGACGCCGCCGGGCTTGAGCACCCGGGCCACTTCGACACACGCGCTCCGCTGCGCCGCCTCGCCGTCCAGATGGTGCAGCACCCCTACCGTGTAGACGAAGTCGAGTGAGGCATCGGGGAAGGGCAGCGCCAGCGCGCTTCCCGCCACGGACGGCGTGCCGTCCGCCCTCGCATGGCGCAGCAACCGGTGCGCCGGATCCAGACCGATCACGCTGTAGCCGCGATCCCGCAACGCACGCGACTGGAGACCCAGCCCGCACCCCAGGTCCAGACCGATGCCCGGGCCCGCTTCACCGATCGCGCCCGTGATCAATGCGGTCTTGCGACCGAGCAACAGATCCCAGATGTGCGGCGAGAACTGGTTCAAGTAGTCTGCCGCAATCACGTCGAAATGCTGCGCAGGCGCGGCACGGGCGGAAAGCGCACGGAACTCGGCCATCAGAAACGCGCCCCCGATCGCGAGCGTCAGACCCGCTGTCGCGAGACGCATCACCGACACGGCTGCGACCGCATCGGTCGCCGCGAGCCCGGCGTTCTCGAGCTGGACGATGGCGAGGCTGCCCACGGTCACCATACCAGCCGGCATCAGAGAGACGCCGCCGCCGAGGGTCGATGTGCCGAAGATGCGCATCCCGTCGAGCAGCCCGACATCGAGGCCCAGGCCCGTGGCCGCGAGTCCCAGAATCGGCATCGCCGGAAGCCACGCGAGCAGCGACACACCGAGCGCGGGCAGAGCGTAGAGCGCGCGTTGCCCTCTGCGAGCTGTAGCCTCATCGCCGTCCACGGCCTCACCCTGAACCAGTTCGCCCACAATGATCAGGCCGCCAATCGCAGCCAACGCAGCGGCGAACACCCACGCGGAACCGCTCGCCGCAGCGCCCGCCAGCAACCCGATCGAAGCAAAGTCGAGGACCCGTTCCGCGACCCATATCGGGAGCGTGCGGCGGACCGGCACGCCGAACTCGCGCCGCAGCAGCGCACAGCGGATCGTCTCGCCGAGGTACGCCGGTGTCGCGATCCCGGCCAGCGACGCGAGGTAGATGGTGAGGCTGCGGCGGGCCGGGACGCGCACCCCCGCTCGACGGCACAGGTACTGCCAGCGCACGAAGCGCAGCAGCACGCACGAGAACGTGAGGCCGCCGAGGAGAAGCCCGTGGCCCGCGCCGAGCCGGCTCAACGCCGACAGCAGCTCGGCCCCGCCGGCGAACCGCACCCACGCGGCCACCACGACAAGGCCAGCACCCAAGACCACCAGTGTGGCGATCCGGAACGATCGCAGCCGCATCTGACCCGGGTTCTGGTTCAACAAGAGCAGGTGCGCCAACCCGCCGGCAGGCGCACGTCCGGTGCCGAGTAGGACGGTCCGGTTGCAAGGCGTGATCCGCCGCAAAGCGCGGTCCCGTCGTAACTCCGGCATGCAGGGCGCTCGAGGCCGGATCCTGTCGGCTCTGTCGTCCCCGCGCAACACCCGTAGCGCACAGTTATGCAATCCGCGGCCAGCGGCAAGGCACGCGGCAGTCGGGTGTCGCGCCTGACGCTTTCAACCTCGGGCGGCACGGCCAAACGTTCGCAGTGTAAGCTTTGATCGTCGCGCTCGCCCATGCCGCCGAGCCCGTTGATGGCGCGTCCTGCCTCGACAACCGTAGCGGCGGCCCCGCACCTTTCCGAATCCGGATCGATTCTCGCTACCGGCGAGGCCGGACGAAAGACGAGACAGAGAGCGATGGGCGGCGAGAAAAGGGACTGGTTCGAGACCGTGAAGCAGACCGCGCCGCAGGCCGTGCGTGTGCTGCGTAACCTCGCACCCACCTTCGAGTTGGCAGGGATCGACCGGATCGATCAGGCCTTTCTCGATGAACACGCGATCCGCGGCATCATCTGGGATGTCGACGGCACGCTGACGGCGTATCACGGTCCAGCAGTGGCGCCTGCGTATCGGGCGGCCGCGCAACGGCTTTTCTCCGATCCCGGTCTTCGTCACGTGATCCTGTCGAACTCAGGGGATCTTCGTTACGACGAGCTTGGCCGGATGTTTCCGGCAGTGCCGATCCTGAAGGCGTACCGGACGCCGGAAGGGATCGCGTACCGGCAGCGAGTGGGCGGAGGCGAGTCGTGGGAGGGCTCGCCGCCGGTGGAAGGGATGCGGCCGATCCGCAAGCCGAGCCGGGAGCTGGTTGCGTGGGCGACGCGCGTTCTCGGCCGGGATCCGGGGAGCGTGGTGATGGTCGGGGACCAGTACTGGACCGACGTGGCAGGTGCGAACCTCGGCGGTGTGCGGTCGATCCGTGTTCCGCCGGTCGAGCCCGGAAGCTTTCCTCGCGCGTTGCGCGTGCTCCAGTCGATCGAACAGTTCCTGAAACGGTGGTTGACCTGAGGGACGCCGGTCCGGACGGCCGGACAGACGGGGAAATGACGGTCCGGCCCACGGTTTGCATTCCGGACGGCCGGGCGATCCGTGGATGGGGGTCCCCGGGAACGCTCGCGTTGACGGATCGAGGGGTGTGACGATGAAGGCGATCCTCACGTACCACTCGATCGACGACACGGAATCCGTCGTGTCGGTATCAGCGGCGACGTTGCGGCGCCACGCGCGCTGGTTGGCCGACGCCGGCCTGCGTGCGGTCAGCCTTGACGCATTGCTGGCATTGCCGGCAGAAGACGATGCGGTCGCGATCACGTTCGACGATGCGTTCGCCAACTTCGCGACCCGTGCATGGCCGATTCTGCGCGATCATGGTCACGCGGTGACGCTCTTCGTACCCACCGGGTACGTGGGCCGGACGAACGCGTGGGAACGAGGTGATAACGGGATCCCGGTGGTCCCGTTGCTGCACTGGACGGACCTCGGCCGCCTGGCGGCCGAGGGCGTAACGCTCGGGGCGCACAGTGAGACACACCCGGATCTCACGATGCTCGGTCCCGATCTGCTGCGGCGGGAAGTGGCCGCGCCGATCGAACACATGCGAAGCGAGACAGGCATCGAGCCAGCGGCGTTTGCGTACCCGTACGGCGCCGTGAGCGCGACCGTGGTCGAGTGTGTGCGCAACGCCTATCGGCTGGCTGTGACGACGGACCTGCGCTGGCTCGGTCGAGCCGAGGAGTGGCACCGGCTGCCCCGTCTCGACGCGTACTATCTGCGGCGGCCTGGTGCGCTGGAGCGATTCGGGAGCGACCGGTTCCGGCGTTGGCTGCAATGGCGACGAACACTGCGCCGGGCACGGCGAGGATGGATGGGAGGAGTTTGAATCGTTGAGTAGAAAGCCACGGATCTCCGTGATCGTCCCGGCGTACCGGGGCGCCAACGTGCTGCCCCTTTCGCTGTCCGCCCTCATGCGCAGTCAGCTGCCCCGCGAAACGTGGGAACTGATCGTTGTCGACGACGCGAGTCCGGATGAGACCGCCATCGTCGCGGCGCGTTACGCGGATACGGTCGTGCGGTTGCCGTACAAGCCGAGCGGCCCGGCATACGCGCGAAATCGCGGCACCGAGACGGCGCGCGGTGAGATTCTGGTGTTCGTCGATGCGGACGTGTGCGTCCACCGCGACACGCTGCCTCGCATGCTGGCTCTGTTCGATCAGCATGACGACGTCGCTGCCGTTTTCGGCTCGTACGATTCGACGCCGAGCCATCCGGGCGTGGTGTCCGAGTTCCGCAATCTGCTTCACCACTTCGTCCATCATCGCGATGCGGGCGAGGCGGAGACGTTCTGGGCCGGTTGTGGGGCCGTGCGAGCGAACGTTTTCCGTGCAGTCGGCAAGTTCGACGAGTGGCATTACTCGCGGCCGCAGATCGAGGACATCGAACTCGGGCGGCGCCTGCGCAACGATGGACACCGCATTCTGCTGCGGCCCGAGATTCAGGGAACGCACCTGAAGCGATGGACGCTCAAGGACATTCTGTCCACAGACTTCAAGCACCGCGGCGTCCCGTGGACGCGCTTGCTGCTTCAGGAGGGGCCGAACGGGTCCGGCGAGATTCTGAATCTTCGCGTTTCCGAAAAAATCTGTACGGTGCTTGCCGGCCTTGGTTGGGTGTCCATCATCGCGGCGGTCGCCTTCCGATTGTGGTGGCCGCTGCTCGCGATTCCCGGGCTCATGCTCGGCATCGCCGGGATCAACCGCAGCTTCTATCAGTTCATCGCGCGTGAGCGCGGGCTGCGGTTCGCGATCTCCATGCTGCCGCTGCACGCGTTGTACTACGGTTTGAACGTGGTGTCCGCGCTGTTCGGCTGGGCTTTGCACATCCTGCTTGGCGAGCCGCAGGCGCCGGTCACCGTTGCAGCGGGCGCCGGCATGAATCTGAACGTCTGGCCACCGAGTCCATCGCGTCCGCGAGCCGGTGCGTGGAGCGCGGGTGAAGGCCGGGCCGATCGGCTCGGCCTGCGCAACGGACAGGCGCGCGCGCCCGTGAGCCGAAACTGATGCAGGAAACCGACCCTGGAGGGTCACGTGAGCCGACTTCGGTGCGACTCGCTCCGCGTCGCAAGTCGATCGTTCCTTGAAGGCGTTTTCGAGGCGCCCGTTCCGAACCTTGCGATTCAGGAGAGTTGCGGATGCGTCGTTATGACGAAATCCGGGCACAGCTTCGTGAAGCCCCGCAGCGCTGGCTCATCACCGGCGTTGCCGGCTTCATCGGTTCGCACCTGCTCGAAACCCTGCTCGACCTCGACCAGCACGTGGTCGGTCTCGACAACTTCGCGACCGGCTATCGTCGCAATATCGAGGATGTCCTCGCCCGCACGAACCAGACGGCCGGCACGTTCCGCCTGATCGAAGCCGACATCCGCGATGCGGACGCGTGTCTGGCCGCGTGCCAGGAAATGGACGTGGTTCTGCACGAGGCGGCGCTCGGTTCCGTGCCTCGCTCGATTGTTGACCCCGCACTGTACCATCATGTGAACATCGACGGCACCGTCAACATGATGATGGCGGCGCGCGAGGCCGGCATCGAGCGGTTCGTCTATGCATCGTCGAGCGCCGTTTACGGGGACAGCGAGGAATTGCCCAAACACGAGGCAAGAATCGGCCAGGCGGTTTCACCGTACGGCTTGACGAAGCGCGTGGGCGAAGAGTACGCCGCAATGCTGCACCGGGTGTATGGCCTCGAAGCCGTCGGGCTGCGTTACTTCAACGTATTCGGCCGGCGCCAGGAGCCGCGCAGCCAGTACGCCGCCGTGATTCCGGGCTGGATCCGGAAGTTGCTTCGCGGCGAGTCCTGTGAAATCTTCGGTGATGGCGAAACGACGCGCGATTTCTGCTACATTGACAACGTCGTGCAGGCGAATCTTCTGGCATCGACGGTGGCGCTCGAGGGCGACGATCAGGTTTACAACGTCGGCTGCGGCGAGCGCACGACCCTGAATGAACTGTTCGCGACGATCCGGGACAGGCTGGCGTGGCTGATGCCGCAGCTTGCCCCGGCGGCGCCGGTCCACGGCACGTTCCGGCCCGGCGACATCCGGCACAGCCAGGCAGACATCACGAAGATCCGGACGCGGCTCGATTACGAGCCGACGCACCTCCTCGGGGAGGGAATTGCCGAAACTCTCGAATGGTACGTGGAACTGTTCCGGCCGAAGTCGGAACGAGCCACGGCGTGAGGACCAACATGGTCAGGGCAACTGGATGAACGTAACACGTGCGGTGATTGCACTGGCGGCGAGTCTGCTCCTCGGCCTCGCCGCGATGCCGGCCTCGCCCGTCCACGGCCAGGCCCTCGTCAGCGGCGCCATTGAGGGAACCGTCCGTGATGCCGCTGGTCGTGCGATGTTCGGCGTGACGATTTCGATCACGAGCCGGGCCACGGGCCGGCGCTGGATCGTGCGAACCGACCGGGCCGGGCGCTACAACCTCGCCTTCCTCAGCGCTGGCAGTTACGACGCCCTTTTCGAACGCATCGGTTTCGATCCGGAGCGAATCGAGAACGTGGTGGTTTCGCCGGGTGACCGGCGGGATGTCTCGCCGCGACTGGTCGCGACGGAGGGGTCCGTCGTGACGCCTCGCGTCCGGGTTGCGGATCCGGGCATCTCGGCGGCAGCCGCATCCGGACCGGAGCGCTGGCTGACGGGTGCGGGCGGCGTCGCGTCGATGCCGTTCGACGTGCATGACATACTGGCGGTCCACGCCACGTCGAGTCACGCCGGTCCGCGCCACGACAGTGAAGGCCTGCCGCTCGAATTCAGCACGTTGGTGATCGATGGGATACCATCGGTCGGCCGCCTGCGTGCACTCGATGTGCGCACGCGCGCAGCGGCGTTTCCGCTCTCGTCGCTTTCCTTTGCAGGCCTCGAATCCGGTTCACCCGATGTCGAGTACCCCGGCAGCGCGGGCGGCCTGCTGGTCGGATCGATGCGTGGCGGCGCGGGCGCGACGCGCCTCGATGCGTACGGCGATTTCGGTTCCGACGCGATCTCGCTTGCCGGAGATGAAGTTGCAACGTTCCAGACGTATCGCGCGGGCGGCAGGCTGAGCGGTTCGATTGTACGGGATACGGCCGGATTCATGATCGGCGCCGAGTACGCGAAATCGATCGTTCCGTACCGCTCGTTCTGGCGTGCCGATTCGGCGGCGGTCTCGATGGTGGGTGCGAGTGACCGCTACGCTCTGGACCTGAGCGGTCGTTCCGAGCCGGCCCTCGAGACAATCGAGCGAATCGCGGCTTTCGCCCGGCTCGATCTGCGCCTCGGCGTGAACACGACGTTCAGTCTGCGCGGCAGCGCCGCGTCGCTGCCGGCGACGGCCATCGTATCGCCGTGGATCGAACGAACGATCGGAACCGAAAGCACGGAAAAGGCGACCGAAATCTTCGCCGGTGCGAATCTCGTCTCGCGCGCGCTTGAAGGCACCGTCTACAACGATCTTTCCGCCGGCTTCGAGTTGAGCAATCACACGCGCGACCTTGCGGGCGGTGATCCGGCGCGCGTCGAACCGCCGAGGACGCTTGCAGCGGCGAGTGGCCTCGCGTTCGGGTCGGCGCACGACCGTGTCACGGAATCGCGGACCATCGGCCTGTACGCGCGTAACACGATCCACGTTCGGACTGGATCGCACAACGTGAAAGCGGGCGTTGCCGTGCAGTTCCCGTCATGGAACGTGACGCGCAACTACCCGCATGCATCGACCTTCGCATACCCGAGTGCTGCCGAATGGGGCACGGCCGGGAGTGCCTTCTATGTGGGCACGGACGCGACCATCCTCCAGCGCGACTGGAATGAAAACCGCGTCATGTTCTACGCGCAGGACGCATGGAAGCCGCTGGCTGATGTCGAGCTGATGGCCGGCATGCGACTCAGCGTTCTGCGCAACATCGATACGGTCGACGTCCGTTTCGAGGATCGCTGGGATCGGCTCACGGGACTCACGAACCGTCAGCTCGAGAAGACCAACCTGGAAGTCGAGCCGCGCTTCTCGCTGACGTGGCGACCGGCCGGCGGCCGCGTCATCGTGCACGGCAGTGCCCAGGTCGACGCGCAGCCTGTCGCGCCTGCGACGAACGCAGAAATCCTGTTCCGCGACGGCTCCTACAACATGCGCCGCGGCTTCGGTGCGATCCCCGGCTGGCCCGTCGCGCCGGACACGACGGCAGCCCGGCTCGAGGGACCGACACTCTCACTGCTCGGTCCGAACTTCCAGGGGCCGCGCACGAGTCGCATCAGCGGTTCGATCACAAGCGGATTCGGCGCGGGCATTGCCCTCTCGTTCGCTGCAACCCACAGGAAGACGGAGTTCCTCCCCGTTCGCAAGGATCTCAATCTGTTGCCGCGCGTCGTCGCGAACGATCAGAATGGGCGGCCCCTCTATGGCACGCTGCGCAAGGAGGGTTCGCTCCTTTTCGCGGATGGCGAATCGAATCGCCGCTTCCCCGAGTTCGATGCGGTCTGGGGGATCCAGGCGACCGGCATCTCGACGTACACCGGCTTTACGCTGAGCGCGGATGCACCGGTGCAGCAGTACATCGGCGTGCATGCCAGCTATACGTACTCGAAGACGGAAGATGACTGGATGGCCGGGTCGATCGGCGATGCGACCGCGCAGATCTCGCCGTTCCCGGACAGTCTTGCCGGTATTGACTGGGTGAAGGGACGATCCGATTTCGATGTGCCGCATCGTGCCGCGATCGGCGTCGAAGTTCAGGTCCCGGGCCGGTTCAATACCCGCCTCTCGGCCATGTACCGTCATCAATCCGGCTATCCGTTCACGCCCGGGTTCCGGCCCGGTGTCGATGCGAACGGCGACGGCTCCTTCAATAACGACCCGGCATTCCTCGAAAACACGATCGCCGGAACCAGCGACATCGTCGCCTCGTGGCCGTGTCTCTCGGACAATACGGCCGGCTTCGCCGCCCGCAACGCATGCCGCGGTCCGGCCATCAAATCGCTCGACGGACGCCTCGCGATCGATGTCGCCAACACCGAACGCCTGCGTGCCCACGTGGTCGTCGATGTGCTGAATGCGATTGCCAGCGATGACATCGTCCCGGATCGCGCCGTCTATCTCGTCGATCCGGCTCGCGCGCTCGGCGTCAACACCGGCGGCCGTAACGTCACGGTGCCGCTTGTGGCCAACACGAACTTCGGGCAACCGCTCCTCCGCTTCACACCGGAGCGCATTGTCCGCCTTGGTCTTCGGGTGAGCTGGTGAATATGCGTGCCATGAGCCTGCTCCGAATCGCCGCCGCCGCTGTGCTGCTGGCTTCCACCGCCTGCGAGTCGCCCGTCTCCGAACGCATCATCGGTGTCGACGCGGACGGCTTCGTCCGCATCTTCCTGTTCGTCGATACCAACGTGGACGGCACGTACAACCCGGCCGTCGATACGCAGGTGGACTCGGTCATCCTGTTCCTGCGTGCCAAGGGCGCGGTCACGGACTCGCCCACACTGCGCACCGACAGCGCCGGGTTCGCCGGCATTGCCGCGCCGGCCGGGCGCTATCGCGCGATTATCCCGGCGGCGGTCCTCGGCGACACGCTGTTCGTCATCAACGGAGGCGACGAATTCACAGTCGCCGCACGGGATACCATTCAGCAGAACGTACGACTTGGCTTCGGCATCATCTCACCGACGCAGGCTCGTACGTATGCTCAGGGAAGAACCGTCTGGCTGACCGGAATCGCGTTGAACCCGCCCGCTTCATTCGGCGACAGCACGGTTCACGTGAGCGATACGATCAACGCGATACGCGCCATCGGCATCCGGCCATCCCCGGTTTTCATCGGCGACAGCGTGTTGTTCTTCGGCCGGCGCACGAGCCGTGATGGGCAACCCGCGTTCGACGTCGATGCGTTCCTGGTCCGGGGCCAGTTCGACCCGCCATTGCCCGACAGCCTGAACACAGCGCGCGCCGCAAACGCGGACGGCGGGAAGCGCGATGCGCGTCTCGTCAAAGTCAGCAATGCGTTGATCAGCGACAGTGCGACTACGGCGAACGGGAGCCGCCTGCTGCGCGTCGATGACGGATCCGGCCGGCTTGACGTGATCCTTTCCGAGAACCTGAACTGGTCGCCGATCAACCAGTATGCGCCCGGCGCGCGCTTCGATTTCACCGGCCTGCTGGTGCCCGATCCGGGCGATTTCTCGCGCTGGCAGCTCAAGCCACGCGCTCGGAGCGACATCATCGTATCGCAATGAGCCCCGGAACGGGCTGCGCTCGCACGGCGTGTGCACTCGCAATGATGTGCGTGACCACGTTGCTCGCCTGCGGAGGCGACGATCCTTCGGCGAACAGCGCGGCCTCGGATGTTACCGGTGCGGACCTGCCGCTCGCCGTCCACGCGCAACTCGACAGTGCCGCCGCGGCCTACCGCGATGGTAACTTCCGCGCTGCACGCGCCCACTACCGGATGGCCGCTGACACTGCGCCGGATCTCGCTGCCAGCTGGTTCGGCCTGTTCCTCGCCGAGCGGTCGCTTGGCAACATGGCCGCCGCCGACTCGGCATTGCGCGAGGCACGGCGGCTCTCGGCCGACACGCTCTCGACGCAGCGCCCGAATCCGCGCTGACGACGTCGACCGATGTGCAGGCTCGTCGTTCAGGGAGGCACATCGATGGTTGCGGCCAGGCGGCAGCCGGGGCAGACGAAAATGAGGCGGTGACGAACGTAGGCGACGGCGGGGCCCGGGTCGACGGACCGGGAGCGAAGGACTGACCCGCACCGCGGGCAATGCACATCGCTTCCGGAACCAACCGCTGTTTCGATCGTCCTGCGCTCCTCGCGCGTGAACGGGTCTGTGCCCTGGCCGCTCCCGTCCATTGTGTCCGAGGTCATGCCCCAGCCCGATCGATCCGCTGCTCGAGGGCGCGCGCCCGCCGAGCCCAGAGCCGGGAGGAACGCGGAGCGCCCTCGCGGCCGGCCACCTCTGCGAGGCTCCGTGCGATGCGAACGGCGTCCGGTAACGCTCCGGCGTGCACCGCGAGATCCCACGCGCTGTAATAGAGGGCGAATGCTCCACGCGTGTGCCCGCGCTCGGTGGCGGACCGGCCTGCCGAGGCGAGCAACTTCACGAGGCCCCGTGGCCCGCGGCCCCGGCGAACTGCGCGTGCAACTTCGCTGAGCTGGCGTCGCTCAACCGCGCGCTGCGGGAGAACCGAGGCGTGACCGATCGCGGCCGCGCGCTCGGCTTCCAGGGCTTCAGCCGGCATTTCCGGCCTCGCCGCGAGGATGGCGACTCTCAACGCGGCAAAGCGGGCCACGATCACGAGTGCGTCCTCGGTGCTGACGCCTGGTCCGAGATCCTCGAGCACGGTCTCGCCGGGATAATAGTCGGTGGGCCGTTCCCAGCCGTCGTCGGGCCGGCGCATTCGCTTCGGGATCGAAGTCAGGCCGGGCTCCGGCCGAGCGGGCCAGACGAAGGCTCCTCGATGATTCGATCGGCCGAACGGGTTCGTCATCCCCATGCTGCCTCTTTTTGCATGCGTTGTGTGGCGGCTCGAGCGGCCGCGCCAACCATTCTCGGATGGCGCGCGGAAATCAGCTCGATTCTCGGAGTGAAGATGAACGAAGCCCTGGCGCGAAGCCATGGCGGAATCGGCCGCGGTTCAGATCGTCAGGCGGCCGCCGCCCTTTCTGCGGACGCTGAGGTCATTCTGAGCGGCGCGGATCATGTCATCGAAGCCGGCCATTCGAGGTGAAAAGCTGGAGATTCCGACGCTGACGTGCAGGCCGGAAGATGAAATGAGCGGGTGGGCAGCCATGGCCTTGGCGATCCGGGAGGCGTGGATGAAGCCGGCGCGCCGATCTGCGTCCGCGAGGGCGACAATGAACTCGTCGGCGCCGTAGCGGGCAGCGAGGTTCATGGCGCGGGTCTGCGCAGCAATGACTTCGGCGAAAGCGCGCAGCGCGGCATCGCCGGCCGGCCGGCCCGCCTTGCGGTTGTAATCGGCGAAGCCGTCGATGTCGAGGTAGAGCAGGGTGAGACGGCGGCCGCGGCGGGCGGCGGCGAACTCCTTCTCGAGGAACATGGCGAGGTGTCGGCGATTGGCGAGCGCAGTGAGCGGATCGATCAACGAGAGGGCATGGATCTGCTCGTGCAGCCGGGAATAGCCGACTGCAATGCCGCCGAGTTCCGCAAGCCGCTGAAGAGAAGGAAGGTCGGACCGCGACACGGTACGCGCGGTGGCGAAGCAGATCACGAGCGCGCCGAGAACGCGCGATTCAGCGACCAGCGGCAACACGACACTGGAGGTGCCGGCGACGAGAGCGAGGAAGTGTCGGGTCCGGGCATCGCTCGAGTCGGATTCCAGCAGGACGGGTTCGCGGCGATCGGCCAGGCTGCGAAAGAGTTCATGCGAGAGCGCGACCGTCGAGCCTTTCCGCGGTGCGAGCGCGCCCGTCGAGAAGGCCGCTTCGACATCACCGGTGCTGCGGAGCAGCCAGAGGACGGCGGCATCGGCTCCGCTGGCTTCGACAGCGGCACGACCGATCTGAGCGAGGGCATCCGGCAGGGCCACGGCGGCGATCGCCTGGGTGATCTCGGCGAGGCGGCCACCATCTGTCCCGGACGCAACGGGCGATGGAATCGCGCGTGACGCGACCAGGTTCGTGATGCCACACAGGAACTCGATATCGGAAGAATCGTAAACGCCATCGGTGCGGCCCAGCAGTGTGACGGTGCCGAGAACGCGGCCTTCGCGGAGAATCGGAGCGACCATCGCCGGACGGCGGGTTACGTCGAGACCGGCGGCAACGCAGGCGGCTGCGGGTTCGCCGGGCGGATACGTGAGGGGGCGCGATTCGCGGATAGCCAGACATTCGGCGCCGCGATAGCTTCTGTGCCCCGCGCTCCGCGGCGAGCCGTCAGCGGTGAAGGCGATCGTGGCGAGGTCGGTAGCCGCATCGTACCCACTGATCAGGACGAAATCGGCCTCGAGAATACCGGTGACCCGGTCCGCGAGCGCCCGGTAGAGGTCCTCGGACCGGACGAGGCCGGTCAGGACCCGCCCGAGATCGAGCAGGGCGCAATAGCGCTCGTCAAGGGGCGTAGATCCAGCGTGCACGCGCATTTGCAGAGTCAGCGAAGAGGGCCGGCGAGGTGCCGATCCTCATCATAGGGTCGGGGCCACCCCCCGACAAGTTGAATCCCGGCCGCCGCCGCCGTGAGAGGCCGCCAGCATGAAGAGCCGGGCCTCCGCCGTGCTCTTCATGGCGGTCCTCGTCGACATGATCGGCTTCGGGATCGTCATCCCCGTTCTCCCGTTCTACGCGACATCGTTCGGTGCATCACCCGTCGAGGTGACGGCGCTGTTCGCGGCCTACTCGGCCATGCAGATGATCGCAACGCCGGTGTGGGGCCGGGTCTCAGACCAGCACGGCCGCCGGCCGCTCCTGATTGCCGGCCTCTTCGCGTCCGCCATCTCGCATCTGATCTTCGGGCTGGCCGCGTCGCTCTGGTTGCTGTTCGTCTCGCGCCTCGCGGCGGGAGCGGCGGGTGGGACGATCGCGGTCGCGCATGCGTACATCGCCGATACGACAACGGCCGAGGACCGCGCGCACCACATGGGTCTCGTCGGTGCAGCGGCTGGACTGGGCGTCATGATCGGACCGGCCATCGGCGGATTCGTGAGCCAGTGGGGCCTCGCGCTGCCCGGCTTCGTTGCCGCAGGACTCAGCGCGCTCAACGGGCTGGCGGCCATGGCGCTGCTTGCCGAATCGAGGCCGGCAAACCGCGCCGGGCGTGCCCGCTCCGGTCAGGCCGCAACGTTACAGGGCTGGTTCCGCACCATGACGAGCCAGCCCATCGCACTCATGATGGTCGTCTACTTCCTCGCCATCTCCTCGTTCACCGGCATGACGGCCCTGCTCGCACTGTACACGGAAGCGCAGTTCGGCATGAACGCGCGCGACATGGGCATCGTGTTCTCGATCGCCGGTGGCGCGACGGTGGTCGTGCGCGGCGTGCTGCTCGGACGTCTCGTCAAACGATTCGGCGAACGCAACGTCGTTCGCCTCGGTGCGTCCGGGCTCTTTCTTTCGCTCATCCTGATGATCGTCGTGCCGGGTGGCGCGTGGGTGCCTTTTGTCGTCGTGATTTACGCGTTCGGCGCAGGAACGCTGTTCCCGACGCTCGCAACGCTCGTCTCGTTCGCGACCGATTCCGAATCGCAGGGTGCAGTCCTCGGCGGAAGCCAGGTCGTCGGCGGTCTCGGCAGAGTCACTGGCCCGATCTGGTACGGCGCACTGTTTCAGAACTTCGGACACGACAGTCCGTTCCTCGTCGGTGCCCTGCTCGTCGCCATCTCCTGGATCCTCGCCGCCAGTATCCCGACATCGCTCCGGCCCACGCGCAGTTCGCCCGTCACCGAGATGCGTGATACCGTCGAGGAACAGACGCTGGCCCCGGACTGACCTTGCGGCCGACATGCACCCGACCTATCCTGCGCCGCGTTCCGCATTCCGAAAGGATGAACACGATGGAATTCATCATCGGCTTCGCTGTCTGGCTCGCCATCGGTCTCATCGGCGGCATCGTGTCCCGCGTCGTCTATCCCGCCACCGGCATCATGCCCGGTCTCACGATCGTGTTCGGTGTGTGTGGCGCCTTCATCGGCGGCATGCTCGGTACGTCGCCGTATATTCACCACGACCCGCTGCCCTTGCGGCTCGGTGGCCTGATCGGCGCGACCGCAGGCGCTTTCATCTTCTCGTGGCTGCACCACTTCATGGCACGCAAGGCGGTCTGAGCCGCGCCATCACCTGACCGTGGGAGGCGACGGCGGCACGAGCCTCGTCGTTCGGTAATGCGCGCGCTCCGCATCACACGACCCGGCGGTCCCGACGTTCTCGAAATTCGCGACGACATCCCAGCGCCCGAACCCGGACCCGGCCAGATCCGCGTCCGCGTCGTAGCGACCGCCATCAATCGCGCAGACCTCTCTCAGATCGCCGGTCGCTATCCCGCGCCGCCCGGATTCCCACAGGACATCCCGGGCCTCGAGTATGCCGGCACCGTTGATGCCCTCGGTCCGAGCGCGTCCGTCTGGCGCATCGGAGACCACGTCATGGGTATCACGGGCGGCGGTGCGTGGGCAGAATACGTCGTTATTCACGAAGGCGAAGCGATCGCAGTCCCGCCCGGGCTCACGCTCGAGCGCGCAGCCGCCGTTCCAGAGGTGTTCATCACGGCACACGATGCGATCGCCAGCCAGATGGCGCTTCGCGCCGGCGAGATTCTGCTCATACACGGGGTTGGCAGCGGCGTCGGCACGGCGGCAATCCAGATTGGCAATGCGATCGGCGCGACCGTGTGGGGCACGGCTCGATCCGCATGGAAACTCGAGCGCGCGCGTGCGCTCGGCCTCGCACTCGGAATGGATACGAGCGTGCACGCGTTTCCGGACATCACCCACGTCGAGTCCGGCGGCCGCGGTGTCGATGCCGTGCTCGATCTGGTCGGCGGCGATTCCCTGCGCGCGAACGTGCGCGCCCTCGCCCAGCACGGCCGCATCATCATCGTCGGCGTCGTGGCAGGCGCGATCGCGGAACTCGACATGCGCTCGCTCATGGGCAAGCGGGCCCTGATCCGCGGCACGGTCCTGCGCGCGCGGCCGCTCGACGAGAAGATCGCCGTCGCACGCACATTCGCAGAGTTCTCGAACCCCCTCTTCGAGAACGGGTCTCTCCAGCCCGTCATCGACCGCATCCTGCCCTTCGAACAGGTCCGCGGCGCTCTCGAAGCCATGGCCCGTAACGAAACATTCGGCAAGGTCGTTCTCGTCCTCTGATCTGCGGCGATCGTCGGCTCCCCGCCATCACGCGTGGCCCGCGATTCCACGGGTCGGTCTGGTGGCGGGATGCCGATGGCACAGGGAAAGAAGTCAGCGACTCGATTCGTTGCGCGCGCCCGCAGTCATCTCGTTATCGGGTCGTGACCAGACACGGAGGGCTGCAACACCACCGCGGAACGAATGGGCTTCGATCCCGTGGCGTTGCATCTGTTCGGCGAGGTATGCGGACTGGATGCCGTAGCCGCAGTAGAGGATGTAGGTCCGGTCCTTGTCGAGATCGGGGATCGAGCGATGCAGCTCCCACTCGTCACGATGGATGGCGCCGGGCAAGTGCCACGCCCGGTAGTGAGCGAGCGGACGGCAATCGAATACGATCGCGTCAGACGGGATGTCCGTCGTGAAGAGGTAGGGCGCAACGAGGTCCGCCGGCTGGAGCCCGCGCAGATCGATGACTCGCCGCGCGGCAATGACGCGATCGAGGATGGCGGGGTCCATGGCAGCCTCTGCGCTGGCGACCTTCTCGGGAGAGGAAGCAGTGACAGGCCGGCCGGGCGCGATCGCACAATATTCGCGCACCCGCCCGGACAGTGTTGCCGTGCCGATGTCGCGCGCGCGCGCAATGATTTCTTCCTTGTCGAAGCCAAGAAGCGGCCGCAACACGGGCAGATCGGCGGCTGGTTCGATCGCGCGAAGATTGGACAGCGTCTGTGAGGATACCTGGCCGATCGCCTCACCGGTGATGATGGCGTTGGCGCCGAGCGACTGACCAATCTGTGTGGCGGCCCGATACATCAATCGCTTGAGCACGAGCTGCCAGTAGCTCTGACGCACCGTCTCGCGAAGCTCGCGCACCGGCTCCGCGAAGTCCACGACGTGCAGGCGCGGATGCGTGCCCCAGCTCCACCCGTCCGCCAACACCTTTGCAACGCCGAGGACTGCGCGTTCATAAGCATCGCCGCCCAGGTTGCAGAACACGTAATCGAGTGCGACGCCGCGCTTCATCACAAGCCACGCTGCAACGGCGGAATCGAAACCGCCGGACAGAAGCGCAATCGCGCGACCCTCGACGCCGAGCGGCAGACCTCCCGTTCCGGGAACGCGATCCGAGAAGAAGTACGTGTCACCGTCACGGACTTCGACGTGCACCGTCACATCCGGACTGTCGAGACGAACGCCCGTGGCGGACGGACGGAGCGCGGCACCGAGGCGGACCTCGACGTCGCGCGATGAGAACTCGTGCGAGCCGACTCGCCGCGCGCGTACCGCGAAATAACGATCCCGCACAGCATCAGCGAAACGTGCCGTGCCCGCAGCAACGATGGTATCGAGATCCGCTGTCTCGATGTGCTCGACGGGAGACAGCGAGCTGATGCCGAACACGCGGGCCAGGATGGGCGCGGCGGCCGGCTCCGCGCGCACGAACAACCGGCCCCACGTCGATTCGATGGCATGCTCCAGTCCCGAGCTGCGCAGCGCATCGCTGGCATTCGTGATCAGGCGGCGCACGAACTGGCTCCTCGTGCGTCGCGACTTGAGCGTCAGCTCGGCAGCGAGCCGGACAAGGATCAGGCGATCTCTCTGTGCATCGTCCCGTGGCATCATCTGTACCGGCGAAGTTACGCACCTTGCGCACGGCCAGGAAAGGGCCGTTCCCGGCGCGCGCCGTTCGCGGCTTGGCAAGTCCGGTTGCCGGCGCGCCGGACTGCCCTTCGCATCACGGGTACGCTATGATGCGTGGTGGCACGGCCGCCCTGTTCATACGAGAGGCAATGAAAGCACGACGCAGCACCACGAATTTCACGCTGAGCGTCTACAGAGTCGTCCGCTGCATCCCGCGCGGCAAGGTGGTCAGCTACGGCGGTGTAGCCGCCATGCTGGGAAAGCCGCGCGCGGCGAGGGCAGTGGGACATGCACTGAGCGCGCTTCCCGATGGATCCGACGTGCCGTGGTGGCGCGTCATGAATCACACGGGCGGGATCTCGATCCGCGGCGTCGATCATGCCGCGGTTCTCCAGCGCGCGCTCCTCGAGCGGGAAGGCGTCCGCTTTGATCGCGCCGGCCGCACGGACTGGGCTGTTTTCGGCTGGGACGGGAGCGGACGTCCGCGCGCACTTCGCAGCGCCAGCCAACAAACCGGGGCGGCTGAGCCTGAACGCGAAGGGCCTTTCAGCGTTCGACGACAACCGAAACGGAAAGCACACGCGGCAGATACTCGGCGATGACCTGGAATCGTTCGCCGGCATCGCGACTGGCAAAGACGTGACCACTGGACGTGCCGAAGTAGATGCCAGCCGGCTCGAGCCGGTCCCATGCCATCGCATCGCGTAACAGCGAAATATACGCATTGCGCTGCGGCAGGCCGTGGATCAGCGGTTGCCAGCTCGCGCCTGCATTGCGGGTCCGATAGACGACGAGCCGGCCGCCCACAGTCGTCCGCATGTGACTCGATTCTTCGGGGACAACGAACAAGGTATCCGCATCGTTCGGCTCGGTGGCAAGGACATACCCGAAATCGCTGGGCAGGTCGCCCGTAATCTCGAGCCAGGAATCACCTGCATCGTCCGAAAGGTACACGCCGCAGTGATTCTGCTGGTACAGACGGCCCTCCCGTGCCGGGTGCACCAGCAGCTTGTGGACGCAGTGTCCGGCGGCGGGCGAGGCAACCGGCAGGAAATCGGCACGAACGCCATCATTCTTCGCCATCCATGTGCTGCCATCGTCATCGGACCGATACACGCCGCCCGCCGAAACCGCACAGAACACTCGCCCTGGCACGTGCGGGTCCACGGCAATCGAGTGCAGGGCGAGCGCGCCACCTGCCGGCTGCCACTGGTGCGCGGTCGGGTGCGTGTTCAACGCATCCATGGGGCGCCAGCGCCGGCCTTCATCTTCGCTTACGAAGAGGCCGGCCGGCTCGATACCCGCGTAAAGGCGCTGAGGCTGCCAGCTCGGCCCGGACGCGATCTGCCAGACTGCGGTGACACTGCGCTCGTCCGCGTGGTGCGGTGTCGCGTCCAGCACCGTCCACGTGTCGCCCAGATCATCACTGCGATGGATGTGCGTGCCCCAGACCGCATGTCGTGTCGCGGCCCACGCCTTACCGGTGCGCGTGTCGACTGCGGCCCAATAGACTTCGCGGCCTTCGAGCCGCGGCGACGAGAAACGCCATGATATTCGCAGCGCATCCGCGTGCGCAACGAACAGGCCTCGCTTCGTACCAACGAACAGAATGAGCCGCAAAACTCCCCCGCGTTGACAGGACTGGCAAGGTTGGCGGGCGGCACCACCGCGTCAAGCCAATGAAGAGGGTCCGGATCGCGAAAGGCGAGAATGGGGACGACGATCGCGGCGGAACGACCTCGCATGCGTGTACATCCGCCTGCGGTATGCACTGGCGCGGCGAAGCCGGCGGGCGTACCGTGCCGTGCCATCTGACGTTCACTCCATGATCGCCTGGAGGCCAGCATGCCGTTCGGCCGGCGCAGTTCCCGGAGAGCCGCTCCTGTGCGGTCCGTTCCCGCAGCGCTTGCTGTCCTGAGCGGACTGTTGTTCTCGCCGTTGGCGGGGCAGCAGACCGGCGCGCGCTTCGCGACCGTCACGACCGCAAGCGCGAACGCGGCCGCTATCGAGCAGGCACGCACATTCGCCGTGACGCTGATGGATTCGGCCGGGCTGCCCGGTCTATCGATTGCGGTCGGGATCGACGGGAAGGTCGTCTATGCGGAAGGATTCGGTTGGGCCGATGTCGAGAACCGTGTGCCCGTTACGACGCTCACCCGCATGCGCATCGGCAGCGTATCGAAGCCGGTGACCGCGGCCGGCCTCGGTGTGCTGGTCGAGCAGGGACGCCTCGACCTCGACGCGACCGTGCAACAGTACGCGAGTTCGTTTCCCACGAAGCGCTGGCCTGTCACGGTTCGCCACGTCGCCGGCCACATCGCCGGAATCCGGCACTACAATGGCACCGAGAACCTGAGCGCTGTGCGCTACCCGACCGTCGACGCCGGACTCGCCATCTTCCAGAACGATACTCTGCTGTTCGAGCCCGGCACGCGCTACTCTTACTCGAGCTACGGCTGGAATCTACTGAGCGCGGTGATCGAGGGCGCGTCAGGCCAGGACTTCCTGCCCTTCATGAAGCACAACGTGTTCGAACCGCTCGGTCTGAACAGCATCGTAGCAGAGCACACCGACAGCCTCATCGACTGGCGCGCCACATTCTACGAGCGCGGCCGCGATGGCCGCCTCATGCGCGCGCCTTACGTTGACAACAGCTATAAGTGGGCGGGTGGCGGCTTCATCTCGAACACTTCCGACCTCGTCCGCTTCGCCATGGCGCATGCCATGCCCGGATTCCTCGACTCGACCACCGTTGAAACGCTCTGGCGCACACAACATCTCGCAAGCGGAGAAGCCACCGACTACGGCATCGGCTGGGGCAGCAGTACGGATGATCATGGCCGCCGCATCGTCAGTCACACGGGCGGCTCCGTCGGCGGTCGTGCCGTCCTCATCCTCTACCCGCAGCAGCGCCTCGCCGTCGCCATGCTGTCCAATGCCGGACATGCGCCCATGAGCGTGGCCAACGCCCGGCGCCTCGCGGCGTTCTTCCTGAAATGAGCGCGTTTCAGTGCCGCGACGTCAACCGCCGGTGATGCGGTCGAGAGCAAGGCCAAGCGTGGCAGCGAGAAGAGCGCGGTCCGCCCCGCGGGTCCTCTCGATGACTTCGTCCACCGTCTCCACGATCGTGCGTTCGACCGCGTCGAAAATGCTGCGCGCCGCCGGCCTCGCATCCTTCTGCATCAGATAGCTGAACACGCGGGCCATGCCCATGTTCGACAGGATGTCGGCCAGCACGGTGAAGCGCCGGTCGGCATGTTGTGCGACACGTGTCGAACCGATCTTCGCTTCGCGGAACGGCTGGTTCGCACCCGCAGCGATCATCCGGACGCCGCACGCCTCGAGGCGGTCCAGCGTTTCGCGCGTCACAGACTGCGAAATCGCCGCGCACACGAACACGTCAGCTGGTTGCCAGAACACCGCGCCGTCGCCACTCGCCCGCGTACGCGCGTCTTCAGCCGGCAACATCTTGTTGCGCCGGCGCCGGAAAAGATCCTCGACGCCCGACGCATCCAGACCAACCGGATCGTGGAACGTGCTGAATGCATCCCGGATCGATACGATGCGCGCGCCACTCCGAGCCAGGTGCAACGCGCAACTCGCACCCACATTGCCGAACCCCTCGAGCAGCACTCGCGCACCCTCGAAGGGTCGGCCGCTGCGCTCGTAATAACGCCGTACCGCCGCCGCCAGACCGTACCCCGTGATGGTGTCGGCAACCGACAACTCGAGCCCGACCACGCCCAGTCCGCCATCGAGCGGCGCCACTACGCCCGCTTCCATGCGCTCCATAATGGCGCGGTACTCATCGTCATTCGGGCGAACATGCCCGCGAATCACGCCCTCCTGGGGGTGCTCGAGACCGAGCCGCGCGAACGCCGGCAGCACATCGAGCGCCTCGTCCACGTTCAGATCACCACCCGTCCCGTATCGGTCTCGAAGCAGTGGCGCAACCGTACGATACCATCGCTCCAGAACGTCCTGCTTGCGCGCATCGTCCGGGTCAAAATCGATGCCCGTCTTCGCTCCTCCAATCGGCGGCTCCGACAATGCGAACTTCAGTTCCATCGCCTTGGCGAGGTACGTGACTTCGCGGACGGACAGGCCTGCGCGCATGCGCGTGCCGCCTCCCGCAGCTCCGCCCCGGCTCGAATTGATGACCAGCCACGCGCGCGCCCCCGTCGGCGCGTCCACCCACGCTACGACGAATTCGGCTGGCGTGCGAAGAAACGTCGCATACCGCTTCCATTCCGAGGTGGCAGTCGATCTGGCGGGCGAGGAGAACGCGCTGGCCACACTCCTTCGCACAGCCTTGCGTCGTGATACCGAACCAGCTTCCGCCACACCGCCTCCTGGGCGGCACACACGGGTGCCGCCCGCCGACCGTTCTCGTTTTGCGGAAACTGGACGGTACCGCAGCCTACGCAGGCGCGCAAGATGGTGTGTTGTATGCACATTCGTGTGCGGAGACGTGATTCCGGTTGCCGCCAATTCCTGCCGCGTATACGTTTGCCCCTGCACTGCGAGCAGCGGAAGCAGCCGACATGCGAATTGCGAGACTGAAGGTGAACGGCGACCTGCGGGAAGCCGGCGTGCCCGAGCATTTCACGTTGCTCGAGACGCTGCGTTACGGGCTTGGTCTGACGGGCTCGAAGCAGGGCTGCGACAAGGGCGATTGTGGCGCATGCACGGTTCTGGTCGATGGTGAGCCTGTGCTTTCGTGCATCACGCCGGTGTGGGAGGCGGAGGGCCGCGAGGTCATGACGGTCGAGGGCCTGGCATCGCCCGCCGGTCTGAGCCCGCTCCAGGATGCATTCGAGGTGTACGGTGCTGCGCAGTGCGGCTTCTGCACGCCGGGCATCCTCATGTCGGCGCACGCGCTGTTGCAGAGGAATGTTCAACCGACACGGCGCGAGATACAGGACGCTCTATCAGGTAATCTCTGCCGGTGTACTGGATACACGAAGATCATGGAAGCTGTTGAGCGGGCGGCGGAGGTGCTCAGATCCGGGACGGTGCCGTGAAGAGCCGCGTTCTGTGCGATGGCTCTTCGTGACGGTAACCACTTACCGGAGTCGTTACCTCCCATTCGCGAAGCCTGGCGAGGGCACGGGCAAAAGGGTGCCGGACGGCGCAGGATCGTTGCCTCGGCCGGCGTAGCGTCCGTTGCCTCAGCCGGCGCAACATCCGTTGCCTCGGCCGGCGCCCGACGGTTACCCTTGAACAGGTATCCTCGCCCGGCAGGTGCCTGCCGCCGGCGCCGGTGCAGAAGGTTCTCGGCGCGATCCGGAGAAGGGAACCCATGAGGCCTGAAGAACTGCGTGAAAGACAGGCCCGCTCCGCCGCTACCGAAGAGGCGCTGGCAGAGATCGTCGAACGCGAGTTCGCCGTCATTGGCAAGCGCCTGCGCAAGGTTGACGGCGCCGCCAAAGTCACAGGCGCGACCGTCTACACCGATGACATCGCGCTGCCGGGCATGCTGCACGCGAAGATCCTGCGCTCACCCCATGCGCACGCCCGCATTGTTTCGATCGATACGTCCGGGGCGGAAGCGCTTTCGGGCGTGCACGCAGTCGTAACGGGTCGCGACATGCCCGAGCCCTACTGCATCATTCCGTGGACACGGGACGAGACGGCGCTGTGCGTCGACCGGGTCCGCTTCATCGGCGATGGCGTCGCGGCCGTGGCTGCCGTGGACGAGGATACCGCGAACCGCGCGCTCGACCACATTCGCGTCGAATATGAGGTCCTGGCTGCCATTCACGAACCCGAGCAGGCCCTCCTGCCTGGCGCGCCACAGATCCACGACGCAGGCAAGGCGGGCCGAAACGGCAACATCACGAAGCTCGTGCAGCTCGAGTTCGGCGATGTCGATGCTGCACTCGCGTCAAGCGAAGTCGTGATCGACGGCGAGTATTTCTTCGAGGGCTCGACACACGCGCCGATCGAACCACACTGCGCGGTCGGATGGTTCGATCCGCTCGGCAAATTGACGGTGTGGTCTTCGACCCAGGTTCCGCACTACGTGCAACGGGAACTCGCGCGTGTGCTCGATCTCGACGTGGCCTGCGTGCGCGTCGTTCAGCCGGCTGTGGGCGGAGCCTTCGGCGGAAAGTCCGAGCCGTTCGATCTCGAGTTCAGCGTCGCGAAACTCGCCATGAAGACTGGCCGGCCGGTCAAGATCCTGTACACGCGCGAGGAGGTCTTCTACTCGCACCGCGGCCGCCACCCCATGAAGATGCACTACCGGCTGGGCGCCAGCCGCGATGGGCGGATCCGCGCTGTGGACGGCCGGATCCTCATCGACGGCGGGGCCTATGCCTCGTTCGGTCTCGTAACGACCTATTATAGCGGCCAGCTTCTGACTGCGCCTTACACGTTCGAGACCTACCGGTTCGACTCGACGCGCGTCTATACCAACAAGCCGCCGTGCGGTCCGAAACGTGGCCACGGCAGCGTTCAGCCTCGCTTCGCGTTCGAGGTCCAGCTCGACAAGCTGTCCGAAGCACTGGACATGGATCCCATCGCGTTGCGGCGCCGCAATTTCATCGGCGAGCGGACGCGCACGATCAACGAGCTGCGCGTCACATCGAATGGATTCCTCGAATGTCTCGACGCAGTGGAGCGCGCGAGCGGCTGGGTGGACAAGTGGCGGCGCATGCCCTACGGCAAGGGTGTCGGCATTGCGGGTTCGTGCTACATCTCGGGTACGAACTATCCGATCTACCCGAACGAGATGCCGCAGGCGGCTGTGCAGATCATGGTCGAGCGGTCTGGACGCGTGATGGTCCTGTCCGGTGCATCGGAGATCGGCCAGGGCAGCGATAGCGTGGTTGCCTACATCACGGCCGAAGAGCTGGGTGTACCGATCGATTATGTGCGCGTTCGGTCTGCCGACACGGATCTCGTCCCGGTCGACCTTGGCGCGTACTCGTCGCGCGAGACGTTCATGGTCGGCAACGCCTGCCTGAAGGCCGCCCAGGCGATTCGCGAGCGCGTCGAGCAGGCGGTGGCGGAACATTGGCAGGTCGAGCCGGCTGCCGTCTCGCTCGCCGGCGGCTGGGCCGTCGACACGCACGATCATGCCCGGCGCATCCCGATCTCGGAAGCATTCAACATCGCGGAGGTACGATTCGGCGCGCTGTCCGCCGTCGGTTCCTACAATACGCCGAAGGACGTGCACGGCGCCTACCGCGGCGGCACCATCGGCGCCTCGCCTGCTTACTCGTTCACGGCGCACGTCGCGGAGGTGGATGTCGACACGGAGACGGGCGTGGTCACGGTCGAGAAGATCTGGGTCGCGCACGATTGCGGGCGAGCGTTGAATCCCGTACTCGTCGAAGCGCAGATGGAGGGTTCCGCGTACATGGGTTACGCGGAAGCGCTCATGGAGGAGCAGATCTTCAAGGATGCATCGCAGGGAAAGGCGGGACTGCACAATGCGCCGTCACTCCTGGACTATCGCATCCCGACATCGCTGGATACGCCCGAGCTGGCGTCCCTGATCATTGAGAGCATCGACCCGGAGGGGCCGTACGGCGCCAAGGAAGCAGGTGAGGGCCCGTTGCATCCGTCCATCCCGGCGATTGCGAATGCGATCTTTGACGCGACTGGCGTACGCATGGATCGACTGCCCTTCTCACCGCCACGGGTGTGGAACGCGCTGCGTGAAGGAGTCCCGGGCGAGCGCTGGGAACGGACTCGCCGTGAACGGCGGACCGACGTCGCAGCGGACTGATCGCGTGACTCCGAGGTTCGCAGGGGACTGATCGGCATGTCCGTCACTCCGCGTCTCCGCGCTTCGCAGCCCGTGCTGATCGCCGTGGTCCTGGCCGGCACTGGCGCCGGACTGGCAGTCGAGGCGCATGCGCAGGAGATCGTATCTGTCGACTACATCGTGCGCGTCGACACGACGGCCCTGCCGGTCCGCATCGCATTCGGCTCCTGCTCCGAGGAGGACAAGCCGCAGCCGGTCCTCGACCTGGTCGTCGCCCGCCGGCCCGATCTGTTCATCTACCTCGGCGACAACATCTACGGCGATTCACGCTCGATGGACACCATCCGCGCGAAGTATGGCCGCCTCGCCGCCAGATCCGAGTTCCAGCGATTGCGCGCGGCCACGACCGTACTGGCCACCTGGGATGATCATGATTACGGCTGGAACGACACTGGCCGGCACTTCCCGTTCAAAGCCGAATCGAAGCAGATCTTCCTCGATTTCTGGGGTGAGCCCGACAGCTCGGATCGGCGCCGTCACGAAGGCATCTACACGGCGCACCGGTTCCAGCTGAACGGCAAGCGGCTTCAGATCATCCTCCTCGATACGCGCACGTTCCGCGACGACCTCGTACGGAGCGATGACGTGGCGCCGCACAAGAACGATTACCAGCCGAACCCGTCTTCGGACTCGACCATCCTCGGTGCGGCACAATGGCAGTGGCTCGAGGCGCAGCTGCGCGTGCCGGCTGACCTTCGCGTCATCGCCTCGAGCATCCAGTTCTCGCACGAGTACAATGGCTGGGAATCGTGGACGAACGTGCCGCACGAACGCCAGCGCATGATCGAACTCATTCGGAGCACGGGCGCGGAGGGTGTGCTGTTCATCTCGGGTGACGTCCACTGGGGCGAGATCTCGCGCCAGGATGTGCCCGGCCTCTATCCGCTCTGGGACGTCACGTCCAGCGGAATAACGGAGACATGGCCGAGCGTCGAACCGAACAGCAACCGCGTCGGCGAAGTCGTGCGCGAGAACAATTTCGGCGAGATCGAAATCGACTGGTCGGGCGAGGAACCGCACATCGCACTCCGCCTGTTCGACGTCACGGGTGCATTGCGCAACGAAGTGAGGCTGGAGAAACCAGCAATTTCGCGTTGACCGGGATGGCCATCGTCATGACGGATGCAGCCGAGCGGCCGGCCTTCGTGCCGCTTCGATCGTACCGGGAATACCCGCCAATCGAGATGCTCGAGCGAAGCAAGGCATTCGCGGTGGACATGGAGCGGCGGCGGACGGTACGGCATTTCAGCGATCGCCCCGTACAGCGGGCGGTGATCGATGCCTGTATCGAAGCGGCCGGAACGGCGCCGAGCGGCGCGAACCTCCAGCCATGGCATTTCGTTGTGATCAGCGATCCCGATGTGAAGCACGCGATTCGCGTCGCCGCGGAAGCTGCGGAAGTCGAGTTCTATACGACGGCCCCCGCGGACTGGCTCGCTGCCCTTGCACCCCTCGGCACCGATGCACACAAGCCTTACCTCGAAACGGCTCCCTACCTGATCGCTGTGTTCGCCGAGCGGTACGGCCACCGCACCGACGGCTCCCGCCAAACGCATTATTACGTGATGGAATCCGTTGGTATTGCTACCGGCTTCCTGCTCGCCGCCCTGCACCATGCCGGTCTCGCAACGCTGACGCATACGCCCAGTCCAATGGGCTTCCTCAACGACGTCCTGGATCGTCCCATCAACGAGCGACCAGTCATGCTCGTCGTGGCCGGCTTCCCGGCCCACGACGCCAGAGTGCCCGACCTCAAGCGTAAAGATCCCGGAGCAATCGTATCGTATCGCTGAGGGGAGAGGGTCCCTTCCCTGACAGTCTGCTGCCAGCGCTCCGGGCCACGCGGGTACGTCCGCTGATCGCGCTCCGATCGGACGGAACAGAACGTCGAAGCGGCACCTTCGATCCACGTCAGGCCGGAAACGAGCTGGCGAGAGGGCAGCTTGCGGAATACGTTCACGCACATGACCCGAGGAATCGCCCTGGCTGCACTCCTTGCGGCCGCCGCACACTCTCACGCCTTCGCACAGTCTTCCGAATCGCGAAACGGCGAATGGCGCTACTACCATTACGACCTCGCCGGCACGCGATATGCCCCGCTCGACAGGGTTGACAGCACCAACGTGAACCGCCTCGCCATCGCATGGGAGTGGCGCTCCGACAGCGTTACGACCGGCCGCGAATTCAAGAACGAGAGCACGCCGATCATGGTCGATGGCGTACTTTACTTCACGACGGGCGCCGATCGCGCCGTCGTTGCAGCCGATGCCGGCACCGGTGCTACGAAATGGGTGTGGCGCATGGACGAGGGTGCACGTGCACGCGTCGCGCCTCGCCGCAACTCCGGCCGCGGCGTCTCGTGGTGGAGCGATGCAGATGATGCACGCGTCTTCGTCGTGACGCCAGGCTTCCATCTCGTTGCTCTCGACGCGGCAACGGGCACACCCGTCGCGAGTTTCGGACAGAACGGCATCGTCGATCTCAAGCTCCAGCTCGGTGTCGAACTCGATCCCGAAACCGCAGCCATCGGCAACAGCTCGCCGCCGCTCGTGTTCGAAGACATTGTGGTCGTCGGCCCAGCTCTCGAAGTCGGGCTCCGGCCCCGCTCGCGCGCGAACGTCCCTGGCCGCGTTCTCGCGCTCGATGCACGCACGGGCGAACTGCTGTGGCGATTCCACACCATTCCGCAACAGGGTGAGTTCGGCATCGACACGTGGGAAGGTGAATCGTGGCGCTACACCGGGAACGCCGGCGCGTGGGCGCCACTCTCGCTCGATCAGCGCCGCGGCTGGCTCTACCTGCCCCTCGAGGCCGCGACCGGGGATTACTACGGCGGGCACCGCCTCGGCGATAACCTCTTCTCGACCTCACTCGTCTGCGTCGATATCCGCACCGGCCAGCGCATCTGGCACCGCCAGATCGTCCACCACGACATCTGGGATTACGATAATCCTGCCACACCGATCCTCGCCGACATCGATGTCAACGGCCGCCGCATCGAGGCCGTCGTACAGATCACGAAGCAATCCTTCGCGTACGTGTTCGACCGCGTCACGGGCGAACCCGTCTGGCCCATGACCGAGACGCCCGTTCCGCCGTCCGATGTGCCCGGTGAACGCGCTGCGCTCACCCAGCCCATGCCTTCCAGACCGCTGCCGTTCGATCGCCAGGGCGTGACCATCGATGACCTCATCGATTTCACACCCGCGTTGCGCGCGCAGGCAATCGAACTGGTCAGGCCCTACCGGCTGGGCGCACTCTTCGCACCCGCCTCGTTGCGCGATGCCCCCGATGGCACGCAGGGGACGCTCTCCCTGCCCGGTACGCTCGGCGGCGCCAACTGGGAACACGCCGCGTTCGACCCCGAGTCGGGAACCCTTTTCGTCGGCTCCTGGACGACGCCCGCAGTTCTCGCGCTCGCCCATGACACCACCCGCCCGGACGTCGACTACGTCATGATCGGAGGGCGCGCTCCCGATGTGCAGGGCTTGCCTCTCATCAAGCCGCCGTACAGCCGTATTACCGCCATCGATCTCAACACCGGCGAGCATCGCTGGCTGATCCCCAACGGCGACACACCCGAGATCTACCGCAGTCACGAAACGCTCGCAGGCCTCGACATCCCGCCCACCGGAAGCCATGCCCGACCTCTCCTCCTCGCCACACCCTCCCTCCTCTTCGCCGGCGAGGGATGGGGTGGCGCTCCCATGTTGCGGGCCATCGACAAGGCAACCGGCCGAACCGTTTCTACATGGACGCTCCCCGGACAGGTCACCAGCCAGCCCATGACATACCTCCACGGTGGCCGCCAGTACATCGCTTTCTGGGTCGGCGATGTCCGCTCCGACGTCCGCGCCCGCTTGCTCGCGTTCGCGCTACGCTGACATCTCCGCAGCGTCGCGCTTGCTCGCGGTTCGCGCTACGCTGACATCTCGACCGCCACCGAACGGCGCCTCGCCGCTCTACCGCTCGGATTCGCTGCTGCTTTGGACCCCGGATCGTTGCGGTGCTCTCTGCTCTGATTCGCCAGCGCTGTGGCCACGCGAATGTCGCGCTGTCAATTGACCCGTTCTATTGGTGTTGAGGGCGCGGTCCTGCTCGCGTTCCGTTGCCAGTTGAACCTTTGTGATATCGGGACGAAAGAACAACGAGATGGTCCAATCGATGGCGATGCGGAGGCGCGTGTCCCAACGTGGGATCTGGAATAGGTAGTACGTGCGTCGCAACCACCACGCGATGAATCCGCTGAGGGGCAGACCGCGCAGATCGGCCGCCGCGCGATTGTGCCCGAACGCCGCCATCGTGCCCAGAGCGCGGAACGTGAATGGCACGAGTTTGCGCTTGCCGGTCACGGCCGCGTGCACATTGTGTGCGACCGCCTTGCCCTGCCGTGTAGCGTGCTGGGCGAGGGCGGGGTATCGTCCACCACCGGGGGCTGGCACCGACGCGGCATCACCGATCCCCCAGATCTGAGCATGACTTGCACTCCGAAGCGTCGGTAACGTAACGATACGTCCTTTCCCGTCTCGCTCGACGGCGATGGAGGCGGCTACGGCACTTGGAACGATGCCCGCCGCGAGCAGCACGGTATCGGCTTCGATCACACCGTCCTTCGATCGTACGATACCCGGTTCAATGGCATCGACCGGCGTCGCGAGGTGGAGCTGGACGCCGCGTCTCTCGAGGACGCGCGTAGCGTAGGCGCCCAGACGCAGCGTCGATTCCGGCATCAGCCGGGGGCCAGCCTCGAACAGGTGAAAGCGCACGTCTTCCCGTCGAACCAGAGGGTAATAGCGAAGTACGGCATCCGCAAATGCAGTCAGTTCGCCGAGCAGCTCGGTTCCGACCAGGCCGCCGCCGACGACGACGACGGTGAGGAGCCGGCGCCGGCGCTCCGGATCCGGCTCGATATCCGCGTGCTCGAATCGCTCGATCATCCGGTTCCGCAGGTGCAGCGCATCGGCGACTGTCTTGAACGTGAGCGCTCGTTCGGAACCGGGAATGAGCCGCAGATCGGTCGAGGCCCCGAGGGCGACAACCAGATGGTCGTATGGCAGCTCGAACGCGGCACCCGCCGCCGGCCTCGCATGAACCAGTTGCGCCCCGACATCGACATCGAGTACCGTCGCCTCCATGAAGCGAACGCGCCGAAGGCAGGGCCGGATCGGCTGTGCGCAATGGCGAAGCTCGAGAACGCCGGAACAGGCCTCGAACAGCAGCGGTGGAAGCAGGAAGAAGTTGTCCCGGCTGACGAGAACGATGTCCGCGTCGGACCGCCTGAACAGGTGCTGCATGTGTCGCGCCGCGGCGAGACCGCCGACGCCTCCGCCAAGAATCACGATGCGGGGCGACCCGCGGAAGGGACGCGCCGAATTCTCGGTCATGGCTCGCTCTCCAGGACAGGCGGCCGTAAATGTAGCCGGGGGTTCTCGAATACAGCCAGACGTCTCGAAGAAGCCATGAACCGGCGACGGGTTCGGGACGAAACAGGTTCTCGAAGCCAAGAGGAACGGTCGATGGATTTCGAGCGGGATCGGGTGTTCGCATCATGTGAGCCGCCACGGCCGCTCGAGCTGTCGTCATCATGAGTTACGTACTTGGCCACAGCGCGCGCGAACTCGATCGACTCGATCTCCAGGGCATCATCTATCGCGATATCACGAAACGCGCCCTCGTCGAGTGCGGGATCGCGCCGGGCGAGCGCGTCCTCGACATCGGTTGCGGCTCCGGTGAAGTCAGTCGGCTGGCCGCCAAACTGGTGGGTCCTTCCGGATCGGTCCACGGCGTCGACCGTGATGCGGATGCCGTAGCGGCTGCACGAAAAAGAACGGCGGAACGAGGCATTTCGAACGTGACGTTCAGCGCCGGCGAAATCGAATCCGCAGGTGAGCCGGGCGCATGGGATGTCATGGTCGGCCGCTTCGTCCTCATGCATCAGCCGGACCCTGCGTTCACGCTCGCAAGCGCCGCCCGTTCGATTCGCCGCGGCGGCAAGGTTGTGATCCTCGAATCCGTGATGGCCGCGCTGCTGAACGGTGCGCATTCCTTCCCGCACTCGCCGTTGTACGATGCGATCGTGCGGTGGAAATGCCGGGTCGTCGCGGCAGCCGGCGCCGACATCGAAGCCGGTCTCCGATTGCACCAGACATTCGAACGCGCCGGCCTTCCAGACCCGAGCCTCCGCATGGAAGCGCGCGTCGAAGGCGGACCCGGAAGTCTCGTCTACCAGTATCTCGCCGAAAGCGTTCGAAGCATGCTGCCGATGGCCGCGGCCCACCGCATCGAGGGCTTCGATGCGGAGGACGTCGAGACGCTCGAGGGCAGGCTGCGCGCCGAAGTCGGCGCGACGGGCGGCGTTCTGGTCTGCTGGCCGCTGGTCGCGGCCGTTGCTACGGTCCCACCCACTGCTTCGCCGATCGACTCGCCCACCATTCCCACCGGCCCATCGACCGTCCCGTGACCCGGACGGCCTGGACCATGCGGGCGTACTCGGCCCTGGCACCATTCCCACCGGCCCATCAACCGTCCCGTGACCGCCATGCGGCTTCCCGACGGCCGGCCCGGCATGCCCACCGCCACAACCAGGCGCTTCTGCCGGGGCAGGACGGGAATTGACGCGAACCGGATGAGATGCTATGGTGGCGCCATGACGGCCGTGCCGACGTACGCGATCCGGCGATATTCCTATTGCGCGACCCGACCCGCGGGCCGCGGTGCGAGGATGCGTACGCGTACGTAACGCACGGCATCCGGACAGACCGCAGTGGCGGCCCGTGGATCGATCCCACGGGCCGTTTCTGTTTTCATCCCCGATCAGGAGGCAAGAGTGGATACGACCGCCGCAATATCCGACAGCGATTTCCTGACTACGCAGGCCTGGCCGGCGTACACGGAGGAGAATCACGCCGTATGGGGAATCCTCTACGAGCGCCGCATGAACCAGCTGCGCCATAACGGCAGCCGCCTGTTCCTCGAAGGGGCGGATGCCATCGCGTTACGCCGGGACCGCGTGCCCGACCTCGACGATGTCAATGGCCGGCTTGGCCCGCGCACCGGCTGGAACGCCGTGCCTGTGAAGGGCTTCATTCCGGCGCACGACTTCTTCCGTTGTCTGTCGGAGCGGCGATTCCCGACGACCGTCATCGTTCGGTCCCGCGAGCAACTCGACTACCTGCCGGAACCCGACATCTTTCACGACGTGTTCGGCCATGTGCCGCTCCATGCCGATGCCGTGTTCGCCGATTTCTTGCAGCGCTTCGGCGCCGTGGCGGTGCGCGCACGCACGGACGAAGAAACGGCGCAGATGGCGCGCTTGTTCTGGTTCACGGTCGAATTCGGTCTGATTCGTGAGGCAGGTGATGTCAAGGTGTACGGCAGCGGCTTGATCTCGTCGCATGGCGATGCGGCGAATGCGCTCGGCCCGAAGTGCGACCGCCGTCCATTCTCGCTCGATGCGGTGATCAGCCAGGCATTTGAGATCGACCACTTCCAGGATGTGCTCTTCGTGGTCGATGCCTTTGACCAGTTGTTCGACGCCGTGCGCGCGATGGACCAGCGAATGAATTGACGGTGTGCAGGCGAAGCTGGTCGCGAATGCTAGCGCGTTTCCAGGACTACTATGGCCTGAAGAGCGCTGCGCCGGACGTCGGCATTGGGATGACGTTCGGCAATCTCGCCGAGCAGCCGGCGGGCTTCGTCGGAGCCGACTGCGGCAAGCGCGCGCGCAGCGCTGCGCTGTGAATCGAGGAGCGGGCTATCCCATACGATCTGGCGAAGCGCGGCTGTCGCGTCCGCCTGCGGTTCGGCACGACCCAACGCGTGGATTGCGCGCTGCTGGACGCGTGCGTCCTCGTGATCATTGGCGAGACCGGCCAGAAACGAGACCGTCGCCACATCCGGCAACTGCATCAATGACTGTGCAGCCTGCATGCGCACAGTCGCATCCGCATCGTCCCGCGAAACCCGCATCAGCAGATCCACCGTCTCGCGCGGTGTCGGGCCAGGCCTCGCCTGTCGCCCGAGCACCGACAACGCATCACTTCTCACCGAGGATGGCGTTCCCGCAGTCGGATCATCGATCAGGTCCGCCAGCGCGCGCCCACCCCGGTCGTCCGCGACTTCGGCAAGCGCCTGCACCGCACTCCTCCGGACCGCCCGGTCCTCGTCATTGCGAGCGGCCTGCGTAAGCGCAGCCACAGCAACTTCCGGTGACGCCACACGAGCGAGCGAGCGAGCCGCCTGACTCCGCACACTCGGACTGCTGTCCGCCCGCAACGCTCGCTCGAGCGCCTCCGCTCCCACTGCGTCCGCTTGACGTCCGAGCCAGGACGCGGCTGCGCGACGGATCGTCACCGTGTCGCCACTCTCCAGCCACGCGGCCAGAACCGGAACCGCAGCTTCGGCACTCCGGTGCATCCCCACGGCAGCCACCACATCTCGCCGGAACACGGCATCGGACGCAGACAGCACCCGCAAACGGTCCACGCTCGCCGCATCGCTCACCCGACCCAGCCAGAACAACCTGCCCCGGCCGAACCGGAGCGGTAATGCAGCATTACCAACATGCATGCGCGTGAGCGTTGATCGCGTCCCGTCCGGTTCATAACGCAGTAGAATTACCAGCTCATGCGCATCCGTGGAACCAACCACGCTGTTCGGCTTCACGCCGGAGAACGACATGGTCCCGGAAAAGCCGGTCACGTGCATCTGTGAAGTCGAGCTGCGCAGACCGCCGTCGAGCGGGATGTGGCGGTCATGATAGTTCCATGTCGCACCCGTCGTGTCGCCCCCGACCGACCAGCCGATCCAGTACGGGCCGCCCGCGCCTTCCCGCACCGTCGCCTCCGCCCACGTCCAGCCGTCTGCGAGCCCCGCCGCCGGCGATGCCAGCACCGCGTCCGGCGCCGCCTGCAAAGTGTCCCGGTCCTGCGACGAACTCCCGAACGTGAAGCCCTGTAACAGCGCAATCCCGAGCGCGAACGTCATGGCGGCCTCCATGGGCGAACCCGCGCCGCGCCCCCGCCGGTCACGCAGCGGAACGCGGCCTCCTACGAGTTTGGTCACCGCCCAACCCGCCGTGGTTGCATCGCCGGGACCGGGAACCATTACCCAAACCTTGCCCATCCGCCTATGCCGATGCCACGGGTGCAACCGGTTACAGCCGGCTCAGGAGGGCTGGCCATTCGAGATCGCGCCGACGCAATAGCCCGCTGCTTCGAGTTGCATGGGAGTTCGAGCCTCGTTTGGAGAATGGTTCCCGGTCCGCTTATCTTCCGGCATGGATGTAGCTACGGCGATTGCGGCGCGACGATCGATCAAGCGATTCACGGACCGGCGGGTCGATCGGGCGGAGATCGAGCAGCTTCTCGATGCTGCGGTGCAGGCCCCGAATCATCGAATGACGGAGCCTTGGCGGTTCTACGTGTTGGGGGCGGAGTCGCGGCAGGCGTACGGTACCGTGCTGGGCCAGAGGAAGGCGAAGAAGATCGAGGACGGGGCGGCGGGCGCTGCGGTGGTAGAGAAGGTCGCGCGCGAGCATGCCGGTCTTCCGGCCATGATCGCGGTGGCAATGCTCGTGGATGAGAATCCCGAGATCCGGGAAGAGGATTACGCGTCGACGATGATGGCGATCCAGAACCTGAGTCTGGCTGCGGCGGCGATGGGTCTGGGCGTACACATCAAATCAGGGGCGGTGATGGACGAGCCGCTGGCTCGGGAGGCAGTGGGCGTTCCGGAGGGACAGCGGATCGTTGCGACGATCCATCTTGGGGAGCCTGCCGAGATTCCATCACCCAAACCGCGGCACGACGCGCGGGAATTCACGCAGTGGATGCCGTAGCTGGAGCGATTGTCACGCTTTGCGGGAGATGGAGCGGTCGGGTGGGATGACGTTGACGGGCAGAGAGGCGCGGCCATGTTGAGGCTTCAGCCATACGTCTACCATCGGCCCGGCACGCTGGAAGAGGCGACCGGGCTTCTGGCGCATTACGCAGGCGATGCAATGCTGATGGCGGGGGGCACGGACCTGGTGCCGAACATGAAGCATCGGTTGTTCACGCCGGGGCACGTGGTGGGATTGAAGGGGATTGCGGCGCTGCGAGGCATCGAGGTCCGGGATGGCGCGCTCGAGATCGGCGCGACCGAGTCGATGACCACGTTATCGAGGCATCCGCTGGTTCGCCTGCACGCGCCATCGCTTGCCGAGGCAGCGGGGCTGGTCGCAGGTCCGCAGCTGCGCAACATGGGCACAATCGGCGGCAACCTCTGCCTCGACACGCGCTGCACCTATTACAACCAGACGTGGTTCTGGCGTCAGGCACTCGGCTTCTGTCTCAAGAAGGATGGCGACGTCTGCCACGTCACCACGACGGGGAAGAAGTGTGTGGCGGCGCACTCGGCCGACACGCCGCCTGTGCTGATGACGTTGGGAGCGACGGTCGATCTGGCATCGGAGAGCGGTACGCGCACGATCGCGGTCGACGATCTGTTCATTGCCGACGGAATCTGGAACAGCGTACGCAGGCCTGATGAAGTTCTCGTACGCGTCCGCGTTCCTCTGCCGGAGACGGGTACGCGCACTGCTTTCCGCAAGCTGCGCCAACGCAACGCGATTGATTTCCCGTTGCTCAATGTTGCAGCGGCGATGGTCGGGCACCAGGATGGTACGATCGGCGCGCTTCACATTGTGGTATCGGCGCTGGGATCACGGCCTCGCCGGATCACGGGGCTCGATCGAATCACGGCGGGACAGCGCCTCACAGGCGAGGTCATCGACCGCGTTGTCGAGCGTGCCCATGCCCAGTGCCATCCGCTGACGAACATCATCGTGGATGCTGACTGGCGGCGGGCCATGGTGCCGGTTCACGTTCGGCGCGCGCTGGCATCTCTGCAAGAGTAAGGGGCTCGTACCGGTTACCAGCTCTGAAGTCCCCGCAGGTGGGCGCTATAGCTCCTTTGGAACGTTTCTCGCAGGCCGACGAAGGGCCGCATGGTCGGGCTGGCGCGTTCAAGACTCAGCGCAACGTTCGGTCTCATCGCTCGCCGGATGCAGGTTCTCCGTTACGCCAGAAGACCAGGCCACCGCTGGACGTCCCGCTGATCAGATCGAGATCGCCATCGCCGTCGACATCGGCGAATCGGGGTGTCGCGAGAGGCGGCAGATCGGGCAGGGAAGCCGCTTCGTCGAGCGTGAACACGGGAGTATCGCGTGTGCCTGTGTTCCGATAGACGACGGCGCCTGCCTGTTCGCGACCGATCACGAGATCGGCGTCACCATCGGCATCGAGATCGACAAAGGAAGGAAACGCGCGTCTTCCAATGTCGATGCCCTGCCAGTCCTCGGCTTCCAGCTCGAAGCGCGGTGCAGCGGGAGTACCCGTATTGCGGAACAGGTTGAGCGAGCCGACGGCCTCGCCGATCAGAAGATCGAAGTCGCCATCGCCATCGAGGTCGGCGAGTGCCGGTGTGGTGTTGCTGCCGCGAGGGATGCGCACGGTTGCCGTGGTGTCCTGCTCAAAACGGAATGCCTGAGCAGTTCCGGTGTTGCGGAACACGTGCACTCCATCGTTCCATGTGCCGAGCAGGAGGTCGAGGTCGTCATCGCCATCGAGATCGGCCAACTCCGGCGCGTAGTGGTAGGCTTCACTCAGGTCGATGGTGTCGGCCAGCGTGAACGATGGCTGCGTGGTCGTGCCACGGTTCTCGAACACATAGAGACGCGCCGATCGGAGGCCGGTGGGGTCGATCTTGTTCGCGAGCAGCATATCGAGATCGCCGTCGCCATCGAGATCACCGAGTGCGGGCGTGCTCTCGTTTCCGACGTCGACCATCGAGAGATAACGGCGCGTCTGCAACCGCCAGCCGACGGCCGTGCGCTCGTAGAACCAGAAGTTCTCCGATGCGGTCCTGGTCGGATTGAAGGCGCCGCCGAGCACGCCAATGAACAGGTCGAGGTCCTGATCGGCATCGATATCGGCGAGGTATGGGGCGTTGTATCCGCTGGTCGAGAGAGAGTCGGCGCCGGGCAGAGGGACCGGCTCGGTGCGCAGGTAGGGAGTCTCGCACGCGCCGCCGTTCTCGATCAGTAGGACGCCCGCCTCGAAGAAATCGCCCCACAGCAGGTCGAGATCGCCGTCCGAATCGACATCACCGAACGCCATGCTGTTCGCGCCGTGCCGGCTGCCGAACTGCGCAACGATCTCGATGCCTTCCCACCGGTCCTGCACGAATGAGAACGCAGGCACGCTGTCGCTCGACATCTGCGTGTAGAGCGTAACCGTGCCATCCACACGGCCGAGGAAGAGGTCGAGGACGCTATCGCAATCGATGTCGGCCAGCGCGGGGATATTCTGTCGGTCCGAGAACAGCGGTTTACCTGTTGCTTCCTTGACGGAGTCTTCGGCAAGCACGAAGCGCGCATCGCGTGCGTTGCCCTCGTTCCGGAAATACTGCACATAGCTGTACTTCTCTTCGGCGAGCAGATCGAGGTCGCCATCGCCGTCGAAATCATGAAAGCGATTCCACTCGCCGAGCGACAGATCCTGATAGCGATCCGTGCGCCAGATGAACACCGGTTCCTGTGCAGTGCCGGTGTTCTCGAAGAAGGCCACGTGGTCGGTGCGTTCCTGAACGAAGAGGTCGAGATCGCGATCGGCATCGATGTCAATGAACTGCGGCCGCGGCACATCGAGGCCGCCAAGGAACGGGTGGACGTACTCGGTGCCTGCGGCGTCGAGGACGGGAAACGGATTGATCACGCGGACGAAGGTCGTGAGATCCGCGGTGCGGGTGCTCACCGCGGGCGCGTTCGGGCCGGCCATACCACCGGCGCACGCGAGCAGAAGGAGGAACGCGCCCGGCAAGCGGAACGTTCGGCCGCACGCGAGCACAAGGAGGAACGCGCCCGGCAAGCGGAATGTTCGGCCGCACGCGAGCAGAAGGAGGAACGCGCCCGACAAGCGGAACGTTCGGCCGCACGCGAGTGGCAGGGGAGAATCGCTCGCCATGCGGGGCGCGCCGCCCGGCGAGAGGAATTGCCGGACGGCGCGCAGAGTGGAGTGCGTGCGTCGCTGCGGAGCGCGATCAGGAGATCGGCGCACGATCGCGTTTCCGCACGATGAACAGGCCTTCGCGGCCGCTCGTCACGATGACGATCCCGCTCTTGAAGAACGGGTAGTTGCTCCAGGAGCCACCGAACCCGGGTGTGTTGGTGCCGTAAGGCACGGTGTCGAAGAAGCCGACTTCGACGGGCTTCATGGGATCGGAGACGTCGACGACGCGAAGTCCTGCCTGATAGTTGGACTGGTACATCAGGTTATCCTTGATGTACAGATTGTGGTCGCTGGCCTCGGTCGCGCCGAAGAACTGGTTGATGAGTTGGGGATCATCGAGGTCGGAGACGTCCCAGATGAGCGTACGTGTTCCGGGCATGGGTGTGGCGCCGTCATCATGACTGCGGATCTCGTCCAGCTCATCGTCGAGGAAGAAGTAGCGCTGGTCTTCGGAGATCCAGCCCTGGTGCGAGTAGGCGACGTCGGGGTAGGACGCGCGGGACAGCGCGACCGGACTTGCCTTATCGGAGACGTCGGCGATGGAGAGTGCCGTCTCATTCGAACCGAAGCAGATCTCCTTGCCGCGGTGTTCATCGTCGGGGCCGTTGTACATGATGCACATGGCGTCATGGGAGTAACCGGTACTGGCGCGGCCGGTCTGCGGATCCGCGAAGCAGCCGGCGAACTTCGGGTTCTTCGGTTCGCGGATGTCGATCATGTGGAGTCCGCCGCCGCAGGTTTCGCCACCCGCGCTGCTGCCGACGGCGTACGCGAATCCGGATGCTTCGTTGATCACGATGTTATGCGCGCTGTTGATGTTGGTATAGTGCGCGTCGGTCGTGAAGGTGATGGGTTGGCCGTTGAACTCGCGCAGCCGGGCGAGATCGAGGACCTGCACGCCATGGGCGCCCGAGGCGTCGGCGACGACGAAGACGTGGTCCTTGTACACCTTCATGTCGCGCCACGTAGCGACCGGTGAGCCTTCCGTCTTCGGCAGGTTGCCGATATAAACTGGGTTTACGGGATCGGTGACATCGACGAAGGATGTGCCGTCGGTCCGTCCCACGATCGCATATTCCTTGTTCGTCTGCGGATCGGTCCAGCCCCAGATGTCATTCAGTCCGATGCCGCGATCACCGCCGATGTCCTTGACCGGCATGAACGCGAGCAGGTTGACATCACCGCAATCGAAGTGAGCTGCCCGTGCGTTGGCGCAAGGCACGGAATCGCCGTCGACCGCAGGCAGCGCCTCGGGCGGCGATTCGACGAACGCGTGCTCGGTCCAGCCGCCGGCACTGGCTCGCTCGAAGATCGCGACCGTACCCGCGCCGTTGTCATCGCCGAGGAGCGCGATGGCGGCGACATCGCCGCGTGCGGCGAGGACCTGGCCAAAGCGGTCGCGCGGCTCGCCTTCGGCGCGGGCGACACGCTCGGGCGTCCATGGATCCGCGCTCACATCCACAACGAATGCGGCGCCAGCCTGTCCGGAGATGGGCGAGCCGATCCATGCGCGCGAACCATCGAACGCGATATCGACGCCGAATCCGCCGCTGCCGCCTCGCCGGCCGCCACCGCCACCGCCACCGCCTCGCCGGCCACTGGCGGGCGGTCCGTCGGGCGAGTCGATCCGGCCGCTCTGCGCCCATGCGCCGCGGCTCTCACGAAATGCGAAAACCGCACCCGCGCCGGCGCCGATGGTTGGCGCCGCCACGATCGCGACGTTGTTGGCGACATCGATTGCAGCGCCGAATCGTGCATCGGACTGCGGCTCGTCGAGGGTCAGGCGGGACTGCTCGGTCCAGGTGCGATCCTGTTCGGCGAACACGACAACGGTACCGGCCCGCTGTGCGTGACCGGGCGCTCCGACGAACAGGCGCTGGCCATCGGTCGCGAGCGAAGCGCCGAAGAGATCCTCGGGTGTTCGAGACGGCAGCGTCAGGCGAGCGGACTCGACCCAGCCGCCCGGACCGCGGTGATAGACGACGACAGTGCCGCGTGCACTGTCGGCCCGCGGTGCGCCGACAAAGAGTGCATTGCCGGAAATCGCGAGCGCGGCACCGAAAGCGTCATCGGCGGCCGAGTGCACGATGTGTCCGGTTTCGCGCCATCCGTTGGCGGATCGTTCGAGGAAGTAGATCGCGCCGCCACGGTCGTCGCGATTCGAGGCGGCTACGGCGAGCGTACGGCCGTCCGTGGCCATCGCGGCACCAAAACCGTCCGCGCGTTCGCCATCGGAAGCCTGGATCTGTCCGGCCTCCATCCAGGTGTTGCCGCTCTTGCGATAGACGTAGACGATGCCGGGCCGCAGCGTATTCCCGGGTTCGCCTACGAGGATCTGGTCCTCGAGCACGAGGACAGCGGCGCCGAACGCGCCCATGGCCGGGGCCGCCGCGCCGGCGTAGCTCTGCGCACTGGCGGTGGCCGGCGCGAGCGCCAGCAACAGTCCAATCACCGAACGTCGGTGGCACGATTGCATGAAATCCTCCCGAATCGTCAAGAACCACGAGGGCCCGACAGGAGCGGCGTGCCATACAGGGCAACGCGCGGGTCATTCCATCCGTTGGCCCGCGCGAAGAGCGAAACTGCCCGTGCCCTTTCGCTGGCGCAAGTGCGCTCCTCTCCTAGATTGCGGCATTCGTCCCGGCGTCGTCTCGAACGAGGGAGTCCGATCAAGATGCGACCCCCGTGGCATCGCTCTGCTCATCGACCTGGCAAGCGCCACGTTCTCCGAGGGCGCAGAGTGCAGGGTGCGCCTGAGTCCCACGATCTGATCGGCCGAAGCGAGGACGAGGTCGTAGCGGCAGGCGTCATGGAATACGATGCGGAGTGGGGTGCGAATGCGGACCGCTTCGTGCGAGCCGTTTACCAGAGTCTCGCGAGAAGGTGAATTCTCACCGTACCCACGCCGCATCATCGACGTCGATCGGACCGTGGGCAGTCGTTGCGACAGCGTGGGTTGCGGCGGTTCTTCTGACACACCCGGTCACAACCGGTGATACGGCCGACTACGTAGGGTCGATCGCTTCACGGCTGAACGGGACCGACTACAACTTCTGGGATTTCGGGCACCTGCTGTGGCGGCCGATCGGTGCCGTTCTCGCGACTGTGATACGAGCGGTCACGGGTTCGAGCGATCTGCGCACGATCGCGCTCCAGCCACTGGTCCTGATGAACATCGTCACGAGTCTCGGCTCGGCCTTCTTTCTGCTGGCGACGATGCGCCATCTCTCGCTGGCAGGGCGTTGGGCGATCCCGCTCGCGATCGCGTTTCTGCTGACGCAGGGCGTGCTCGACTACGGACAGAGCGGCACGGCCTACGTGCCCGGTCTGTTCTTTCTTTCGATGGGGTTGTACTTCGCTGTTCGCGGCGCGACGAGCGAGCGCTGGTTGCTCCCGTGCGTGGGAGCTGGTGTCTCTGGCGCGTTGGCGGCCGCGCTGTGGTTGCCGTACCTGTTTGTGATTCCTGCGCTCGGCGTCGCCGCGGGCTGGCTCGGTACCGGACGGGGCAGCCAACCGCTCCTCGCCGTGGCCCTGGGTGCGACCGTGACGGGCGCTGCCGTGTTCGCCGGTATCGCGCTCGCCATCGGGGTGCGGACGCCTGCTGAATTCCTGGCGGTCCTCTCGGCTGCATCGCATGGCATCAGCGGCATTTCGGGTGCGCCGCGCGCCGCGCTCGGTTTCGGCCGTTCGCTGTTGTTCGTGGGTGACGATGGGGCGATCATGCGTCGTTATCTCGAAGGCGATCCCTACGCGCCCGTCTCGCTCGCGCGCGCTGCTGCCACCCGGATCTGGCTGATTGGCCTGATCTGGCTGGTCGGCGCGCTCGTCCTGTTCCAGCTTGCTCGTGCGAGGCAGCATCGTGCACTGCTGGCCGTGTTCGCCGTTGCCGCAATCCCGATCGCGATCTGGGCCGTCGCCTGGCAGGGCGGTGACATCGAACGCTATATGCCCCTGTACCCGTTTCTCTTTCTGCTGTTTGCAGCTCTCCTCGGCATGCATGCAGGTGCGCGCCGGACGCGGATCGTGCTGCTCGTCGGTCTCGCGTTCATGGCAGTCAATAACGTGACTGGCCTGTCGGCAATCGAAGCGGGAAGTCGCCGGGATGCAGTCGCGCACCGGCTCGAAGGGCTGCATGGACAAGTCAAGGACGGTGATCTCCTCATGGTTTCACACATTCAGGATGACGTGCTACGACTCAGCAATGCGTTTCCGCTGGATCCGTTGGTGGAAGACCTCGCGCCGCGGATTGGTTACCTCGTGCAGTTCGGTGCTCCGCAGGTCGACACGTGGCGTGAAAGCTTCGCCGCACGAGTCCAGATCGTCTGGGAAGGCGGCGCCCAGGTCTGGATCGCCAGCCGGCTGCTCGAGGCGAGGCCGCTACCGGAATGGAACTGGATCGAAGGGTCTGACCCGCGCGTCTCATGGACCGACTTCCCGGCCTTTTTCTCCAGTTTCGAGTTCGCCCGCTCCGGGGGTGGCGATACCTTCCTCCTCCTCGAGCCGACGCCGGCCAATCGGTCGCGCATCGCCGCACTCGCATCGAGCGCACCGCCTGGATCCTGAGCGACGCCGCCGATGCACAGCCGCCGGTTGGCCACGGGTTGCGCGAGCCGGCACGGCCGCGGCAATCTTCTTTACCGGTCCGCCTGCCTGCGGCGCCGGTGGCCTGACAGCTGCCCGGCCGGTTCGATCGCCCGAGACACTGCCGGCCGCTTCGCGCAGCGGATCTCGAGCCATGCGACACATCACGCGATGACAGCGGAGGATTCGGCATGAACAAGGGCATCGATCGACGCGAATTCGTCGTGTCCGGCACACTCGCAGCGGCGGCATTCGTGCGCCCTGCCTCGGCAGCGAGCGCTCCTGCCGTGCACATCCGGCGAGCCCGCCCGATCGTCATCGCGTCCCGCAACGGAAACGAATCGAAGGACGCGGGCGGTGAAACCTGCGTGGCGAAGGCGTATCGCCGTATTACGGCCGGCGATGATGTGCTCGACTCGCTCGTTGCGGGCGTGAACATCGTCGAACTCGATCCCGAGGATTCGAGCGTCGGCTTTGGCGGGTTGCCCAACGCGGATGGTGTGGTCCAGCTCGACTCATGCTGCATGCACGGTCCTCGCCGGCAGGCCGGTGGTGTGGCGTGCCTCGAAGGAGTGCGCACGCCCTCTCTCGTCGCCAAAGCCGTCATGGAGCTGACCGACCATCACCTTCTCGTCGGGAAGGGCGCTGCCGAGTTCGCGCAACGCATCGGCTTCACGATCGAGGACGACCTCAACACCGAGCATTCACGGCTGATGTGGCTCGAGTGGAAGCGCCGCATCGACCCCGGGCACTGGCTCGATCCGATCAAGCGCATGGAGGTCGGGTATCAGGCCGGCATCGATATGGTGCACGATGGTCTGATCGACGCCGAACACTACTTCGGTACCATCAATTGCGATGGCGTGAACGCCGATGGGGACGTTTGCGGCGTGACGACCACCAGCGGCCTCGCATGGAAGATTCCCGGCCGCGTCGGTGATTCGCCCATACTCGGCGCCGGCCTCTATGTCGATAACGATGTCGGCGCCGCCGGCTCGACCGGCCGCGGCGAAGCCAACCTTTACAACCTCACGTCGTACCTCATTGTCGAGAACCTGCGACGCGGGATGACGCCCCTTGACGCGGGTCTGGATGGACTGCGCCGCATCCAGAAGAACACCGTCGAAGCACGACTCCTCAACAGCCGCGGCCTGCCCAGCTTCGGCATCAATTTCTACATCGTGAACAAGGCCGGCGATTATGCCGGCGTTTCGATGTACGGTGGTCCGCGCTTCGCCGTTTGCGACGCCAACGGCCCGCGGACGGAGGAGTGTACGCCGCTTCTCGAAGGCCGCTCGACCGACTGACGAAAAAGGCGAACGGTCCGGCGCGCAGGAACGGACCACTCGCCGTCGGGCGGAGCGCGAGCGCGCTGCTACCGGCCAGGACCGGGCCGAAACCCCGATCGTTGCCACGCGTACGGTCAACGTTGACCGCAGCAGCCAGAGACGAAAAGGCCATGAGCAGCCGTACGCGCAGTGCACCACGATCGACACGCAAGACCGAAGACGTTCGGTTCGGCCTCGAAGTACCGGCTCGCCGCCGCATTCGATTTCTCGCCGGATTCGCGCTTTACTTTGCGGCGATCTGGTTTCTGTGGGACACGCCCGTCGTCTACCCGCTCAAGATATTCGTTGTGCTGCTGCACGAGGTCAGTCACGCGATGGCAGCGGTCGCAACCGGCGGTTCGATCCAACGCATCGAGCTGACTCTCGATCAGGGCGGCGCCTGTTACTGTCCAGGCGGAAACGCGTTCGTGACGCTGTCTGCCGGTTACCTCGGCAGCGTCGCGTGGGGCGCGCTACTCCTCACTCTTTCCATGGGCGCCATCAAGCGACACCGCATCGCACTCGTGACCATCGGCGCGCTTCTCGCCGCCATGACCGTCCTTTACGTGCGCAACATCTTCGGTCTCGTTTTCGGTCTGGCGGCCGGATTCGCGCTCATTGCCGCAGCGCGCTCCCTGCCCGCCGCGTTCCACAAGGGCACGCTCCTCGTGCTCGGTCTGACCAGCTCGCTCTACGCAATCCTCGACATCAAGAGTGACATCCTCGAGCGGCCCGATCTCCAGTCCGATGCCGCGATGCTCGCTCAACTCACCGGTGTGCCCACGGCCGTCTGGGGCATCTTCTGGATCGGCATCGCGATCGCCGTGAGCTGGGTGCTCTTCCGGCGAAGCTTCGCGAGGGCCTGAGCACTCAAGGCACTTCCGCATCGCGAATGATGTACGGATCCGTACCGGATGTGCCCGGACTCGGACCGGGCACGGATCGCGGCAGCGTCGACAAGGTGATCAACGCAACGCCGGCAATGATCACCAGCGCCGCGACTCCCATGCGTGCCGTCAACTCCTCACCCGCGAATGCCCAGCCCAACAGCACAGCGACGACCGGATTCACGTACGCATACGTAGAAACCTTCGCCGGCGTCGACACGCGCAGCAACCAGATGTATGCCGAATAACCGATGATCGCTCCGAACCCGATCAGGTACGCGAACGCAACGACCGACCGCAACGAAATGCCCGCCAGATCCAGACGCCCGAAATCGCCCGTCACCAGCGCGAGCAGCACGAGCATCCCTCCGCCGCACAGCATCTGCATCCCCGTCGTCACGAACGGACCATCCAGCATGCGCGCGTGCTTCGAGTAGATCGAGCCCGTCGCCCATGACAGTGAACCCACCATGAGCACTCCGGCACCGATCAGATCGATGCGTTCGCCGCCCATCAGCGATTGCGGGCCCACCAGCAGCGCGATGCCCGTTATGCCCAGCAGCAGACCTGCAATGATGTGACGTGTCGGTCGCGTGCCGCCCGGCCGCAGCCACTCGAGAAGCACCATCCAGCACGGCGTGATCGCCACCATCAACGCAGCCACACCCGATGGGATCCGCTGCTCCGCCCACGTCACCGCGCCGTTTCCGCCCATCAGCAGCAGCGTCCCGATCATCATCGCGCTCTGCCACTGGCTCCGAGCCGGCCGCCCCTGCCCCCGCAGCCTCGACCAGCCATAAATCAGACCGCCCGCAATCACGAACCGCGTCCCCGCCATCAGGAACGGTGGCATCGTCTCGATCGCGATCAGAATTCCAAGATAGGTCGAGCCCCAGATCACATAGACGGCTGCAAACGCTGCGACCACCTTCCAGGCAGGCGCATTCGCGCCCGACACGCTCGTCTTCAGTCCACTCCTCCCCGATCCAGCCCACCGTGTATTCGCGCCAGCCTCGACGTCCCTGGGCGGCGGCAAGATGGCGGCTCCTTGCGCGGGTGTAAACGGGCCCTGAGACTTATTCTCAATCTCATTGCACCACAACAAGTTGCGCCATCCAGAACACACGCCGATCTTGCCGCGCCGGACGAACATCGCGGAAGGGGTGTGCGGATGAGGAGGCAGGAACAGCGGTTCATCGAGCGGGAGCCGATGCGCGGAGGGCGTGTGGCGGCGGGACCGGCGGCGGTGGCCGTGGTGATGTGTTTCGCGGCCGGGCTGACGGACGCGCTGGCGCAGGACATTGCATCGATGGATGGCCGGTCTCTGTACGAGCAGGCGTGCGCGAGCTGTCATGGCATGGACGGTGGCGGTGTAGCGTCGGAGCGGCGGGCGTTCGCGATCGAGGTTCCGGATTTTCGGGACTGTAGTTTTTCGACGCGGGAACCGGATCTGGATTGGATCGCGGTAGCGCATCAGGGCGGTCCGGTGCGCGGATTTGATGCGACGATGCCGGCGTTCGGAGAGGCGGTGGATGAGGAAGCGCTACAGCGCGTGATGGATCACATCCGGACGTTCTGCGGAGATGGGTCGTGGCCGCGCGGCGAGCTGAATCTGCCGCGTGCGTTCTTCGTGGAGAAAGCGTATCCGGAGGATGAGGCGGTCACGACGGTGACGGCATCGCTGGAGGGGGCTGGATCGGTCATGAACGAAGTGTTATACGAGCGGCGCTTAGGCCCGCGCAGCCAGTGGGAGCTGGCGATCCCGTTCGGCGTGCTGGAAATGGGCGGACCGGACGGCTCGTGGGAGTTCGGACTGGGCGATATCGAGGTGGGCCTGAAGCACGCGTTGTGGCACGATGTCGAGCGTGGTTCGATCGTGGCTGTGGGCGCGGAGATGATTCTGCCGACGGGCGATGCGGAGGCAGGCTTCGGTGCGGGCACGGTCGTGTTCGAGCCGTTCCTGTCTGCGGGGCAGATCCTGGGTTGGGAGGCTTTCCTCCAGGCGCAGGCGGTGGTCGAGATCACGACGGATGCGGCGAAAGCGGAGAACGAGTTGGCGTGGCGAATCGCGGCGGGCCGGACGTTTGTGCCGGGTGAATGGTGGGGCCGCACGTGGACGCCGATGATCGAGCTACTGGGCGCGCGCGAACTCGAAAGCGGCGCCGAGCCGGCGTGGGACATCGTGCCCCAGCTTCAGGTTTCGCTGAATACGCGCCAGCACGTGTTGCTGAACGCCGGTGTACGACTGCCGCTCACGGACGCAGATGTCCGGTCATCACAGTTGCTTCTCTACGTGTTGTGGGACTGGTTCGACGGCGGGTTCTTCGCAGGCTGGTGAAAGCATGGCAGCGTATCCCGGGATGATCTCAGCGCTCGATGTTCGGCGATGGGTCCGCCGGAGCCGGATCAGGCGTCCGCATTCCCTGCTCGAGAGGAATGGCGCCGTGGCACCGGCGTGCGTTGCGATGCTCACGGTCGCGTTCACGGGACAGCCCGACGCAGGATTCGCCACGGCCGTGCAGGGAGCTGTCGGTTCATCGATCGAGGAGAGGCAGGGAAGAGCGGCAATTTCGGGCATCGTCAGATTCCAGGGGACACCGCCGCCCGGAGAGCAGGTCGATTTCGGAACGGAGACGTACTGCGCGGAGCAGCACAGTGCACCACTGCTCGAGTCAGCGGTGGCTGTGGGATTGGACGGCGGCCTCCGTAACGTCGTGGTCTACCTTCGCGAAGCGCCCGTCGTGCAGGGCGGTCCGCCGGATGAAGCCGTCAGGCTCGACCAGGTTGGTTGCGTGTATACGCCGCGCGTCGTTGCGCTGCGCGCGGGTCAGACATTGCTGATCCGGAATAGCGATGCAACGCTGCATAACGTACACGTGCGCGCGCAGAAGAACCGCGAATTCAACATAGGCCAGCCCATCCGCGGGATCACGAGCCGCCGTGTCTTCGAGCAGTCGGAAGTGGGCATCCACGTATCGTGCGATGTACATGGCTGGATGAAGGGTGCAATCGCAATTTTCGATCACCCATGGTTCGCCGTATCGGATGAGAACGGTTCATTCGCCATCGAGGATGTTCCACCGGGCGAGTACATCCTGGAGGCATGGCACGAGTCGTTGGGCGTACGACAGCAGCAGGTCACGGTCCGCGCGACGGGCGATGCAGACGTGAGCTTCACGTTTGGTTCATGATGCTGACTCTCACCCTGCTCGCCCTCGTGTGCCGGTCGGGGCGATACGCAGCGTGGCCTCGAGGATTCGACCGCGAACGACTTCGAGAGGATTCGTCTGGCGGATGTAACCGGGCATCTCGATGGCGAGCGTATAGGGACCGGCGGGCACGCTGTCGAAGCGGAACTCGCCGTTCTCATCGGTTTGCAGGCTGAACGACGTTCCCTCGAGTTCCACGACGGCGCCAGCGATCGGGTTGCCGGTGGCGTCGTCGACGACCTTGCCGATGATCCGGCCGACACCTCGCTGTCCGGCGGCATCGCGAGGACGTTCGAGCCGCGAATCCCAATCGACGCCGAGTGAGCGGCCGACGCTGGCGATGGAATCGAGGCGAGCCGCCTCCTCGAACGTGAGTGTGGGCGCAACGCGACTGGGGATTGCGAAATCGACTTCGATCGCATCGCCACGCGCGAGTTGGACCTGGACGGGATCGGCAATGAAAGCGTAGCGCTCGGTTCGCTCGTGGCGGAACGAGATCTCATACGTACCGGGCCCGATGTTGGGAATGCGATAGCGACCGTTCGCGCCCGTCGTCGCGCCGACGTTCGTACCAACGAGGTAGACGTTTGCGCCTGCGAGTGGCGCGTTGACCGTGCTGTCCCAGACAACGCCGGTGATCTCGGCGAGGCGCGCTTCACCGACGGTCGTGCCGGAGCGGTCTGCGATGCTGAGCACCTCGGCCCCCTCTTCATGGAATCCGTAGAGGCGGGGTTCCTGGACGGCGAATTCGCCGACACCGCTTCGCTCGAGGCGGACGAGTGGCGAATGGATCGCCCACTCACGGATGATGAACGCGCCATTGGGCAGACGATGAAACTCCGCGTGTCCGCCCTTCGGACCGCGCGCGACGTTCGATGGCAGACGCACGAATGCGAATTCGAGCGATCGCAGCTGCGCGCTTGCCTCCTCCAGCCACAGGGTGCCCTCGATGTCCGGCACGCGCCGGCCGCGCACCGGTTCGAATGCAAGACCGATCTGCGCGGGATGATCCTTGTCGCGACGCAGGAAGAAACAATGCGAGTCGAGGAAGCGATCGGCGAGCAGGACATCCGCGTTCGGGCCGTACAGCAGATTGACGCCATCGCGAACTTCGAAAAAACCTTGATCGATCAGAAGGTCGATATCGCGCACCGCGAACGGATCGCCCGTGAAGCGGTTGATGTGCTCCACGTGCTGTGACACGATGTGCCGCCGGCTCACATCCGTCTCACGCTCGTAGCGTTGGATACTGAAGCGATACAGGCCTTCCGCGCGCACTGCTGCCTCGAGTTCCAGCGCCTTGCGCGCTTCCTCCCACACCGTGTGTGTCAGCTTGCCCGCCGTCGGCCGCACTTCGCATTGCTGTTCTGCCTCGACCTCGAGCCCGCTCAACTGGATCGGCTCCGGTGTCAACTCGAGCACCAGTTCGCGGGTCTCGTTCTCCGTCAGCTGGACGCCCGCTGCGTCCAGAGTACGACGGCCGATCAGCTCGACGCGCACCGTATACGAGCCCGCCGTCCGCGCGTTGATCGTGAACGTGCCATCGTCGCGCGTGAGCGCTCGGCCGGCACGCGCGCCCATCGCATCCAGCAGCAACACGTGCGCACCCGACAACGGACCGCGCGTCGTTCCATCAAGGACACGACCGCGCAGGATCTGCCCGTCGCTCTGACCGGGAATCGTGAGGAGCCCGATCGCCACGATGGCCATCGTCCGTGCCGTGACGAGGCCCGTCGCCCGGAACCTCGCCGAACGCGACGCAAATGCGGCACTCGCCCGCGCACACTGCTCGTGCAGCGATCGGATCATTGCACCTCCGGTGTGGTTCCGATGGATGGCTCGCCGGGCGGCGAAAGTCAACTACGGGGATAGTGCTTCGAGCAGGGCTTCCAACGATGGCTCGATCGTGATCACGTCCATCGGCCCCGCCACGGCGGTTTCGGGATCTTTGAGTCCGTGTCCGGTGAGGACGGCGACCGAGGATTCATGGCGCGCAACGATGCCATGCAGCACAGCGCGGCGGAGCCCGGCGAGACTGGCGGCGGAAGCGGGCTCGCAGAAGACGCCTTCGAGCGCCGGAATCGTGCGATAGGCGTCGAGGATCTCGGCATCGGAAACGGCAAGGAGGCGTCCGTTGGAGTCGCGTGCGGCGGCGAGAGCGGGTTCCCACGTCGCCGGGCGACCGATGCGAATGGCGGTTGCAACGGTGTCAGGCGTTTCGACGGGTCGCCCGAGAACGAGAGGCGCGGCTCCTTCAGCCTGAGCGCCGATGAGGCGAGGGCGCCGTGTCGCGTTGCCATCGGCATGGTCGCGTACGAAGCCGGCCCAGTAGGCCGTGATGTTGCCTCCGTTGCCGACGGGCAGAGCAAGGACATCGGGTGCATCACCGAGGGCCTCGACGATTTCGAATGCAGCGGTGGCCTGGCCCTGTAGTCGGTGCGGGTTGACGCTGTTGACGAGCGTGAGCGGAGCGGCATCGGCGGCGGCGCGTGCGACTTCGAGAGCGAGGTCGAAGTTCGCATCGACGATGACGATGCGGGCGCCATAGCGCAGCGCCTGCGCGACCTTGCCGGCGGCGACCTTTCCTCCGGGCAGCAGGACGACGGCATGAAGGCCGGCCCGAGCCGCATAGGCCGCGGCACTGGCTGCCGTGTTGCCGGTCGAGGCACAGAGCACCGTATGGGCGCCGGCCTCGGCGGCCTTGGCTACGGCGAGGACCATGCCGCGGTCCTTGAAGGAACCGGTTGGATTGGCTCCCTCCATCTTCAGCCAGAGTCGATCGATGCCGACCCAATCCGCCAGCCGGGGCGCGGGAAGCAGTGGCGTATCGCCTTCCTCGAGCGAAAGGGCAGGGGTCCGATCCGTGATGGGAAGCCGATTGAAGAAACGTTGCAGCAGCCCGCGCGGCCGGTTCATGGACAGGGGCAGACCGCGCCGGGCGGTCGGACCTTCGATCGTGCGACCACCGACGGCAGCGGGCGTGGACGGCTCATACGGGAAGGCCGCGCGCACCGGAATGGTCAGGCCGCGCGGCAAAGGCGACCACTCCCTCCTCGACCGTGCCGAATGCCTCGCCCATCGCTCGCGCAACCTCGCCGGCCCGGCCGGGTGAACACACCGCGATCAGGCCTGACCCGCTGCCCGAGACGGTGACGGCACAGGCGCCGGCCTCTCGAGCGGCGGCCATGGCTTCATCCGCGCGGGGGATCAGGGGAATCCGATGCGGCACGTGGAGTGAATCGGCGAAGCCGATGCGCAGCAATCGTGGCTCGCCGGTGGCGAGGCCGCGGACGAGGGCCGCGACGCGCGACAGGCTGTCGACCGCCGTGGCGAGGGAGACATGTGCGGGCAAGGCCGCTCTCGCCGCGCGGGTCGCGACCTCGACGGCCGGTGCGGCCCATGCGAATGCGATGCGATCCGAGAGCGTCAGAGGGAACGCGCGGAAGTGGTCGTCCTCCTTCGCGACGGCCACGAGACCGCCATAGATCGCCGGGGCCGCGTTGTCCGGATGACCCTCGATTTCAGCCGCCGCGAGGAACTCGCTGTCGCGGTTGAAGTCGAGGCGTCGTACGACGGCGGCGAGCGCGAGGCCGGCGACGGTCGCGGCCGCGGACGAGCCAAGGCCGCGGCCGATCGGGATCGTGGACGTGGCCGAGAGGGTGCCGGACGGCTCGATTCCCTCGGACCTCAGGCGAGCCACGAACGGCTGCGCGATCCCATCGCGTGCGATCGGGATGTCGAGTTGCGCGAGTGTGCCTGCGCGTTCGATGCGGAGTCCGCCCGGGCGGGGTGTGAAGGTAACATCGAGATATCGGTCGAGGGCAAGGCCGAGGCAGTCGAACCCTGCGCCGAGGTTCGACGTGCTTGCGGGCACACGGATGTGCGCGGATTTCAGGGGCATGGCCCGACGATTCGAGATGTAGTCATTGCGCGTGGTCGTCGAGCGCGAGGACTGGAACGCCCGGCCTCAGAGCAAGTCCAGGACCTGCGCTGCGTGGGCCGCCGGTTTGACACGCTCGAGAACGTCGAGAATCCGGCCGTTCTCGTCGATCACGAACGTGGTTCTCTCGTTGCCCCAGTCCGTGCGCCCGTACAGCGACTTTTCTTTCCAGACACCGTACAGCTCGGCCACGGCATGATCGGCGTCGGCGAGCAGCGTGAAGTTGAGATCGTACTTCCTGCGGAACTTTTCGTGCGATGCGACAACGTCGGGGCTGACACCGAGGACGACGGCGTCCTTCGCATCGAACTCTGCGATACGATCGCGCACATCACACGCCTGGGTGGTGCATCCGCTGGTATCGTCAGTCGGATAGTAGTAGAGCACGACCTTGCGGCCGCGGAAATCGGCGAGGCGGACGGTGTTCCCGTCCTGATCGGGCAGCGCGAAGACGGGTGCCGTGCTGCCGAGCGAGGGGGTGGGGGTGGGCATCGCGATCAGGCGTCCGTCGCACCGGCGGCCGGCCCCGCTGCGTCGGCCAGGGCCTTGGCTTCGGCGCCTTCCCGCCACAGAGAGAGACCGAGTGCGATGGCGCCCGTCGTGATGGCCATGTCCGCGACGTTGAAGATCGGCCAGTGCATGAAGCCGAGATCGATCGGGCCGATGAAATCGACGACGCCACGGTCCCAGCGGATGCGGTCGCGCAGATTGCCGAGCGCCCCCGCCGCCACGAGAGCGAGCGCGGTCACGCGCAGCCAGTCTTTCGCTTTCGCCTGCATGAACATGCCGGCCAGCATGATCACCACGAAAACGGAAGCCGCGATCAGGATCCAGCGGCCCGCGGACGGGACATCGAGGCCGAACGCGATTCCCGTATTGAACGCGAGAGTGAGCGGTACGCCCGCAACCATGATCGTCCCACCGTGCGCGAGCGAGTCCAGCGCCCACTGTTTGGTGGCGATGTCGAGAACGAGAATGCCGCCGAGCAGGAGCGCGGCCAGGATCGACTTGTGCTTCACGTGAGCGCGACTCCCTGGAAGACCGATTCAGGACCGCGAAATCTAACAGCCGTGGTCCGCTGAACCAACCGAAGCCGCCGGGGATGGCGAGGCAAGGGGACGTTCGACCGGGCACGTTTGACCGGCGCCGACATATCATCATAAGTTGGTCAGGGAAGGGGAGTAGTCTACCGAGCGGCTTCGGCGACCGGGTCGTCAAGACTGCGTGCGTGGGGCATGGCCTTCTTCGCGCGCACGGTCCGGCCGGGATCTGCGGGGGCGGGTTGACCCCGCGAGTCATGGCGAGACCTTCGTTCCAGGTTTCTGTGCTGGACGAAGGCCTTGCCTTTTTTGTTGTTCGTGCGCCAGACGCGGCGCCAGTGTCCGAAAACCGAGCGCGGGATGACGGAAAGCTGGCTCTGGGTGGGTTTCGCGGTTTTCATCGCCGGAATGCTCGCGGCCGATCTGGGCATCGCGAACCGGAAGGCCCACGTCATCACGATGCGCGAGGCCGCGCGCTGGACGATCGTCGTCGTGGTCGCCGCCGCCCTGTTCAACGTCTGGATCTTCTCGGCGCGAGGGACGGAAGCGGGCCTTCAGTTTCTGACCGGCTATCTGATCGAGTTGACGCTGTCCGTTGACAACATCTTCGTTTTTCTCCTGATCTTCAGCTATTTCCGGGTTCCGCCCGCGTACCAGCACCGCGTCCTGTTCTGGGGGATCTTCGGCGCGCTCGTCATGCGCGGTGCCATGATCGGAGTGGGCTGGCTTCTTCTCGAGCGGGTCCACTGGATCATCTACGTCTTCGGTGCCTTCCTGGTCTTCACGGGGATCCGCATGGCGACGCATGACGACGCCGAGATCGAGCCAGAGTCGAATCCGTTCCTCAAGCTGCTCCGCAGATTCCTTCCGGTCACGAGTACCTACCAGGGCCAGCGCTTCTTCATTCACGTACGCGGCGGGAAATGGCTACGCGTGATGGCGACTCCGCTTTTTGTCGTCCTCGTGATGGTCGAAACGACCGACCTCGTCTTCGCGGTCGATTCGATCCCCGCCATCTTCGCCATCACGACGGACCCGTTCCTCGTCTTCACATCGAACGTCTTTGCGATTCTCGGCCTGCGGTCCATGTATTTCCTGCTCGCCGGGGTCATCGACCGGTTTCATTTCCTGAGGCTGGGCCTGGCCGCGATTCTCACGTTCGTTGGGACGAAGATGCTGATCACGTATTTCGACGTGCACGTGCCGGTCGCGATCTCGCTCGTCGTCGTGGCTGTGATCCTTGCAGCCGCAGTGGCGGCCTCGCTGCTGATTCCGAAGGAAGCCGGAGCCCGCTCCGCAGTCGAACACGAACCTCGCCGCCCATAGCCGCCGACCTCGGAATGCCTCATTGTGTAGCCCGCCCACACGTGCGTCTGCGTGAGGATCGGGGGCCGAACACCGGACCGGGGACGATCTGATGACGACGACCGAGCAGAACGTGGAACGTTCGATGGCGCCAGCGACGCCGACGATGAGCTTCCTGAAGCTCGCCGGACCGGGGCTGGTCGTGGCGGCCACAGGGATCGGATCCGGCGACGTCGTGGCCGGTACCGTCGCCGGCGCCAACTACGGCGTCGTGCTGCTCTGGGCGATCATCGTAGGTGCATTCTTCAAGTTCGTACTGACCGAGGGCATCGCACGCTGGCAACTCGCCACCGGCACGACGGCACTGGAGGGATGGGCGACCCACCTGCCTGCCTGGGTGAAGTACTACTTCGGGATCTACCTTGTGTTGTGGACGGTCGCCGTCACGGCCGCGCTGACCAACGCGACAGGGCTCGGGCTCGTCAACCTGACCGGCGGAGCGATTCCACAGGGGTGGGCCGCAGTGCTGCACAGCCTGGTCGCGTTCGTGTTCGTCCTTGTGGGCGGGTACGCCGGCTTCGAGAAGATCATGAAAATGCTGGTCGGCGTGATGGGATTCTCGATTCTGCTTTGCGCCGGCATGACCCTCACGGATCCGATTCACGCGCTGCGCGGAATGTTCGTCCCATCCGTTCCGCCCGGTTCGGGCATGTACGTCCTCTCGCTGATCGGCGGGATCGGCGGGACGATCACTATGTTGTCCTACAATTACTGGATGAAGGAAGAGAACCTCAGCGGCGAGGAGAACCTCGGATACGTGCGTGGCGATGTCGGCGTCGCGTACACGTTCACTGCACTGTTCGGAGTTGCCATCGCGCTGATCGCGAACCAGTCTTTCTTCGTACCGGGCGTTGCTCTGACCGATTCGCAGGCGGTGCCGGGGATGGCGGCAAAGCTTGGCGAGATCCTGGGCCCATTCGGCCGGTGGGCGTACTCGATCGGGTTCTGGGCGGCGGTGTTCGCCGCACTGATCGGCGTCTGGCAGAGTGTCCCGTATCTGTACGCCGATTACTACGGGATCCTGAAGAAGCTTCCCCCGGAGGAGCGCGAGAAGGCGACGCGCGTCACCAGCAAGCCTTACCGGCTGGCGTTGCTCTTCGTCACGCTCGTGCCGTTGCCGTTCGCCTTCATGGGCCGGCCGATCGCGATCATCATCACCTACACCATTGTCGGCAGCCTCTTCATCCCGTTCCTGGCGGCGACGCTGCTCTACCTCAACAACAAGGTCCGGTGGACCAACTCGGTCCCGCGCAACGGCTGGGCAAGCAACGCTCTGCTGTGGGTGATCCTGGCGGTGTTCCTGACAGTTGGCATCCAGGAGATCGTCGAAACGTTCGGATAACCGCGGGCTCGCGCCGAATGGATGCCCTGCGACGCGTTGACGACTGCTGAGGAAGAGATGCCGCCCGGATCATCGAACGCTGGCAAGACTGGCATGTTCAGGCTCTGGGGACAACCCAAGATGGTTGTCCTGCTGCTCCTCGGTTTTGCGTCCGGGCTGCCGCTCTATCTGACGAGTCGGACCTTGCAGGCGTGGATGACGGTCGAGGGTGTCGACCTGACCACGATCGGCTTCTTCAGTCTGGTTGCCCTGCCATACTCCCTGAAATGGGTGTGGGCGCCTGTAATGGACCGTTACGTGCCGCCGTTCTTCGGCCGGCGCCGAGGCTGGCTGTTCATCATCCAGATCCCGTTGCTGCTCGCGATCGCGTCAATGTCGCTGCACGATCCCGTGCGCGGGCTTCAACTGCTGGCCATGCACGCGATCCTGATCGCGTTCCTGAGTGCATCACAGGATATTGTCATCGATGCGTACCGTGCCGAAGTCCTTTCGGACCGGGAACTGGGCGCCGGCGCGGGCATATGGGTGCTCGGGTATCGCGTTGCATTGCTCGTCACGGGCTCCGTTGCATTCGTGCTGGCCGACCGAATGAACTGGCCTTCGGTGTACCTCGTGCTGTCCGCTCTCATGCTGGTCGGCATCTTCACGACGCTGCGCGCGAGAGAACCCGTCCTGCCCGAGACGCCCGCTACCTTCAGGGATGCCGTTGTCCTCCCGTTCAAGGAGTTCTTCTCGCGCGCCAGTGTTTCCGCGGGCGCGTTTGCTCTGCTGTTCATCGTTCTGTTCAAACTGCCGGATTATCTCGCGCAGACCATGGCGACACCGTTCCTGCTCGACGCCGGTTACACGCAGACGGACATCGGCACGATTCAGGGTGGACTCGGTCTCGGCGCGACGATCGTGGGCGCGCTGTCGGGTGGTGCCGTGGTCGCGCGACTCGGCATCAACCGGTCGCTCTGGTTGTTCGGCGCACTTCAGGCCATCAGCAATCTCGCCTACTTCGGATTGGCCCGTATCGGTGAACCGGATTACGCGTTTCTGGTGACGACCATCATCATCGAGAACCTGTGCACCGGGCTGGTCACGGCAGGGTTCCTCGCGTTTCTCATGAGTCTGTGCAGCCTGCGATTCTCCGCTACGCAGTTCGCTCTTCTGTCCAGTCTCATGGGCGCGAGCCGCGACGTTCTGGTCGCGCCCGCCGGCGGCATCGCACAGGCATCGGGTTGGCCAGGCTATTTCCTCATCACACTCGTCGCCGCCGTGCCGGGCCTGCTGCTTCTGCCCGTGTTCGCGCCATGGAACCGGAATGTGCCCATTCTTGCCGCCAGTCACCCCGGCGTAACGGAGAGTGGAGCAGCCGACGGAAACGGATAACTGCGGGCGGGGGAATGACGGGACGGACACCGATCATGCGTCGGTGGCGGTGGCGGAGGCGGGGCGCTGCCTCGTTACATCAGCCGGGCAAGCACGTACAGGAGCAGGCCGACGATTCCGCCGACCAGTGCACCATTGATCCGGATGAACTGGAGATCGCGTCCGATCTGGAGTTCGATCCTTCGCGACGTGGCATCGGGATCCCACTGGCCCACGGTGTGCTCGATGAGCTGAGCGACTTCGTGGCGATACTGATCGACGGTGTAGACGAGGGCATCGACGATCCAGGCATCGGCCTTTTCGAGAATGGCGGGGTCATCGAGGACGGTCTGTGCGAGCGAAGTGAGGCCGCGTTCGATGGCGTCGGGCTGCTCGGTCTCCGGTTGCTCGGTGTAGCGAATGACGGTGTCCTTGGCATCGGACCAGAGTGAGCCCGCAAACTCACGGAATGCGGGGTGTTCGAGCACCTGTTCCTTGATGGCTTCGGCACGCGCGATGCTGGCTGGCGCGGTGCGGAGCTTTTCGATGAAAGCGTTCAATCCGACATCGAAGCGGTCGCGCAGCGGGTGGCGCGGGTCCTCGCTGACCTGAGTGAGCGTCCGCTCGAGCGCGCCCACGATCTTGTCGTGGATGCGGTCGTCGACGGTTTCAGGCAACCACCACGGGCTTTCTTCGCGGATGCGGTTGCGGATGATTTCATCGTTCTCGGTAAGCGCCCTTGCAGTGACGCGCAGCACCTCGTCCAGCAGTTCCTGATGGCGGGCATCGGCGGTGAGCACGGCGAGCACGTTGCCGATGAGCGGCGCAACCTGGATGGACCGCAGACGTTCGGTCAGACCGTGGCCGATGGCATCGCCGATCTCGTCATCGCGGAGCACGTGGGTCGCGCCCGCGAGGCCGGCCGCGACGTGGCGTGCGATCTTGCGGCTGTTGCCTGGTGCGGCGAGCCACACCGCGATGCGTTCGCCCGGGCGCATGGCCGTGACGCGTGAAGTGATGACTTCGCGCGATAGGAAATTGTTCTGTACGAAGCGACCGAGCGTACGGCCAATGCGATCCTTGCGCCTCGGAATGATGGCCGTGTGCGGGATCGGGATGCCAAGCGGGTGGCGGAAGAGGGCAGTGACGGCAAACCAGTCGGCGAGACCGCCGACCATTGCCGCTTCGGCCGTTGCCCGGATGTAGCCGAGCCACGGCCAGCGGTCCTCGAGCAACCGTGCGACCAGAAAGACGGCGGCGAAGAATCCGAGCAGGCCGGTGGCCGTGCGCTTCATGCGCTTCAGCCGCCGCTCCTTCTCTTCGTCGTCCGTCGCGTTGCCGGCAACGGGTGTTCGGGGAGCGGACGGGAGCGGTACGGGCGGAACCGGTCGAGTCTCCAATGCCATGAAGCGGAATGTGAGCGGCGCCTCGTTTCCGGGCGGTCGAACCCATCCTTATGGGACGAGGTCCTTCACGGATGTGAATCCGTGGATTACCGTTCAGGACCGGGCCAATCTACCAGCGCTTGCCGGGGAGTCCAGATCCGTGGTGTGCCGGGAGAGGACATGGCCGCTTTTGCACTGATCGCCGTTGATGTCCAGAACGATTTCTGCGCGGGCGGCGCCCTGGCCGTGCCGAACGGCGACCGTGTGGTCCCCGTCCTCAATCAGGCGATCGCGCGGACCGTCGAGGCGGGCGGTCTCATCCTCGCCTCCCGGGACTGGCACCCGGCCAGAACCGCGCACTTCCGCAGTGGCGGGGGACGATGGCCGCCGCACTGTGTGCAGGGAACGCCGGGTGCAGCGTTTCATCCCGGCCTCGAGCTACCCGCGGAATGCATCGTCATCACAAAGGGAGACAACCCGCGCGATGACGGTTACTCGGCGTTCGAGGGAAAGGATGAGGACGGACACATGCTCGAACAACGACTGGCACGGGAGAGCGTCCGCCGTCTGATCATGGGTGGCCTGGCAACCGACTATTGCGTCCGGACCAGCGCGCTCGATGGTCTGAACCGGGGCTTCGATGTAGTCCTGCTCGTGGACGCCATGCACGGCATCGAAGTCGAGGAAGGCGATGTCGCTCGGGCGTTCGATGCGATGCTTCGCGCGGGCGCCCGTACCGCGACTCTCGCCACGCTCGCGACCGAGCTGAAACCCTCGCCGCGCCTCTCCTGAGGGTGAAGATGACCCCCGGTTCGGGTTACATTCCGGGGATGATCGAACGAAGAAGGACGGTCCAGGTCCGGGTTGGACAGGTTCGAGTCGGCGGCGGCGCACCCATCGTCGTCCAGTCGATGACGAACACGGACACCGCGGATGCGGCGGCAACGGCCGATCAGATCGAACAGCTGGCCATAGCCGGTAGCGAGCTGGTTCGTGTCACGGTCAATACGGACGAGGCGGCCCTCGCCGTGCCCGAGATCGCGGACCGGCTCGCGGACCGCGGCGTCGCTGTCCCGATCCTGGGCGACTTTCATTACAACGGCCACCTCCTCCTGGCGAAATACACGGCCTGCGCACGATCTCTCGCCAAGTACCGCATCAATCCGGGCAACGTCGGCGCAAAGCGCAGGGATGAGAACTTTCGCACCATCATCGCACTCGCGATCGAGCATGACCGACCCGTGCGCATCGGCGTGAACTGGGGCTCGCTCGACCAGCAGCTGCTGACTGCCATGATGGATGCGAATGCGACACGGCCGGTCCCGCTCGACGCGCGCGAAGTCATGATCGAGGCGATGCTCGAGAGTGCGCTGCGCTCGGCTGCGCTCGCCGAGGAGACAGGCCTCGGCCACGACCGCATCGTGATCAGTGCCAAAGTCTCTGGCGTGCAGGATCTCATCGACGTGTATCGTCGTCTGGCGATGCGCTGCGAGTACCCGCTGCACCTCGGACTCACCGAAGCTGGCCTCGGAACCAAAGGCGTCGTCGCGTCCACGGCCGGGCTCGCGGTCCTGCTTCAGGAAGGCATCGGTGACACAATCCGCATCTCGCTCACGCCGCGGCCCGGCGGCGACCGCGCCGAGGAGGTACGAGTCGCACAACAGATCCTGCAATCGCTCGAGCTGCGCAGCTTCTCGCCGCAGGTGACTTCGTGCCCGGGCTGCGGCCGCACGACCTCCAGCTTCTTCCAGCAGATGGCCGAAGACATCCAGGCCCACATCCGCAACCGGATGCCCGACTGGCGCACGCGCTACCCCGGCGTCGAGGAACTGAAGGTCGCCGTCATGGGTTGCGTCGTGAACGGCCCGGGCGAGTCGAAGCATGCGCACATAGGCATCTCGCTGCCCGGTACCTTCGAGGAACCCAAGGCGCCCGTCTATGTCGACGGCCGCCTCTACACGACGCTCCGTGGCGATGCGCTCGTGCGCGAGTTCCTGAACCTTCTCGACACGTATATCGACACACGGTGGGGTTCGCAGCTGCGTGCGGAATCGAGCGCCTCGTCCTGAGTCCCGAGCGGCCGACGAGCAGGCCGATCCGCCCATGGCATCGCCCCATTCGATCCATGATGTTTCCGGCGCAACACGCTGTGCCAGATTCAACCCGGCCGGATGCGATACGCATGAACGAGGTCACGCAGCTGCTGCATCAGGTGAAGGACGCGGACCGGAACGCGCTGGCCCGATTGCTTCCGCTCGTGCACGATGAGTTACGTCAGCTCGCGGCGTGGCAACTCCGTCAGGAGCACGGTCCGCGCACGCTCCTGGCGACCGCGCTCGTGCACGAAGCATACAGCAAGATGGTGTCGGGCGGTGCCATCGATGCTGAGGACCGGTCGCATTTCCTGGGCATTGCGGCGCGCGCGATGCGCCAGATCCTCGTCGATCAGGCCAGAACGCGCAAAGCCTCGAAACAGGGTGGCGACCGCGTGACCACGACGTTGGGCGACGGTGATGCCGCGATCGATTTCGATGCCGCAGAGATGATCGCGCTCGATGACGCCCTCGAGAAGCTGGATGCTCGACAGCGCCAGGTTGTCGAGTATCGTTTCTTCGCTGGCATGGACGAGAAGGAGATTGCCGCGATCCTCGGCGTCACGGACCGGACCGTGCGCCGCGATTGGGTCAAGGCAAGGGCGTGGCTGTACCGCGCTCTTTACCCGGAACAGCGATCGGGAGAGTCCGGCTGAGCGGCGCCATGGGCGTCCGATCCGGCTGACCCGCCGGCCAACCTGACATCGAGTGACGCCGGCTGCGAGGCCTTGCGAAAGCGGTGCCGGATGAATCACAATCCGGGCCCCGTCTTCATGCAGGCGTTCGAGATGAACGTGACTCGTCGCGAGATGTTCGGGCCAGGCGCTCGATCGACCACCACGGCAATGACGCTGGGTTGCGCGCTCTTCGCGTGTTCGGAACGGCCCGGTCCTGTAGAGCCGCCCATCACGGAGCTGGTCGCGCGGTATGGGCTCCAACCGATGCCGGCAATGCTCCACCCACCGAGCAATACGAACGACTCACTGCGTGTCAAACTGGGCAGGCTGATCTTCTTCGATCCGATTCAGAGCGGCGGGCGGGACGTGGCGTGTGCCACCTGCCATCTGCCGCGCTTCGGGTTTACCGACGGTCGCGAACTCCCGGCCGGGCCGTCGGGCACCGGGTTCGGACCGGATCGCGTCCTCGAGGATCCCGCGATTCCGTTCGAAGGCAGGAACAGTCCGACCATCATCAACGTCGGATTCAATCGGTTCGGCGCGCAGCAGACGACCGACGGTTTCCTGTTCTGGGATGGTCGCAGGCGGGGGCTCGAGAACCTGGTCACACTGCCGCAACTCGAGCTGAGCGAGATGCGCGGGAACCACTATCGCATCGAGGATGCACTGGATACCGTGATCGCGCGCATCCGCGGCATCGACGAATACGAGACGCTCTTCCGCTCCGCATTCCCCGAGCGAGCAGCACAGGTCGATGCGGGCCTGCGCACGTCCGTCGTCGATTCCGCAACACTCGCCATGGCTCTCGCCCAGTTCGTCCGCTCCATCACCAGCACGGACTCGCCGTACGATCGCTTTGTGGCAGGCCAAACCAACGCACTCTCCCTTGCCCAGGTGCGCGGTCTCATTCTGTTCCATGAACGGGCCGGTTGCGTACGCTGTCACAGCGGCCCGCTCTTCTCCGATTTTCTGTTTCACGTCGTTGGCGCGAAGCAGCGTGGGCCCGGGTTCCAGGGTACGCCGCACGATGACCTTGGCCGCTGGGTCGCCACACGTCTGGACACGGACCGCTATCGGTTCCGCACGCCTTCACTCCGCAACGTTGCCCTGACTTCGCCCTACACGCATTCCGGCGCATACGCAACCTTGCGCGACATGGTCGAGTTCTTCAACCGCGGCGGCGGCGATCACCCGTGGGTCGAGCGCGAGCGTATCGAGGTCGCGCCCATCGGCCTCACCTCACAGGAGATCGACGACCTTGTTGCGTTCCTGCACGCGCTGACCGATGAACCCGACTTCGTCCCACCGTCTCGAGTGCCCAGCGGACTCGAAGTCCCGAAATAACGGCCACGGTCTACCTCGGTAGTACCTGCGCCGTGCCTCGCGGAAGTTGTTCCTCGAAGAAGTGGATCGCCCGCGGTGTGGTCCAGCTGGTTTCGCCGATCGGGTTGCGATACGGGCGGATCATGGACGGTAGCGCCAGCCACGGTGCTTCGTTCTCGTCGGCACGCGGTTCGATCGTGATGACATGCGTCCAGCGACTCGGCCCCGGTTCCTGTCCGAACTCCGAGCAGTCGGACACGGTCGCGACGCAGCCGTTCAGGTCGAGCGGTAACGCGACATTATCGGGCAGTGGATAGCCATGCGGATTCGAGACCCAGTCGTCGCCGGGCATATAGATCTCGAAGGGCATGGCGAACCGGTAGTCGAGCTGGCCCGAGAAGGGGCCGAGCCCTGAGTTGTCCCGCGTGTTGACCTTGCGGCGCGAATCGGGGCGGAACTTGCCATAGGACAGCCACACTTCGTCCGCATGCCCGAGGTCGCGAACGACCCAACCCTCGTAGGTCCAGCCTTCCGTCAGCGGCGTGAGAGTGATGAAGAACGAGCCGTCCGCGGAATCGCCCTCGATGTTGAAGATCCAGATGCCGGCATCCTCCGTGGACGGGTAGCCGGTCTCGCCGTTGTTGCTCGGTGTGAACAGGACGTGCGTGCCCGGGTCCGGTTCGAGTTGCACGCCGGGTGTGAGGTAGCCGTTATAATCGAGAGTGGCGCTGCCGTTCGACACGCGTCCGCCGGCGAGTCGGGCAAGCGATGGCCTGCCATCATCATCGCCTGGTGGCTCGATCGTGATCATGATGTTCGTGGGATTGCCGATCGGGCTCTCGAGTGTGATCACGTGAGCGCCGGAATCCGCACCATCGAACCGGCCAGCTGAACGCACGACATCATCCGAGTCGATGACCCACGCCTCATATTCGCCATTGGTCGTCGCGTCGAGCGGGGGGAATGCTTCGATGCGGAGTTCGAGGGTGGCGGTGCTCGCGTCCAGTGGTCCGAAACTATTGTCACATCGGAGAGAAACGAGTGGCGCGAGCACGATCAGGGAAATGGCGGTCGTGCGTCGGGCGGAACGGGGAAATCGTCTCATCGCAGGGCACCATACGCGCCATGAGGGGGCGCGCGGTTCCGGCAAGGATGAGGGTGATCCATTCGGCCGGCTGCGCTGCCCCCATCGCCGGAGCGCTGAGGGCAGCGAACAGGGTGCACGTGCATTGCGCGGCTCGAGGAGATCGCGCTCAGGTGCAATTCAGGTTCGGATTCAGGTCGCACTCGTTGGACGGGATCGGGAAACAGGAAGCGCGCTCGCCGTCCGGTGGATACTTGTCGACCAGGGTACCGCCCTCGAGGAACGGGTGATCCCAGCGATGCAGATCGAACAGCCGGCGCCCTTCGAGCCAGAGCGTGAGCCACCGTTCGCGATCGAGGATGCTCCAGCCGTCATTCGGGTCTGCGTCACGCAGCGTTCCGGCCGCGGCCGGTTCGGCGATCGGGTCAATGCCGTAATGTGCGCGCGCTTCGTTCACCTTGCTCGTGAATGTGGCAAGGTCGCCGTTGCGGAGGGCGGCCTCGGCCTCGATCAACCGCATTTCGGTCCCTTTGACGACGGCGATGTCGGAGCCGAGATCGTCGAACTTTTCCTGACGGAAGTGCGGCGTGTGATCGCCGGACGCACCCTGCGCATGCTCGCACCGTCCGGTCGTCTCGACCCGGTTCGACGAATTCAGAGTGCCGCAGATGGTGTAGGGCGCACGCGGATCCGGCGGGTCGAACGTGGCCGCAAGCGTCTTGTACGCCGACATCTCCGGGCGCCCGTGCGTCTCATCGTTCACTTCATTGATATTCTCGGGCGCGTTGTAGATGGCGTTGTAGACGAAGTCGGTCGGCACCTTCGCGGCCTCGCGCGCGGCGGATGCCCAGTCGTCGAGGCCGGCGTACGCCTGCGCCATCCCGCCGTATGCCGCGATCCGGTAATCATCACTCTCGGGCGTCTGCGCCGCGGCGAGTGCATTGTTGAACGATGTGATTGCACGTTCGAACGCTCCGCTCTTCGGCTCGGCGGGTCCGGCATCGTACGCCACTTCACAGTAGACCTCACCGAGGATGCGGTGACCCAATCCCTCGAAGAGGAAGCTGCGCGCCGTGAACGGGCTCGACTCGGCCGCGTCGCCGAGCACACTGCGGAACCGTTCGATGGCGGATTCAGCGGACCACGCCGCTTCGTGCGTCTGCTCCCATTCGCCGTTCGTGTCATCGCTCTCGATGATGCCGCGACGCAGCCTGCCCGTGTCGCCGTAGCTGCCGCTGCCCACCATCTCATCGGTCAGCCGCGCCATGGTGAACGCGATCACGTCGACGGCATCGGAGAACTCGGCGGATACGCCGGTCGCGACCACGCGCATGAGGTTCGGATCATTCAGATCTTCATCCAGAATGGCGCCGGGACTTTTCACGTCGAGGCTGCACGCCGCGGCGACACCGCTCAATCCCAGCAGAAACAGCACAGCCGACCGCAGGTTCGTTCCTTCGTCTCTCTTTCTCATTGCGATCCTCGGCGGCTAGAAGTTCACAGTCAGATTCAGAATGAACGACCGGGGCGATGGCAGATTGTAGTACTCGTTGCGGAAGGTGCCGCCCGCGCCACCATCCTCGGATTCCGGATCGAGACCGGGATAATCGGTGATCGTGAACAGGTTCCTCGCCTGTAACCTGAGCGTAGCACTGGTTGCGAGCGGCACCAGCCCATCGGGCAGCTGGTACGCGATCGTGGCCGAGCGCAGCTTGAAGAAGTCAGCGGGGTGCGTGTGCACGCCCTGGTCGGACCGGTTCGGATCGCACGTTGCGCGCTGCCCGGCGGTGAGCTGTGCAGTCTCACCGTTGTCGATCATCTCCTGAATCGCGTAACACGGCGGCCACGCCCGGCGCCGCATGTTCTGATAGCCCGGTCCGTTTGCCAGCCAATGGCCACTCTGGCCCTCGCCCAGAAGGTCGAGCGTGAGGCGGCGCAGGAACGTGACGCGCGTACTCAGCGAATAGGTGTCGGTCGGGTAATTGGGGCCGATGAACTGGTCCTCGTAGACCGGGAGTTCGCCGACCGCATCCGGATTCATGACACGGTCATCGAACACGGCAGGCAATGGAAGTCCGACCTGATACGCGTTGCCGAGGTCCTCGAGCCCGCCCAGGTCCTCGATCCTGTTGTTGTTCGTACCGTAACGGCCAGTGACTTCCCATTCGAGGGTCTCACCACGCAGCGGTACGACACTGACCATGAACTCCGTTCCCTTGTTGCTCACCCGGCCCAGGTTTCGCAACGTGCACTCCTCGGTGCCGAGTGAAGGTGCTTCGGAAATGCAGATCAACGCCTCGTTCGTTGTCTGGTCGTAACGTGTGAACTCGTAGAAGACGCGGCCATCGAACAGCCCGCCCTCGAGACCGAACTCGACTTCTTCCGAACGTTCCGGGCCGAGATCCGGATTGCCGAAGTTGGCGAGAATGACGGCTGGCTGTGCCTCGTCGCCGGCCGTGGCTTCATAAATGCGCGCCGCATCGAACACGGAGGGCGCCTTGCCGGAGACGCCGTAGGCCGCGCGCAGCTTCATCGTGCCGAGTGCAGCAGGAAAGAAGTCTTCGTCCGAGACCGTGTACGCGGCGGAAATCTTGGGGTACGTCGCGAGCCCGAAATCGTCGCCAAAGGTGCTGAACCCATCCCACCGAATGCCACCGGTGATGAAGAGGCGGTCTCGCCAGCCTACCATCTCCTGCACGAAGAATCCGCCGCTGCGAACGCGCGTGCGGCCTTCGTCGACGTCGCGGATCGTGCCATCGCCAAGCAGCTGGTCGCCCGGGCCCGCGAAACGCGCATCGAAACCGTTCAGCCCGTAGCTGTACTCATCGTACATCTGGCCGCCCCACGAGAACGAGGAACTGATCGCGCCGAGATCCGCGGCCCACGAACCCGTGTAATCCAGCGTCAGGTTACGGTCCTGCTGCTGGTCATCCTCGCGGTCGCCCTCGAGCGCGGAGTAGTAGCCCCACGGCTTGTAGTCCTGGAGATCCGACGTTTCGTAATCCAGCCCGACATTCAAACGCTGGGATATGGCCGGGATCGGATTCCACGTCATCTGCATGCCGGTCGTGTAATGATTGATCTCCTGGAGCAGGTCCATCAACAACAACAGCGCATCGTCGTTCTCGGGCGTGTAGCCCTTGTCGCCGCGCAGAACGTTGAGCAGAAAGCCATCCGCATTGTTGCCGTCCGGTATCCACTGGATGTTACGACGGCTGTACAGATTGTTGAAGTTGATCTGAAGATTCTCGAGTGGCCGGAAGGACAGATTCGCCCGAACGCTGTACTCCGTGAGATGCTGTGGATCGACGACGCCGTTCTGGCGGCCCCAGTGGCCGGAGGCGAAGTAGTTCGCCTGATCACCACCACCACGAACGCTCAGGTTGTAGCGCTGGATATGGCCATCCCGGAACCAGCTCCCGCTCGCCGGACAGCCGGGTTCGTGTGTACAGTCGTTCAGGTTCAGCCCCGTCGGATTGACGTCACTCGACGGACCCACGTGCGGCATGCGGTGGAAGCCCTGATCGATCGACGCATTCCATGCCGGAGCGCCCGGGGCGCCGCGCTTCGTGAAAATCTGGATCACGCCACTCGACGCTTCGGTGCCATAGAGCGTGGTCGCCGCCGGCCCCTTGATCACCTCGATTCGCTCGATGTCATTCGGATTGAGGATGTCGAGCGCGATCGGGCTCTGCCCGACCTCGCCATCGCTGCCCGTCGGCGACTTCTCGATGCGCACGCCGTCCACATAGATCAGCGGTGTGTTGCTCATGTTGATCGAGCTGTTGCCGCGCAACCGAATCGAGCTGCCTGTGCCGATCTGGCCGGAGTTGTCCATGATCGTGAGACCCGAGACGCGGCCCTGTAGCACATCGGCCACGTCCGCGACTGCGGCCAGCTCGATCTGTTGCGTGCTGATCTGGCTGATGCTGTTGCCGATCTCACGCCGCCTCGCCTGGCCGGCCGTGCCCGTTACCACCACGGCGTCGAGCGAGATCGCCTCGGTCCGCAGCTCGAAGTCCGCCGTCACCGTCGCGCCGGCCTGAACCGCGATCTGTTCCTCGACCGCGCCAAAACCGATGAACTCGACGCGAACCGTGTGCTGCCCGGCCGGCACGTTCGCGATCGTGTAATCGCCTACGTTGCCCGTCAGCGTGCCCAGGGTCGTTCCCACAATGCTGATCTGCGCGCCGGCAACCGGCGTCCCGGTCGTCACGTTCGTGACGGTGCCGCTCACCGTTCCGGTGCCCTGCGCTTTCACGTCATGCGCGCCCACGCCCAGCAATGTGAGCACCACAATCGCCCGGGCGAGATCGCACGCGATCCTGCTCGGCCGACGACCCATGCACCGTGCACTCATGGGGACCTCCGCGATGTTGAAAGACGACCGGAACCGACGGCCGCCGATTCGGATCCGCCGGGTTCTGCGCCTGTACCAACCTGTTATATGAGATGCCGTGTTGGCCGGTGGACAGGACCGCGCATCGGCCCCGCGCCGGCATGTCAATGGATAGCCGCCGGTTTGCGAGCCGCGGCTGCCAGACACATGTTCCGCTATGTCGAGGGGTCCGCCGCCGGTTCTGCGAGCGGCGGCTCCCGTGACGCGTCTTCAGCTCGGTGGAGGGTCAGCCGCTGGTTGCGAGCCGCGGCTCCCGTGGAACGTCCTCACGTACCGAGGAGGGTCGATCGCAGAGTATGCGGGCGGCCGCGCGACTGTCAAGGGGGACGAACCGGCTCCCGGAGCGACGGAACTCGGCGACTACGAGCTGACTCCCGGCGCGACGGTGCAGGTTTTCCTCTTTGACGAGAAACCGTACATCCATATGCCTGGAATTGGGGACGTTCAGATGTTCCCCGCCGCTCGAGACACGTTCACTTTCCGGGTCCTGCCGGGCGTGCTGATCACCTTCGAGCGTGGTGCGGAAGACGAAGTGACGGCCGTGACTCTCACGCTCGGCGACAAGAAGCTCAAGGCAGCCAGGACATAGCCGCAATTACCGCGCGAACCCATCCGTCGGCGTGCCGTGGCTACCGTCGGCGCGTGTGCTGCTCGATGCATCCGCCACGTCTTCGCCATCCAACCAGGCCGGCGCTTACACGCGCCAGCGAGGTTCGCGCTGAGGGATGAGCCTTCTTTCTGGCGTTTGTCGTTAATACGACGCAGCCAACTCGGCTGGGACGCGCGCGGGCCGGACTTTCGCCGGAACCGCCCACTCGTCAGGCAGATCTCCGAATCGTTCATGGGAGGTGCAGCAATGCGCAACAAACTCTTCGCGCACGCCGTCATGGTCACAGCGACTGTCCTGGCCGCATGCGAACGTCTGGATTCCGTAGGACCGGCCGCGGATGTCGAGGCCCCGGATCCAGCGTTCGCCGTCGGGGGCGCCTCGCCGGTGATCGTGGCAAACCTTGGCATCGCCGATATCGCTGGCCTGGGACTCTCCGGTCAGGTGACGCTGACGCGATCGACCCAGGGACTCTGGGCCGACCTCGCGGTCGATGGGCTCTTGCCCGGATACGCGTACAGCGTGTGGTGGGCGATCTTCAACAATCCGCAGGGGTGCGATGGGCCGTGCACTTCCTTCGATCTGAGGAACATTGTGCAGGCGCAGGGTTCGCTCGTGAACGGCGGCGGCTTCGTCGGCACCGGGGCCACGGTCGTCCATACCACCCACCTCGCCCGCCACGATCCCGAAGGCAATTCGGTCGAGGCCGGTGATCCTCGTGGCATCCGCAATCCCTATGGCGCAGAAGTGCACCTGGTCATCCGCAGCCATGGTCCAGCCGAGGCCGATCCTGACGATCTGCTGGCACAGATCAGCACGTTCGCCCAGTTCTGCAACCTGCCGAATGTTGGGTGTCAGAACGTCGGCGCGTCACCGTTCGCGCCGCCGGGGAGTCCAGGCCGGCAAGGTTCCTGACCCACACTCGAAGAGGACTGCCGTCGCGGCAAGATCAGAACGTATCGAAGGAGGTAGGAGATGAAGCGCGTCGCAAATCGCCGGAAGCGGGAACGCCAGCATGCAGTAATTCTGGCCGTTGGCATCGTCGTGGGCATTTCCGCAGCGTGCGACAGCCCTGCTCCCACGGACCTGGCGCGGCCGCAGGCATCTGGCTCGTACCAGGCTACCGTCGCCGACGCTCCATCTGCGGCGAGTTACGACGCGGAAGTGCCCCTCGCGTGGATGCGCCTGTCCTTCGATCTCACCCGTGAAGAATCCCTGTTCCCGCCGAACGCCGCCCGCGCCTTCGCCTACATTGGTGTCGCACTCTGGGAAGGGGTCGCGCCCGGAGTGCCGGGTGGGCGTTCCCTGGGTGGCCAGCTCAACGGACTCGTCGGCCTGCCGGCGATGAGCCAGCAGCTGCACTGGCCGACCGTCGCCAACGCTGTGCTCGCGAACGTCATGCAAAGGTTCTACACGAGCGCATCGAGCGCAGTGGCGATCCGGCAGCTCGAGCGTGCGTTCGAGAGCCGCTTCCGCAGCGAGATTCCCGGCTCGATCTACGGGCCCAGCATCGCGCACGCGCAACGCGTGGCCACCGCCGTATGGCAGTGGTCACGCGGCGACGGCTACCGGCAACTCAGCGACTGTCCGTATACGCCGCAACCGGGGCCGGGCCAGTGGGTGCCGACACCACCGGACTTCCAGGCACCAGTCCAGCCATGCTGGGGACATCTACGCCCGCTCGTACTGAGCGACGTCGACGTGTGTGCGCCCGTTTCGCACCCCGCCTACTCCGAGCATCCCGGCTCGCCCTTCCATGAGGAGGCGATGGAAGTGTACGAGACCGTGAACGGACTGACCGACGAGCAGCGAACGATTGCGTTCTTCTGGGCCGACCTCGCCGGAGAGACTGCCACGCCGCCCGGCCATTCGCTGTCCATCGCGGCGCAGGTGCTCGAGCAGCTCGATGCTTCCCTGGATGTGACAGCGGAGGCATTCGCCCGAGTGGGGTTGGGCGAATCGGACGCATTCATCGCCTCATGGGCGACGAAATATCACTACAATCTGCTGCGACCCGTCACCTACATCCACGAGCTGATCGATCCAGGCTGGTCGCCCGTGCTGGACACGCCTCCGTTCCCCGCGTACACCTCGGGCCACTCGAACGACGCGGGCGCCTCTTCAACGATCCTCACCGGCATGTTCGGGGACGGGTTCGCGTTCACGGACCACACCCACGACCGCCTCGGCTTCGCGCCGCGTTCCTATCCGTCATTCTACGATGCGGCCAGCGAATCAGCGTTCTCGCGGCTCTATGGCGGGATCCATTATCGCGCCGACATTGTACAGGGCCTCGTGCAGGGATTCTGCGTCGGCCGAGCGGTCAATGCCTTGGCGTTCCGGGTGGGAGGGCTCGCGAACCGTTGATGCGCCGCACACCGATGCGCCGCATCAGGTTATTGAAACGCGGGTCATCGTCCATGTTCGCGAACCTCGGATCACCGGCAATGAAGGGCAGGTGTGGGTGCTTCTGCCGGTATGCCTCCTCCAGCCAGGCGAACGCCGCATCGCCCTCGCGCAGCGCCATAAACGCGGTGGCGACGGCTGGCTCGTGGGCTTCGGTCGCAGCGGCTTCCGCCTGCATCTCCGTGATCAGTTGCCGGGCCTCTCCCTCTCGGCCGGTGCGCGCCAGCACGCGAGCGATATCGGCCCTGGTGCGGTGAGTCCGGGCACGCGCGAGCTCGTTCGCCCGCTCGTACTCACGGATCGCGTCCTCGGGGCGGCCGATGGTTTCGTAGATGAGGCCCAGCACCGCGTGCGCGCGCCAGTATGCCGAATCCAGCTCGAGCGCATTGCCTACGTGGTGCAGCGCCTCGTCGGAGCGGCCGGCATAGAGGAGCGTGAAGGCGAGCGTTTCGCTCAGAGCCGGCGCGAGCGGGTCCAGTTCGACTGCCATGGTCTTCTGTGCCACGGCTTCCTCGACACGCCCCATCGCGCTCAGCAAGTTGCCGTAGTAATGACGGGCGGTCGTGTAGCTCGGGTTCAGCTGGATCGCGCGGAGAAACTCCCGTTCGGCGCCGTCGGCATCCCATTCCCAGATGTGCAGGTATGCGCCGAGAACAGCATGGGCATCGGCGATGCTGTCATCGAGCTCGAGCGCTCGAAGCACGGCTGCCCGCATGCGCTCCCGCGCGTCCCCCCGGCCGAGCGCCCCCGAGAGGCCCAGCAGCGAGTACACTCCGGCCAGACCCGCATGCGCCGCGGCGTACTGTGAATCTGCCGCGATGGCTCGTTGGAAATACTCGATCGCTCTCTCGAAGCCGATTGGCGTTCGCTGGTTCCAGAAGTGACGGCCCTTGAGATACAGCGCGAACGCTTCCGCACTCGCAGTCGGCGGTCGGCCGAGCCGATCCCGTTCGGCAGGGGTCAGCTTTGCGCGCAGCGCGCTGGCAATGCTCAGCGCAAGATCATGCTGGATTGCGAAGATATCTGTCAGCTCGCGCTCGTACATGTCGGCCCAGAGTTGGAAGCCATCCGCTACGTTGATGAGTTGTGCGGCTACACGGATGCGATTGCCATCACGACGCACACTGCCTTCGAGCACCGTGGCAACATTCAGCGCAGCGCCGATCACACGGATGTCGCGTTTCTGCCCTTTGTATACGAACGCGGATGTCCGAGCAGCGACACGCAATGCGCGCAATCCTGACAACACTCCGATCAGTTCTTCGGTTAGTCCGTCACTGAAGTAGTCCTCCTCCGGGTCCCGGCTCAGATTGGTAAACGGCAGGACGGCAATCGTTTTCGCCGGATCGAATGGAGTGTCCCCGGACAGGAGGGCGGTGGGCTCGGTCGCCTGCACCTCGGCCACGCCGGAGGAGGCGCTGGGCTCATGCCACCACAGCGCGGCACTCCCGAGCGCGACAAACAGGGAACCGGCGATCGCGATGCTTCCGCCCCGGCGCCGGTACAAGGGTGGATGCCTCGCCTGGAGCACGCCGGCCGATGGCGGGACGGTCAGCTCAAGGTCCGCCAGGAGCTCGTCCACGTTCCCGTAACGGCAATCAGGATCCTTCTCGAGTAGACGATCGACGATCCGCTCAAGCGACCGCGGAATGTCGTGAGCCTGCTTTCTCACGGCCTCCGGCGCTGTATTCAGGATGGCGTGAATCACTGCCTGGTCCGTGCCGCCACGAAACGGGCGGACGGTGGTGAGCATCTCATAAAGTACGACGCCCAGGCCCCAGAGATCGCTCGCTGGGCCGACCGCGTCGCCTCTTGTCTGTTCAGGCGACATGTACGACACGGTGCCGCGTGTCATGCCGGGACGCGTGACGCTCACATTGGCGGCCTTGGCCAAACCGAAATCGAGCAGCTTCACCGTGCCGTCCGGCGTGAGCATGATGTTGGCGGGCTTGACGTCGCGGTGCACGATGCCATGCGCATGAGCGGCGCCGAGCCCTCGAGCAATCTGGCGGGCGACGTCGACGGCCTCGGTGACCGGGAGCGGCCCCCGGCGCAGGCGGTCCTTCAGCGTCTCACCCTCGCAGAGCGCCATCGCTATGTACGGCCGGCCGTCCTCGCTTTCGCCAATCTCGTGCACGGTGCAGACGTTCGGGTGCTCGAGTGCGGCGGCGGCCCTCGCTTCCATCAGCAACCGCTCGTCGCCATCGAGCATCGCGCTCACGTACACCGGCATGAATTTCAGCGCCACGTCACGATTCAGGCGAATGTCGCGAGCCCGGTACACAGCGCCCATGCCGCCAACGCCGATGCAGCTGAGCACCTCGTAGCGACTCATCTTCGGAGCAGTTCTCAGATCCGGCGGAATCAACGCATCTGCCAACTGATCGAAGAGCGCCTCGGCCTCGTCTGCGTGCTCGAGAAGCGAGTCGAGCTCCTTGCGAAGCTCCGGATCATCGGCACACGCGTGATCCAGGAAACGCGTCCTGGCAGTGGGTTGAAGGAGTCGGGCCTCTTCGTACAGACGTTCGGCCAGATCACGGCGGTTCTCGTCGCCGCCAGGGAAGGGCGAGCGCGAATCGGTCATAGCGTGCGCCCGGCCGGGTGGGCCAGCTCGCGGTACAGCCATGATTGCGCCATTGCCCAGCCCCGCTTCACTGTCGCCGGCGAGATGCCCAAAGCATCCGCGGTGTCCTGAATCGCCATGCCGCCGAAGAAACGGCATTCCACGATCCGGCTCTGCCGCGGATCGTGCTCGTCCAGTCGCCGCAGAGCATCTTCGAGCGCGAGCAACGCTTCTGCACCCGCATCCGCCGGATCGGCGCCCTTCAACGCGCTCTCGATCTCCTGCAGCGATACGCGGTGTTGTCCGCCTCCGCGCTTCGCCCGCCGCTTGCTTTTTGCGTAGTCGAGGAGAATGTGGCGCATCGCACGAGCGGCCACGGCGAGAAAGTGGGGGCGGCTCCGCCACGCCGGTGTGGACTGGCCGGCGAGCCGCAGGTACGCTTCATGGACGAGAGCTGTCGTATTCAGCGTGTCATCGCCGCTCCAGCGGCGGCGCTGCTGCTCGGCGAGGTGGTGGAGTTCACCGTATACCAAAGGCACCAGCTGGTCGAACGCCTGCCGGTCTCCTGCACGCAGTTGATCAAGAAGCCGGCCTACGACGGCGGTCTGCTCGGGGTCGGTCATGATCGGGTCGGACGTTCCGCTGATGCTAACGATACGGTGAATGAATATGGCCGACTGGTTGCGATCGGGGTAGGCCCGAGTTTCGCTGCCGGTCCAACCGTGGCCAAGCGGAACACAACCCGGGACACCGGTCGAGGCCGAAGCTCTTTCACAACGCCGATGACTGTCATCCAATCGCCTTCGGCCCCCAGGCGAAATCGCCGGCCAACGCCATCGGACCAAAGAAACCGCGCGAGATCCAGGTCGATGATCACTGCATCCGTGTCGATGTCCGTGGTCTCGAATGCACGTCCGGCGAGCAGTTCCACTCCCATAACATGCAGGTAGTCTGGCGCGACCGACGCCGACGGCCCTCTGTACGGCTGGTTGGGATGGGCCAATCCGCCCTCGGCTTGCAAGTCGAAACCGGAACGGAACCCGCGGCGATCCATCCGGGTGACGGCCTCAATTCCCGGCTGCTCTTCGAGCATCTGCTCGAGGCGACGGAAAAACTCGGCGCGCGTGCTGGCACTCGCGTAGCACGTTGGCGATAACCCGATAGTCGCGAGGGCGATCTGCTCGAAGTCGTATCCGGGATCCACTGTCTGGAGCCGGACGAAGCTTTTGACGAAGAGGCCGGCGGCCGCAAGCAACGTCATTGAGAGAGCGACCTGCGCGACCACCAACCCATTCCTGATGCGGCGGCGGTCTGCCGTATCATCTGACGGCCGGCGCGCGAGCGTCGGAAGCCCACCCTGGCGCAGAACGAGGAGCGCGGGAACGAGTCCAGGCAGCGTCCCAACGACGATCGAAGCGGCAACCCATCGCCATCGTCTGCAACGGAGCGCAGCCCGCGAGACCATCCAGCACCGCCTCCTCGCCGTTGCATGACGGATAACCGGTGCGACGTCGACCAGTTCGTCCCGCCCAGAACGTGCCGGGCCCGTGTAGTCGTTCTGGCACGCTGCAAACAGCACGCTGGCGATGATGACCTCGAGTTTGCGCATTGGCTTACCTCTCCTGGAATCGCGGCTTCTGGAATCGCGGCCGACGCGCCATGCGCCAGACACCGCTTCGCTTCGACAGGGCCGCGGCATCCGGCTCATCAGCCGGCGCGTACCCTGCGGCGATGCTC
>JBOHRL010000064.1:0-125517 GCA_050732695.1 Longimicrobiales bacterium | reverse complement strand
CGGCTGTAGCGATGAATCTCATCCGTCGATAGAGCGACTTCCTCTGCGCGGGCCTGCAATTCGACCGCGCCGCCGGCGATGCTCGGCACGATCGTGATCGTATCGCCATCCTGTACATCGGCATCCTGCCCGCCGATGGTGCGTGCATCGTTTTCATTGACGTATGTGTTCACGAAGTTGCGCAGGCTGCCCCGCTCATCGTAGAGGTGCGAGCGCAGCGGTGGGTGTCGCTCGACAAGCCTCGTCAGCGCCTCGCCCACGGTCGAGGCGGTGACGCTCACATCCTGGCCGCCACCGGTGTACTGCTTGAGTGCTGCGGGAATCCGGATCGTGATCATATCCTGAAGACCTCGTTTCTGGGGCTGGTTTCTGGAGCTGGTTTCTGGTTGGCACCGGGTGTGGCTGGTTCAGACATCTCCTGCTCGACGAAGCTCATGCGGTCGTTCGCGAGCTGCCAGGCTCGCACATCGCCTGCGACGGCTCCTGCCAGCCTCTTGAACCCGCGCAACGCGGGATCACGCGATACGGCGACAATCACGTAAGTGTACCACGGCCACGAGTGGTCGCGGTCATAGGTGGACGGAGTCGCGGGATGATCGGGATGCGAATGATAGAATCCGACGATTTCGGCGCCCTGAGCGGCCGCATCCCGTTCGATGCTTCGCAGCGTGTCGGCCGGGATGAGGTACCGGCGCGAGCGATTCCCTTCTCGTGCATTGGCCACGGGAACCGCGCTCTCGATCGCGCGCCGGCCATCCCGTTCGCGACCTACGAGGATGCCACACACTTCTTCCGGATACCCGCGGGCGGCTTCGTCCCGGATCGCATCCAGTGCGGTAGACGTGATGTCCACGGTGTGCGCAGGCGCGAGAGCATCAGCGGCCGGCGGATGGTTGGGCCGGGTTCGAGGGTCCGTCATACAGCCCGCGGGGCGATCCAGGGTTCCGAAAGGTAGCGCTCACCACCATCCGGCAGCACGGTGACGAGGACGGCACGGTCGTCGAGCGACGCGGCAATGCGCAATGCGGCGACGATTGCGGCGCCGCCCGAAACACCCGCGAGCAGACCCTCCTCACGCGCAAGGCGCCTCGCCATCTGCTGGGATTCCTCGGTCTCGACTTCCACGATGCCATCGGGAAGCGCGGGATCCCAGATGCCCGGGACAATCGCCGAAGGCATGTGCTTCAGACCTTCGATGCCATGAAACGCTGATGCCGGTTGTACGGCAATCAGCACGATATCCGGCTGGTATTGGCGCAGCCGCCGGCCCGTCCCGACGAACGTGCCGCTGGTGCCGAGTCCAGCCACGAAATGCGTGACTCGCCCGCGCGTCTGGCGCCAGATCTCGACACCCGTTCCATCATAATGGGCCTGTACGTTGGCCGCGTTGTTGTACTGATCCGCGTAGAAGTAACGGTCCGGGTGTTCCCCCGCCCGCCGCCTCGCCTCCCGGATCGCGCCATCGGAGCCATCCACGGCTGGCGTGATCACCAGCGACGCGCCGTACGCGCGCAGCAGTTTGACCCGCTCCTCGCTCGCGTTCGCAGGCAGGCAGATCTCACAGCTGTAGCCGCGCTCGGCGCAGAGCATCGCATACGCGATCCCGGTGTTCCCCGAACTCGCGTCCAGGAGCGTTCGACCCGGGCCCAGCTGACCGGCTCGTTCCGCTGCCTGAAGGATGGCCAGCGCCGCTCTCGCCTTCACGCTGCCGCCCGGATTCTGACTCTCGAGCTTGGCGTAAACCCGTGCACCACGCGGCGAGGCGATGCGCTGGATCGGAACCAGTGGCGTGTCCCCGATGGCTGCATCCAGGGTCGCACCGATTCCCGCGGCACCTGCGTCCACTGCTCGTTCCGTAACAGCCGCCATCCCGTTCCCCTCGAATCGAACGGCCGCGGACCCCCGAATGTCGGGGCCCGCGGCCGCTGGGTTCATTGCCGAACCGACTGCCCTTTACACGGACAGTCCCAGCCGACGGCCCCGTGGGCGCGCATTCGCGCCCGGGCATGGACAACCGCAGGGCCGGCAAGAGTCGTGCATTCCGAGCAATCGGTTCGGGGTCGATCGGGGCCGCCCGTTTACCGCACCGGCCCGACATCGTGTTGAACCCGCCAAAAACCGCCGAGGTTCCAGAAAGGCCGTGATGCAGCGGCCACCAATGCCGGCTTGCCGCGTCGCATGGGTGCCGGAGCGCGGCGCCATGCTCGTCGCCGTCCGCGACGCCATCCTCGTGACCGTCCGCGACGCCATTCCTCGTCCCCGTCCGCGACGCTACTGCTTCTTCCAGCGGACTCCGGAAGCGGTGTCTTCGACGATGACGCCAGCGGCGGTGAGTTCGTCGCGAATGGCATCGGCGGTCGCGAAATCGCGGCGGCCGCGCGCCTGGCGGCGCTGTTCCAACCGATCTTCGACCCACTCCGCGAAATCGCTCGGTACGCCGGCAGCATCGCGCCGCGCCAGTTCGATCAGACCGAGCACATCGTCCATCCGGTCGATGGCCGTGCGCGCGGCCTTGAGGTCCGGGCCGGAGATGATCTTCACGCGGTCGAGTTCGGCATTCACCTCCTTGACGAATGGAAACAGGACTGCGAACGCGTTCGGTGTGTTGAGGTCGTTGTCGAGGGCTTCCTCGAAGTCGCGCAATGCCTTTTCTGCGATGCGCGGCAACGCCGATGCCTCGGCGTCCTGGCTGGCCGGCGTCTCGTCGAGGCGGCGCCGGAAATCGACCAGCCGGATCAGCGCGATGCGTGCATCCTCGAGGCCGTCGAACGAGAAATTGAGTTCCTTGCGGTAGTGGGCCTGAAGCATGAGCATGCGGATGGCGGCAGAACGATGCCCGCGCTCGAGCAGCTGCGGGATCGTAAAATCGTTCCGTTTCGACTTCGACATCTTCTCGCCGTTGACCTTGAGGTGCGTGACGTGCAACCAGGTCCGCACGAACGACTGTCCGGTCGCGGCTTCGGACTGTGCAATCTCATCTTCGTGGTGCGGGAAGATGAGATCCTCGCCGCCGGTATGGATGTCAAACGTCGTACCCAGCAGCTTCATGCTCATGGCGGAGCACTCGATGTGCCAGCCGGGCCGGCCATCCCCCCACGGCGTCGGCCACGTTGCGCCGGTCGCGCGATCCACCTCTTTCGCCCCCTTCCAGAGAGCGAAGTCGCGCGCATCCTCCTTGTCATACTCATCGGCATCGACGGCCGCGCGCGAGGCGAGTCCAGCGCCGGCAACCGTTTCGACGAGGTCGAGCCGCGCGAGTCTGCCGTATTCCGGGAACGATGAAATGTCAAAGTAGACAGAACCGTCGCGGACGTATGCGTGACCGCGCTCGATGACGGTCGAGACGAGGCCGATCATCTCATCCATGTACTCCGTGGCACGCGGGTACGCATCGACAGGCCGGACGCCCAGATGTTCGAGGTCCGTGAAGAATGCAGCAACGTGAGGCTCGGTGATCGCGCGAATCTCGACGCCTGCCGTGGCAGCGGCGTCGATGATCTTGTCCTCGACATCGGTCAGGTTCATGACAAAGCGAACCTTGTAACCTTTCCACTCGAGGTACCGGCGAAGTACGTCGTTGAAAAGGAACGTGCGGAAGTTGCCGATGTGCGGTGCTCGATACACGGTAGGCCCGCAGGCATAGACGCGGACGAGGCCGGGATCGAGCGGCTCGAATGGTTCGAGCGAACGCGACAGCGTGTTGTAGAAACGGAGCGCCATGAGAATCAGGTCAGGTTCTCGGCTGCGTCCTGCGCGGAGTCTGTCGCTCCGGCCGGCTTCTGGTCTCTGCCCCAGTACAGCGTCACGTGCGGGAAGGGCAGTTCGATGCCCTCCTGGTCGAACCGGTTCTTGATGCGCCGGCGCATCTCGCGTGTCACGGGAAACTGCTGCTGCGGCAAGGTCCGGCCGGCGATGCGCACGACGACCGCCGAATCGCCCAGGCTCTCCACGCCCATGACCTCCGGTTGCTCGAGCAACAAGGCTCCCCACTCCGGGTCGCGCCGGAACTCCGCGCACACATCGTCAAGAACCGCCATCACGTGATCGACATCCTCCTTGTACGCGACGCCGATGTCGAGCACAGCGCGCGACCATGACTTGGTCAGGTTGCTGACGCGCGTGATCTCGCCGTTCGGCACGATATGCACGACCCCATGCAGGTCCCGCAAGACCGTCGTACGGAGCGTGGTGCGCTCGACCTCGCCGGAAACGTCGCCCAGACGCACGAGATCACCGACCGCGAACTGGCCCTCGACCAGCATGAACGTCCCCGTGATGACGTCCTTGACCAGCGACTGTGCACCGAACGAGACGGCAAGCCCGAGGACGCCGACACTGGCCAGTATCGGCCCGATGGGTATGAACGCGCTCAACACCGTGAGAATGGTGATGGCCGTTATGACGACGAGGGCGAAGTTCTCGAGCAGGCTGGCGAGGGTGTGGGTCCGCTGCTGGCGGGACCGTTTCGCAACGGGATCCTCTTCGTCGACCTCGCGCTCGACGAGCTTGCGCACGAAGACCTTGATGACGCGATATGCGAGGATCGCGATGAGGATTACGATGGCGGTCTGAACGAGCCGTGGCAGGAGAGCGTTCCAGTCGAGCAGGATGGCGACCGGATCGAGAGTCGCGGCAGTGCTGTCCTGGAGGACGGCCGGCAGCCGCGGCTGCGCCATCATTGGATCAGGCGGATCTCAGTGATGCGCCAGGTGTCACCGTCGAGAACGAGTCCGAAGAAGACCTGGGACGATTCGGGGATGCTCGTACCGGGCGCTTTCGTGACCCACGTGATTTCTACGAAGGCGCGGCGGGGATCACCTTCGACTTCGTGGGCCTGGCCGATGCTGGCGGACACGGTTTCCACGCGTTCGAACACGCGTTTCAGGGCCATGGCCGCCTGTCGTGCGTGGAGCGGTCCGATCTTCTGGCCGCCGACGTCGAGCGAGAGACCGGAGCGAGCGGCGAACGAGCCGATCGAGTTGACATCGCCACGTTGCCATGCCTGTGCGATGCGACGCGTCGCCGGATCGAGCGGCTGTGCACTCGCCGGTACCGCGATAGCCAGAGTCGTGACAGCGAGGATGAGCGTGCGCATCACTCGACGACCTGGGCGCCGGCCGCGACCTCGGCCATGATCCGCTCGAGGACATCGACGCGATCCTCTGCTTCGAGAATGGGCCGGCCAATCACGAGATAGTCCGCGCCCGCTTTCGCTGCCGCACCGGGTGTGGACGTACGCGCCTGATCGGCGCTCGCTTCGCCGGCCGGCCGGATGCCAGGCGTAACAACGAGGAATTCGGCGCCGTGTCGTCGCTTCATCGTCTCGGCCTCGAGCGGCGATGCGACGATCCCGTGCAGCCCGGCTTCGGCGGCGAGTGCGGCCAGCCGGCCGACCTCGTCACGCAGCGAAAGAATCTGCTTGTTCCAGACTTCCTCGACCTCGACCGGCGTAAAGGACGTAAGGATGGTCACGCCGAGCAGGCGGGGACCATCGCTGCCCGCCGCCTCGGCGGCCGCGCGCATCATCGCGGTACCACCCGATGCGTGCACGGTCAGCAGTTCGACATCGAGGTTGGCGGCAGCTTGGACCGCTCGCGCAACCGCGTTGGGAATGTCGTGGTATTTGAGGTCGAGAAATACGCGTTTGCCGCGTGCGCGCAGCTCGCGCACGATGGATGGACCGCTTCGTGTGAAGAGCGGCGAGCCGACCTTGTAGAAATCGACGGCGCCGCCAAGCTCGTCCACGAGCCCGAGCGCTGCACTGCCCGACGGCAGGTCGAGAGCAACGATGATTTCTGCCATGCGAATCTCGCCAGCCTAGTCCAGCCGGCCGGCGGCGATGAGTTCCCGGACATCCGCCACGCCATGGGCGGCGCCGTATCGTTTCAGGCCCGACAATACACGCTGGGCGGCGCGAGGGTCCGCGAAGCTGGCGGTCCCGATCTGGACCAGAGATGCGCCCGCAAGGAGGTACTGGACGACGTCACGCCCGGTGCGGATGCCACCCACACCGAGGATCGGTACGGTCACGCGGCGCCTTGCCTGCCATACCGCGTGTACGCCCATCGGCAGGACAGCCGGCCCGCTGACGCCGCCCGTGCCATTGCCAAGGACCGGCGTACGCGTCTCGACATCGAAGAGCAGACCGGGAAACGTGTTGATCAGACTGATCGCGTCCGCGCCGTTGGCGACCGCAATTTCCGACATGTGTCCGATATCGGGCACGTTGGGCGCGAGCTTGACGATGAGCGGCCGGCCCGTCGCGGCGCGGCACGCGGATACGACTTCCGCAAGCAGGTCCTCGCGCGTGGCGAACAGCGCACCACCCCGCTCGACGTTCGGACACGAAACGTTCAGCTCGAATGCCGCGAAGCGAAGCGCCGGATCGTCGAGCACACGCACGACCGAAGCAAACTCGCTCACCGATGTCCCTGCAACATTGACGATGACGTGCGCGCTGCCCAGGCGCCGGGCGAGCCACGGCAGCTTCTCCGTGCGCACGGCATCCACACCCGCGTTGGCGAGCCCGATCGAATTGATCATGCCGCCGGCGAATTCCGCGACACGCGGTGCGGCGTTGCCCTGCCTCGGCTTCGCGGTAACCGCTTTGATGACGATGCCGCCAAGCGCATCGAGATCGAGCACGGAATCGAGTTCCCGGCCGTAACCGCACGTTCCGCTCGCCAGCAGAACGGGGTTCTGGAAGCGGACGCCGAACAACTCCTGAGCCAGGTTCACTCGCGGTGTGCGGTTGAAGTCGTGTCACGGATGATGCGACGGCCGGCCGCTGTCGTGTCGATCACGACTGACGTCGTGTCGCGCAAGAGCAACGTATCGATCGTCATGAATCGCGTTACCAGAGCCGTATCGCTGCGCACGCATGCCGCGCGCACACTGTCGCTGCGAATCCCGGTGATCGCGAGACTGTCGAGGAACTCGCCACAAACGATGCGCATGCTGTCCGCAAGCGCAGCCATCCTTAGACTGTCGAGAGTCGAGATGGCGCGTGCTACGCGCAGGTCACGGCGATCGGCATCCGCGAACGCTGCCTGCCTGAGTGCGATGAGACTGCGGCCCAATCGCTCCTCCGCCGACGCGAATGCCGCCGGATCCGCCCGATCCAGAATCGCACGCACGTAGACGTTGTCGGAATGGTCGGAAAACCGGGAAGCCGCATCGTCTTCGAGACCGGCTGCCCCCAGCGCAGCGGCGGCGAGCAGCGCCTTCGGCGCCCAGACCGCATCAGGCACGAGGTCCGCGTAGGCAAGAAAGAGAGATCGCGCGAACAGGGGCGTACCCAGCCCATCGCGGGCCAGCTCCGCGGCCGCGAACAGCGCGAGCGGTTGCCCAACCCCCGCACCTTCCAGCAGCACTTCAACCGCTGCGATCGTGCGCACGAGCGCGCGCGCATCTGCCTCGGCGATCACGGGTAACAGGGTCGCGCGTACGTCGAGAATATCCGCAATGGCTGCCGCGCCGTGGAGGCTGAGCCTTGCGGCTGCGACCCGGGCGTGAGCGGCCGTCGTGGCAGCCGCGCGATCGGCGAGGTCAAGCGCGGCATCGACGGCCGCAGCAGTATCGCCAGAAGCCGCGAGGAATTCGATACGCCGGAGCCGCACACCATCGCGTTGTTCGCCTGACCAGTTCGCGTCTTCGACGGGCGCCGATACGGACCATGCGAAGCGCGGGCCGGCCCGCGCTGCCGCGCTACCGAGCAGTGCCGCGATCGAATCGGTCCATCGCCCCGCAACGCGATCGTCGAACACGCGTGCGAACGCGCCCCGCATGCGCACCGTATCCTCGCCCTCGATCGCGCGGCTGACCGCTTCGAGCCGGGCCGCGCTCGCGAACTCGCCGTCACCCGCGCTCGCTCGCTCGAGATCGGTCCAGGCATCCGCCTGCGCTGTCTGGAAGCGGAGGCGGGCGCGCGACAGAAGCGCCAGCGCGAGCGACTCGCCTTCGCCTTCTGCGACGGCGCTGTCCAGGTGCATGCTTGCGAGCGGATCGCCAGCCAGCAGTGCAGCCGACCCCGCGTAGGCGTGCGCTGCCGCCCGCAGATCCGTATCGGCCGAGCGCAGCAACAGCTCTTCCGCCGCTGCACGCGCGGCCGGGTACTCGCCCAGCTGCCAGCGCGCCTGTGCGATAAGCAGCAACGCATCATCGGCCCAGCGCCCATCCGGATGGCTGCGGTAACTCGACGCGGCACGATCGATGGCATCGAGATATGCCCGCGTTGCGTTGCTGTTGTCACCGCGTTCCGCTGCGCGCCTGGCTTGATCGATCTGCTGCCGCGCATTGTACATCGCATTGAAGTAGCCGCACGCGGCGAGCAGCACGAGGCTGGCGAGCGCCATAATGGTTCGGTACGAACGTGAAGGACGAGATCCGCCGGTCCACCGGCGACAACGCATTACGACCCGCCCGTGATCCACAGGTGCTCGTGTTCGTCAAAGAATCGGTGGACGGCATCGGCGATGGCCAGCGCCGCCCGTTTCTGGAACTCCTCCTCGCCCAGCGTTCGAGCCTCGCGCGTGTTCGAGATGAAGCCGACCTCGACGAGCACGGCAGGCATGAGTGCGCCGACGAGAACCCGGAAACCGGCACGCTTGACGCCGCGGTTCGGGCCATCGTGTACAGTGGAGAGTGCGGCCTGCACGGCATCCGCGAGATCGCTCGAGGCGCGCACGTAGAAGTCGTTGCGCAGCCCGTTCAGCACGCGATCGACTTCACTCAGCTCACCCGCTGCCGGGCCATCCTCGAACTCGACGGCCGCGTTCTCCATTTCTGCGACTCGCCGCTCGTCTTCGGTTCTCGCCTGCGACAGGAAAAACGTCTCGAAGCCGCGCACCGACGAGGATGCCGTCGAGTTCATGTGAATCGAGACAAACACGGCAGACGGCCGGCCGTTGCCCCAGCGATTCGCCAGCTGCGGCCGGTCCGCCAGTGCGATCAGTGTGTCGGTCGAACGGGTCAGGTGCACCTCATACCCGCGTTCCTCGAACAATGTCGCGAGAGTTCTCGATAACGCGAGGGTAACATCCTTCTCGCGAAGCTGATTCGGCCCGATCTTGCCCGGATCTCGCCCGCCGTGTCCGGGATCCACGATGACGACGCGCTTTGGCCGGACAGCAGGCAATGTCGTTGCCGGAGGCAGTGCCGGGGCCAGAGGCCCCGCCACACGAAGGATGCCCCCGTCGAATGCGAACCGCTCCGGCCAGCGAGAGGGCAGCCATTCGGAAAAGAACTGAACCGGCAGCGCGAACGCCGTCTCCGTCATGCGCACAGGCAGGGCCAGCTGGTGTGTCGTGCCACCGGCGAGGAAGAACGGTGAGCCGGGCCAGAAGATGAGTGTGTCTTCGAGCAGAATCGCCCGGAACGTTGCGCCGCTCGCATCCACGATCGCGCCGAGGATGCGCAACGCCCGCACATCGTACACCGGCGCGCCGGCGAGCCCGGCGGGCGCCACGATCTCGGTGCGGCCCCGGCCTTCGATGCGCAACCCGCTGGTCTGCGCTGCTGCACTCGCCGGCGCGACGGCCAGCGCGATTGCAACGCATACGGCGAGCCGTGAAGTCCACTGATCGCGTGCCGGACTCATTGCGACGATGGCGCGAACTCCGCTGATCGCGACGGTTGCGCGAGCCCGGCTCATCGCGACTTCATCGCGCGCTCGGCCTCGCGTTCGGCCTCACGACGACGCTCGGTCTCTCGCTTGTCATGGAGCTTCTTGCCGCGGCCGAGCGCCAGCGTGAGCTTCACGCGGCCACCGCTCAGATAGACATCAAGTGGAATCAGCGTGAACCCCTTCTGCTGTACTGCGCCGATCAGGCGACGAATCTCCCTGCGATGAAGCAGGAGCTTGCGCGGCCGCGTCGGATCGACGTTCTCGCGACTGGCCGGTTCGTACGGACTGATGTGCATGCCGTGCAGCCAGACTTCGGCGCCGTCGACGCGCGCAAACGCCTCCGCGAGACTGACTTTGCCCGCGCGAACCGACTTGACTTCCGGCCCGACGAGGGCGATGCCCGCCTCCCAGGACTCCGCGATGTGGTATTCGTGCGTTGCTTTCTTGTTCCGCGCTATGACTTTGCGGGCTTCCATGCAGGGAAGATATTGCTACGGAAAGGATTCGAGAAGCGGCGGGCGAAGGGAAAATTCGTGCAGGCGTTCCACGTTGGAAGGACGGCGGGCGTGAGGGGTCCGACGGATGGCATACCCGGCTTTCCAGAATCGTTCACGGTCTCCGAGATCGGAAACGGGAGTGTCCACCAGGGCCTCGGGAGCCCGTCCCACCCCCCGTGCTGTGAGTCGCTCTAGTTCAGGCGCTCCTTCTGTCTTCGCCGGATGCGCACGATTGCAGCGACCTGTCCGACCTGACCGCCGATCACGAACGCAACGCTCATGTAGTAGATCCACAGCAGGAAGATGATGACCGTCGCAAAATTGCCGTACGTCGAGCGATAGAAGGCATAGGTCGTGACGTACCACCCGAAGCCGGCCTTGAGGAGTTCGTAGAGCAGGCCGGTAAAGGTTGCGGCGATCATCGCAATACGCCACTGGATACGGCGGCCGGGAAGATAACGGTAGATGAGCACGAACATGAACCAGACGGACAGGAATGCAGCGAGCTGGACGAAGATGCGTTCGACAACGGCAAAGCGTTGAATCTCGACGCCGAGGATTGTGCTCTCGAGAGAATCGAATACGCGGAACCCGACGGTGAGCAGCACGTTGAGCGCGAGCAGTGTACCTGACAGCACTACCATCTGGATGTCGAACAACTTGCCGGCAATGATGCCACGATCTTCCTGAAGATCGAAGATCTCGCGCAGCACGGTGCGCAGCGTGCCGACGAGGCTCGTCGCGAGCCAGATCAGGACGAGGGTGGCGACGCCGACGAAATCGGAGGCGCGCTGGAACACATCGTTCAGGAATCCGCGCAGCGCGTTGAGCGTATCGGGACCGACCGCCGGGACAGCGCGGAAGATGAGCCGGATGATCTGCTCAGCCGCGTCCGGACCGAAGCGGGACTGAAGCAGCAGGCCGGCGATACCCACGGAGGCGAGGAGCAGCGGTACGATCGCGACGACGACCTTGAAGGCGATCGCGCCGCCGAGGAAGAAGATGTTGTCTTCTTCGATCTTCTTGCCGAGCCGGACAATGAAGTCCGAGACGGAGTCCAGGAAGGCGCGCGTGCGTGGGGCCCGGGGGATGAGCGGACGGCGCCGCTCGGGACGGGCAGCTTCAGACGTTGCCGCCTCGTCGGCCGGCGGCGATTGCCTCGCCGGTTCCCGGACGAAGGCGGCGTCCTGCGAGTCGCCCGGGGTGCCGGATGTCAAATGCCGAATCCGGTCTCCGACGCTGGGGGCTGGCCGGGAACGGGTTCGCCTGCCGGCGGCGGTGCGACCGGCTTGCGGGCGGCCGCATCGACACCAGCCCGCACGCGTTCGCGCGCTTCATCCACACCAGTCCGGACGCGTTCACGCGCATCGCGCACGCGCTCCTCGACATCCGCGCGCGTCTCGCGTGCGGCCTGCCGGCCGGCCTCGAATGCATCGCGTGCCGCATCGATCCGATCGTTCACATTGACGCGGGCCCTGCCGAGCGAGTCATGGACGGCCCCCTGCACATTGCGGACTGTGTCCTCCGCCTGTTGGCGCAGCCGGGTCGCGCCCGCCCGCAGTTCCTCGCGCGTCTCTTCGCCCGAGCGCGGCGCGAACAGCATTCCAAGCCCGGCACCGATCATGGCGCCCAGCAGGAACGAGCCAAGACCACCGCTCTTGCGTTCGATCACGATATAGGGCGTATCGTCGTGTTGGGGCATCGTCTTGCTCTCCTCGAAGGCTCGCGCGGCGAGTGCGATCGCCGGGCAACTCGTGTTTGTCGAACACCAGACGATCAGGACGCAGGCACCGGATCCTGCAAATACGTGACCAGCCGATCGCGCAGCACTTGTTCATCGATTCCCAGGATGCGCGCAGTCTTCTCGTGATTCCCGCCCGTGAAGGCGAATGTCTTCAATGTGAGCACGCGGTTTGTGTGCTCGATTGACGTACCCACGGGCACGCGGACTTCGGCCTCGTCCGAGCCCAGGTGGCGAGGACGCAGATCACCGACTTCGATTTCGTCGGTGCGAGCGAGAATCACCGCTCGTTCGACCGCGTTCCTGAGTTCGCGCACGTTGCCTGGCCAGCTGTACGTCTCCATCCACTCGAGTGCACCGGCCGAGAATCCGCTGATCTCTTTCTTGAGATCGGTCGCGAAACGAGTCAGGAATTCCTGCGCGAGCAGTCGGATGTCACCGGACCGGTCGCGCAACGGAGGCAACAGGATGGGCACCACCGCCAACCGGTGGTACAGGTCATCGCGCAGCTTCCCTTCGCGCAGCGCATCCTCGACGTTCCTGTTCGTCGCGGCGATCACGCGAATATCAACGGAAATCTCCTTCTTGCCGCCCAGTCGCCGGAACGTGCGCTGTTCCAGTGCGCGCAGCAACTTGACCTGGATGTCCGACTCCATCTCGGCGACTTCGTCCAGGAACAGGGTCCCGCCATCCGCCAGCTCGAACGAGCCGGCCTTCTCCGCGATCGCTCCCGTGAACGCACCCTTCTCGTGCCCGAACAGCTCGTTCTCGAGGATCTCGCGCGGGAACGCACCGCAGTTCAGCGCGATGAACGGACCCTTCCTGCGCGGCGATTTGTTGTGCAGCGCGCGCGCGACCAGTTCCTTTCCGGTTCCGCTTTCACCCGCGATCAGGACACTGGCCGCCGAGGGTGAAACTTTTTCGAGCATGTCCCAGACGTGCCGGATCTCGTCCGACTGCCCCAGCATGTCGCCGTACCGCGTCAGGCTCTCGAGTCGCTTCTTGAGCTGCTTGTTCGCTGTCTTGACGTTGTACTTGTCGATCGCCTTCGGAATCAGCGCCTTCAGCCGCGGCACATCGAGCGGTTTGGTCAGGTAATCGTAGGCTCCGAGCCGCATCGCTTCGACCGCCGAGTCCGCGGTCTTGTCGCCCGTGATGACGATGATCTCGGTGTCGATGCCTTCATCGCGCATGCGCGCGAACATCTCGAGACCATCCATGCCGGGCATATGCAGATCCGCCAGAACGAGTGCGAACTCGCCCACTTTGACGAGATCCCACGCGGCCGGGCCGTCCGTCGCGCTCTCGGTCGTGTACCCTTCCTCCTGAAGGAGCATGCGTAGCCCCTCGGCGACATGCGTCTCGTCGTCCGCGATGAGGAGCCTGGGCACGTTCATAAGTGGTTGACCCAACGCTATTTAAAGGAATCGATCCGGCCACCGACGATCCCGGAAGTTAGGGCTGGGCAGAAGCTTCAGTCAAGCACGCATCGGCGCGGGGAACGCGCAGGCAGAATCGACCCGGGCTCCGCGCTGGAGAACCCGAGTCGAGGGTGATGGTTCCGTCCGCGTCGCGCAGGAACGCGGCCAGGTCGACGCTGGCACTGGCAAGATCATCGATGCGTTCGTTCGGCGGAACGGATTCGATATGAACGTGCACGGCGTCGGCGTCGGGCTTGACGGAGAGGCGCAGCTCTGCGCGGCTGGCAGACGGGATCGTGTCGCAGACGGCGGCAGCGGCGAGAGCCATCGCCGAAAGCAGAAGCTCCTGTGGCGCGCAGACGAGCACGGACGCACTGGAACGGGCGAAGCCACGCCTGTGTTCCCGGGCGAGGAGTTCGAGAAGTGGGGCGATGCGATCGATGGCCCGGTCGAGATCGAAGGCCTCGACCGGCGAGCGCGATGGCAGCAGCACGATCATGAACGCTTCGAGCAGTTCGGCAATGCGATGCACTTCCTTCTCGATGACGTCGGTGCGTTCGAGTGCGTCCTGGCGCGCGTTCGACTGTATCCGGCGGCGCAGCACCTCGATGTTGATGTACAGGGATTGCAGAGGGGAGCGGACGGCGTGGCCGACATCGGCAGCGATGCGCTCGATCATGCGAATCCGGCCTTCGCTGGACGGACCGGCCGGCGCAGACGAGTGGCTGGCGTTGATGGGCGGGTCCGGGGACGAACCGACGAGATCGGGTGAATGGCTGGCGTTCACCGGCAGATCCAGCGTGGTTCGGGGTCCGTCTCGGCCGGGGCCTCGAAGCCTGGCCTGCCCATGAGTGCATATGTGAATTGTTTTCCGAGTTCGACCCCCGGTTGGTCGAGGGGGTCGACCTCGTAGAGCGCGCCCGCGTAGACCGTGGCGATCTCGAGCATCATGAGCAGTTCACCGACGTCGTGTGCGGCCACCGCAGCCAGCGTGATGGTCATGTTCATTCGGCCACTGCGAGTCAATGCAGCGGTCGTGCCACGCCGTTCCGCGTCGAGTAAGCGAGCGAAGGACTGGCCGCCGAGGTAGGCGAGGGCATCGACGTCGGGATAGGCGGCGGGAATGTGCAGATCCTCGGCGGATTCGGCGGTTGCGAGCAGGGTGATCGTCTTGTTGAACGGGCCCTCGACGTAAAGCTGAACCTGGGAATGCTGGTCGGTTGCACCGATCGCCTTGATGGGAGTGGGTCCACGGAACACCTCGGCGCCGTTGCGATCCAGGCGTTTCCCGAGGCTCTCTGCCCAGAGCTGCCGGAACCAGTCGGCAACGCCGTAGAGCCGGTCCGAGTACGGCATCATGACATGGATACCGGCGCCCTTTTCGGAATCGGCCAGGAACTGGAGAGTTGCGAAAAGGCCGGCCGGGTTCGCTGCCAGATCGGCGGTCCGGCACCGTTCGTCCATTGCCGCGGCACCGGCCAGCAGGTCCTCGATCTCGATCCCGGCCAGTGCTGCCGGGAGCAACCCGACGGCGGACAATACGGTGAACCGGCCGCCGACGCCCGGTGGAATCGGCAGCGTCGGAATGCCCTCATCGTTCGCGATCTCTCGAAGCACACCGCTCTCGGGATCGGTCGTGAACAGGAAATGGCGGCGGTAAGCATCGTCAAGCGAGTGCGCCAGCCGGTCACGAACGAGAAGGAACTGGGCCATCGTTTCCGCGGTCGTACCCGACTTGCTGACAACATTGAAGAGGGAGCGGTCGAGATCGAGCCGATCGAGCAGCGGCCCGATGGTGGTCGGATCGACATTGTCCAGAACGTAGAGCCGGGGAAACCAGTCGCGCTGTTCGTTGCTGAGTTCATTCCAGTGCGGGCGCAGCAGTGCGTGCTGGAGTGCGATCGTGCCGAGTGCGGATCCGCCGATACCGAGAACGACAACGTTCTCATACGCCTGGCCAAGGCCGTCCGCGAATGCACGAATCCGGTCGACGAGCTCGCGCTCGTACGGCAACGCGAAAAAGCCGAGCTGGCCGGTGTTGCGCCGTTTCTCGATGTCCGCGTGGACTGCTGCGAAGCGTGCGGCAAAGCCATCGAGCGTCGCAGCGTCAATGCCGTGGTCGCCAACACGCGACGCGAGCATGTTGCCGTAGTCCAGCTCCAGGCGCTCCATCATGATCTGGCCATCCCCGCGTTCGAGATCCCGAGTTCCTCAATGTCGACGACGAGGCCGTCCCATGCAGGCTCGATGCCGGGCGGCAGCGCTGCGGCGAGCGCGGCATGCCCGACGCGATGCGTCAGGTGGGTCAGAAACGTCCGCTGTGCACCGATTTCGCGTGCCGCGACAACGGCTTCTTCGATGTTGAAATGGGTCGGATGCGGATCGCCGTACCAGAGCGCATTGAGAACGAGAACGCGCACACCGCGCAAACTCTCGAACGTGGCGGCCGGAATCTGCTTGGCGTCCGTGACGTACCCAAGATTGCCTGTCCGGAATCCGTACACCGTCATGTCTCCGTGCGGGACCTCGAGCGGCGTGAGTGGGAACCCGGCGACATCGACACTGCTGCCCGGGTCGAACGTGCGCAGATCGATCTCCGGCTTGGTCGTGCCCGCGGGTGGTTGATACGCCGGATCGAAAATGTAGGGGAAGACGGATCGCAGACGCGCAGCCGTCATCGCATCGGCCCAGGCAACGAGGGGGCGCCGGCCGCGCATCGAGAAGACACGCAGGTCGTCGATGCCGTGCGTATGATCCGCGTGCCCGTGGGTGAACCACACGGCATCGATCGCGGACACGCCAGCCGCCACGAGTTGCAGTCGCAGTTCGGGCGGCGTATCCACGAGGACGGACCGGCCGTCCTGATCCTGGAGCAGGGCCGCGTGTCGAGTCCGGCGATCGCGCGGGTCCGCGGACGTGCACACCGCACAGCGGCAACCGATCACCGGGATGCCGAACGATGTGCCGGTTCCGAGGAATCGCAGCTTCACACTTCCTCGACGCGCATCATGTTGGTCGTCCCGCTCACATGGAAAGGGATGCCGGCGGTCACGACGATGCGCTGGCCGCGTTTGGCGAGATGGTTGCGCAACAGGTAGTCGCGTGCGTGTTCGAGCATGTTCTCGTAGTTGACGTCGCCGGTGCCGAGCACGGGCTGCACGCCCCACACCAGCGAAAGCTGCCGCCACGTGCGGGGCTGATCCGTGACGCCGAGGATGGGCACGTTCGGACGATAGCTCGAGACCAGCCGCGTCGTCGAACCGGAGCGCGTGAACGTCACAATGGCGGGCACGCCGAGCAGTCGTGCGGCTTCGACGGTCGCAGCCGCAATGGCGTGCTCGGTCGGCGTTGCGCCCACGCGCAGGTGACGGTTGATCGCGAGATCGTACTTCGGTCCCTCGCCGTAGGCCTGCGTGCGCTCGATCTCGGCGGCAATCCGGACCATGGCATCGACCGCAAGCAGCGGATACTTGCCAGCGGCGGTCTCGCCCGACAGCATGACCGCGTCTGTGCCGTCGAAGAGCGCGTTCGCGACATCGCTCGCCTCCGCGCGGGTCGGCCGGGGATTCTCCATCATCGACTCGAGCATCTGCGTTGCGGTGATGACGGGCCGGCCATAGAGGTTGGCAAGCTGAATGATTCGCTTCTGCGCAACGGGGACCTGCTCGAAGGGAAGTTCCACACCGAGATCGCCGCGCGCGACCATCACAGCGTCCGACGCCATGAGGATGGGTTCGATCTCCTCGAGCGCCCGGTCCTTCTCGATTTTCGCGACGACGAGCGGACCCGCCGGCAACAGTGCCCGCAGTTGTCGCACATCCTCGGCGCGTTGCACGAACGAAAGACCCACATAGTCGACATCGTGTTCGATGGCGAACGCCAGATCGACGAGGTCCTTTTCCGTGAGCGATGGCGTGCTCACACGGACGCCAGGCAGATTCATTCCCTTCTTCTGGTGCAGGATCCCGCCGCGCACGACTTCACACCGAACGCGAGGCGGCGTCACCCAGAGCACGCGCAACTCGAGACGTCCGTCATCGAGGAGGATCCGGTTACCGGGCGCGACATCATCGGCAAGGGCCGCGAACGTGGTCGGCAACTCGCCGGTCTTCGCCGTGGCTTCCGGGGCCAGCACCACCTGCTTGCGTTCCTCGAGAACAACCGGTTCGGGCAGCGCACCAATCCGGATCTTGGGGCCGGCCAGATCCGCAAGAATCGCCATCGGCTTGCCCACGACCTCGGCCGCCTCGCGGATCCAGAGAATCCATTGTTTGACTTTGTCGTGGTCGCCGTGGGCAAAATTGATGCGGATCACATCGACGCCGAGGTCTGCAAGGGCGTGAATGCGGTCGCGGTCTTCTGTCGATGGGCCGATGGTTGCAACGATCTTGGTTCGCAACGGACGAGCGATCTCCTTCAGGAATGAACGACGTCACCGCCTACGATGGTGGCCTCCGCACGAAGGCCGAGCAGTTCGGCCGGTGAGCAGCGCGTCGGGTCGCGGTCCCACGCGACAAGATCCGCCGGCAGGCCCGCCACAAGCCGTCCGTGATCGGGCCGGCCCGCAGCCACGGCAGGCCCGCGCGTGTATCCATGAAGCGCCTCGTGCGCCGAAAGCCGCTGCTCTGCGTACCAGCCGCTCGCGGGCATACCATCCGGTGTCATGCGCGTGACCGCGGCATGGAGTCCAAGCCGCGGGTCCGCCGGCTCCACCGGCGCATCCGATCCGAACGCCAGCACCGCTCCACCCCCGAGAAACGACCGGAACGCGTACGTGGCCCGTGCGCGCGCCGGGCCCCAGTGCCGGTCCGCGATGGCCCAGTCCGTCATCAGATGCGCCGGCTGCACCGAACACGTGATGCCGGCCGCACCCGGCTCCCCCACCCGTTCGGGTGGACAGCACTGCACGTGTTCAATGCGATGCGGCATCGCCGCCACCGCCAGACTCTGATCGTTGAGCACATCCAGAGCGAGGCCGACGGCTGCATCGCCAATCGCGTGGACCGTCGTCGCAAGACCGGCCGCCGCGGCCCTGCGCACGTGATACCCGAATTCGCCACGCTCCATCGTCTGCACGCCGAACCGCCCAGCATCATTCTCGTACGGCGCACGCATCCACGCCGTCCGCGAGCCGAGCGCACCATCAAGAAACATCTTGATCGCACCAATACGGATCCATTCGCCGCCAAAACCACTGCGCAATCCGATCCGCAGCGCCTCATCAAGCATGCGCAACGGCAGGTGCTGGAGAACTCGCAGTCGCAGCCGGCCGGAGGCCCGCACCGCTTCGATCCCGCTCAGCGGTTCGGCCTCGGGGATGTGAATCGAAGGAAACGCGTGCACGCCGGTGATCCCGAATGCGTGCAGCACCGCCTGTGCCTCGAGTACGGCGTCGACCGTCGCCGCTGGATCCGGCGCGGGCACGACCCGTGTTACGAGTTCGGCCGCATTCTCGAGCAGCAGGCCCGTCGCATCGCCTCTCGAATCGCGCACGATGCGACCCCCGGCTGGATCCGCAGTCTCGCTCGTGATGCCCGCCCGCGCCATCGCCTCGCCGTTCACCCACAGCGCGTGCATGTCATGACTCTGTAGCGCGATCGGCACCCCCGGCACCACCACATCCAGCACCGATCGGTGCGGTTCCCGGCCATTCCACAGGTGCGGGTTCCAGCCCCGGCCCCGAATCCAGCCGCCCGCCCGCCCAACTTCCTCACCGGCCACCTGGCTTGCCGCTTCCTCCGGTGACCGGGTGCCCGACAGATCCAGATCCCGCCGCGCCAGCGCCCATTCCGTCAGGTGGATGTGCGCATCGACCAGACCCGGCGTCACGATCGTCCCCGCTAGATCGAGCACCCGGACGGCACGGCCCGGCCGCACTTCCGCCGCGGGCCCGATCGCCTCGATGCGGCCGTTCGCAATCACGATCGCGACGGGCGCGAATTCGGTCCCCATCGTGATCGCGCGATCGGCCAGGAGCATCAGCGGACCGGGAACCATTCCCCAATCCTGCTACGATTCCCTATGCATGGGCAGGCTCCAGCGGTTGGCCGGAGCCAGGACAAGGGCTGAATGGGCCGAATTGCCAGTCGATTCGCGCCGACGGCATGGTCAGGCGAGCCAGGAATGGACAGTGGTACCCGGTCCGCGGGCAAACGAATAGGTTGAGGGCGAATACCCGCTCCGCCGCAGGCGACGAGAGGCGGAATCCTACGGGGCGGCGGTACCGTGCGCAAACAGCGCGGACGAAGACTCGGGATGAAGTTCATCGACCGAACGGATCAGATCGCATCACTGGGCGACGCACTGTCGGGCGCATCGCTGGTGGCGCTGGACACGGAGGCGGCGGGATACCACCGGTATCACGACCGACTGTGCGTGGTGCAGTTGTCGACGCGGCAAGAAACGTATGTGATTGACGCGCTGGCGGCGGACATCGGGCCGCTGGGTTCGCTGTTCGCGAGTGTGGCGAACGAGACGGTTCTGCATGATGCGGACTTCGATCTGCGACTGCTGGGTCGCGACTTCGGGATCGGCGTCGCGAACCTGTTCGATACGAAAGTGGCGGCGCAGTTCCTGGGCGAGACGACGCTGGGTCTTGCGGGTCTGGCAGAGAAGCATCTCGGGGTCCGGCTGGACAAGAAGCATCAGAGAGCAGACTGGGCGAGGCGGCCATTGACGGCGGAACTGCTGGAGTACGCGGCCGAGGACACGCGGCACCTGCCATCGCTGCGGGATGTGCTTCGTGACCAGCTGATCGAGACCGATCGTCTCCGCTGGGCCGAGGAGGAGTTCCGCCTGCGCGAAGCGATGGAAAGCGCGCCGTCGGAGAACGGCGATGGGTGGATGCGCATCAAGAACACGCGCGATCTGACGGCGCGGCAGCTGGCCGCGTTGCGCGAGTTGTACGAGTGGCGCGATGGTGTGGCGCGCGGGCGCGATGTGGCGCCGTTCCGCGTGCTGGCCAACGAAGCGCTGGTCGCGATTGCGCGGGGGATGCCGGGTAGCGCGGCGCTGCTCGCCGGAGTGGGCGGGATGAGTCCTGTGGTGGTGGCGCGTCATGGCCGAGATCTGGTCGCGGCGGTCGAACGCGCGCAGGCTCTTGGGGAAGAGGACTTGCCGGTTCGCAAGCGAGGGCCTCGCCGGCCGGCGCCGGATCCCTCGTTCGAAACGCTGGTGGACCGACTGCGGATCGTTCGAGACAAGGTGGCGGACGAACTCGGTCTCGAGCGTGGATTCCTGATGCCGCGAGACCAGCTCGAGGAGGTGGCGCGCCGGAAGCCGCGCGATGCGCGCGAACTGCGCGAGGTTGCCGACATGCGCGACTGGCAGGTCGAGGCAATCGGCAGTGCGTTGCTCGGGGCTCTGGCGCGATGAAGGCAAGCAACGCAGATCAGTCGTCGATATACCAGACGGATACGAGGAGCTCGCGGCCGCCGGCCTGTGTGCTGAGCACGGATTGTCGGATGTCGACGATCTCGCGACGAGGCGAAACGGCGAGCCAGTGATTGATCGCGGTCTCGAGATCCGCGATATCGCCCTCCTGAAAGAAGCGAACCTGCATTGGCTTGCGATCCGCGGGAACGCGCGGGAAGTGGCCGATTCCCATCTCAACCCTTCCACGGATCGAAGCCGAAGGCGAGATAATCGGTCGCTTTCACATCGAGACCGGCGATAGCGTCATCGAGTGCGGTGAGCGCGCCTTCATTCTCGCCCGCGCCGGCGGCAGCGGATCGGATCGCGCCGAGCAGCGGCCGGATCTCGCGTGGCTTCAAGAGTACGTACGCGCGCGGGCCCTCGCCCTCGCCGCGGGGTTCGATCACCAGGTCGACGAGATCCGTTTCCTGGGATATCTTCCACACGTCGCCGGTCTTCTTGAGCAACTTGTCGGCGACTTTGACGTCGGCGTGCAGCGTGCGAACGATCTTCTGGACTTCGCGGTCCGCACTCTGCCCGCGCTGGCGGGAGAGCCGCTTGCCAAGGGCATCGGCAGCGTCGGCCTCGCGCTTCTCGATGGCGTGGGCAAGCGTTTCACCCACCCAGGCGTAGATGCCGAGGACGAGCGGGACCGGGTCGAGCGCAACACGCATGCATGGCCTCCGAAAGCGAATCTGTCAGCTGGCCGCGACCGCGTCGCGGCACGGGACCGCAAGGATGTCGTCGAGCGTTCAACGCGTCAATCGGGAGGGGAGCATGGAGTCAAACGGCGGCCGTCAGATCGTCGGCATCGCCGCTGCGGCAATCATCTTCGTGGCGACGGGGTGCAGGGACTCCGGCCTGCCGGACCGGAACCTGCCGCTGGCCGAGGCGGAACACCGCCGTTTCGGCTACGAGTTGTACGAGCCGAGCGACGCGGCGGAGTCCGCGCTCCAGCACGAGGATTCCGAGTGGGTCGTGGCAGGCCCGCCGATGAACATTCCGGCCTCCCGGCTCGTTCCAGCCGGAACGGCGGGTGGCAGGGCCGTGTTCACGCTGGCAAACGATCCGGCGCCTTTCGACCGGCTCTACGTCGAGGGCGACCGGGGTTGGACGCCGTACGCCAGGCTCGACTGAGCACACGACGGGAATGCGGACACCGTGTCTCACCGCCACGGCCGCGGTGCCGCGATCAGGCGTCGATTCGATCACTCGGGTCATGGAGATCCGCGTCGAGCACGGGCGTTGAGGCGAGCTTGCAACCCGCGGTGAGGCCCGGGTATCCAAACCCCGGTCCTTGAGGGCCTCGCGACGGTGCTCGCCGGAACGGTTCCGGCGATCGGCAGACCGTCCCGGCGGGCGGCTGGTGCGTGAACGCCAGAACCTGCGATTGTCCGCTGATCCTGTCCGTCGGGTGACCCCGTGAATGGCAGATCGTTCTTTTCGGAGTTGAAACGGCGGCGAGTCCTCCGCTCGATCGGCTTCTACGCAGTAACGGCGTGGGCGGTGGTCGAGGCGGCGGCGACGATCCTTCCATTGCTCGGCTTCCCGGAATCGGCCGCGGTCTGGGCCGTATATCTGGCTCTCCTGGGTTTTCCCGTCGTTCTCGCCGGCGCATGGATGTTCGATCTGACGGCCCGCGGCGTGGTCCGGACTCCGGACGCCGATGTGCCTCCGCCTGCCCATGGGGCGGGCGATGTTGCACGAGGCCGGGCGGCGGGCATTTTCGGCGCTGGCATGCTCGTCGCGCTGGTCGCATTTGCCGCCGTTTCGCGGTTCGGTCCGGACTCGTTGCGACGGGGACCGGCCGTTGCAGCCGGGATCGAATCCATCGCCGTGCTGCCGTTCACGGATCTGAGCGAGGCCGGTGACCAGCAGTACTTCAGCGACGGCATGACGGAGGAACTGCTCAACCGCCTGACGCACGTGGAGGGATTGGATGTCAAGGCGAGATCATCGTCATTCGAGTTCAGGGGCCAGCGGCAGGATGTAGCGGAGATCGGACGACGGCTGGGTGTGCAGGCCATACTCGATGGCACGGTGCGGCGTGAAGGTGGACGGCTTCGCATCAACGCCAAGCTCGTCGACACACACACCGGCAATCTGGTCTGGTCCGAATCCTACGATCGTGAAGTATCGAGCGTGTTCGCGATCCAGGACTCGATCGCAACCGCGATCGTTGCGGCGCTCGAGAAGCAGTTCACACAGCTTGCGCCCGTCGCGGCCGACGCCACCACGAACATTCGCGCGCATGACGAGTACCTGCTCGGCCTCGAGCAATGGCATTCACGCACGTTTGAAAGTGTCCAGGAAGCGATCACGCACTTCGAATCGGCCACGCGGGCGGACCCCGAGTACTCGCCCGCATGGGCCGGCCTCGCGCAGGCGTACGCAGTGCTTCCCGCTCTGGGCGGCTTTCCCGTCGCCGAGGCCGTCGCGAAGGGCAGTTCCGCCGCCCAGGCGCTCGCCCTGAACGCTCAGCTTGCCGAAGCGCACGGGGCGATCGGCCAGATTGCACAGAACTTCGAGTGGGACCTTGGCAGCGCCGAGCGTGCATATCGCCGCGCCGTCACCTTCGAGAAGGGCTACGCGACCGGGCATCAATGGTACGCGGAAGTATTGATGATGCTCGGCCGTTACGACGAGGCCCGAGCCGAGATCGACACCGCGCTCGAACTCGATCCTCTTTCCGCCGCCGCAATGACGGTACGCGCCTACCTCCTGATGGTGCAGGGCAACGACGACAGCGCGCTCGAAGCCTATCGCTCTCTCCTCGCGCGACGGCCCGACTATGCGCTTGGCCAGATCAACCTCGCGCTGCTTGCCACACACATGCGCCGGTTCGACATTGCGGAAGCGGCCGTGCGCGCGGGTGCCGGCGATGCGCAGACCGCGAACGCACTCGCCGCAGTCGTGACGGCAATCGGCGATCCGGCACATCGCGCCAGCGGCGTTGCGGCGCTGCGCTCGCTGGACGAGCGGTTGCCCGGTGCGATCACCGTGTTATGGTGGAGCGCTCTCGGCGAACGCGAAGAAGCCCTGACTCGCCTCGAACGCATCGTCGCACAACAGAACGATGCCAACCTGCCCTATGTCCTGCTCCACCCGCTGCTCGCGCCGCTGCGTCACGACGCTCGCTTCCAGGCAATCGTCGAAACCGTCGGTGTCGTGCTTTCGCCAGCCAGCCGTTCGGATTCAGCAAACATTGCCCTGCCAGGGGGGCCAACGTAGCATCCCCGAGCCGAACGCGTGTACCGGGTTCGGCGAACGCGCTTACCGGGGAGAGTCTGCCGTGTCGAGATTGAACCCAATCCGGGTACGAAACGTGCTCGGTTTCGCCCTGCTTGCGATTGCCCTGTTTCCGATCAGCGTTGCTGCACAGACGACAGCGGACTCGCTCCGTGCTCGAATGCGTGAGCTGGAGACGAGACTGGACAGTCTGCGCGCTGCAATCGAGCGAATCGAGGCCGGCGGCGCGCTCGTGCGACCGGATACCGCCGACGCACTGGCGCGGATCCGCGCCGCGGCGGCAGCGGCAGCCGGCGGAGACACGATCACGGAACCGGCCGGCGAACAGGCCTTCGAGGGACGTTCGCGCAACCTCAATCTGCTGAACCCCGAGATCAGCGTGACGGGCGACGTCCTTGCCTTCGTCAACACCGAAGCATCGGATCGGAACAACTTCGTCCCGCGTGAGTTCGAGTTCTCGTTCATCTCGAATCTCGATCCGTTCTCGCGGGCGAAAATCTTCGTCGCTCACCATCTTCACGGCGGTGAGTTGCTTCCATTCGAGGATGCTGGCGATGAACACGCGGCAGAAGAAGAAGAGCACGGCGGCGACGTCGATATCGAGGAAGGCTATGTCGAGTGGGTTGGTCTGTCGGGCGGGCTGAGTGTCGTGCTTGGCAAGTTCCGGCAGCGGTTCGGTCGGCTGAATCGCTGGCATGCACACGCACTGCCGGCGCAGCAATTGCCTCTGCCGTACATGACGTTTCTCGGCGAGGAAGGTCTCGCGCAGACGGGCGTAAGCGTCCACTGGCTGACTCCGTTGCACAGCTTCGGAACGTGGGAGTTATGGGGCGAATTGACGCGCAGCAGCAGCGAGACCCTGTTCGGCGAGTCGAGCGGCCCGAGTTTTCTCGCGCACCTGAACGGGTTCTGGGAGCTTTCGCCAGCGGCGTATTTCGAGATCGGCCTCAGTGGCATCGGTGGCCAGCACGAGGCCGATGCAGCGGAAGACATGTTCGACAGCCGCGTGCTGGGCATCGACTTCACGCTTGACTGGACACCGCCGGCGGAATCGAAGTACCGCCAGGCGACGCTGCACGGTGGCTACGTCTGGAACCGCCGCTCGTTCGACGCGGGCGGTGCGGCGGACGCCAAGGGCGGGTTCGTGATCGGCGAATACAAGTTCGCACGGCAATGGATCGTTGGGGCGCGCTACGAGTACACAGAGAACCCGGCCCTGACAAGCGAGAGTTCCTGGCTGGTCGGCCCCTCGATCACGTGGTGGCAGAGCGAATTCGTCCGAGTCCGCGCTGCCTACGAGATGCTCGATCGCCCGGGTGAACGCTTCGGGCAGTTCGTGCTCCAGACGACCTTTGCGATGGGGCCGCACAAACACGAATCGTACTGAACGACGCGCCAGTCGTGGAGAGAGATCGATGAGTTTCAGCGTTCTGGCTCTGGTCGCCGGACTGATGCCCTTCCCCGTGCCGGGGACGGACCCCGGGCTCGTGAACGTCGCCGTGCCAGGCGATGATACTCCGCCACCCGGACTTCTCGCGCAGCCATCGGCGCCGGTCCGCGTGGTCGCGACGCTTCCCGTCTACGCCGCCATCGTGCGCGCGATTGGTGGTGAAGAGGTCGTCGTCACCAGCATCGCGGATCCGCGCGAGGATGCGCACTTCGTGCGGCCGAAGCCCAGTTTCGCACTCGAGATTCGCCGGACCGATGTATTCGTCACAACCGGACTCGACCTCGAATTGTGGGCGCCCGCGCTGCTCGATCGCGCCGCGAACTCCCGGGTTCTCGAAGGCGGGCCCGGTTACGTGAGTGCTTTTACCGGGATCCGCCTGCTGGACGTACCGGCGAGTGTCGACCGCTCCGCGGGTGACATCCACGTGTATGGCAATCCACACATCTTCACCGATCCGCTGAACGCCATACAGATCGCACGCAACATCGCGGTCAGTCTCAAGAAGGTGGCGCCGGACCGCGCCGCCGTGTGGGACGAAGGCGTGGCCCGGTTCAGCGACCGTGTCTACCGCAAGCTTTTCGGCGACCGCCTCGTCGACATCGTAGGCGGCGAAGCACTGGCGAATCTGGCGCAGCAGAGCAAGCTCGGCTCTTTCCTCGAAACAACGCAGTACGAAGGCAAGCCGCTCGCGGCGTCACTGGGCGGCTGGCTGGCCGCCGCCACGCCATTCCGCGGCAAGCAGATCATCTGCTACCACAAGGATCTTGCGTACTTCGAACAGCGCTTCGATGTGCATTGCGCAGGATTCGTCGAGGCCAAGCCGGGCATCCCGCCGACGCCCGGTCACGTCGCACGGCTGATTGGCCTGATGCAGGAGCGCAACATCGATGTGCTGGTCGCGTCCGAGCACTTCGGTCGCGAAAAGGTGGCCGCTGTGGCCTCACGCGCAAACGCGACAGCCGTCATGTTTCCGGCCGGGCCCGGTACCGTGACGGGCGTAACCGATTATTTCTCTCTCGTCGATCTGTGGATAAGCCGGCTCGCGGGGGCATTCCATCCGTGATGGCCTGATCGCAATGCTCGACCTGCTCCTCGTTCCGCTCGCTGCCGCACTCGTGATCCTGGCCATGAATGCGTACTTCGGCCTTCATGTGATCCGGCGAGGCGTCATCTTCGTCGATCTTGCGTTCGCGCAGATCGCGGCAGTCGGCGGCACGGTCGCGTTCCTGTTCGGCGCACCGGCTGATTCCTTCTCGTCCTACGCGTTCTCGTTCGGGTTCACGCTGCTCGGCGCCCTGTTCTTCAGTCTGACGCGGACGGATGATTCGCAGGTTTCGCAGGAAGCATACATCGGCATCAGCTACGTCGTCGCGTCCGCCGTCGTGATCCTGCTCGCCAGCTTCAGCGCGGAAGGAACCGAACACGTGAAGGAGACGCTGACCGGTTCGCTCATCTGGATCACCTGGCCGGCCGTGTTGAAGATTGCGGCAGCTTACGCCCTGATCGGCCTGTTCCATTTCGTCTTCCGCCGCCAGATGCTTGGCGTCACATTCGCACCGGGCACCGTCCGCCACGTCAGACTCTGGGACTTCATCTTCTATGTCAGCTTCGGATTCGCGGTGACGTTTTCCGTGAACCATGCCGGCGTGCTGCTGATTTTCAGCACACTCGTCATACCGGCCGTGATCGCGTTCCTTTTCACGTCACGGTTCGTGCCTGCATTGCTCATCGCGTGGGCTGCCGGAACAGTGGCCATCGCCGGCGGTCTGGTGGCCTCTTTCGTGTGGGACCTCACGACCGGCCCGTTGCTCGTGGTTGCGTTCGGGGCCGTCCTCGTGCTCGCGGTCCTCGGCAAGGCTGTGTCCGGCCGGGTACCGGTCCGCGCCGAACGATCCGCCCGATCGGAGGCATCCGCACGCGGCGTGGCACCTTCCTGACGCTTCCTCTCCCCGTGCCCGGCACAGCGGCCATTGCTGACTGGCTGGCTACTGCCACCTGAAGATCTTCAAGGCAACAATGAAACTGCCGAACATCCACGCAGCGACGATGGCAAGCTCGGGCGCGAGAGTGGCGAGCGAAGCGCCTTCGAGCATCGTTGCACGGAGCGCATCCACGGCGGCGGTGAGAGGCAGTGCCTGAACGAAGGGCTGCATTGCGTCGGGGAAATTGGACGCATTGAAGAAAACGCCGGAGAAGATCCACATCGGCATCATCACCAGGTTCATGATCCCCGAAGCGGCTTCGATCGTCCTCGGCCGCGCGGCAACGAGCAGGCCAACCCCGCTGAATGCGAAACCGGTGAGCGCACAAACCAGCGAGAGTGTCAGGAGCGATCCACGCAACGGTACACCGAAGACGAAGACGCCGAACCCGACCAGCACGGCGACTTCCAGAATCAACCAGCCGAACCGGGACAACATGAAAGCCAGCAGGTATTCGGCGCGCGACATGGGTGTTGCGATGAGTCGCTTGAGCAGCTTCTTGCGACGGTGATCGACAATCGCGAAGCCGACACCCCAGATCCCTGTCCCCATCAGGTTCATGCCGAGGAGTCCCGGCACGAGGAAATCGATGTAGCGAGAACCGCGCTCGCGGACCTGTTCTTCGCGGACCTTCACAGCATCGGTGCGGCCTGCGGCTCGCTGGAGAACGTCATCGACAAGTTCGCGGGCGATGCGCGCATCCGGCCGCGTGTTATCGAACCGATACGTAACACCACTGTCCGTGGGCACGATCAGCACGGCGATCGTGCCGGTCCGGAGTGCCTGGGCGGCCGCACTGTCAGCCATGCGTTGAACTTCGATGCGGTCGTCGCCGTCGAGTGATGCCGCGAGAGACTCGCCATTGGGCCGTTCGAGCAGGCCGATGCTGGACTGTTCGGGCGGTCGCGAGCGGAAGGCGAGCCCGAGCCCGGCGGTCAACAGGATCGGAAAGACGAACACCCAGAACATGGCCTCGGGTTCACGCAGGAACTCGAGGTATCGGACCAGCGTCAGCTGGACGAGCGATCGGTCACGCAGCCGGCGCCGGGATTCAGGCATCGCGCAAGTGCCGGCCAGTCAGTGAGACGAATACGTCCTCGAGGGTCGGTGCGTGCGTGCGCAACTCGGTCAACGCACCGCGTCCATCGAGAGCAACCAGCAAGGCTGGCATCGCGGTGTGAAGTTCGGCGACCTGGAGTCTCCAGCGCGCCTCATCCTGCCGCACGCCGACCACGCCGGGCAGACCCCTGAACACGTCCTGTACCAGTGTGGTATCCGATGTGACTGCGAACTCGATGACGTATTGTGCGCCGAGGGACGCGATGAGCGATCGGGGTGTGCCCAGCGCGATCACCTTGCCATGATCCACGATCGCCACGCGGTCACAGAGGCGCTCCGCCTCCTCCATGTAGTGCGTCGTGACGAGAACGGTACGGCCGCGCGTGCGGAAGTTCTCGATCAGTTCCCAGATCTGGCGGCGCGACTGCGGATCGAGACCGGTCGTCGGTTCGTCGAGAAAGAACAGTTCCGGGTCCGAGACAAGCGCCAGCGCGAGAGCCAGTCGCTGCTTCTGCCCGCCCGACAACTGGCCGACTCGACCATTCCGCTTTTCGCCGAGCTGCACGGCATCGATCACTTCGTCCAGAGGCCGCGCGGTGCGATACAGGCTGCGGAACAGATTGATCGTTTCGCCAACCGTGATCTTCTCTGCGAGCTGTGTCTCCTGGAGCGAGATGCCGATCCGTTCGCGCAGCTCGCGCGCGTCCGTCGCCCAGCGAAGACCAAGGACTTCGACCGTTCCCGCGTCGGGCTTGTTCAGGCCTTCGCAGATCTCGATCGTCGTCGTCTTGCCGGCACCGTTCGGCCCGAGCAGTCCGAAGCATTCGCCACCCCGGATTTCGAGGTCCAGGCCGTCCACAGCAACAACCGGCCCGTACGTCTTTCGCAATCCTTCGAGTCGTATGGCGGACAATGACGTTCCAGGAGATGTGATCATGTGCCTGATGCGCGGGCACGCAACGAGGCCAACCGCAAGGACGGTGCGGAATTTCCACCGCTCAGCAACGACGCGTCAGGCAGCCCGGGGCAATATGCGCGCCACACGTCGCATGCGCCACCTTGCCGGCCGGGCGCCATCTTGTCAGCCGGGCATCGTTGCCGTAGCGTCACCGGGCGGCGATCAGCGATCCCCATCCTGACGGCCGGACGAAACGCGCGCGTGCACGGTCCGCAGTACCCGACAACTTCCCGGAGGGCGATTCCATGACCACTGCACAGATACTTCGTGAGCTGGAGGCAGCAGGCACCGAGCAGAATCGCAGAGTATATCGTCGCCATGGTGTGAGCGGTGCGGTGTTCGGCGCCAGCTACGCCGTCCAGCGTGCACTGGCGAAGAAGGCCGGGCGCGACACAAAACTGGCAGAGGGACTGTGGGCATCGGGCAACCATGACGCACGCGTGCTGGCCACGCTCGTCGCGGATCCCGCGACGATCCCGGCAGGAACCGTCGACGCATGGGCCCGCGATCTCGACAACTACATCATTGCCGATGCCTTCTCCGTGCTCGTCTCACAGACGCCGCACGCCGCCGCACGTGCAGCGAAATGGGAGAATTCCGCGAACGAGTGGCTCGGCGCGGCAGCCTGGAACATCATTGGCACACTGTCGGCGAAAAGCGATGGCTTCGATGACCGCACCGTGATGGCCCTGCTCGATACCATCGAATCCGACATTCACGATCGCAGGAATCGCGTGCGATACGCCATGAACAACGCGCTCATTGCCATCGGCCTGCGCGGAGCGGCGTTCGAGCAACGCGCACTGGCTGTCGCGAAGGCGATCGGCAAGGTCGATGTCGATCATGGCGAAACCGGCTGCAAGACGCCCGACGCCGCGAGCTACATCGTCAAGGCCAGCGCGCACAACAAGGCGAAGGCCGCCAGGAAATCGGCGAAGGCGAGGCGATAGCTCAATCCGGCGGGGTGCCGCGCGCGTCGAGTGCCGCATCGATTGCGGCGAGGCCGGCCGCGAATGTGCCGGGGGCCACGCCGAACGCAATCCGGAAGTGTGACGGCTCGTCGAAGAAGTGGCCCGGTACAATGGCCACGTGGTGGTCACGCATGAGCTGGTCGGCGAAATCGCGGGTGTCGCTCACGCCGAGAAGACGGGGAAACGCGACCGTCCCACCGCCCGGCGGGACCCATTCGAGTTCCCTCCGCGCGCTGACGAAGCCGCGCAGGCGATCCAGGTTCGGTTGCACCAGCGCGCGGGCTCTCGCCTCGAGCGCGTGAATGTGCTGGAACGCGAGGTGCGCGAGCTGGTCGGCCGGATACGGCGCAATGACATCGACGACATCGCGGGCGCGGCGGATCGCGCGCGTCACGGCCGGGGCCGCCAGCGTCCAACCCGCGCGCAGACCCGACAGACCGTACGCCTTCGTCAGGCTGTTCGTCGAGATGAACACCTCGCCCCGCGTTGCCGCCGGCGCGGGCCGCTCCTCATAGACTGCATCGAGATAGACTTCATCGACCAGGACGTGCGCGTCCGCGCGTGCCGCGAGAGCACCCACGGCATCGAGTGGTCCATCACCGATCAGGACTCCAGTCGGGTTGTGCGGACTGGTCAATACGATGAGTCGCGTGCGCGGCGTCATGGCGGCTGCGATCCGATCCGGATCGACCGCCCAGCGCTCCTCCCACCTGCGCTCGAAACGTCGGATGTTCGCGCCAAGCATGCGCAGCGCGCCCAGCAGCGGATCGTAGCCTGGCCTCTCGACCAGAACATCATCGCCCGGCCGAACCAGTGCGGCGAAGGCGAGGAAATTCGCACCGGAGCAACCGGGTGCAGTCGCGACGCGAGCGGCGCTCACACCGTACTTTGCTGCGATCGCCTCGAGCAACGGAACGTAGCCGTCGGGATTCAAGCCGCTGATCTCGAGCGCGGCGCGCGCTCCCGGCAGATCATCCGCGGTGCAACCCAGCAGGTTGCTGCCGGCCAGATCGATCCAGGCTGCCGGTCTCGCTTTGGACCACTCCATGTAGGGTGCCCAGCTTGTTTCCATTCAATCTTCGTCCCGGGCGCGCCGTCTGCTCCAGAAGACGTACGCCGGTATGCCCGTTGCCAGCAACGCAGCGCCGATCGCCGAACGAACGGGATTTGACCAGATCACACTGATGATGAGAAGTGCCGATGCCATGAGGAACAGGACGGGCACGATCGGATAGCCGGGTGATCGGTAGGCACCGGGCCCGCGAGACTCGAGTGGCATACGACTGCGCAGCACCATCAGTGCGAGCACGCTCAGACCGAAGAAGACCCAGTCCGCAAACACGACGTAATCGACGAGATCGCCGTACGTCCCCGTGAGGGCGAGCGCGATGGCCCAGCTCGACTGCACGACAATCGCGAGCGACGGCGTGCGGAAACGCGGATGCAGCTTCGCCATACCACGAAAGAACACGCCATCGGCGGCCATCGCATAATACACTCGTGTGGGTGCGAGAACGCAGAGGTGCAGAAATCCGAACGTGGACACGGCAATGGCCATTGCAATGAGGCGGTCGCCGAGCGGGCCCGCAACGCGCGCGGCCGTGTCTGCTGCCGGCGTCGTCGTGGCGGCGAGGCCGGCGTGGCCGAGAGCACGCACGTAGATCACATTCACGAGGACGTAGATCGCGATCACGACCAGTGTTCCGGCGATGATCGCCTTTGGCAGATTGCGCTCCGGGTCGCGGATCTCTTCTGTGATCCAGTTGGCACTCTGCCAGCCGCCGTAGGAGAACATGATGGGTACGAGTGCGGCGCCGAACGCGAGAGGCAGGAACGCGGCATCTACGGGATCCGCGAGAGGAGCGACGGTCGCAGGTTCAGGCAGGAGAGCCCCGGCCACAATCAGCGCCGCAAGGGCGGCGACTTTCAGGATCACGAACACGTTCAGGACGCTGCTGCCGGGCCGCACGCCAGCGTAGTTGATGGTCGAGACCATGACAATGGCGCCGATTGCGAGCGGCGCAGCGGGTGCATTCGAACCCACTGCGCGCAGCGCGTACTGTGCGAAGGTGATGGCGACTGCCGCGACCGCACCGCCCTGGATCATGAAGAGGAGCGCCCAACCGTAGAGGAACCCGACGAGCGGATGGAATGCCTTGCCGAGATAGACGTACGGCCCGCCCGCACGCGGGATCAGCGAGCCCAGCTCCGCAAACGCGAAGGCGCCGGCCAGCGCGATCAGACCTCCAACCACCCACGCCGCCAGCACCAGCCCCGGACTGTCCAGCCGCTGTGCGACGATGTACGGGTTGATGAAGATCCCCGCGCCGACAACGCCGCCGATAACGACCATGGTCGCATCGAACGGCCCCAGCGCGCGGCGGAACCCGGGACCCTCCGCCACAGCGGTGGTCGCATCGCCTGAATGCTCCGCAGCCCTGCCGGCACGCGGCATGTCAGCCATCTCCGGATCGGGTCGAATCGCTGAGCGGAACGCAGTTTACCGTGTCCGCCGCCATGTGGACAGCACCCTGAGTGCCGGCCACGGGCGCCGTAACGCGGGTCTTTCCTCGCCGCCTTCGCGCTGGCATGTTGCGACATCGAGCCGCGTTGCAAAGATTTGTCGCTTCGAGGGTGAATGCGGCGATTTGCTCCGTGATCCCGAGAACGCAACGGTCGACTGGGAGGCAACAATGAGCGCATCCGAGGCAACGATGACGAACGCATCCAAGGCAACGACGAGCAGCGCTTCGGTGGATGGCTACGCCCACCCCGATGTTCTGGTCAGCACCGACTGGGTGGCCGGCCACCTCGGCGATCCGAACGTGCGCGTGGCAGAGGTCGATGTCGACACAGCATCGTATCAACAGGGACACGTGCCGGGCGCCATTGGCTGGAACTGGACGACCGAACTCTGTGATACGAAGATCCGCGACATCGTGTCGAAGGATCAGCTCGAGGCGCTCATGCGTCGCTCCGGCATCAGCAACGACACTACGATCGTGCTGTACGGCGACAATAACAACTGGTTCGCAGCCTGGGCCTTCTGGCAGTTGAAGGTGTACGGCCACGCCAAGGTCCGCATCATGAACGGCGGCCGCAAGAAGTGGCTCGAGGAAGGCCGCGAGCTGTCGACCGACGTGCCATCGTTTGGGCCGTCCAGCTACACGGCAAAAGCGCCCGACGCATCGATTCGCGCATTCCTGCCCGAGGTGCAGCAGTCGCTCGGCAAGGTCTCGCTCGTGGACGTGCGCAGTCCGGCCGAGTTCACTGGCGAGATCCTCGCCCCACCCGGACTCATGGAAACCTGCCAGCGCGGCGGCCACATCCCGGGCGCCGCCAACATCCCGTGGGGCAAGGCGTGCAACGAGGACGGTACGTTCAAGAGTCGCGGCGATCTCAAGTCCCTCTACGAAGGAGCAGGCGTGACCGCAGACCGGCCCGTGATCGCGTACTGCCGCATCGGCGAACGGTCCAGTCACAGCTGGTTCGTGCTGAAGTATCTCCTCGGTTATGACAACGTGAAGAACTACGACGGCTCATGGACGGAGTGGGGCAACCTCGTGGGTGCGCCCGTCGAACGATGAGTGTGCATGAGAGCCGATGAGCTGACAACGCGCGAGGACAACCTGTGCGGCTGGGCTGTCCGCGTCACGTCGTACCGCATCGGCGAACGCTGGTTCGCATCCGTCGATAACGCAGACCCGGGCGCGAAAGTCGCCCGGGCCGAAGGCCACTCGCGCGCCGAGGCCGAACAAACCGCGTGCGCGAAAGCCAGCGAACGCCTCAGCCGGACTCGCCGCGCAATCTGATTTCCGCTCCGGGCATCATCACGGGCCGGTCGTCACGCACAGGCGCGCGATGATGCCGGGGCGCAGAGGCAAGGTTCAACGCACGGTCCGCGTCAGGGTGCGCGGTTGCGCACACCGCCCGAATTCGGCGTGGTCGTGAACTGCCATTTCCCTTCCCCGAGCATGCGCAGCACTTCATCGAGTGCGGCGCGCAATTCGCGATCATTGCCTGCGAGCACATCGGCAGGCCCGTTCTTGACCCAAACGTCGGGCGCCACACCGAAGTTCTCGAGGTTGGTGCCGAAGTTGTTCGGCTTTTCGGGATCGTACGTGACCACGAGTGAACCGGGCGTCCGGATACTGCCGCCGTTGATGAGTGAATAGTTGCCGGTCGCGATCACGGCTGCCGACGTCGGATTGCCCACGATGCGGCCGAGCCCGAGGTCGCGGAACGCCTGCGGTGTTACTTCGCTGTCCGACGCCGATCGCCAGTTGATCAGCATCACTTTCGGCCCCGCAATGGCCTGGCGAGGACGGCGTCCGGCGGTGCGTGACGCCCAGCGGTTGTTCCAGTACTCGTACGGCCGCCGCTCCAGAATGTCGATGAGTTGCTGGTCGATGTTGCCGCCGCCATTGAAGCGGATGTCCACGACGATTCCCTTGCGGTTCCAGAACCGGTCGATCTCATTCTGGAACCGTTCGAGTGATGGCTGGTTCATCGCGCGAATGTGCACGTATGCGATCTGGTCGTTCGACTCCCGCTCGACAAACGCACGATTGTTTTCGACCCACTCCTCATACCTGAGGTCGCTGATCGATTCAAGGCTTCGGATGCGCACGGTCCGCGCATCGGAGCCTGCCGCCGTCTTCGCCACGCGGACGGGCACGTACTCGTTCAACGCATGATTCAGAATTCGCCAGTAGTTGTCACCCGCGCGCAGTTCCTGGCCATCGATCTCGATCACGTAATCGCCGACTGCAAGACCCAGCCATTCGCGGTCGGCCGGGCCATTGCGGTAGATGTGTGCAATGCGGTAGCGGCCGTCTGCGGCCTCGAGTTCGAACCCGAGCTGGCGCATCGTATACGGCTGGTCGATCATATGACTGGGCGGACCGCTCACTCCGGTATGGGATGCGTTCAGTTCGCCGATCATCTCGTTGGCCAGATCGTACACATCCTCATTCGATCCCGCATAATCGAGCAACGGGCGGTAACGCGCGCGGACGGCGTCCCAGTCGACTCCGTGCATCTTCTCATCGTAGAATCGGTACTTCATGACGCGCCAGCTCTCCTCGAGGATCTGCTCCCACTCGGCGCGCCGGTCTACTTCGACCTGGAACGAGAAGTCGATCCGTTCCTTGCGCTGGTCATTCAGCGTCATGCGCCAGATCTCGGACCCTGCCACGCCACCGCCGCCACCACCGCGGCCGCCCCGGCCACCGCCTTCGCTCTCCGAGTAGAACACGGCAGCGCGGTCGGTCGTCGCCGTAAGATCATCGAACGATCCGGCCGTGATCCTGCGCCGCTTCTCGCCGCGACTCGTGACAGAAAACAGGCCTTCACCATCGTCATCGCGGCTCGTGAAGTAGATCGTTCGCCCGTCGGAGGAAAAGAAAAAGTCGCCGGCCGCCTCCGTCCCGCTCGTCAACCGTACGGGACGATGCTCGAGCCCCGCTGTGTCAATGCGCACCGCCTGATCGGCCGTTCGACTGGTGCTGTCGCGTTCCTCGGCGAGGCGCGCACGGACGAGCGGGTCATCGGGATCCTCGGTGCGTCGCACGAGCGAGATCGAATAGAGCTGGTCCGTGCCACCGTCGCGGTTCGAGAGAACGACAATCGTGCTTCCATCCGGCGAGAACTGAGGGTTGCGATCGCGAAACGGGTTCCGCGAGATGTTGACCTCGCGCCGCGCCGCGATCTCCAGCGCGTAGACCTCCGAGTCCAGATTGTCATCGCTTCGCGCATAGGTCAGCCACCGGCCATCGGGCGAATACGTCACGCCCTGGTAACCGCTGGCCGGATTGTTGGCCAGCTCGCTGACAACTCCACTCGCGACGTCGATCTCGAAGATCCGGTTCGTCGCCACAAACGCGAGCCGGTCCGATCCCGGCGACCAGACGGGCGAGGCCTTGTACGATGCTTGCGTCGTCAACTTGCGCCGGTCACCGGACGCAATCTCGTACACCCAGATCTCCTCTTCACGCGATTCGTCCGAGACATAGGCGATGCGTGCGCCGTCCGGCGACCAGACTGCATAGCGGTCACGCCATGGGGACCGCGTGACACCCGTCTTCTCACCCACCGTTTCATCAGTTGGTATGATCACGATCTCGCCATGGTAATCGACGGCTACACGATTCCCATCAGGCGACGGCGTGAACCCCTGAGCAACGCCGCCCGCCGTCACATGATCAACGGTGTTCTCCTTCGGATCGAAGCGCAGATCGACCGGGATACGGCGAGGCTCGCCATCCGGCACGTCGAGAGACCACAGTTGGAAATCGTTTTCGTATACAATGGTTCTGCCATCCGGGCTGATGGCCGGGTGCTGCACGCCGTCTTCCGTATGATTCGTCACCTGCCCCGGTTCACCACCCGCCGGATCGATGCGCCACAGATTGAACGCGCCGCCGCGCTCCGACAGAAAGTAGATCATGCCGTCCGCGCCCCACATCGGCAACGCGTCCTGCGTGAAGCTTGCATAGCCTTCGAGATTCGCATCCGTCAGCTGGCGGAACTCCTTCGTGCGCAGATCAACCACGTCGATATCCGTGCTGTTATTGCCGCGATATCCCTTGCGCCAGTAGCGAAACCCCAGACGGTTGAAGGCCAGCAGTGCTCCATCCTGGCGGATCATACCGGCGCTGCCCATGTCCATTGGCAGTGGTTCCGGCAGCGAGCCGTCGAGCCGTACGATGTGGAGTGGCGAACCCCATGGGTAGGCGCCGCGCGACGTCGCAATCACGATGCCCTGCCCGTCCGGCGTCCAGTACTGCACCACGTCATCACCGCTGTGCCACGTCAACTGGCGAGGCTCGCCGCCCTCGATCGGGATCACGAACACGTCATCGTTGCCCCAGCGATTGCTGCTGAACGCGATCCACTGCCCGTCCGGCGAGAAGCGCGGCTGGACATCGCGCGCGACGTGCGCCGTCAGGCGCCGCGGATCCGTGCCGTCGAGATTCGCGATCCAGATATCACCGTGGTACGAGAACGCGATCCGGCCGTGGCTCGTGTGCGGGTAGCGCGCGAAGCGGATCTCTTCGGCGAGCGCGGGCGAGGCCGTGAACAGACATCCGAGAGCCAGTGTGATGAGAGTGCGCATGACGAAGCTCCGGGCGGCAGTCGGTGAGGACCCGCGGGAAAGATGCGGGCCGGTGCGCCGGTCCGGCAACACCAGCGGCCGATCTACTCGCGGCGCAGGGCTTCGACCGGGTCGGCGCGCGCGGCACGCTTCGCCGGCAGCCAGCTGGCCAGCAGGGCGGTGACCGTCAAGGCGAGCGCAACGGCGAGGAACGTGAGCGGATCCACCGCTTCCGGTTTCGTCTGTCGATGCCCATCTTGCCGGCGCGATGGCCAGAATCCTCCTTCTCACCCACGAATTCGAGCCGTTCCGCGGCGGCATTGCGGCGGTTGCGGACGGCCTTGCCGCCGGCGCCACCGCGGCCGGTCATGAGTCTGTGGTGGTCGCGCCGGACTATGGCAGCCCGCAGGCAAAGGCCGACGCCGTGCGAACGTACACCGTCCGCCGCTTCGCCGGCCACACGTGCAGCATGCTGAGCATGGACAAGCTGACACGTTTCACTGCACACTGCGCTGCGGAGATCCGACACATTCGGCCGGACCTCGTACACGCGGTCGACCCGCCGGCGCAGATGGCGCTCGCCATACTCGCGCGCGTGCGCCGGTCGAACCCATTTGTCTTTACCGTTCACGGCACGGAGTTGCTGCGCTATCGCGACGAGTTGTTTCCGCGCCTCTGGATGGGTCGCGGGCTCGGGCGAGTTCACAGCATCCATTCGGTGAGCGAGGCCGTGTATCGTATTCTTCATACCCTGCTCGAACCGCTTCGCACGCGTCGCCGCGCGCAGTCCGGATGGCCACATACCTTTGTCGAGCCGCCCGGCATTCGTCGCATCTGGCTCGATCGACCGGCAGCGAATCGCACGGACGTGCGCGCCCGCTGGAACGTCGCACCGGACGATCTCGTCCTGCTGACGCTGTCGCGTCGCGTGCCGGACAAGGGTCACGAAGATGTGATTGCGGCAATTACGCTGTTGCCGGACGCATTGCGGCGGCGGATCGTCTATGTCATCGCCGGGGCTGGTCCGGATCCATACGCTCGGCGGCTCGAGGTAGCGGCGATGAACGGCGGGATTCGCGTCGTACTCGCGGGTCCGATCCCGGATGAGGACGCCATTGCTGCCTGCGATGGTGCCGATCTCCATGTGATGCTCAGCCAGCAGAACCGCACACGGCTCGAGGGTTTCGGCATCGCCTACATCGAGGCTGGTGCGCGCGGCCTTGCCTCGCTCGCGCGCGACACCGGTGGCGTCGCCGAGGCCGTACTGGATGGCGAGACGGGCCGCGTCCTGCCCGCAACCGCCGCCGCCACGGAAATAGCGGCCGCCGTCGCAGCACTGCTGAACGATGCACCCGTGCGCACCCGCATGGGTGTTGCCGCGCGCTCGCGTGCGCAGAGCTTCTGCTGGGAACTTCGCGCGGCAGCCGTATACGACGCGTTTCTCCAGCGGACCGGCATCCGAAGATGACGCTCGGTCCTCCCGCTGTCGGCGTTCACCGGCGCTCCCTATTTTGTGCATGGCCCGAGCCATGCGTAGTCCGCGGGGACCGTCGCTCGCTGGCACGCCGGGTCCGCCCGGATGCCGGGGTCCGGGTAGCGGGCTCCCCCGCTTACGATGCTGAACCCTGCTGGAGGCGAGATGGACGTCCTTCGCCACGCTCGTTCACTGCGCGCTCTGCACCCCGTGCGGAATGCGATCGTGCTGCTGCTGGCCGCATGTGCGACCAACCCGGTCACGGGCAGGCGCGAGATCTCGCTGGTCAGCGAGAGCCAGGAGATCGCCATGGGCCAGGAGGCAGATCCCGCCATCACGATTCAGATGGGCGGACTCTACCCTGATTCGGCGATTCAGCAGTACACGCGCGCGATCGGGCTCGACATGGCGACCGGCTCGGAACGGCCGAACCTGCCCTGGTCGTTCAAAGTCCTCGATGACGACCTCATCAATGCGTTCGCGGTACCGGGCGGGTTCATTTACATCACGCGAGGCATCCTTGCACACATGAACTCGGAGGCCGAGCTGGCCGCCGTACTGGGCCACGAGATCGGTCACGTCACGGCCAGGCATTCGGCCAGCCAGATGACGCGGGCACAACTCGCGCAGATCGGGCTCGGCGTCGGCATGATCTTCTCCGAGACGGTTCGGGGTGTAAGCGATGCGGCCATGGCCGGTCTTCAGGTCCTGTTCCTGAAGTTCGGCCGTGACGACGAGCGGCAGTCCGACGAACTCGGCTTCCGCTACATGACACAGGCGCGCTACGATCCCGATGGCATGACCGACGTGATGCAGATGCTCAATTCGACGCGCCCGGAAGGCGGCGCCGGCGTACCGAACTGGCTGTCCTCGCATCCCGACCCCGGGGACCGCGTGCAGGCCAACGAAGCGAGAATTGCGGCAGCCAATACGGACTATTCCGCGTATACGGTCGATCGCGACGAGTTCATTCAACTCCTCGATAACATCGTATTCGGCGAGGATCCTCGGCAGGGCTACTTCATCGGCCAGCGCTTCTTTCAGCCCGTTCTCGCTTTCCAACTGACATTTCCCAACGGATGGGCCGTGCAGAATTCGCCGCTCGCGGTGCAGTCCATGAGTCCGTCACAGGATGCGGCCATGTCGCTGTCGTTCGCGCAGGCGAACAGTGCGGCCGAGGCGGCAACCGCGTTCTCATCGACAGAAGGCATCACGATCGTCGGAACCCGCAACGAAAACCCGAACGGCATCGCAACTCGTCTCATGGAGTTCCGCGCGGCGACACAGCAGGGCCAGCTTGCAGGCCTCATCGCCTTTCTCGAATACGGCAACTCCGTGTACCAGATCCTTGGCTACGGTACCGCGCAGGGCTGGGGCTCGCACCAGAACGCTCTTCTCAACGGCGTTCGGTCCTTCCGCCGCCTGACCGATCGGCGTTACACGGATGTACAACCGCAGCGCGTCGATATCGTCAGGTTGCCGTCCGCCATGTCTTTCGCGCAATTCATGCAGCGTTATCCGTCCACTGTGCCGGCCGAAGAGATCGCGCGGATCAATCAGGTAGCGGTCGAAGAACAGTTGCCGACCGGACGACTCATGAAGCGCGTACAGGGCGGCCGGGTCCCGACATCGTGAGCATTCATCGAGTCCATGCACGGTATCGCGCTCCAACACAGTGGTCGTTGAACGAAGCGCGATCGCGATCCGGATCAGTGAGGCGTTCCATGCGGCGAGTCTGTACGTTTTTCGCGGTGGTCGTATTCGTTCATGCTGGCTTCAGCGCGGCTGCGGCGCAGGCTGTCTCGGACTGGCCGCCCCATGACCTGAGCCGGCCTCGCCCCGCGAAAGTCACGCCGATGAGCGGTGTCTTCACGCCACCGCCGCCGGATGCCATCGTGCTGTTCGGCGGCACTGATCTGTCTGCCTGGACAGGTGGGGACGGCGCCGCCGCGTGGACCGTGCACGACGGGTTCGTGGAAATCGTGCCGGGCGCCGGCCAGATCGCAACGCGCGAAGGATTCGGTGATGTTCAGCTGCACGTTGAATGGGCTGCGCCGTCACCAGCGCGGGGAAGTGGACAGGAGCCCGGCAACAGCGGCGTCTTCCTGATGGGCCGTTACGAAGTCCAGATCCTGGACACGTACCAGAACGAGACCTACGCCGACGGCCAGGCTGGCGCGCTTTATGGCCAGTATCCGCCCCTCGTGAACGCGAGTCTGCCAGCGGGCGAATGGCAGAGTTACGACATCGTATTCCACCGTCCGCATTTTGCGGAAGACGGATCCGTCGAGAGTCCGGCGCGCTTCACGGTATTGCACAACGGTGTCCTCATTCACGACAACGTCGCATTGGTCGGACCGACCGCGCACCAGACGCGACCGCCCTATTCTGCTCACGCGGCCCGACTCCCCATCACGCTCCAGGATCACGGTGAGCGCGTCCGCTACCGCAACATCTGGGTCCGCGATCTGGAACGTTGATGCGACGCTGGCGTCCGTCGGCTGTGAACTCGCACGCGATCTCCGGCCAGCAAAGGACACCCGCGAGGCCTGGCCGGCATCTCGCATGGCCCGGTGCGGCCCTGTTGCGGGACCTCTTTCTCGCGGCGCTTCTCACTGCCAGCGCTTGTACCAGCCGGCCGCCGATTACACAATCGCCTGTTGTCGTCTCAGACAGCGCCGTCCGCCTGACCATTGTCCAGCTCAACGATATCTACGAGATCACGCCGCTTGCGGGCGGCCGGTGGGGCGGCCCCGCGCGCGTCGCTACGCTGCTGCACCGGCTCGAGCAACGCAATCCTGCCACGATCGCCATCCTTGCCGGCGATTTCCTGAGTCCATCCGCTCTCGGCACGGCCATTGTGGACGGGGAGCGCCTCGATGGCCGTCAGATGGTCGATGTATTGAATACGATGGGCCTCGACTACGCTACGATTGGCAATCACGAATTCGATCTCCGTGAAGCTGCGTTCCTGGCACGCCTCGAGGAATCGGAGTTCCGCTGGATCTCGTCCAATGTCACCGGTGCCGGCGGCCAACCGCTGCCGGGTATCGCATCGCATGTTATTGTCGATGTCGGCGACGAAGCCGCCCGGCTCCGCGTCGGGCTGATCGGGATTACAATGACCGGTTATGATCCGGCGTACGCACGTGTGGCAGACCCGGCAGCTGCGGCCGCAGCGAGTGCGAACCTGTTGGCGGACAGCGTGGATGTCCTCGTCGCGATCACTCACCTGCCCTTCGCGCAGGATATCGCGCTCGCCGAAGCAACGCCCGCCATCGACCTGATCCTCGGCGGCCATGAACACGAGAACCTGATGATCCGTCGCGGCAACGACCTGACGCCGATCACGAAAGCGGACGCCAACGCGCGCAGCGTCTGGATCCACGATCTGGCGTGGCGCCCGGATTCGCGGAGCCTGACCATCGATTCGCACCTCGTCCCGATCATCGACACGATCCCTGACCATGCCGCGACCGCCGCTGTCTCGGACCGGTGGGTCGCTGCGGCGTATCAAGCGTTCCGGGCCGCCGGCTTCGAGCCGACCGAAGTCGTCGGCAATGTCACTGTCGAACTGGACGGACTCGAGTCCGTGGTGCGCAACCGATCGACCACACTGACGCAACTGATCGTGGATGCGATGCGCGCCGAAGTCGTGGGTGCGGATGCCGCTTTCGTCAACGCCGGTTCCATTCGCATCGATGATGTGTTGCCTGCCGGTCCGCTCACGCAGTATGATGTGATCCGTATCCTGCCGTTCGGTGGGCCGGTCGTGGAAGTCCAGATGACGGGTACTCTCCTCTTGCAGACACTCGATCAGGGTTTGCGCAACCGCGGTGGCGGCGGGTTCCTCCAGCTGTCCGGCATCGATCGCGCCGATGAACGCTGGCACATTGCCGGCGCCCCGGTCGAGCCGGACCGCCGCTATCGCATTGCATTGAGCGATTTCCTCCTGACCGGTCGCGAACAGGGACTCGCCTTTCTCTCTCGCGACAATCCGGATCTCGTCATCGTCCGCGAACATCGCGACGTCCGGCTTGCCTTCATTGCCGAAGTCCGACGTCGCTGGCCATGACGCCACCCACGTGACCGACCATCCGTCACGCATCAGCGGCTTCTATCGCGAACTTCGGCGCCGCCACGTCATGCGCGTCGCAATTGCGTACGCCGGCGTTGCCTTTGTCTTTGCCCAGGTCGCTCAGCTCATTCTGCCCGCTCTCAACTATGGCGCTGACGCCGTCAATTGGACGATCCGGCTGCTTGTCCTGTGCTTCCCTATCGCTGTGGCCCTCGCCTGGATCTACGACCTCACACCGGCCGGCCTGAAACGGACCGCCAGCATCGAAGCCGAGGAGGCCGCCCGCCGCGCTCTCGACGCCCCCCTCCCGGTCCGCCGCCGTGAACGCCCGAGCAACGCCATCGCCGCTCTGCCCTTCGCCAACCTCAGCGGCGACGTAAGTCTCGATTATTTCAGCGATGGTCTGACCGAAGAATTGACGACCATCCTGTCTCGGGTTCCCGGACTTCGTGTCGCCTCGCGTACCTCGGCGTTCGCGATGAAGAAGCTCGCCCTCGACGTTTCCGAAGTCGGCCACCGGCTCGGCGTCCGTTATGTGGTCGAAGGCGGCGTCCGCGTCGACGGTGCGCGCGTTCACCTGTCGGTTCGCCTTGTCGATGTCGAGGACGGTTATACCCGCTGGTCCGAGACCTGCGAACGCACGCTCGATCAGATCTTCGCCATACAGCAGGAGATTGCACGTGCCATCGCCGATCACGTTGCGCCCGACACACATGGCGTGCCCGCCCTTCAGTCCGTCACCACACGCAACGTCGGCGCGCTCCAGCTCTACATGCAGGGCCGCTTTCACCTCAACCGCCGCACCGAACGGGATCTGCACCGCGCCGTCGACTTCTTCGCCGAAGCGACGCTGCTCGATCCCGAGTACGCAAGCGCTCACGCCGGCATCGCTGACGCATACGCGATATTGCTGGACTATGGGCTGATGGCGCCGGCCAGGGCACTGGAACGCTCACGCACCGCTGCCGAACGTGCCCTCGAACTCGATGCAGGAGCCGGCGAAGCATGGACATCCCTTGCCCTCGTCCGGCAGTTCGAATGGCGCTGGAATGACGCAGAGAGCGCGTTCCGCCGATCCATCCAGCTCCGGCCCGACTACTCCATTGCACACCAGCGCTACGCCCTCCACCTCGCCTGGATGGGGCGCACCGACACTGCGCTCGAGGAGGCCCGTACAGCCGAACGACTCGATCCCCTGTCGCCGTTGACGAGCGCGACCGTCGGCTGGGTCAACTACTATGCGCAACACTTCGACGAGGCGATCTCGCAGCTCGAGGGCACACTCGAAATGGAACCCGGCTTCGCCACCGCGCGCACCGCGCTTGCCCGGGCGCGTCTCCTTGCCGGTGACGTCACCGGCTCTGTCGCCGATCATCGCCGCGCGGTCACTGACTCGGCCGAAGCCCCGTCGAGCATCGCACTCCTCAGCCTCGCCCATGCCAGAGCCGGCCGCATGGATGATGCCCGCACGACGGCAGAGAGGGTCGCCGAATTGGCAACACAGCGGTATGTATCGCCCTATTATCTCGCCATTCCGGAGATCGGCCTCGGCAACACCGAGCGTGCACTGGATCAACTCGAGGCCGGGTTGGCCGAGCATGCGGCTCAGATGATCTACCTGAGAGCCGAGCCGATCGTCGATCCGCTGCGCAGCCATCCCCGGTTCCTGGAACTGCTGCGCCGGCTGGCCTTCCCGCCGGCCTGAGTGCGCCACGACCGTGATCCCTGAAGCGGCCACCGCCTGCGAACCGCAGCGTGCAAGCACCGGCGTTCGGATGCAACACGGCCGTCCCGAAGGACGGCCGTGTTCCCGCTCATTCCGGCGCTTGTGCCGGCACGAGGCCGTTCAGCAGCAGTCACTCCCGGGCGGACAGGGACAGTCCTCGCCGCAGCAGCAACAGGCATCATTCTGAATCATGAGACCCTCCGTTGGATTGGACATGTTTGCGCCGGGTCCGTCCCTTCGCATCGCTCGCCGTCCCGGCGCTGGCGAGCATTGCAGTCACTGGTTGCCGAGATGCCTTCGGTGTCGACTCGGTTCGAACACCACGGGAATCCGCCTCCGTGTCCAGCGCTTCGACCAGAGGACAGTCGAGCACTCCGGCTGCGAAACCCGAGGCAACACCACCGGCCCGATTCACCGGCTCCTCATCGCTCCCGACCCGTTCCGGCGAACCGGCGCACGCCGCATCGCACGCGGCGATCAGCGTGCCAAGTTCATTGCCCAACTCGCGCAGGTCCCCGACGCGCCGGTCGATGTCATCGACTTTCGCGACGATCGCATCGCGCAGCCGGAGTGTCGCATCGCCCGCCCACGCCCGCTCCCGTAGACCGACCAGCTCTTCGACCTCCGCCAGCGTGAACCCGAGGGATTGCGCCCGCTTGATGAACCGGACCAGACCCACGGCGGCCGGCGCGTACTCGCGATACCCGCTCCGGCGGCGCCCAGTCGGTCGGATCAGCCGCCGTCGCTCGTAGTAGCGAAGCGTCTCGACCGTCACACCGGTCTGCCTCGCGAGGTCGCCGATCCGAAGCGGCTGCCCGCTGCCGGTCCCGGATGAATCGCCGGCCGCGCTGCTCTGTCCCATCGCATCTGCCGTGGGCCGCGGTGTCATTCCCGTGTTCATGATCCAGAATACACCCTGAAGCGCACTTCAGGGTCAAGGGCGGCGTTCTTCGGGGTGGAGCCGGGATCCCGGGGCGCCAGCATGGGTCGGCAGCAGATGTCAGAGGCCGACGATGCCGAGGGGCGGATAATCGCGCCAGCGACCTCGCGTGAAGTCAGGGAACTCGGCCGGCTGGCTCCGATTCGCGACGGACTGTCCGCTCAAACCGACCACGGCGCTGAGTGAGGCGGCATCGTACACGTTCATGTCGGTGGGCAGACCCTGGTTCAGGCAGTGGATGAGACGGTAGTCCTCGAGGAAGTCCATGCCGCCGTGCCCGCCGAACTCGTCGGCGCGATCGCGAATCGACTTCCACATCGGATGATCGAACTCACTGTACCACTCGTCGATGGGATCCCAGGCGTGCGGCTCACTGCGTCCTTCGATGTACACGCGATGCGGATAGCCCTGGATGATGCCTTTCGTACCCTGGACCAGATGGATCCGGCTGTAGGGACGCGGCAGGTTCGTGTCGTGGCTGATATAGATCGTGCGGCCGTTTACGGTTCGGATCAGGCTGACGTTGACATCGCCGAGAGTGTACGTCTCGCGACGCTTCGCGTGACCTTCCGGGTAATGCTCGGCAGCCCACGCCTGAAGCCCGCGTGAAGGGCCGCTCATCGAGACGATGGATTCGAAACGGTCGCCGCGGTTGATGTCCATGCAGTTCGCGATCGGACCGAGGCCGTGGGTCGGGTAGAGGTTCGCGTTGTGCGTCTTCGCCCACTCCCTGCGCCACAGACCTTCGCCCTCATCGGCGAACTTGATCGAGCGCAGGTCGTGCAGGTAACCGCACTCTCCATGCACGACCTCGCCCAGCATGCCCCGCCGGACCATGTGAAGCGCCAGCATCTCGGGACGGTCGTAGTTGCAATTCTCCATCATGACGCAGTGCTTACCCCGTTGCTCGGCCGTCTCGACGATCTGCCAGCAATCATCGATCGACATCGCGAACGGGACTTCGCTGGCTGCGTGCTTGCCATTGCGCATGGCGGCGAGCGCAACGGGCACGTGCCACTCCCATGGTGTCGCGTTGTAGACGAGGTCGAGATCTTCTTCGGCGCAGAGTCGCTCGAAGTCATGCTCGCCGCGCGTGTAGAGGCGAGGTGGTGCGTGGCCGTTGCTGGTGATGATGCCGGCTGCGCGACTGGCGTGTGCTGCGCGGATATCGCAGACGGCCACGATCTGCGCGCCCGGGATGTCCACCAGATTCTGCACGTGGACCGTGCCCATCCCGCCCACGCCAACGAAACCGATGCGCACGATCTCGAGACGAGGCGCGGCAAACGGTGCGGCCGGTGCAGGACCGAGATCCGGGGTGTCGGTGCTGGTCGGGCTACCGGCGGGTCGCGCTCCACCCTCTCCGGCACGCGCGCATGCAGCCGCTCCCGATGCGAGCAGGGCCGCGCCCGCGACGAATTCCCGGCGGCTAAGCTCTCGGTTCGATCCGATCTCTCTGTCGTCCATGATGGGCCCTCCTCGACGGCTTGGGCTGGCGCTGCGGATGGACCGCAAGATGCGGCCGGGCGGCCCGGCGGCTGGCGCAGGGACCACCGGCCGAGCGAGCAGAAGATCGGACGTGTGGGACGATGCTGCAACTCGCCGATGGCGGCTGCGTGGCGCTCGCCGGGCGCGCCCCCTGCTCTCCCCTGTATTCCATCGTTGCGTGCTCCCTTGCGTAGTGTCAGACTTTGCGTCGAATACCGCGATCGCAACGCGGCCGGGCGCATCTCTGGGGACTGCATCAGCGCGAAGCGACGAACCCGATGAATGGCATGAGGGCGGTCGAGCGCCTACCGAGCCAGTCAGGCTGATCGCAATGCACAGCACGCGGTGGCGATCGATCGTGTCGGCCGCATGGTTCTTTTTCTTTGCGAAGCCTGTGTTCGCGCAACTGCTTCCTGGCGCGGACGTCACGATAGCGACACAGTCCGTCTGGCGCGGGCTCACGCGTGTGAGCGATCCGGTGCTCCAGCCGTCTGCCTACCTGGCGCTCGGCATCGGAACAGGGTTTCTCAGCGCCGGCGTCTGGGCGGACTACGAATTCGGTACCGGGCCCGGCGACTACAGCCTTGCAGGCATTGGCAAGGCGGACATCGGTTCCGTCGAAGCGTGGGTCGAATACGCTGCGCGGCAGTCCCTGTTCGACTGGAAGGCCGGCTACGTGCGGTCCCGGCTACGGAACGACATGCGCATCCATGGCGTCCCGCCAGAACTCGCAACCTCCGAGTTGTATCTCGGTGTTACGTCACGGCGGCTCCCCGTCGTCGCGAGCCTCACCGCGTGGCAGGACGTGGACGAACTACAGGGCCGGTACTTCCTGCTCGACGTCGCCTATCCGCTGCCGACGAACCCGCTGGGCGAAATCGCAGGTTCCATCTTTGCCGGAGCACGGGCCGGTCTCGCGAACGGCCTCGAGCGTGATTCGGACCACGCGGACCGGCCGTACTATTTCGAGGAATCCGGGCTGAGCCATGCGGAGCTGTACCTGGAATGGAGCTTCGAACTCCCTGTCTCGTGGCTGCCGCTCGACCTCTTCCTTTCGCCGCACTACGAGTTCGCCATCGACGAAGCCGCGCAGCGGCGCAGTCCGGATCCGTTGGTCGCACGTCGCAAGCGCTTCTTCTGGTTCGAGCTGGCGGCGAGTCTGCGCTTTGAACTCGCGGGCAGCAGCACCTCATCATGAGAACGATGATGGGAACGCCCGCGACACACCCGTTCTCCTGCGCTTGCCAGTGAAGCCCGTACTCATGCGTATGCCGCTGGCCACCGTTCTCGTGCCGGGCGCTCTCATACTCTCGTGTGCACACGCGCCGGTGATACCACAGGAGCGCGCGCAGGAGTGCCCTGTGATCGGCTCGCCGGCCGGTGTGTTCCGTGCCGGGTTCGGCCGCGCGGACATCACGACGCCGCCGGGGCCGGGGCTCGCCGGCTATGGCCCGGAGGGTCTTGCGGCGCGCGGCTGGCGGCGGCGCATCCATGCGCGCGCGGTGGCTCTGGAAGGTGCGGACGGCGAGCGTCTCGTGTTCGCGTCCGTCGATCTCGATTACGCACCCGCGTCCTTGCATCGAGCCGTGGCGGCGCGTGTTGCAGCGTGTGGCGGGCCGGACGCGAGCCGCATCATCGTATCGGCAACGCACACACACTCGGCGCCCGGCCATTTCTCGAAGCATCGTGCCTACGATGAACAGGCGTCCACGGTTGCGGGCTACGATCCGGCGATTCTCGACTTCTTCGCGCAGCGAACCGCGCACGCGATTCTGGGCGCGCTCGGCACGCTGGCCCCGGCGAGGGCGGCATGGGGGCGCGCGGCCGTGTGGGGCATCACGCGCGTGCGCAGCTTCGAGCCGCACATGGGTGAAGCACACGAGATGCCGTACGATCCGGTGTTCGTTGCGCCGCCGGGTCTGCCCGCTGAGTTCCAGCATGCCGACCCGACCCTCGTGATGCTTCGTGTCGACACAATCGGTGTGCGTGGCCTGTCGCCTGCGGGTGCGTTCAGTCTCTTTGCGATGCACGGCACCGGCAATTCGTCATTCAACGATCTGATCGATGCCGACGTCTGGGCCACGCCACAGCGCGAGCTCGAGTGGCGGATCGATTCGATCAACGGCGCGACACGTCGCGGATTCGACCTGCGTTCCGTGCATGTCATGGCGAACGGACCGGAGGGCGATGCGATGGCCGCGTCCGCCCGTTTTCCGCACCGTGATTCGATCGGTGTGTGCGATCTGCCACGGCTGCGCCGGCCGTTGCGGCCCGGAGGGTACCGCTCACCGCCAGCCTTCGAAGAGTGGGAACCTGCACCGCGCACGGACGTCACCGCATGCATTGCGACAACGCGCGCTGAGATGGACGTGATTGGCCGGACCCTGACAGAGGCGGTATTCGAGCTATATCGTACTCTCGGAGATTCGCTGCGCGATGACATGCCGATTGCGCGCGCGTTCGAGAGCGTGGGGCTGCGCACAGCCAGCGATGACTACACGCCGGCTGTGCCGGCCATACCCGGTCTGTGCCCGCGCGGCCGGCCGGGCTCTGCCGCGGCGGGCGGTGCCGAGTCCGCTCGCACGCGCATCTATGGCGCGCGTCTGCTGTTCTTCCCGATCGGAACCGAATCCGGCGGCGCTGCGGTGAAGCCGGGCGACGACTGCCATTCGCCGAAACGCACGGTGGCCACGATTGTCGAGAAGCTCCTGGTCGGCGACCACGCCGTCGAGGAGATGGCCCAGTTCACCGTAGCGCGCATCGGCCCGATGCTGATCGGCACCGTGCCTTTCGAGGCGACGACGACGGTCGGCGCGCGCATGCGCACGGCGCTGCGGGCAGCCGCCGGGCCGGCACCCGGCGCACCAACGCGCTTCACCGTCCTCGGCATCGCCAACGGGTTTCTCCAGTACGTGACGACGGCGAGCGAGTACCAGTTCCAGCATTATGAGGGTGGCTCGACCATCTACGGCCCGAACTCGGCCGAAGTCTACACACAACGCCTGGCCGGTCTCGCCAGCCTCCTCGCCGCGAACGGCTGGCGTTCGACACCCACAGAGATTCCCGATTTCCCGATGTTCCCCGGCCCGCCCGTCGAGATCATGCCGCGCGAGACTGCGCCGCCGGCGGACCTCTCACGCTCGATCGAATCGCTCACCTGCGAACAGGGCATTGCAACGATTCGCTGGATCGATGCCCGACCCGGCGCGCTCTTTCCCGCCGGCACGCAGATCATTGCCGTCGAAGAAGAGCGGAACGGACAGTGGCGCGAAATCGCGTGGGACGATCATGACGATGTGGAAGTACGCGTCATCCGCAATCACGGCCAGGATCGCGCTCGCTGGGAGGCCCGTTGGTCGCCCTCGCGCCGCCAGGCCGTTGGCCGCTTCCGCTTCGTGCTTTCTGCACGTGAAGGCATCTCCGCTCTCGCTGGTTTGCCCTTCGAACCGTGCCTGTGATCCGGAGAGACGTCGGGCATGCCCCTTCTTCCCGATCCTCGCCAGCGCGTCACGCGACAGACCGTACTGTACGGCCCGGCTCATCGCCTTCGAGAGCCACCTATTGTCCCGAGTATCGGTCGAGCTTCATGACCAGGCTTTGCAGCCCCTCGGCGAGCGTCGGATGCACCGCTTCTGCATCGATCACGGCACGCCCCGTCGCACCCGCCTGCATGAGCGCGACAAATACGTGGATCAGCTCGCCGGCTTCGATGCCGACAATCGCTGCACCGAGGATTCGTTCTGATTCCGGGTCAATGAGGATCTTGAGTATGCCTGCCGTCTCATCGATCTCGATCGCGCGGGCGATGGAACCGAATCGCATGGTCGCGATTTCGTAACGAATGTCCTTCTCTTTCGCCTCGCGCTCCGAGAGTCCGACGCGCGCGACCTGCGGGTCGGTGAACACGGCCCATGGCACGAGTCGGTCCTTCGCCGTGCGCGTCGTACCGTTCGCACGTTCGAGAAGGTTGTATAGAATGCGATGATCATCCCATGCCGTGTGTGTGAACTGCGGTCCGCCGGTGACATCGCCCACGGCGAAGACGCCCGGAGCGGTCGTGCGGTATCGTTCATCCACCCGAATGAAGCCGCGCCCATCGAGCGCGATACCGGCGGCGTCACACCCGAGTTCACCGGTGTTTGGCGACCGGCCGACAGCCACGAGCAGGTGAGAACCATCGAGATCGGTCCCGTCCCTCAATGTGAGGCGAACACCTGTCGTCGTTTTCCTCACAGATGTCGCCTCGGCATTCGTGTGGATGTCGATGCCCTCCGCTCGGAACACCTCCTCGATCGATTCTGATACGTCTTCATCCTCGCGCTCGAGTAGATGGGCGCCCCGGTTCGCGATCGAAACGCGCGCCCCGAAGCGGCGAAACATCTGAGCAAACTCACAACCGACGTAGCCGCCGCCCAGAATAATGAGGTGTTCGGGCACCTCACGCAGGTCCATGATCGACGTGCTGTCGAGCCACACGACATCCTCGAGGCCGGGCACATCCGGTGAGCTCGGCCGTGCACCAACATTGAGTATGATCACAGGCGCAGACAGCCGGTCCCCGCTGACCATGATTTCGCCGGGACCGACAAACCGAGCGTGTCCGTGCACGAAGTCGAGTCTGTCGCCGGCTCTGTCTACCCGTTTGACGATGCTGTTCCGCCACTGCTCGACGATGGCGTTCTTTCGATCGACGATAGCGGCGAGATCGACCTGGACATCGCCGGTTCGCACACCGAGGCGGCCAGCCGTCCGGGCGACGTGCGCGGCGCGTGCGCTCGCAACCATTGTCTTCGTTGGTGTGCAGCCGCGATTCACGCACGTGCCACCGGGTTCAGCGCGCTCGATGAGCGCCGTTCTGCGCCCCTCACCGGCGTAGCGTGCGGCCAGTGGCACGCCTGCCTGACCGCTGCCGACGACAATCACATCGTACTGCATCAGACGGTCCTTTCAGAGCATGCGCGGTCTGGCGAAACGAGCGGTCGCGTCCATCGGGCACACGTCATGCCAGCGTTGCGACGTTCCTCCGTTACGGGCGTGGTTCGAATCCGACAGAGCGCGAGCCGGATTGTGCCCGTGATCCACTGGCCACCGCCCGGCGATCGCCACCCTTGCCCGGACCTCTATCGCCTGCAATTATGCAGCATCGGCGAAGCGGCCGCAGCATTCGGGTGGTCGCCGATCCAGGTTCGCTGATCACTCCATGTCCGAACATCGTACGCAAGGGAGTGCGTTGCATGCGAACCATGGCATGTCTCGGTCTCGCGATCCTGTCCGCTTTCGCCTGTGCCCGTCCGGACAGCGGTGACGCGCCGCCGGCGGACGAATCCATGTCCGCCGATTCAACCGATACGCCGCGGCTATTGCGTGGCGCGTACACCTACATGGCAGACGCCGGCATCTTCACGGTGTGCGAAACCGGCCAGCGCCTGCCCGTTGCAATGGAGGCAGACAACGCCGCACTCGAGTCGGCGTACGCTCGTGATCGCACGGTTGCTGCCGAGCCCATGCTCGTGGTCGTCGAAGGACATGTCGCCATGCGCCCGCGCATGGATGGCGGCGGCGAACAGGAGACGATCATTGTAGATCGTTTCGTCCGCACGTCGCCGGGCGGAAGCTGTGAGGCAGACCCGTCAACCGCTACGCTTCAGGAGACCTACTGGAAGCTGATCACTGTGAACGGCGCGCGCGTCGAGGTCGCGGACAGCGCCCGTGAGCCGCACATCATACTGCACACCGCTGACCTGCGCGCAACCGGTTCTGGCGGGTGCAACCGGCTCAGCGGCCCGTTTACGCTCGCAGGCGAGCAGCTCGCGTTCGGCGCGATCATGATGACGAAGATGGCATGCACCGAGGGCATGGCCGTCGAGCAGGCCTTCACCGCTGCGCTAGGCGCGACGCGATCCTATCGTATCGATGGCCAGGTCCTCGAGCTGCTCGGCGAGACCGGCTCGACCGTGGCACGCCTCCGCGCCGTCTACCTGCGCTGACGCGGAGGCCTCCTCTGAATCGGGCACCTCGTCTCGAACGGCCGCTCTTTAAGCGATTCTCTGAGCGCCGGCCTCGTTGACCGGCGCTCGTATCTTGATGGAATACGATGCGAACCATGGACAGGGAATCGGTTCGGCTCCAACAGGATGCCGCACGAGAAGAAAACTGGAAGCGCTGGGGTCCGTACCTTGCCGAACGACAGTGGGGCACGGTCCGTGAGGATTACTCCGCGTGGGGTACCTGCTGGGATTATTTCACGCACGACCACGCCCGGAGTCGCGCGTATCGCTGGGGCGAGGATGGCCTGCTGGGTATCACGGATCGCGAGGCGAGACTCTGCTTCGCCATCGCGCTGTGGAATGAGCGCGACCCGATCCTCAAGGAGCGTCTTTTCGGACTGACCGGCCCCGAAGGAAACCACGGCGAGGACGTGAAGGAGTACTATTACTATCTCGATGCCACGCCCTCGCACTCGTATCTCAAGGCCCTCTACAAGTACCCGCAGTCCGCATTCCCCTACACTCGACTCGTCGAAGCGAACCGCGATCGCGGCACCGCCGATCGTGAACTGGAACTGATGGATACCGGCATCTTCGATGACCACCGCTATTTCGATGTGTTCGCGGAATACGCCAAAGCCGCGCCGGACGATATCCTCATACGCATAACGATCGAGAATCGTGGCCCGGCCGCGGCGAGGCTGCACGTGCTGCCCACGTTGTGGTTCCGGAACACATGGTCATGGGGTCGCTCCGCGGAAGCATACTGGCCGAAGCCGCGCATCGCGGCGGCAACCGGGACGCGCGTCATCGCGGAGCACGCCACGCTGGGCCGCTTTGCCTTCGATGTTGAACCCTTCGATGCTCGTGCACCAGAACTCCTCTTCACCGACAACGAGACGAACGCGCAACGACTCTTCGACTTTCCCAACGCGCAACCCTTCGTAAAGGACGCGTTTCACGCATATGTCATCAGCGGCGAGAGCGCGGCCGTGAACCCTGGTCGTGTGGGCACGAAGATGGCCGCCCATTATCCGTTGAGTGTGCCGGCAGGCGGCCGCGTCGTCCTGCGCATGCGACTGGCCGAGGAATCGCAGGCATCGACGAACGGAGCGGACTTTGAGAGCGTATTCGCCGCACGCATTTCGGAGGCAGACACATTCTACGAGAACCGGTTTCCTGCCGGTGCGACCGCCGAAGAAAAGAACGTACTGCGCCAGGCCTGGGCCGGCCTGTTGTGGTCGAAGCAGTTCTACCACTACGTGATCGAGCACTGGCTGGAGGGCGATCCGGCGCAGCCCACACCACCGGACGAGCGACTGCGCGGGCGCAATCACGACTGGCGGCACGTCTATAACCGCGACATCATCTCGATGCCGGACAAGTGGGAGTACCCGTGGTTCGCCGCCTGGGACCTCGCCTTCCACATGATCCCGTTCGCGTCACTGGACCCGTACTTCACCAAGGATCAACTCGTACTGTTCCTGCGCGAATGGTACATGCACCCGAACGGTCAGCTCCCGGCGTACGAGTTCGCATTGGGTGATGTCAACCCGCCCGTGCATGCGTGGGCGTGTTGGCGGACCTACAAGATGACCGGCCGGCGGGGCCAGCGTGACCGCGCTTTCCTCGAGCGCACGTTCCATAAGCTGCTGCTCAATTTCACGTGGTGGGTCAATCGCAAGGACGTGGATGGCAACAACCTGTTCACGGGCGGTTTCCTCGGTCTGGACAATATCGGCGTGTTCGACCGTTCGAAGGAGCTGCCGACCGGCGGGCACCTCGAGCAGGCCGATGGCACTGCGTGGATGGCGTTCTACTGTTCAACGATGCTGGCCATGGCGCTCGAGCTGGCCAGCGAGGATCCTGTCTACGAAGACCTTGCCTCGAAGTTCTTCGAGCACTTCATTGCCATTACGGACGCGATCAACACGCTGGGCGGCTCCGGTCTGTGGCACGAAGAGGACGGCTTCTATTACGATGAGCTGCACATCGGCGCGCGCTACGAACCGCTTCGCCTGCGTTCGATGGTCGGCCTCATTCCGCTGTTCGCGTGCGAGATCCTGGATGACACGACGATCGCGCGGCTGCCCGGTTTTTCGAAGCGGATGCGCTGGTTCCTCGAGCATCGGCCGGAGCTGAGCCAGCGGATCACGTGCATGCAGGCGGATGCGGCGGTGTCGGGGCGGCGCCTCCTCGCTGTCCCGAGCCGGGACCGTCTCGTACGAGTACTCCGCTATCTGCTCGATGAGAACGAATTCCTCTCGCCGTGCGGCGTGCGCGCCCTGTCGGCCGCGTACCGCGACTCGCCCTACGCCCTCGACGTGGATGGCGCACGCTATGAGGTGCGCTACAACCCGGCTGAATCGGCGACACGACTTTTTGGCGGCAATTCGAACTGGCGCGGACCGATCTGGTTCCCGGTCAATTTTCTGCTCATCGAGGCACTCGAGCGGTACGGCCTCTTCTATGGCGATTCGCTGAAGGTCGAGCTTCCCACCGGTTCCGGCCGGATGGCCACGCTGAGCGACGTCGCCCGCGAGCTTTCCAGCCGCCTCGCCCGTATCTTTCTGCCTGATGCCGGCGGGCATCGCCCCTGCCATGGCGGTGATGCGCGTTACGCGCAGGATCCCGCCTGGCGTGATCTCGTCCTTTTCAATGAGTACTTCGACGGCGATACTGGTCGGGGCCTCGGCGCATCGCATCAGACCGGTTGGACCGCGCTCGTCGTGAAGTGCATTGAAGACGGGATCCGGGCGCGTGAGGCGACACACGCGGAGGTCGCGCCGATGCCTGTCGCGGGCTCCCCCGACAGCATCGACCGAAGCCGCCGGGCACCCGCGCGTCCCGGCCGCTGAGGCCGCCGGCGCCGGAGCTTTTCGACGACGAGTCTTCCAGACATCCACGGAATGACGCTTCACGATCGGAACGAATGGCTCGAGGCCGACGGCCTCGGCGGCTTTGCCTCGGGAACTGCGAGCGGTGTGCGCACTCGCCGTTACCATGCATTGCTGCTGGCGGCAACGACGCCGCCGACCGGACGGGTCGTGCTCGTCAATGGCATCGAGGCATGGATCGAGAGCACGCACGGGAATCGGTTTCTTACAACACAGTATTATTCGCCAGACGTGCGCCATCCCGGCGACGGGAATCGCATTGTTTCATTCGCGATCGAGCCGTGGCCGACGTGGCGCTTCCGTCTCGATGATGGCAGCGAGATCGTGTACGAGGTCCTGGTTCGCCGCGGCAGTCCGGTCACCTTGTTGATGTGGACTCACCAACCGCCGGCCAGCGGCCAGCCACCAGACGTCGGGACCGCCGCGCGGCCGGGCCGCCTCCTCGTCCGCCCGCTCCTCTCGGGCCGCGATATGCACGCCACACATCGCGAGAACGCCGACTTCCGCTTCGATGCCGATGTCGACGATGTGTCCGTCACCTGGCGTCCCTATTACGGACTGCCTGCCATCGCTTCGGCCTCGAACGGGACCTACCGCCACGACCCCGCATGGTACCGCAACTTCGTCTACACCGAGGAACGTGCACGCGGCCTCGATCATCTCGAAGACCTTGCCTCGCCGGGTACCTTCGCGTTCGACCTTTCGCGCGGACCCGCCTTCATCCTTTTCGCGGCGAACGAGCTGCCCTGGACGATCGAGCCGACAGCCCTGCCCACACGGTCGCAAACGCCCAAACGAATGCAGCAACGCAAGGATGTACGCACCGTGCGTGCATTGAACGAGTGGGTGCGACGGACCCGTTCGTTCGAACGGATGCGACGCGGCCGTCTCGCGGACCGCCTCGCCCGCGCAGCGGATGCCTACCTCGTACGCGGCCGGCGAGGCAGAAGCGTAATTGCCGGTTATCCGTGGTTCACGGACTGGGGGCGGGACACCTTCACCGCTCTGCGCGGCCTGTGCATTGCGACCGACCGGCTTGCCGATGCCCGCGAGATTCTGCTCTCCTGGGCCGGCGAAGTCTCCGATGGCATGTTGCCGAACCGATTCGTCGAACGCGGCGCTCCCGAATACAATTCTGTCGATGCCGCTCTCTGGTACGTCCTCGCCGCCGACGCATACCGAACTGCCGTGCAGTGCACGAGAAAAAGCATGCGCGCGAGCGAAGCCAGATTACTCGACCGCGCGATTCTGGCCATCCTCGAGGGCTACAGAGCGGGCACTCGCCACGCCATCCGCATGGATGAGGATGGTCTCCTCGCCGCGGGCGAACCCGGTCTCCAGATCACCTGGATGGATGCGAAAATCGGCAATCGCGTCATCACACCGCGCATCGGCAAGCCCGTCGAAATCCAGGCCCTCTGGCTCAACGCGCTCGCCATCGGTTCGAAGATCGATGCGCTCTGGAACGAGCCGCTCGCCCGCGGCCGCAGCGCTTTCCCGAAACGGTTCTGGAACGCAGAACGCTCGTGCCTCTACGATGTCGTCGATGTCGATCATGTGCCGGGCGCTGTCGATGCGACGTTCCGGCCCAACCAGATCTTCGCGGCCGGCGGCCTGCCTCTCATGCCGCTCGACCCGGCGAGGGCAAGGCGAGTCGTGGACGCGGTCGAACATCGTCTGCTGACACCGCTCGGTTTGCGAACGCTCGCCCCGGAAGAACCGGGCTACCACGCGCAGTACAAGGGCAACGTCGCCGAACGCGACAGCGCGTACCACGAGGGTACGGTCTGGCCGTGGCTGATGGGCCCCTTTGTCGAGGCATGGCTGAAGGTTCGCGGCAACGGCAACGACGCACGCGCCGAAGCCCGCCGGCGCTTCCTCGATCCGCTATTGGCGCACGTGGACGATGCCGGTGTCGGGCACGTCTCCGAGATCGCGGACGGCAATCCACCCCACACGCCGCGCGGCTGCCCCTTTTTCGCCATGTCCGTCGCCGAGTTGATCCGGATCGAAAGAATGACGCGCGGGGCGTGAGCAGCACCGTCGGGTCACGCTCGCAGATACCTTACACAGGCCACGGCGAGTCCGGAAGCCGGATCGCCGGTGCGCGCCCGCGCGGCTGATCCCGGCTGCTCTGTGTCACGTGGAGCGGGCATCGCATACAGCCCGGCCGCGCCGAGCGCGCCGCGCTTGAGGTCGCGCCGCGTGATCGTTCGAGAATCCTCGTTGTCCGTCATCGTTCCTCTCATGGCGCAGATTGACAAGGCAAGGTTGCTGCCGGCTTCGCCGGGCGCAACGGGAGGATACGCTCCATCGGCGCCGGAATGGCCTGTTCGCTCCGACTTTCGCGCTTCAACGGTCGGAGGCAATGAAACCCGGACCAACTCGCGTGAGTAGAAGCAGGGTCCCGAACTCCGGCGGTGGATGTACCGAATTGTTGCCAGACCGTGACGCTGGGTCTGGCAGACGGGCGCCAGACTCTGGCCGACGCAGCGGAAACACCCTGATATCCGCCCGTCCATCGAGATGACGCCGGATCGTATCGGCGAGGATTCCAGCGGCTTCAGGAAGGACCGATTCATGGCAGCACAATCGTTCGACCGTACGAGTAACGCGGCTGCGGGTGGCCGGAACACACAGACCCGACACTCGGCTGGGAATGATGCGACGTTCGCAGGCGGCGTCCACTGGCTTGGAGTCGAGCACGGGAATCAGATCATCGAGGGCGCGCCTGCCGGCGGAAAGAAACCGGTTGGCCAGACGACCGTCGTGCTCGGTTCGACGCACGGCCCGCGGCTCCTCGAGCTGGTCAGCGCACCGGCGGCCTGATCGCAGGCGAGTGGCCTTCGCTCAAAAGGCTTGACGGGCCCGCCGCGGCCATGGACTTTCGGTTCGTACGCACCGGCGCGACGCGGCACCGGCCAACTGCCGGTGCCGTTCCACATCCAGGCAAGGAGGCCTATGCGGAAGGTTCAGTTTGCCCCGATCGGCGCCCTCACGTACGCGTGTGTCCTCTCCGTCTGCTGGACCGCACTGGTCTCTGCGCAGGACCTCACCGTCGCGGTCGGCTCGGCGACCTACAGCAGCGATGCGTTCTGCCTGACCACGAGCGCCGCCCTGTCGTCTGCCTATGTAGGCGTCGGCGGCGGCGCTGTCGGCGTTTCGGCATCGTACAGCAACGGCAACTGGCCGTGGCCCGATCCACCGCCACCTCCGCCGGGTGGCCTGGTCGTTCCCGGCGCCGCGTTCTCGCTCGGCATCGCACAGGATGATCACGCCTATTTCCTCACGCACGGCGATGCTTTTCGAGCCATGGCCGAAGTCTTTCCGCTCGGGCTCATCCCCGGTCTCCGAGAGAGTTCTGCTACGCTCCGCCAGTATTTCAAGCCGTTCGTTGGCGTGGGCGCTCAGATCTCGACCGACGGAGAGGCCGCTCCGGCCGGGGTGAACGGCGACGAACCTACCTACAGCGTGCAGGGCAGCACGGACCTGCTCGTCGCGTATGGTGCAGCGGTGAACGCGCCAATCTCGGATCGAGTCGCGCTGCACGTCCAGTTCCGCGGTAACACACTGTTCGCCGGCGATGTCGAGCTTCTCGGACCTGCGGGTGAAAGATTGATCAGCGAGGATCAGCGCCTCAATTGGGGTGAGTGGCTGATCGGCTTCAACTTCGGGTTCTGAGCTACCGGAGCGTGTCGATCGAGGCTCTGCGCGTACGGTAGATCATGGCTGAGTCCTGGATGCCCAGTCGTTCGTAAATGGCGACGAGTCGGTCCGCCGCTTGCCACGCCGCCACAGGCTGTTTCACCGGACCGGTCCAGACGGCGTAGCAGTTGGCGAACCACTGTGCGGCTGCCTCGTTTGCACCGATCTCGGCGAGTCTATCCCGATGGCGGCGCAACATGGCGCATACGGTGGCTTCATCGCCCCCGGACACGGCGCGAAGGATGCGCGCAGCTTCATCCAGTGCCTGGACCGCTTCATTCACGTTCCCCTGATTGACCCAGGCGTTGGTCATCCCCATCCATGACAGCGCGTTCCAGAGATGGAGTTCCTGTCCCGCGTTCGCGGCGATTTCCGTTGCCTGGCGATAGTGCGGCGCTGCTTCGCCAGGCCGGCCTGTGGCGTCCAGGAAGCGGGCGAGATTGTAGTGCGCGAGAGCGGTCTCCTGATGGCGCTGCCCGTATACGACATTCATGATATCGAGCGCTTCCCTGTACTCGTTCTCGGCGCCGGCTGCGTCACCGATCTGGTCGAGCGCCTTTGCCAGACCCCACTTCGTACGACCATTGTCGGGGTGATTGTAATTGAGATCGCGCTGACCTCGTTCGAGCGCGCGCCGATACCGTGCAGCCGCGGTATCCGGCCGGCCCGTCTGTAACGCCACGTCGCCAAGGCCCTGCATGGCGCGAATCCAGACCTGCGGCGAAACGTTATCCATGCGAATGACTTCGAGCCCCAGTTGTTCGGCTTCCTCGAGCAGCGCAACCGCACGTATGCTGTCGGTGCCCGGCGCGCCGGCGACATTGTAGAGAGCGAACGCAAGGGCCTGATCGGTTTCCGCGATGCGAGGATCGCCTGTCCCTCGCCGCACATCCTGCGCGCGACGGAACCATATTTCCGCGGAATCGTACTCCAGTTTCAAGCGCCACGCTTCGCCAATGCCCATCATGCTGATGGCGAGGTCAGGATTGTTCTCCTCGCCGCCGAGGATCTCATAAGCTGCGCGGAACAACGAGTCGCCGCGCTCGCGCTGCCCGACGTTGAACACGATCTGCGCAAGCGCATTCATCACGCTGGCCTGGATCGCGGGCTGCGTACGGAGTGAATTCAGGTTGTCGAACCCGAACTCGACGATTTCCGAGGCCGTGAACTCGGACCGTCCCTGAAGCTGATCGGGGTCGAGTTCGGCGAAGACGTTGATGAGGTAGTCACGAGCGGCACTGGCTCGCTCCGCTTCCAATTCGGCGAGCCCCCGCTGTCGCTCGGCAACGCCCGCCTGCCAGAGTGTAGCCACGAGACCGATCACGAGCGCGGCAACGACACCGGCGGTCAGTCCGACCAGCCCGCGGTTCCGCTTCACGAACTTCTGGATGCGATAACGGCGCGTTTGCGGCCGCGCGTGGACCGGAATGCCCGACAGGTGCCGTTCGATGTCCGCCGCGAGAGCGGCTACGGAATCGTACCGCTGGTCGGCCTCCTTGCGCAGCGCCTTGAGGCAGATTGCATCGAGATCGCCATGCAACTGCGTGATCAGCGAAGTCCGTGGCGTCGAGCGCTCGCTCGCTATGGCGTCCGCGCCGGCGCCATTCCGAGCGAGTGTCGTGCTCGGTGCGCGTGGGATCTCGTGACACACGACGCGTTCGACTTGCGCCAGCGACGTTGCCGGGATCGTATACGGTGGATGCCCGCACAGAAGCTCGTAAAGAATGACCCCGAGCGAATACACGTCGGTCGCCGTCGTCGTCGCCTGGCCGAGAACCTGTTCCGGAGCCGCGTACTGCGGCGTCAGACGATGCGTGTACGCCTGCGTCAGTCCGCCGGCGACGCTTGCGCCGTCCGTCGACAGCAGCTTCGAAATGCCGAAGTCGAGCAGCTTGACCTGGCCATCGACGACGAGGATGTTGCCCGGCTTGAGGTCGCGGTGCACGACCAGATTGCGGTGCGCATACTGAACCGCATCGCAAACCGTACGGAACATCTCGAGTCTCTCGCGAACCGACAGGGCGTGCGCATCGCAGTACACATCGATGGGGTCACCCTGGGCAAGCTCCATCACGAAGTAGGGAAGTTGCCCGTCATCCGTGGCGCCGCCATCGAACAGGCCGGCGATATTGGGGTGTTCGAGCCGTGCGAGAATCTGGCGTTCCTGTTCGAAGCGGCGCAGAATCTCGTCCGTGTCCATGCCGCGCTTCACGATCTTGAGCGCGGCCTGTTTCTCGAAAGCGCCATCAGCGCGTTCGGCGAGGAATACGGCGCCCATGCCGCCGCGTCCGAGTTCGCCCACGATACGCCAGTGGCCGATGACCTCGCCCGGTGCGACTCGCGCCCACTCATCGCGTGAATCGGTGAACATCTCCTGGGCTACGAGCGCAGGTCCTTCCTCGAACAGGTTGCCGGCCCGTTCACAGGAATCGATCAGCGCCTCGACTTCACGGCGCAACTCGACGTCCTCGCCGCACTCGTTGTCGAGATGACGCACGCGTTCATCGGGCGAGAGATCGAGCGCACCGTCGAGGAGGTGATTGATGACGCGCCAGCGTTCGGGATCGATGGGCATGGACGACCTGGTCGGTGAATCCGGCGTCGCGCGCGGCGGTCAGGCAGGACTGGTGTCTTCGGGACTGTCTCCGCCGTTGCCTTCGGCGTTCAAAAACTGATAGAGCCAGCCCTTTGCCTTGACCCAGTCACGGCGAACGGTCCGTTCGGAAACGCCAAGCGCTTCGGCCGTCTCCTGTTCCGAAAGCCCGCCGAAGTAACGGCACTCGACGAGCTTCGCAAGCCGCTCATCGAGCGCGGCGAGGTGATCGAGGGCTTCGTTCAGGGCAAGGATCTCCTCCGTCTGGTTGTCGACGGACACGAGATTGTCCTCGAGCGTCACCTTCGCCGGAGCGGATCCGCGTTTCTGCGCATGCCGCTTGCGCGCGTAATCAACCAGGATGCGGCGGCACACCTGCGATGCGACGGAGAAGAAGTGCGCGCGGTTCTGCCACTCGATGCGATCCTGGTCGACCAGCCGGATGTACGCTTCGTGTACGAGCGCCGTAGCCGAGAGCGTGTGATCCGGCCGCTCCCTCAGCAGATGCCGCTGTGCGATGCGATGGAGTTCCTCATAGGTGAGCTGCCAGAGGATGTCGGCGGCTTCCTTGTTCCCGGCTGCGGCGCCGATCAGGGCCTGCGTGACGTCGTGCTCCCGTTGTGTCATCGACTCCACGATCGATGCCTGTCACCGCCCGCGGCCCGCCGGAACTGCCGGCCGGGAAGCCTCCCGCCCGCGGCTCCAACGCGTGCCCATCCCTGACGGAAACCGGAGAGAAGGCCGAATCATGCAGGATCCGACACGCCGGCGCAACGCCTGCCGGTTCGCTCGACCGGGTCAAGTGCGTATATTCCTGACCGATCCGGCCACATCCGCCCGGGAGATCTGCGATGCCTGCCCATCCGATTCCGACCCTGAGCGCGTTTCTCATGCTTGCGGCGCTGGCGAGTGGAGTGATCGCCCAGGACGTGACGAACGCCGAGCGGGTCAGCCGGCTCGAGGCACGGCCCGCAACGCTGTCGTTGCGTGTCGGCGAATCGGCTTCACTCACGGTCGTCGCCCTCGACGCCGCCGGCCAGCCGGTTGATGCGCCGGTTCGCGTGGTCGCGCCTCGCCGCACGATGCGTTACGAGGATGGACAGCTCACCGCAGTCGCGGCCGGCGAACACGAGGTCATTGCAACGCTCGTCCTGCCGGCCGGTTCGACCGCACGGCCGATCGAGCTCCGCATCCCGGTGCGCGTCGATTGGCCGGCCGCCAGCCGCATCGAGATCGACAGGGATGCTGGCCGGCCCTACACCGGCACGACCATCGGTCACACGGCCCGCGCTTACCACGAGGACGGGTCGGAACGGCCCAACCCCGAAGTCGAGTGGTCGAGTTCGGCTCCAGCCATCGCGACCGTAGACAACTTCGGCAACGTGACCGCGCTCGCACCCGGAACGGCCACCATCTCGGCGCAGCTCGATGGTGCCCGGACTTCCATTCAGTACGAGGTCGCTGCCCTGCCTGCAACGCGAATCGAGATCCGTGGCGGGTCAGAGACGTTCCGGACCGGCGACGTCCAGACGCTCACCGCCATCGCCACGGATCCGAGCGGCCGCACCGTTGCAGACGTGCCGGTCACGTGGGCAACCGTCTGGGAGCAGGCCGAGTTCACGCACGCTGGCGCCAGCGCGCCGGGCCAGGTGCGCGATGGCCGGTTCGTCGCCGATGTCCCCGGCATCCACACTGTCATCGCATCCGCCGGTCCGCTCACTGCTCGCCGTACGTTCCGCGTCACCGAACGCGGCGCAGTTCAGAAGCTGAACGTGCTGGGAATGGGCTCGACGAGCCGCTTCCGCACCACCGATCTCTGGCCCTTCCAGGGACTCGACGGCCGCGACTACGCCCTGACCGGAACCAAAGTCGCCGGCGGCCACGCCTTCGTCTGGGACATCACCGATCCATCCAACATCGTAAAAACCGATTCGATTCAGGTCGACGCGCGCACGGTCAACGATGTGAAGGTCTCGCCCGACGGCCGTTACGGGATCATGACCCGCGAGGGCGCATCCAATCGCCGCAACGGCATCGTCATCCTCGACCTCGCCTCGCCGGCCCACCCGAAGATCGCGTCCGTGTTCGAAAACGAGCTGACCGGCGGCGTTCACAATGCCTACGCAACAGACGATTACCTCTTCGCCGTCTCGGGCGGTGACAAGTACGTCATCATCGATGTGCGCGACATCTACGCCCCGAAGTATGTCAGCGAATACAATCACCCGGACTCACGCATCCACGATGTGTGGGTCCACGATGGGCTGGCCTACTCGGCCGAATGGGGGACGGGCGTGGTCGTGGTCGACATCGGCAACGGCAAGTGGGGCGGCTCGATCGAGAAGCCGGTCCACGTCACCAGTTTCGTGACGCCGACCGGGTCCGCACATGCCGTCTTTCCTTACCATCAGCAGAGCACGGGAAAAACGTACCTCTTCGTCGGCGACGAAATCATGACGCGCGCCGGCCTGGCCATGGAAGGCCCGCCCGGTGCATGGTCGGGCCGGCACACCGGCGGCAGCTACGCAGAACGATATGATCCCATTACGAAGCAGGGTGGCGCTCCGCTTGTAACGCAGGGATACATCCAGATCTTCGATTTCACCAACCCGCTCAATGCGCAGATGGTCGCGCGCTATGAAGTGACGGAATACGGCACTCACAACATCTGGGTCGAGGACGACAAGCTGTACCAGGGTTACTACGAAGGCGGGCTGCGCGTCGTCGATGTCTCCGGCGAACTGATGGGCAACCTGTTCACGCAGGGCCGTGAGATCGCCGTCTTCAAGCCGTTCGACCCGGAAGGCTACGTCGCCAACTCACCCATGGTGTGGAGCGCGATCCCGTACAAGGGCAATATCTTTCTCGCGGATACGAACAGCGGGCTGTGGGCAGTGAAGATCCAGCCGATGACACGTCCCGTGAGCTGACCACTTCGGTCGTCGCGGAATATCCGGCTACACGGCCGGTAATCCGGCTTCACACGATCGAAGTGCGGGGATCGAATCCGCGATCGCGGACCACGCAAGTGCGCCGATGCTGTGACGAGCATGAATGGAGATCAGAATCGACCCGTCTGGTTGCGCTCCCGGAATCACCAGAATATCCGCGGTTGGCGACAGTGTCCGCCCCCAGAACCGCGTCGCAGGCACCAGCGTAGCGCGGTCGAACACGTGGAAGCTGTGGGCCGTGTCCGTAACCAGCCAGTGGCCCGCATCGCGGCCGCAGCGATGCAGCGCCAGCGCCGTTGGTGCGCCAGCGAACACGTTGGCAGGAATCGACATGCCGACCGCATCGCCTGCCAGCGAAAACGCCACCACGCCCACGTTGCGATCCGCGACCAGCACTCGATCGTGCACGGAATCGATTGCGATGGCGGCGACATCGCCAAGTCCGGCATCGGTCCCGAACGACCGCATGAGTCCAGCCTGGAAGCGGTCTCCCAGACGTGTGACCCGGAAGAGTCGGATCAACGCACCGGGCGGCGCGCCTTCCACTCCAGCATCCTCGCGATCGCTCACATACAGATCGATTGCATCGCCCTGTTGAACCATGGCGATCCACTGCGGTGCGATGAGTTCCTCCGCTCCGAAACTTCCCGCACTTTCGAAGCCCGGCAATCGGAACGCCTGCACGCGGTGGTTGCCTCGTTCGACCACGAACGCAAACGAATCGACGACGGCGAGGCTCACGGGTTCCCGCAATGCGCCAGCACCACGTCCGGTGCGGCGGTACTCGCTCACGAGTGAGCCGTCCGATTCCCGGCGCACCTGGATGCTGTTGCTGGCGGGAGCGGTTGTCAGCAACCATTGCTGGCTGCCGTCGACCGCCCACGAGGCGAGGCCACTGAGATCCGATTGGCTGTCCGCGCGCGCGACGAACAGCTCCTCGACACGAGCCGGGACGAGTAGAGCGGCCGAGTCGACCGCCGGCAGCAATTCACGTGGGACTGCATCGCTGCACGCAGGTAGAGTCACAACCACGGCGAGCGCTATTGCGAACGCGTCAGGCCACGTACGATGAGCGACACCGGACGCGCACTGCACGACGACCGGCGTGCGACACGTCGTGAACGCGTCGTACGGAGCGGTCGAGATCAGTCGCGAATCGCGTGAGCGCAGCCGCACGCTCTACCCGTGGTCGGGCATGTGCCCATCGTCTGCATCTGACGCGCACGGAGAACCGCTGGCGACGACATCTGGAGCACAGCTGTGGACCGGCCGCACGACGGGCATTCGTGCGGTTCCCTTCGCTCTGCTGCCGGACGGCGCACTTCGAACGTCTCGGCGCAGGCAGAGCACGTATACTCATACAATGGCATCAGATCACTCCATCTCAGGCGCGTAGCTTCTCCAGAAACTGCTTCCGGACCTTCGCAACTTTAGGCGCCACGACGGCGCGGCAGTACGGTTGGTTCGGGTTGTTCTCGAAGTACTGCTGATGATGGTTCTCCGCCCGGTAGAACGTGCCCAGAGGTACAACTTCCGTCACGATAGGGTCGTCCCAGACAGCGGCAAGATCCTTGATGACCTGTTCCGCTGCCTGCTTCTGCTCTTCGGACTCATGGAAGATCGCGGAACGGTACTGCGTCCCGGCATCGCCACCCTGCCGATTCAGTGTCGTCGGATCGTGAATCGTGAAGAAGACGTTGAGCAGATCGCGATACGAAATCACGCCCGGATCGAACGTGATGCGCACCGCTTCGGCGTGACCGGTGTTCCCCGTGCACACCTCGCGATAACTCGGATTCGCCACGTGCCCGCCCGTGTACCCGGAAACCACGGACTCGACGCCGCGCAGCGTATCGAAGGCGGCTTCGAGGCACCAGAAACAACCACCGGCAAGTGTTGCGGTCTCGCGATCCATTGCTTTGATCTCCATGCGATGCTCCCGACCGGACCCGTCCTGTCACGGGCCCCTTTCCGGGGTCCGTCATTGAACGCCCAGTTCCGGCTCGGTGTTCCCGGTCCGCCCGTTCACTTCCGCGACGCCGGGTATCGGTGAACGGTCCAGCGGGCGGGCCAGCGGCGCTGACCCGGCCGTTGCGGCCAGTCGCTCCGGCGCCCCTGACGGATCCACATCAGAGGAGGCGCGAGCCTCTACTCGCGCGCCTGTTCGCGACACAGCGCTCGCAGCGAATCCATGAGCGCGTCCATGTGCTCGAGTCGCGTGCGCACGTTGACAGGGCAGATGCGGAACCATGTCCGGCCTTTGAGCACGGCTGTCGAGATCCAGAACTGGCCGTCTTCTTCGATGCGGCGCGCAACCACGTGGTGCAGCCGCGTGCGCCGTTCGTCGTCCAGCGGACCGGCCACGTAGCGAATGCAGATGGCGGACATGCGCGGCTCGGCGGCCGCTTCGAAATCATCGCTCTCCTCGCACAATGCCCAGAGGCGGCGAGCGTGCGCGACATTGGCGTCCACCCATTCGCCGATACGGTCGGCTCCATAACGCTGAAGTATCATCCAGACCTTGAGTGCGCGCAGGCGCCGCGACTGTTCGAAGCCGTGCACGTAGTACTGGTAGCGAGCCCCCTCGGGATCGAGCGGGTCCGTGAGGTAACTGGGCGCGAGCCCGAAGGACCTGGTCAGCCGCCGTTCGTCCTTCACGAGGATCGCACCGGCATCGAGCGGCGCGAAGAACCACTTGTGCGGATCGATCGCAACCGAGTCTGCCGTTTCGATCGCCGCCAGCAGACCGGGGTTCTCTTGGGAAAGGAGCATGCCGCCGCCGTACGCTGCGTCGACGTGGAACCACGCGCGTTCGCGGTCAGCGATCCGGCGAAGCGACGTGAGGTCATCGACTGCACCGATGTTCGTTGTCCCACCCATTCCGAGGATGCACATCGGCCGCACACCGCGTGCACGATCATGTGCGATCATTTCTTCCAGCGCGGGGATACGGATGCGGTACGATTCATCAGCGGGTACGATGCGCACGCCGTCGCGTCCGATGCCCACGGCGTCGCCAGCCTTGTCGAGCGAAACGTGTCGTTCCTCCGAGACGTACGCGGTCCATGCCCCCTGCACGCCTGTTTCCTGCGCGTGATCGCCTGAAGCGAAGTCCCGCGCCAGCTTCAGCGCGATGAAGTTGGCCATCATCCCGCCACTCGTCAGGTTGCCGCCCGCAGCAGGTCCGTAGCCAATCCGGTCGCAGAGCCAGCGCACGACCTGCCGCTCCATGAATACGCCGCCCGGCCCGATCGTGTATGCGCCGATGTTCTGATTGAGGACGGATGCAATGAGATCGCCGATCGCGCCGATGGGCAAAGCGGATGGCGTGATCAGGCCCATGTAGCCGGGGTGTCCCGTGTGCGTCGTATGGGGCGCGAAGTCCTCGATCAGGCGATCGAACACGGAACCGGCTGGCGTTTCACCCTCCGGCATTCCGCCTTCGAAACGCTTCGCTATCGAGGCTGGCGATGGCGACGGCGAGATCCGTTCGTCCTCGATCCCCTCGAGGTAATCGGCCAGCCAGTCGACGACGCGGTGTCCGAGCGACCGGAACTCGGATGCGAGTTCGGCACTGAGCGCCTCTGCGTCTGGCCCGGCCTGCGCTGTTGGAACCGAAACGGAAACCCGGTTCGCAACCTCACGGTCTGTCATCGCCCATTCCCTCCCGCTGACTGCCACACATGCACAACTGACGAGGCGCGAGACAGGATGGCGGTCTTCGGGGATGGCGACAACCCATCACGCCGCGAATGGCGTCTGCCGCCGAACCTTCATCCGGACGGAGCGCGGGCGGAACGGCTCGTTCACCCCCGCTGACTCCTGAAGCGTTCACGCAGGTGTCGAATCGACCTCAGCCGGCCTTTCGCCACGCCACGTTTCGACGCATCCTGCTCCCATGGTGATCCGACAATGCTCGATATTGCCAGCCAGCCGACCGCGTTTCCATACCCGTGGCCGCGCTCTTCTGGCCGTTCTCCTGGCCGGCGCGTGTGGTGAATCCTCGCCCGCGACCGGCCGCGTGCAGGATGCCGCACTCTTCGAGCGCATGCTCGCCGCGGAGGACGAGCGCGGCCGCACGCGCAGTCGATTGACGCCGCTGCTCGAGGGCGCACAGAGTGCGGATCCCGCCCTGCGACGTATCGCGGTCCGCGCATTCGGGCGCCTCGAGCAGACTGCACTGGTACCTGACATCCTGCTGCTGCTCGATGACACGGATGCCACAGTCCGGGCCGAAGCCGCGAACGCGCTCGGTCAGGCAGTCCGCAGCGGTTCCGCGGATCTCGTGCGACCTGCGCTGCACGAACGAGCCAGCACCGAATCGGATGCGTACGTGCGCGGCGTCATCGCCGAAACACTCGGCCGTCTGCCGAACGCCAACGCAGCGGCCGTGCGTGAAACGGTTGTGACGATCACCACGATAGCAACAACCGGTGGCATCGAGGCGATCGATGCCCACCTCGGATCCGCCCGCGGCTATTTCTTCCTGACGAGACAGACGGCTGCACGCGATTCCATGCCGGATCCCGCAATCTCTGCGCTTCGTTCGTTGCTGACGTACGGCCGCTCGACCGCTCCAGGATCGGACTCGCTGGCAACCACAATGAAGCGAATCCGGACCGTTGCCGCCGCTGCGCTTTTCGCTTCCGGCGCCGCCACGAGGCAGGATTTCGAGACTGTGGTTGCAGATGCCGATCCGTGGGTTCGCCGCGAGGCCGCAGCCGCGCTTGGTGTCCTGCGCGATCCCGCACGCGATGCGCTCATCACTCGTGCGCTTGCCGATTCGTCGCCCACCGTGCGCTACGATGCACTCCGCGCACATACGCGCCTCGCGGCCGGCGCCGCCGGTTGCCCTGCCGTTCGCGCAGGTCTGACCGACCCGGCTCCGCACGTCCGGCTCCTCGCCATAGACCTGGCGCCCGCCCACTGCACGGGACCGGAAACCGTGGCATGGCTCGATTCCGTGGCTGGCACTCTGCCGGACACGATCATCGGCTGGCACGACGCCGCGCACGCAATTGTCGGCCTGTCGGCCCTCGATGCGGATCGCGCCAGTGCACGAATCGACGCTTTCGTCTCGCACCCCAGCTTCTTCGTGCGTGCCTGGGCGGCACAGGCCGCAACGCGCCTCCAGGACGAGACGCTGCTCGGCCTGTTGGCGAATGATGTACACCCGAACGTTCGTACCGCCGCGATCACAGGCCTCGCGAGTTTGCGCGGCCACGGCGCAGACTCGATTTACATCGCACAACTCGAACAGGACGACAGCCAGCTCATACAGACCGCGGCCGGTGCACTCGAGCAGAGCACTCACACCGGCGCGCTGGACGCGCTTCTCGCCGCGCTCGAGCGTTTCACGGAGCGCGGCCGCCTGACGGAACGCGACGCTCGCATGGCTCTACTCGAACGCATCGCCGAACTCGGGGATTCATCGGATGTAAACGCAATCAGACCGTACCGCCGCGATATCGATCCCGCAGTCGCCACACGGACCGCCGAAATCCTCGGTACGTGGACCGGTACGCCCACCACAGCCGATCTCGTGACGCCGACGCGTTTGCCGCTACCGGCGATCGCTGAACTTGAACAGCTCGCCAGCAGCCGCGTCCTTCTCGTCATGGCGAGCGGCGACACCATCGAGATCACATTGCGTCCGTTCGATGCACCGACGAATGCCGCCCGCTTCGCTCGCCTCGCCCGCGATGGCCACTTCGATGGCCTGACGTTCCACCGCATTGCACCGAACTTCGTCATCCAGGGCGGCAGCCCGAACGCCAACGAGTATTCCGGCGATGGCCCATTCACGCGTGACGAACTCGTCATTCGTGCGAACTGGCGAGGCACGGTCGGATTGTCCACACGGGGCCGTGATACCGGCGATGCCCAGATCTACGTGAACCTCATCGACAACGTGCGGCTCGATCACGACTACACCGTGTTCGGCGAGGTCGTGCGCGGGATGGACGTCGTAGACCGGCTTCTCGAGGGCGACGTTATCGCAGACATCATCGTGCGCTGATCACGCTCGTTCGACGCAGGAGCAACCGCCGCAATCGCGCTGAGCCACAGGCACGGCGCTATCGACAGTGTACAGACCGCTTACCTGAGTGACTCCGGGACCGAGTGCACCTCGATATACTCGATATCCAGCGAATCTCTTGATACGCCGTACAGTATTCCGTCTCGCACAGCCATCGGCCTGAAGGAAGCCGGCATCTCGAGCACGCCCTCGAGGACGCCATCCTCGCTGAACACCTCCCAATGTCGCGACACTGCATCCGCAACGGGATAACGCCCTGCCCAGATGCTGCCCCGACCATCCAGCAGCAACGTCTGCCAGACGGGCATCGAATCAGGAAAGATGGCCGGGATCGGCGGTTCTCTGGCATCCGGCTCCTCGTGCTCCGCCGTGAACGCCGCGCGCAACGCCGCCGTCACCGGATCGAGGGCGCGGAGCACGCGGATCGAACGGAGCATCGTGCCATCGGGCGAGTACACATCGATGCGATTCGAACGATTCTCTGAGATAATAAAACGGTCCACGCCGATCGCTTGCGACAGACCGCGAGCGTATCCGACTTCGCCCATCGGCGGCCGGGCGGCCGGGTTCGCCAGTTCGTAATAGTCGAATCCGGCGACCACAAGCAGAGTGTCGAGTTCAACGGATGCGCCGTGCCGCATCAGTGGGAGCACGGCGGTGCGCATGCCCTCCCCGCCGTGCGCGAGCAACGCCACTGGAGGCGCGGAAAGGAATGTGCCATCCGCGAACACACCGTAGAGCGCAGGTCCCGTATACGCCAGGATCCGGCCCTCGGGCAGCCCGGCTGGCAACTCGAGCTCGACATCCCGGCCCCGCTCGCCTGCCGCGGTCCAGACGCTCAAACGTTGCAGCCGTGGGTCATAGGCAAGGACCGAATCCCCGTGCCACGGCTCCAGCCACGACAGATAGCCGAACTCTCCCGGGCCTGAACCGCTCCGGCCCGACACCGCGCGCAGCGAACCGTCCGCATTGTGAAAGCGAAGCTCGCCGAGTCCGTTTACGGCGACAACGAAACCGCCATCAGCGAGCGCGGCCACGTCGGTAACACGGAAGTACGGTTCAGCGCCGTGTTCCGCGCCTGTGAGCCGGAGCGACGGCTCACCAAGTCGCGCGACGTGATCTTCGGCCGGCGCCCGGTTCTCGACGATCCGGACACCGGCACTGTCTCGTGTTTCCACGAGGTTCGGCCGCGCGGCTTCGCTCGAGCACGCGACGAACAGAAACGTGAAGGTGGTCAGCAGGGTCTTCAACGACTGACCTGCACCAGGGCCGAGCCCGAATCGCTGCCCTGCTTGACATCGATGGTGTATACGCCCGGTTCGACGAACGCGTTACGCCCCTGCCCGCCACGGCCGCCCTGGCCGGGCGGCGGGCCACCGGGACGCGCAAGGTTCCACGTTGCGCGATTGAGACCGGCATTGCCCGTTCCATCGAGTTGTGCAACAACCTGGCCGCTGGCCTGCTTCACCTCGATCGTGACGGGGCCCGCTGCCTTCAACCAGTAGTATACGGTGCTTCCACGCACACCACCGCCACCGGATCCGCCGCGTCCGCCACGACCGGCTGGCAGTTGCGCGGGCGCAGGCGCGATCACATGCACTGCGCTGTTCTCGACGATGTCCGTGGTGAGCGCCTGGAGAGGCCGTACATCCATCGCATACATGCCGCGGCCGTGTGTGGCGGCGACCATGATGTCGTCGCGCGGGTGAATCACGATGTCCTGCACGAACGTGCTGGGCAGACCGGTCGCGAGCACGTTCCAGGTGCGCCCGCCATCGAGCGATGCGTACGCGCTGATGTCTGTGCCGGCGTAGAGGAGGTTCGGATTCTTCGGATCCTCCTTGAGTACATTGACCGGGCCGGATGGAATGCCCTGTGCGATGCTCGACCATGACTGCCCGTAGTCGGTTGACTTCCAGATGTACGGTGTGAAATCATCATCCCGCTTGCCGTTCTGCACCATGTACACGGTGCCTTCCGCGTAGCGTGACGCGACGAGTTCTGCAATGAACTTGCCGGCTGGCAGGTCGGTCGCGATCTGCGTCCATGTCGTCCCGGCATCCCGTGTTACGTGCGTGCGTCCGTCATCGGTGCCGGCGTAGATGAGCCCGAAGCGGAGCGGCGATTCCGAGATCGAATAGATGGTCTGGTACGGAATGTCGCCCAGTTCGGCCTCGACGTTGCGCGTGAGGTCGGCGCTGATCCGCTCCCAGGTCTCACCGCGATCCATCGAACGGTGCAGGACTTCGAACCCGTGATACAACACGTTGGGGTTGTGCGGCGACAGGATGAACGGCGCAAGCCACTGCCCACGGAACGCCAGCGCACCCTCGGCGGGCTGCGGCGTGATGTTCTCCGCTGTCGTGTCGGCCAGGTTGGAGCGCGAGATGTTGCCGTAGAAGCCGGCCGAGTAGACGATGTCGGGATTCGTCGGGTCGATGGCCTGGTTGCTGCCTTCGCCGCCCGGCGCGCCCTCCCAGTCGACGGCGGGAATGTTGTCGCGGCCGCGTGAGAGGTCCACGACACCCCGCCGGCTGCCGTGATCCTGGATCGAGCCGTACACGTGGAACGGCTGCGCCATATCGTATGCGACGTTGAAGAACTGCACCGCGCCGACATCGACGATGAAGCGCCAGTTCTCGCCGTTGTCGTACGAGATGTAGACGCCGCCGTCATTGCCGTTGACCATGTAATTCGAGTTGGCGGGATCGATCCAGAGTGCGTGATGATCTCCGTGCATGCCCGTGAGGCGGCGCCACGAGCGGCCGCCATCCTCCGACACGTTCAGGCCGAGGCCGAGGAAGAAGACCTTGTCCTCATCGTCCGGATCGACGCGCAGCTGGCCGAAGACCCAGCCGTACGTCCCGGATGCGCCTTCCATGTAACGGTCGTTCTGGCTGACCTGGCGCCAGGTTCCGCCCCTGTCATCGGAACGCCAGACGGTTGCGCCACGGATGACCGGACCGGCTGGGCGGCCGTACGCGTCGGTCTGGCCGGCCTCCGGCTCGCGCGCGATCTCGTAGCTGTCAAGGAACGCATACAGCACATTCGGATTCGACCGCGCGACATCGATGCCGATGCGGCCGCGCTGTGCAGCATCGGGCAGACCGTTATTGATCTGCTGCCAGGTGCGCCCGCCGTCTGTGCTCTTATGAATACCGCTGCCGGTGTAGCCGGCTTCTGTGCGCGGATCGTTCCACTTCCTGCGCCTGCGTTGCCACGTCGCCGCGTACAGTGTGCCCGGTTCGCCCGGATCGATCACGAGATCGATGGCGCCGGTCAGCGCGTTGATGTAGAGCACCTTTTCCCACGACTGCCCGCCGTTCGTCGTCTTGAAGACGCCGCGCTCTTCGTTGTCCGTCCACTCGTGACCGGAGGCCGCGACCCATGCGATGTCCGGATTCGTCGGGTGTACGATGATGCGCGCGATCGTGTGCGTCCCCGTGAGCCCCATGTGTGACCACGTCTCGCCTGCGTCCGTCGACTTGTAGATGCCGCCGCCTGCCATCGAGCTGCGGAAGATGTTCGCCTCGCCGGTGCCGATCCACACGATATCAGGGTTCGATGGTGCGATCGCAATGTCGCCGATCGATGTCGAGATACCGTGTTCGAACACGGGCTCCCACGTGACACCCTCATTCACCGTCTTCCACACACCGCCGGACGCGTATGCCGCGTAGATCGTGTAACTCAGGCCTTTCGGTGTCACGACCGCTACATCCGTCGAGCGGCCGCTGATGTTCGTCGGTCCGAGGTGCTGCCATGGCAGGCTCGCGAGCTGCGAACGCTGCGCCATCCGGACGTGCTGCTCGTACATCTGCATGCGCTGCGCGGGTGGCGTGATCTGGGCTGCGACCGGAGTGATCGCGAGGAGCGCCGCGTAGACGGCGATGGACACCGCGCGGCTCCGCAAGCGGGGCGGCGGCTGGGATGCCGAGTGGATCGCATGATACACTGTTACGGTCGGCAAGCGAATCGAAGATTTCATGAGGATCAGCCTCCGGCGGTGGATCCCTGGTTGGCGCGGTGAGAACCTGCGGTTTGAGCGTAGGGCATTTGCGCCGGCCAGGCAAGCCTTGTAGAATGGGGTCCGATTCCATTTCGATCACGGTCACCCGAAACCCGTCATGTCTCGACGCATGAACTCCGGCCGGCGCGCTTTCGTGCGCGATACGAGCACCTGTCTTGCTCACATCTTCACAATGGCGGCGTTCTCGCCGCGAAGCGCCCGCCGCGTGTTTGCGGCACCATCGGGGCCGGTCGTCGCACAGGAACCGTGGGGCCGGCTCGAACGCCTGGCGAGTGGCATCTGGGCGCTCATATCCACACCGGTCGAGGACCGGACGACCCTGTGTAATGGCGGTATCGTGCAGGGCCGTTCGGCTACGCTCGTCATCGAGGCGTTCGCGCGGCCCGAAGGCGCGACATGGCTCGCCCAGCAGGCCCGCACACTGACCGGTCGGTGGCCCGACATCGCCATCCTCACCCACTTCCATGGCGATCACACCGGCGGCCTTGCCGGATACGTGAACGACGATGCGACGCCGGAGATCCGCGCGACACAGCAGACGCGCGACCTCGTTCAGCAGCAGGATGGACGGCGACCGGATGCTTCGGATCCGGTCAGGTCAGGCCTGCTCGACGGGTTGACCATCCTCTCGCCTGCGGCGCCGACACGGATCGACCTCGGCGACCGCGTTGTCGACGTTGTGCCGCGCACCGGTCACACCGCGAGCGACCTGACCATCGAGATCGAGGAGCCATCGATCGTGTTCTGTGGCGACCTCGTGTGGAACCGGATGTTCCCGAATTACGTCGATGCCACACCATCGCTGCTCTCCACCAGCGTGCGCGCGCTCGTGCGCGATCGTACGACAGCCTGCGTCCCCGGCCACGGCCCGCTCGCAGATCGAGCGGACCTGCGCAATTACATCGCGCTGCTCGACGACGTCGAAGCGGCGGCGAGGCGAGCGCACGAACGGGGCGACGATGCAGCGACCGCGGCCACCTCGTACCGCATTCCGGAATCGCTCGGCGAGTGGACGCTCTTCAGCCCTCGTTACTTCGAGACGGCGCTCGGCGCGTGGCTGCGCGAGTTGCGCGGCTGAGGCTCAACGCGCGAGCTGCGGCAGGGCGTACGCGATGACATGATCGCCGAGAGTGGTGCCGAGATTGCCGTGGCCGCCGGCTGCGATCACGACATACTGCCGGCCGTCGAACTCGTACGTCATCGGCGTGGCCTGGCCGCCCGCCGGCAGCTGCGCGCTCCACAACTCGATGCCCGTATCGACGTCGTACGCACGCAGCAGCTCATCCTGCGCCGCGGCAATGAAGACGATTCCGCCGCCCGTGACGATCGGGCCGCCGAAGCTCGCGGAACCCCATGTCTCGCTCTCAGGCACGCCGGCCAGTGCCGGGATACTGCCAAACGGCCGCTCCCACACGATGTCGCCGGTGCTCACGTCGATCGCCATGAGCGTCCCCCATGGCGGCTTCGTGCACGGCATGGACTGCTGCGAGAGAAGCGGCGCACGCGTCATGTGATACGGCGTGCCGATCTGGTTGCCCCGATCGGGCGCCGAGCGCGGCTGAAGTCGGACCCACGTGGCAAGGCGGAGAACGTTGACAATGACGCGATCGTGTGCGCGGTCCCATGCCAGCCCGCCCCAGTTCACGCCGCCGCCGAAGCCGGGGAACATGAGCGTGCCTTCCAGACTGGGCGGCGTGAAGATGCCCTCGTTGCGGAGCGATGCGACGAGGTCACGGCACGATGCCAGGTCCTCGGGCGTCGCACCCCAGACATCGTCGAGCGTCATGCCCATCGGGTGCAGCGGCGCCGGCCTGATCGGGAACGGCTGCGTCGGTGACGCCTGCTCGCCCGGCACTGTGCTCGGCGGTACGGGCCGTTCTTCGACGGGGAACAGTGGCTCGCCGGTTTCGCGATCGAGCACGAACAGGAATCCCGTCTTGGTCGCGACCGCGACGGCAGGCACGGCCTCGCCGTCCCGCGGCACGGTTATCAGGGATGGCTGCGACGCGACGTCGTAATCCCACAGATCGTGATGCACGACCTGGAAGTGCCACACGACTTCACCGGTCGACGCACGCAGCGCGACGACCGAGTTCGCATACCGATTGTCGCCCGGTCGCTCGCCGCCGTAGAAGTCCGGCGCTGCGCTGCCGGTCGGCACGAACACGAGGTTGCGCTCGATATCCGCCGAGATCGGTGCCCATGCATTTGCGGCGCCGGTCTTCGCCGCCGCATCAGGCGTCCACTCGGCCCATGTGCCGTGTGTCGAATCGCGTGGTATCGGATCGAACGTCCAGCGCAGGGCGCCCGTGCGCGCATCGTAGCCGCGCACCGTGCCGCGTTCCATGTCGACGCGACGGTTGTCGCCCATCGAGGAACCCACGACGATCACGTCGCCCGCGATGGCGGGCGGCGATGTCACGCCGTACTGGCCCTCCTGAACCCGACCGACGTCGCGGTCAAGACGTACGGTCCCGTCTTCGCCGAAGCCCGCACACAACGCGCCGGTCCCGGCATCGAGTGCAATCAGCCGGGCATCGATCGTGCCCATGAAGATGCGCGCGCCACACGTCGCATCCGGCCGGGCCGCGTCCTGCCAGTACGAAACGCCGCGCGAAACGAAGCCCTCGTTGCGTTCCAGATCCATGCGAATCGCGGGATCGTGACGCCATAGCTCCTCGCCGGTCCCCGGGTCCAACGCCAGCACGCGGTTGAGCGGAGTGCTGAGGTAGAGCCGGCCGCGTGCGAAAATTGGAGTTGCCTCGAATTTCGATGCACTCGTGTGACACTGGCCGCAGCCGGAGACCGGACCTTGTGAGTCGTCATCGTGGCTGAAATCGCCGGTTCGTGCGGTCCACGCCACCTCGAGCTGGCTGACGTTCGTGCGGTTGATCTGAGCGAGTTCCGAGTAACGACTGCCACCCGCATCGCCGCCGTACGACGACCACCCGGAAACCGGCAGCGCGTCCGGCGCTTCCGTGCACCCGGCTGCCATGACGGCCATGAATAACCATGGCATACTCGTTCGTTGCGCTGGCATCGCTTCAGGTTTCCTGCTGGTTCGCCTGACCGGACATGCTGGATTCATGTCTGGTGTCACGATGCTGGTCTGGCAGGTTCTCGATACCGTATTGTTTCATTTTCCGCCAGAGCGTCGTGCGGCCCATGCCGAGCATCCCGGCCGCGCGGGCACGGCTCCCGTTCGTTTCATCGAGGGCGGCGAGGATGCTGTTGCGCTCATCGTCGCTGTCACTCGCGCGATACCGGTCGGCAGTGGTCGCACCCTCGAACGCCGCCCGGACCTCTTCGGGAAGGTGTTGGGCGTCGATGCGATTGCCGTCTGCGCGGATGGCCGCGCTTTCGAGCGCGGCGAACAGCTCGCGCACGTTGCCTGGCCACGCATGGGCGCGCAAGGTTCGCATCGTCAGGGGCGAGCAGGCAAGGCCGGGACGCGCGCTCCGACGCGGGGCGAGTGCAGCCTCGACCAGCAGCGGGATATCCGCAGCCCGTTCACGGAGCGGCGGAAGCACGATCGGAAAGACATTGAGTCGATAGAACAGGTCTTCGCGAAAGCGGCCCGCTGCGATCTGCGGCCGCAGGTCGTAACGCGTCGCGGCGAGGATCCGGACGTCGACTGTATTCGCGCGAACGGCACCGACGCGTCGTACTTCCCGATCCTGGAGGGTGCGGAGGAGACGTTGTTGCAGCGCAAGGCTCATGTCGGCGATCTCGTCGAGGAACAGCGTCCCGCCATGCGCCGCTTCGAAGAGACCCACCTTGTCGGCGACCGCGCCCGTGAACGCGCCGCGCAGGTGGCCGAACAGCTCGGTCTCGAGCAGGCCTTCGGGCAGACCAGCGCAGTTCACAGCCAGAAACGGCTTTGTTGCACGTGGCGATTGTTCGTGAATCGCGCGCGCGACCAGTTCCTTGCCCGTGCCCGTCTCTCCCCTGATCAGCACGGTCGCGTCGGTCGTCGCGACACGGCGGATCGCATCGAACACCTCACGCATGGATGCCGTCCGGCCGATCATACCGGCGAATGCGGAGCCCGGCCCGGCCGTCGTGCCGGGCCGCCGGTCCAGCAGCTCGGCCACACGCGCACTCAATACATCGGGCTCGACGGGCTTGGTGAGAAAGTCGTCCGTGCCGGCGTGCAACGCCGAGACGGCCGAGTCGACCGTGCCGAATCCGCTGATCATGAGAATCGGCAGACCTTCGCCCCACAGTCGCAGCGCTTCAACAATGCGGATCCCGTCGGTCCCGGGCAGGCGCAGATCGAGCAGCATCAGGTCGAACGGCTGTTGCCGCAACGCATCGACCGCTTCACGTCCGTCCGCCGCAACGACGACATCGTAACCGTCCTGGCGCAAGAGCGCGGACGTCGACAGGCGAAAGCCACGATCGTCATCGACGAGCAGGATGCGGCGGGGCGGCTTCGTGCTCATGGCCGTCCCGTGAATGCGCGGGCTTCGGTTCGCGAAGCAGGGCGCAGGGCCGCGGTCGGCAGACGTATGCGGAAACGCGCGCCCCCATCCGGGCCTCCCGAGATCGCCACGGTCCCGCCATGCGAGCGGACCGTTCCCTCTACGACAAACAGTCCGAGGCCGATGCCGCCTGCATTCGCGTGCGTCGTGAAGAACGGGTCGAAGATGCGGGCGTGCAATGCAGGATCGACGCCCGGGCCGTTGTCGTCAACGTCGATGACCGTTTCTTCGCCTTCGCACGCGATCCGGATGGTGAGGACGAGGCCGGCAGGCATGGCCTCGCGCGCGTTCTGCACGAGATTCAGCAGGACCTGCTTGAGCGAATCGGCTGCTACCGCGGTGGTACACGGGCCTTGTGCACTGACGGTGAGGGCTGCGATCGAACCGGCCGAACCGATGCGCGCAAGCGCGGCGACCTCGCGCGCAACTGCCGCCGCATCGCACGTCTGCTGGTCTGGCGGCGAGGGACGATTCAGATCGAGCATGCGTTCTGTCAGCTCGTGCATCCGGAGCAGTTCGTCGATCGCGAGTTCGGCAAACTCACGGCCCTCTGCATCGCGGTCCAGCCGCCGGTGCAGCAGCTCGAGGCAGTTGCGCAGATTCGCGACAGGATTGCGAATCTCGTGGGCCAGTTGGGCTGCCATGCGGCCACTTGCCGCGACTCGCTCCCGCCGCATCAGCTCCGACTGGAGCGCGACCAGCCTCGCCTGTCGTTCCTCGAGCGCCCGGTTCGCCGACCGCAGCTCCTCGATCCGCGTCGCCAGCGCTGCACGCATCGCCTCGAAGGCCTGCGTCACACGACGCACCTCGCGGACCGGCGAACGCGCAAGGGGCGCATCGTATCGCTCGCGCGAAACATCATCTGCGGCAGCCGCCAGTGCGCGCACAGGGCGAACGAGCACAAGGGCCAGCAGCGACCCGAGCCCGAGCGCCACAGCGAGCGCCGCTGCACCACTGCCGTAAAGCACGCGCCGCAGCTCCGGCAGGATCGCAAGCTCGCGCCTAAGATCGTGGACGAACGCCACCGTCGCGTTGGACAGTGGCGCCGTAACAACGAGGTATCGGCCATCGCCAGTGGTGATCTCGCGCGGGCCGGAGACCTCGGACGTACGCGCGACTTCGCGTTCGAGCGTGACCGCAAGCGGTGTGGCGGCCGACGCGACGGCTTCGGGTCCGCCCGTCAGAAGCAGCACGAGATCGGAGCGTGTGAGGCCGGCAAGAGCTTCGGCCGCGTTCGCATCGAGGGGTGTCGCCACGCCCGCTGCACCCAACCACTCGGCGCCGCGCTGTATGGACGCGATCGAGACCATGTACGCCGAGGCGCCGTCCTGAACGACCATCACCGGCATCTCACCTCGCCGTGTCGCCGCGAGCGATGCGGCGCCCGGCGAAGGCCCGGCGAGGACCGTTCCATCCGCAACCACGAGGACGGGCCGCTCCTCGAACGCGGCAGCCGCCTCCGTCGCCGCGCGGAGTGCCAGTTCCGAGTCGCCGCGCTCGAGTGCCGCGATCAGCACGGGCGAGTGTGCAACCTCTTTCGCATGCATCATCATTGCCGAGCTGATCGCAGCCGTGCGGTCGGCCAGAATCATCGGGGCCTGTGCAACATCGCGCCACGCGCGCTTCTCGAGTTCGCGCGCCAGCGACTGCTCGAGGATGAAGCCAGCCGGGACGATGCCCGCCAGCAGCGCGACACCAACCAGACCCAGTAACGCGGTCTGGAGCGAGACCTGGGTTCGGCCGCCGGCGGGATCGTCCTTCGTCATGGTTGTCCTGTCTCAGTGCGCAGCAAGGCCGACGGCACCAGCCGGCAATCCGCTCACTCCACCGACCGCGCTCAGACCGTTCCCGTTCGGTCCGACACCGAAACCGGAAATGCTGCCATCGCCCGCGTTCAGCACGAACAGGAACCGGTCGCCATCGCTGAAGGCGGCATCGATCGGGCCCGGTCCCGATTGCGCCGTTTCGCCGTCCGCGTCGAGCAGGAACAGCCGCCCACCACGTCCGATCTCGTACCCGGTCACCGTTCCGCTCCCCGTATTCGTCACGTAGGCGAACCGGCCGTTCCGTGAAACGACCACCCAGCACGCCGCCGTCTCCGTCGTGCCAACCGATGCGCTGATGGTTTCGACAGCGCCATTCGACCGCAGGAAGTAGGACGATGTCGCACTTGCATCCGCTGCGCCGCCGAACGCTTCCGACACGATCAAACGGTTCGACCCCGAGAATGCGAACCCGAACGGCGTCGCGCCAGCCGAAACGTTCGCCTGCGGCGGGCCCGCGATGCCCTGCGAATCGACCGCATACGTGACGATCATGTTCGTCATCTTCTCGGTCACGACGAGAAGGCGGCCATTCGGGCTGAACTCGACCTGCGCCGGTCCGGTTCCCGCACCACTCAGCGGCTGCGTCGATCCCGCCAGAGGCGACAGATCGCCGGACTGGCTCAAGCCGTAGCCCACAATGTTGCCCGAACCGCCAGCGTTGAGCACGTAGACCGTTCGGCCGCGGACCGTCACGCTGATCGGCATGTCGCCGCCCGATCCGACCCGGTCCGTCAACGTCAGATTCCCTGCCTCGACGCGGAACACCGACAACTCGTCGCTCCCGGCGTCCACCGCGAACAACCACCGGCCGTTGTCCGAAAGCACGACCGCGCCCTGCGACCCGAGGCCGGCACCCGTTCCCGTGCCCCCCGTCGCGTAGGCGACCGGTCCCGTCAGACTGCCATCCGCCGCTCGCGCAAACGCGAGCACCGCATTGCCCGCTACGGCGTTCGACAACACGTACACTGCACCGCTCGCGCTCGCCGCCTGGACGAACGCCGCATCAGAACCGGCCGGTTCGAGAACATCCGTTTCCGAACACGCCGCCAGCACGAGCACGGCCGCACTGAACATCGAGATGGGTGTGCGCATGAACGCCTCCGTTTCAGGGATGTCACCCGGCTTCCGGGCTGACCTCCCGTTTGCAACGACGGCACCCGTGCGCCCTGAACCGGTCCGGCGCGACTACCTCGTTGAAGGGACGAGCCTTACGAGATCACAACAGGACTGTCCTGCCGGCCGCGTGCGTTCCATCAGCCGCCATGGAACGTTTCATGACACGTGCGAAGGAACCAGCGCCCCTCGGCCAGGCGCTTCTTCTGACTGGCGAGGCCAAACTCGGGACCGCGGCTAACGCCCTTCGAGCAGCTTCTTGCGGTCCAGCCAGGTCACACCTTCCGTGATCCACGCGGGCGCTTCCTCACCCTTCAGCCAGTGGCCGAACCACTCCAGGATACGGCGATGATAATCGATCTGATTCTCCTTCTTGCGCAGACCGTGGTCTTCGCCAGGATACACGAGCATTACGAAATCGTCCTTGCCCGCACGTCGCGCGAAGTTGTAGAACTCGATCCCCTGATGCCAGTCGACGGTGCCATCGGCATCGCCGAACATCATGAGCATCGGCGTCTCCAGGTCGTTCACCTTGTGGATCGGTGAATTGCGGAGGTAGGCGTCGAAGTCTTCCCATGGCGGTACACCCATGCGCGCCTGGCCAGTCTCCCAGTGGTCGAATTCAGGATTGCCGGGGGTCCAGTGAATGGCACCCGCGAAGCTCAGGAAGTTGGTGATGGGAGCTCCCGCGACCGAAGCCGCAAAGATATTCGTGCGTGTGGGCAGGAACGTCGCCTGGTAGCCACCCCATGAATGACCGACGAGTCCGATGCGGGCTGGATCGATGACGCCTTTCGCGATGATCGACTGCACAGCCGGTTCGACCGCATCGAGCGCCGATATGCCGGGCTCCCGGCCGCGGTACACGATGTCCGGCATCAGCACGAAATAACCGTTCGCGGTGAACACGTTGAGGTTGTAATAGCTGCGTTCGGAGGGAACGACGTAGTTGTGCAACGCCTGCGACAACATTTCGTACGTGTACACGATCATCGGATAGCGGCGCGATGCGTCGTACCCTGCCGGATACAGCAGAACAGCCTGGAGGTCGACACCCGCCCTGCTCGTGAAGTCGATGAGTTCGGCATGACCCCACGCAAAGTCACCCTGGAACGGGTTCGTCACGGATACCTGGTCCGGATTCCGGAACCCATCCGCAGCAACGAACCAGTCCGGCGAGTCGTCAAAGCGCTCGCGCGTGAACGCGAATGTGTCCGTACTATCCGCGCGTGTCAGGCGCGCGATGCGTGCATCATCGAACAACAAGCGCTCCGGCGCGCGGCCGCCCCGAATGCGTGCGAACCCGCTCTTCTTCGTACGCTCGCCGGTCATCGAAAGATAGACCGGTTGCTCAGAATCAATGGGATCCGAGAACTCGCCCGTAAGGCGCAAGAGCCGGTGCACAACCTGCTCGGCCGAGCCGTTGGTCAGACGCCGGCCGCCGCTACCATCCGAGGCGATGCTCCATACATCGTACTCATCGTATACCAGCACGTTACGATCGTCCTCGGTCCAGCCCGCCGTCCCTCGCGGCGGCAGGATGTCAACGGGGTAGTCGTGATCCGTGTCCTCGAAGATCGCATCGACGTTCGCAGTCAGGTTCGTGCGGCGGTCCGATGCGATGTCATGACTCCAGTAGTCCTGGCCGTCGAACCACAGCAGATGCTCGCCCGATGCACTGCCGCCCTGGAAGTACCGGATGTCCTCGAGGACCTTGCGCCGCTCACCACTCTGGGCATCGACGAGGTAGACGTCCTCCGAATCGCGGCCGAACTTCGCGCCGAACGTGTACGGCGTGCGATCCGTCTCGGTCACGTAACGATCGCCCTCCAGAACGCGAGCCGTCTCGCGCAGGTTCGCCTGGAGTTGCACGATGCGATTCTCGCCCGTATGCCACGCAGCCAGCAGCGTGCGGCGGAGGTCCTGTTGTTCCTGCGCCTTCTGCATGGGCAGGATACGCACGTCCCGGGCATGCCAGACCTGCACTTCCGAGCGCTTTTCCTCGACCGGCTTCGCCGTCGTGTCCTGCGCGGCCGCGGCGTCCGCGCTATCTGCCGTAACCGTCGAATCCGGCCGGCTCGCTTCTTCACGGGGACGCATGCCGACGTAGATCGTCTCGCCGTCAGCGGACCAGGAAGGCGCGCGGTGCTCGGCGATGCGGAGCGGTTCGCCGCCGTTGCGACTTCCGGTTCCGTTCCGCGACGCGGACGACAACTCCGGAACGGTACCCGGATCGAGGTGCAGGGCAACGGGCGATTCGCCGCGGAGCCGCTTCCACGCCAGCACATGGTGCGTCGTGTCGCGATAGGCGGAGTCGGCCCGGGTGCGGAGCACGGCGAGGTCATCGGCATCATCGCGCCACGTAAGGCCGCGGTAGCGCTGATCGGACGAATCCAGCACCCGCAGTTCGCCGCTCGCTCCATTGTAGATCTGGACGCCATTCCCTGTGCCGCTCACCGTCTCGATCGTCAGCGCGAGCAGTGGCGCGACCTCTGACCATGCGAACTCGTTGACATTGCCGAACGTGGCGAGCCGCGCCGTCGCGAGTTCCCGCACGACCACATCCGCGGCATTCCGTCCCTCTGCCGGATAGCCGCGCATGGCCACGAAACGACCGTCAGCGCTGAACCGGAACGATGCGATCGCCGGCACCGAGACCGTGTCACCACTGCTCAGGTCCAGGAGAGTGAAGCGCGAATGGACCGGCTTCTTCTCCGCGGTCAGCTTCTCGGTCTCCTCCGGTGAGAGCCCGATCGAGAAACCCAACCAGCGCGAGTCCGGCGTGAACGTCGCACCCGTCGCGAACAGAAAGGCAAGCGTCGTATCCCCGGCCATGCCGTGGACACGAAGTTCGCGACGCTCGTTCACCCGGTTCACGTCATACGCCAGCCACCGTCCGTCCGGCGAGAGTCGCCCCGCACCGAGCGATTCCCACTGCCCGAAGTCGGCTGGCTTGACAGGCTGCTGCTGCGCGACGGCTGGCGCAGCGAGGACGGCACAGACAGCGATCGTAAGAAAAAGGCGTCGGCTCATGTCGGACTCTCGAGGGTCGGGGAGGATTCCACGGAAGTTAGGTCGGGCGGCGAGGGTCGTACAAGCCATCAGGGACGGGGCGCCCTCGGAGGCGCCGGCCCGGACGGGAGGACACAACCTCTTATTCGTACCTCAGCGCCTCCAGTGCATCGATCCTGGTCGCTCGGCGAGCGGGGATCCAGCACGCGAGTAACGCTGTGGACAGAAGGGTCAGGACGATGACCACGAAGACGAGCGGATCCCGTGGTTGCACGTTGAAGAGGGCAGCCCGGATCAGATGCGCGACGGCGAGGGCGAGGACCGTGCCGGCAGCGAGGCCGATCAGCGATTGCGTCATACCCTGGCGCATCACGAGTCTCAGCACGTCGATGGGCCGGGCACCCATCGCCATGCGAACGCCAAGTTCGCGCGTTCGCCGGCTGACTGCGAACGACATCACGCCGTACAGACCGACGGACGCGAGGAACAGGGCCGCAGCGCCGAAGGACATGAAGAGTGCGCCGAAGACGCCGTACACCCAGTTGTCCTGCTCGATGACATCGCGCAACGTGCCCGCCGTGAAAATGGGGATGTCAGGATCCAGGCGAGCGAGGACGTCGCGTACGTCGGGCGTGATCGCGGCTCCAGCGCCGCGCGCCCGGAGCACCAGAGCGAGACCGGTCGGCCCGGCCTGGGCGATGGGCCGGTAGATTGCCTCGGGCCGATCGTCGTCGAGTCCGCCCGCGAACAGGTCGGGAACAACGCCGACGATGGTGAGCCAGGTGCCTTCGTCGCTCGAGCGCCCCAAACGAATCCGCCGGCCGATCGCAGTGCCATCGGGGAAATGGCGCCGTTCGAAGGGTTCATCGACGATCGCGACCGGAAGCGAGCCTGCCCGGTCCCCGTCCGAGAAATCGCGCCCCTTCGTCACGCCCGACGAGAAGACCTCGAAGTAACCGGGCGATACGAGCACGTGCGCTGCGAACGGCGGATTCTGAGCATCCGGGTCGGTCCGGCCCTCGATCACGAACGAGCTGCCACCGGAACCCAGGCCAGGCGCCCCGGTCGCGATCGTGGCGGACTCAACGCCGGCAATCGCGCCGAGGCCGGATCGCAATTCATCGACGAAACGGATGCGCGTGGCCGAGTCCGGATACTCGATGGGCGGAAGCATCAGACGAGCGTGAAAGATGTCCTCTTCCTCGAACCCGAGATCGAACCTGTAGACATTGACGACGCTGCGGATCATGAGGCCGGCGCCGACCAGCAATCCGACCGACAGCGCCATTTCGAGACCGACGAGGGCCCGGCTGAGTCGTCCCATGCGGAAGCTGGACGCGCCGCGCGACTCGTCCTTCAGGATCTCCTGCGTGTTGGCGCCCGCCGCCTGAAGGGCTGGAATCGCGCCGGACGCGAGAGCCGCTACGACCGTCGCGGCAATCGCACACAATAACACTGGAGCATCAAGCTGGAACACCAACCAGAACGGCGGCCGCGTTCCCTCGATTGCTGCATTGAACAGACGCAGTCCGATGGCTGCGAGAGCAGTCCCGGCGGCCGCACCGGCAAGCGCCAGCACGAGTGCTTCGCCGAGAAACTGGAACGCGATCTGCCGGCGCGACGCGCCGAGTGCGGTCCGCACTCCGACTTCTCGTGCGCGCACGATCGCCCGGCCGATCAGTACGTTGGCCACGTTGGCGCATGCAATCAGCAACACGAACACGACGGCGCCGAACATCGTCCACAGTGTGACGCGCTCTTCGGCGCCGAGCACGTTCGCCGTGTAGGCTTCCACGCGAGTCTCGATACCCTCGTTCGCTTCCGGCCACGCGCGCGCAATGCGCTCGCCAATCACCGCGAGTTCGCTGTTGGCGGCATCAATCGTGACACCGTCGCGGAGTCGTCCGAACACGCGGACCGCTCGACCCTCGCCGCGTGGCGTCGCAAGCGCATCGAGGCGCAGCGGCAGCCATGCGTTCTGCGCGGATGGGAAACCGAAGCCATCGGGCATCACACCGATGATCGTGGTCTCTTCCCCGTTCACGCGCACGGTCCGGCCGATGACACCCGCGTCTGCACCAAACCGATTCTGCCACACCTTCCAGCCGATGAGCATCACGTTCCGGGCGCCCGGACGGTCCTCGTCCTCGGTGAAGACGCGTCCGAGCGCGGGCGCCAGTCCGATGATCTCGAAACTCGATGCCGACAGCCATGCGCCATCGAGCCGCTCCGGCGGATCCGCGAGTCCACCCAGATTCGCAACGCCTGTCGCGACCGCGCCCAGATCATCGAATACGCTCTGTTGCTCACGCCAGTCCGCAAAGTCGTGGATGCTCGCCCCTACGTCGGTGGCGCCGGTCGACGGCATGGCGCGCAGGATACGCACGAGTTCGTCCGGCGACTCGAACGGCAGCCCGCGCAACAGCGCGCCGTACACGATGCTGAACATCAGGGTCGTCAGTCCGATGCCGAAGGAGAGCGCAAACACGGCAATCAATGACGAGGCTGGATTCTTGCGCAACGCACGAAGACCATAGCGAAGATCGCGGATCAGCGATTCCATGGAATCAGGCCCCCACACCGGATGAACCCGTTGCGACGTGGACTGGCGAGGCAGTACGGCCAGTCGCGCCGGAAGGTTTCGCCGCAACCCCCTGCATCGTCACGGAGACTGTCGGTCGGCCAGCGGGAAGCCCAGATTGCCCGATCCGAGCAAGGAAGGCACCATGAGACTGTCGGGTCGAATCCTTCGAATCGTGCTCGCGGGTGCGATCTGCCCTCTCGCCGGAGGGTCGAGACTGGTGGGCCAGCAACAAGCCATGCGTCAGACGTTCGAAGTCACGGAAGCGGGGATCCCCGAGCTTCAGCGCGCTCTCGCCGCCGGCACCGTCACCTCCGTTCAACTCGTCGACGCCTATCTTCGCCGCATCGCCGCCTACGACCACGCCGGACCCGCTCTCAACGCCGTGTTACGTCTGAACCCGAACGCGCGGGCTGAAGCCGCTGCGCTCGACGCCGAACGCGCGCGCAGCGGACCCCGCGGGATGCTGCACGGCATCCCGATCCTGCTCAAGGACAACTTCGACACCGCAGACCTGCCGACCACAGCCAGTTCGATTGCACTGGCCGGCCTCATACCGCCCGATGACGCGGAACAGGTGAAACGCCTGCGCGAGGCGGGCGTCATCGTACTCGGCAAGACGAACCTTCACGAACTCGCCGCCGGCATCACGACCATCAGTTCACTCGGTGGCCAGACACGCAATCCGTACGATCCGACGCGCAATCCCGGCGGCTCGAGCGGCGGGACGAGTGCGGCGATTGCCGCCAGCTTCGCAGCACTTGGCTGGGGCTCGGACACGTGCGGATCGATTCGCATTCCCGCAGCACAGACGAGCCTGTTCGGCCTGCGTCCCACGAAGGGGCTGGCCAGCACGGACGGCGTGATCCCGCTCTCGCACACACAGGACGTTGCTGGCCCGCTCGCGCGGACCGCGACGGACCTCGCGATCGGTCTCGACGCCATCGTTTCACCGGATCGCAAGGGATTCGTCGGCCAGCTCGATGCCGCTGCCCTGAGCGGCGCGCGGCTGGGCGTGCTGCGCGCTCATTTCGGGACCGGGCCGGACGAGACCGTCGTGACCGAGGTCATCGATCACGCAATCGACGAAATGCGCGCAAACGGAGCGACTTTACTCGACGTGCAGATTGCTGACCTCGACACGCTCCTCGAAGAATCGAGCGTTATCTCCTACGAATTCAAGTACGATCTGATCGACTACCTCGCCGCGACGCCCGGCGCACCCGTCCAGTCCATTGCCGACATCCTCGAACGCGGGCTGTATCACGTCGCGCTCGAGGATCGCCTGCGCATGCGCGACCGCGCCGGCACGCGCGATTCGGACGAGTACCGGGCGACGCTCGAACGACACGAGCAACTGCGCCAGGCAGTGACAGCCGCCCTGGACGCCGAACGGCTCGACGCGATCGTCTACCCGACCATCCGCCGTGAAGCCGCAGCCATCGGCGAACCACAGCGCGGCGCCAATTGTCAATTGAGCGCTTCGACCGGATTCCCGGCCCTCAGCATGCCCGCCGGTTTCACACCGAACGGACTGCCGGTCGGAATCGAACTGCTCGGCCGGCCGTGGTCCGATGCGCGCCTTGTCGCAATCGCATTCTCGTTCGAGCAGGCGACGATGCATCGCCGCCCTCCGAGCTTCACACCACCCCTCGCGCAACCCGGCGCGCAGCCGGGCTCACCGTTCGAACTCGTCGCCACCGGAGCCGGTGGAGCCCGCCTTCGCGCGGAACTCGACTGGGACCCGACTCGCAGCGTCCTCGAATACGATATTACCATCGAAGGCACGCCGCCCGCCGACGTGTATGCGGCCACGATCGAACGAGGCGATGAACGCCAGGGTCGTGGCATCCTCCGCCGTCTCTCCGGCGCTGCTACCACGACCGCAGCCGGAACGTGGACGCTCACTGCGTCTGAACGGGCAGAACTGCTCGCCGGCGAACTCACTCTCGTGTTCTATACGGCCGCGCAACCGCATGGCGTAGCGCGCGTCCGCATCGCCTTGCCCGCACGTTAGTGTGTTCTGGTTCCCGCGCTGCCTGTTCATCGAGCGGGACCGGGAGTACAAGTACGAGGCCGCGTGCCGATCAGCTCGACCACGAGCTGGCGCAGTTTTGCGGGGTCCTGGATCCTGTTCTGCGCTTTCTCGAAAATCAGCCCGAGCATTCCGCCCTGTTGGCCCAGCTCGCGCAGCGTCTCGCCGTAGTGCTGCTCCAGCTCGACGCCCTCCATCTGCGGCCCGACGAGGTCGGCCCAGCGGTAGCCCTCGGGGATCGGTTGCTCCTCGCCCGCGAGCCGCGCCCGCTCGTCGGCCATCTTGAGGAAGAGCAGGAACGTGAGCTGCTCGAGGTAGTCCTGCTACGACAGCCCGTCGTCGCGCAGGATGTTGCAGTAGGACCAGAGCTTCTGGACGATGCGGTTGGCGACGTCGCTCATTCCCCGTTACGACGCCTTGCGCCCCGAAGGCCGCAACTCCTGCTCGAGTCGCTCAGCCAGATACATCTTGAGCAAGGACTGATACGGGACGTCCTGCTTGTTCGCGAGCGCCTTCAGTTCCTCGATCATGTGTTCGGGAAGCCGAAGCGAGATCGTCTTCGTCGACGGCTTCAGGTTCGGAAGTACCGCTCGTCGCGCCTTCGACCAGTCGACGTAATCGGCCGAGTCTTGTTCCGCCCAGAACGCCTGCTCCTCGGCTTCCGACCCGAACTTCGGGATGCGCTTCCTAGCCATGGCTACCGTACATCTTTCTTTCCCTCCGGCTCATGTCGCGCGCCGAGATAACCCGGATCAGGTCTCCGCGCAGAGTGAACACCACGAACAGATTCCTGCCAGCGTCGGCGTGTCCCGGCACGAAGAAGCGCTCTTCCGTGCCCGAGTGCGTTGCGTCGACGGCGAGGATCAAAGGCTGGTTGAAGAAGACCTGCTCGCACTCGGCCGCCGTGACGTCGTGCGCCAGCCAGTTCTTCTCAGCCGCTCACCGTCTCAAGCGCGCAGCCAGTGTTCGCGGTCGGTCCGGGTCTCCTCGGGTGAGAGGCCGGATTGGCGCGTCATCGGCGCCGTCTTGAGCTGAATACTCATGGCAAGACCGAACTTACTCAGTCCATTGAGTAATGTGTAATGATCGCCGTAAGGCCCGAATCCGGCGAGAGTTACACGATAGGCCCATCGATCGCCCGCGCTCGACTTGCCAGCAGTCATTCCACACATGTGACTCACACATGGGTGAATGGCGGGGACTCATACGTAGGTGGACGGGTCGTCGAGACTGCTGCGCAGATCGGAGCCACACGGCCGTGCCCGGCGATACACCGTCCACTGCGCTGCCTCCCGCTCCGCTCGCTTCTCGGCCCCGCTCTCGTAAGCCGGTAGTATTTCGCTTTCCGATTGTTCTCCGATGTCCCGAGGGACGCGGCCGTTCAACGAAGGCGGCCGCGCCCGTTACGGGTTCCTGCCGCGCGACTGGCGAATGCGTTCAGCGGCGGAACAACTTGCCGAGGCCTGCGGCGATGTCGTCAGCGACACTGCCATCGCGATCCGCATCGAGGATGCTTGCCAGTCCGCCGAGTTGAGGCGATGCCTTCTGCACGCTCTGATTCTGTTCTTTCAGGACGCGGCCGAGCGTCGATGGATCGAGCTGTTCCTGCTGCCGCTTGCGGCCGAGGTACGCCATGATGATGGGTGCGGCCATGGCGAGCAGTTTCGCTGCTTTGGCGGCGTCGATGCCGCTGGATTTGCTGACGGCCGTCTCGACGGCTTCCTGTTTGTCGCCGAAGACGTGTCGCAGGATGCCCTCGCCGTTGGCTGTTTGACCCTGGCGCAGGAATCCGGACAGATCGTCGAGCAGGCCGCCATCGTGATCCTTGGCGAGTGCGTTGTCGAGAGCAGCGGCTCCGTCCGCGCTTGCGGAGTTTTTTGCGAGCCCTGCGAGAATGGTAGGGAGGGCGGCGGCGAGGGCATCGCGCGTCGCTTCCTTGTCGGCGCCGACCGACCTGCTGAGAGTGTCGAGGTTGCCGCCACCGAGCTGATCCATGAGTGAATCGAGCATGTTCGCCATTGTGCCTCCGAGACGTTCGCGTTAAGAGCCGGGCCATGTGCACCACGGCTCGAGATCGAAGCGCTGGCGCCACGCGCGCGTCAAGGCACCGGTCGCGGATGACGCGAAACTGCCAGCGGACCCGATCCAGTTCATGGCCGGTTCGCCGATCGGTGCGCCGGGCGGTGCTGCGGGCGCCACGGTCGGGCTGTAGGGTGATAGCGGGCGGTCGAGGAAACGTCGCACATCACGCGTAAGGAGTGCGATGTGCGGCCCGGCCTGTGCGTTCCCGTCCTGTGCGACGGTGAAAGCCGACTGCGCGCTCTGTTCGAGCCGGTGTGTTGCGATGGCACGCACCTGCGGCATGCGCGCGTTCTCGGCCAGGTTCATGAGCCGATCGATGGCGACGCGCTGGACGGCACGGCGGATCTCCTCCTCATAGGGACTTGCGGCAGGTGCATCGAAGGCGGCTGCGAGAGACTGGTCAATGATCTCTTCGAGACCCGGCAGCGACGGCTCGAGGGCGTGCTGCTCGACCAGCCGCGCTGCGCGTTCCGCATCGAACAATCCGGCGTACACCATATCGGCGGCGACGACGGCCGGTGAGATCGCATCAAACACGTTGCCGGTATAACGCGGGAACATCTCGCGGTGATCGCCCCAGCCGGACGGTCGTGGCGGAATCGTGTTCACGACGGACGCAGGCAGCGCCAGCACCGAAGGCCGGAGCGTCGCGAGCAGCGAGCGGAGCGCTGTACGTTGCTCATCGCCGGACGCGCGGCGGAACGGTTCGCGGCCATCGCCTCGTATCGAATAGATGTAATGGAGCCCGCCAAGTGTGGATGCAGCGGCATCGACCTGGTAACGATGATGGAGATAGATGGGAACCAGCGCTTCTTCCATGGTCGCCATGGGCATGCCGTGGCGAATCGTCCGTTCGCCGAAGCGCGAGAGTGCGACGCGCCGGACTTCCATCATGCGGTCGAGTTCGGCGGCTGCATCGGTCCCATTTGCCCACTGATCGACGCCCGGGTGCGTTTCGGTATCCTGGTTCGACATGTAACGCAGGTCGCGCTCCCATGCCTCGTCGAGGATCCGGTCGAGCGCAGCCTGCTCGTCCGTGCCTTCGGCGAAGTCCTGATAACCCCACGTTACGGCGACGGAATCCCATTCGCCGATGCCGTTCTCGTAGACGTTCGACAGATCGAACGACCCGTCATTGCGCAGCGTCACGAGCGGGTGCGGGTAGTCGAGCACGGAGATGTAACCGGCGCGGCTGTCGTAGTACTGGTGACCGAAGCCGAGCGTGTGGCCGATCTCGTGCGCGGATAGCTGGCGGATTCGAGCGAGAGCATACTGTGCGATCTCGGGCGGCCGTTCATCGCCGTTCACGTATGGCGCCAGCAGACCCTCGAAGATGAGGTAGTCCTGGCGGACGCGCAGCGAGCCGAGTGTGACGACTCCCTTGATGATCTCGCCGGTGCGCGGGTCCGTGACCGATGCGCCCGTACTCCAGCCACGCGTCGAGCGGTGCACCCAGTTGATCACATTGTAGCGTGCATCGAGCGAGTGGATGCTGTCCGGCCGGATGACGACGCGGAACGCGTTGCGATAGCCGGCCGCCTCGAACGCCCTGTTCCACCAGTTGCCGCCCTCCAACAGGGCTGTACGCACGGGCTCCGGCGCGCCCGGATCGAGATAGTAGACGATCGGTTCGACCGCCTCGCTCATCGCTGCACCCGGATCTCGCTTCTCGAGCCGGTGCCTGCGAATGAAGCGCTGCGTCATGGATGCGCCGAGTGGCGCCGCGTAGTCTGCCCATGTGACGGCCCCGAAGCCGGAACGCGGATCGAACGCGCGCGGTTCATAGTCGTCATCCGGGAGCTGCATGAAGGAATGGTGCACGCGCAGCGTCGCGGCCTCGCCACTCGCTGCGACACTGCTGACGCCTTCGAAGTCACCGCCACCGCCGCCGCCCCGCCCCCCGCCGCCACCGCCGGGTTGTTGCGCGAACGTCAGTGAAACCTCCATCTCCGTATTCTGCGGAAACACGAGTGTGCCGGGCATGTAGATCGCGCTGCGCGAGTCATCGAGCCGGTAGCTGCCGGGACTGAGACGCGGCGTGATGTTCGTCGCATCGCGAATCAGGAACGCGTTCATATCGACGAGAACACGATCGTCCGTCTGCGCAGCCACCGTGAAGCCCCACAGGGTCGACCGTGCGAACGCATCCTCGACCGAGCGAATCTCCGCTGCGTTCGTGCTCGAGGCGCGGAAATCATAGTTCGGTTGCACCATGAAGACCTTCGGCCCCACACGCTCGAACTTCACAATGCGCGAACCCTGAAGCATGCCGCGGTCGAGTCCGATGTCGTTCGAACCCAGGCCTGCGGCCAACCCCGCGACGTGCAGCACCTCCTCGCCCATACGCGGAATCTCCATGAACAGCTGGCCCGCGGCGTCGTCCCAGTAAAGCGGGAAAAAACCATCGAGCTTGCGCATGCCCTGCGTTCGATCCTCGATCGTCTGGACATCGCGTGGCGCCCGCGTCGTCGCCTGCGCCACCACCGTTGCCGGCCCGGCGACCAGAATGACCGCGAAAAGCACCATCGACCCAGCCGTTTCCAGCATCGCGTGGAGAGTCTTCGAGAGGACACGAACCCCGAGCATGGCTGCCTCCGATTCCGGGACGTCTTCAGCGGTCCGCCGAAGGTAGGCTGGTCGCGGCTGTGAAGCCAGCAGCGACATCTGAACACCGGCTCGCGCGTGCGCACCGTTTCTCGTTGCACGGGCCCGGCTCGCTGATCCCGGCGCACAACGACCTGCCAACGCTTCCGAGCGTGCCCGCGTCTTGACTGCGAACCGTGCCCACCCTGACATTGCGGCCCGCTTCACGGCAAGACACCGCCGCCGTTCTTCCGGGAGGCGGCCCCCAACGTTCGAACAGGAGTTTCGGGCATGAACAGCCCCGCCTGCTGGTTGTGTCGATCCGGCCTGCTGCTCGCCCTCCTCGCCATCGCCTCGCCAGTCGCGGCGCAGGGTGGGCAGAACGGCGAGAACGGTCTGCCGATGATCAACCGCTCCGACGATCCACTGCTGCGCAGTTTCCGTTGGCGCGTCATTGGCCCGGTCGGCCAGGGCGGGCGAGTGGACGACATCGCCGTCGTCGAGACCGATCCCGCGACATTCTACGTCGGCTTCGCGACTGGCGGACTGTGGAAGACAACGAACCGTGGTACGACGTTCGAGCCCGTCTTCGACACCTACTCGACACACTCGATCGGCGACATCGCAATCGCGCCATCGAATCCCGAGATCGTCTACGTCGGCTCGGGCGAAGCGAACAACCGGCAGAGCAGTTCGTTCGGCGACGGCGTCTACAGGACGACCGATGGCGGCAGGACGTGGACGCAGATGGGGCTCCGTGAAACGCAATCGATCGCGCGCGTCATCGTGCACCCGAGCGATCCGAATACGGTGTGGGTCGCCGCCAATGGCCACCTGTTCGGCGCCAACGCAGAGCGCGGTGTCTTCAAGTCGACGGACGGCGGCCGCAACTGGCGCAAGGTCCTCTTCGTCGATGACAACACCGGTGCGACCGAACTCATCATCGATCCGTCGGACCCGAATCACCTGCTCGCCGCCACCTACCAGCGGCGCCGCTCGGCGTGGGGCTTTGCTTCCGGCGGCGGCGGCAGCGGGATCTGGCAGTCAGAAGATGCCGGTGACACGTGGACTCGCCTGTCTGGCAACGGCCTGCCCAACGGGTCCATGGGCCGCATCGCCCTCGACGTCTCGAAGTCGAACCCGAACGTGATCTTCGCGCAGATCGAGGTCGGGCCGGACAAGGAGCCCGTCGAGCCGGCGCCGCAACCCGGCGGCGAACAGGGTGGCCGCGGCGGTTTCGGCAACAACTGCCCGCAGGGCGAGATCATCGGCCAGACCGGCCGCGGCGGCCAGCAGCAGCGGCCCGAACCGGACGATCAGTGCTCGGGCGTGTGGCGCTCGGATGACAGAGGTCAGTCGTGGCACTTCGTCTCGAACCACAATGTCCGGCCCATGTACTTCAGCCAGATCCGCGTCGACCCGAACAACGAGAACGTCCTGTACACGGGTGGCGTCTCTGCCTACAAGTCGGTCGATGGCGGGAAGACATGGCGCCAACTCGAGGGTCATGGCCACGTCGACCATCATGCCATCTGGATCGATCCGAACGACAGTCGTCACGTGATGTACGGCAATGACGGGTCCGTCGACGTTTCGTTCGACGGCGGCGATACGTGGGAATCACTCCGCACCTGGGCCGTCGGCCAGCCCTATCACGTCTCCGTCGACATGCGCCGCCCCTACTTCGTCTGCACCGGCCTCCAGGACAATGGCACATGGTGTGGACCCAGCTCCGTTCGCAACGGACCGATCCTCAAGGAAGACTGGTACGGCGTCGGCGGCGGCGACGGCTTCCATACCGCCATCGACCCGACCGACTGGGCCATCGTCTATTCCGAATCGCAGAACGGCAACATCAACCGCTACAACCTGCGCACCGGCGAGCAGGAAAGCATCCGCCCCCGTGGTCCGGGCAGCGGCCGCGGCGGTGGCGGCGGCGGACGCGGTGGCGGCGCTGGTGGCAATACCAGAGGCAACATCGTGCCGGAACCACCCGAAGGCACGCAGATCCGCTGGAACTGGAATACGCCGTTCCTGCTCTCACCGCACAATCCCGGTGTGATCCATGCGGGCGGCAACCGGTACTTCAAATCGTACGACCGTGGTACGACCTGGACGATGAGTGCGGACCTCACGAACAACTTCGATCGTGAAGCCCGCGATCACATGGGCCTCGCCGGCTCCTTGCCGGGTTGCAACCGGCTCCGCCAGGGACCGTGCATCCTCTCCAGGAACGACGGTACCAACGTCTGGGGGACCATCGTCTCGATCAGTGAATCCCCGATCCAGCCCGGCCTGCTGTGGGTCGGCACCGATGACGGCAACATTCAGCTCAGTCGGGACGGCGGCGCGACGTGGTCCGAGGTCGGTGTCAACATCCCGGGCGGAACCAGGGAGTATTACGTCTCCCGCGTCGAGGCCTCACGTTTCGATCCCGCCACCGCGTTCGCGTCCGTCGACGGCCACCGCCACAATGACCTGCGGCCTCATGTCTATGTAACCCGCGATTATGGACGGACCTGGACAGCCATTGCCGGCAACCTGCCCGCCATGGGCAACGTCAACACCGTACGACAGGATCCGAAGAATCGTAATCTCCTCTATGCCGGTACCGAGTTCGGCTTCTTCGTCTCGATCGACGAAGGAACGACGTGGAAGCGGTTCATGAACAACCTGCCGGTCGTCCGTATCGATGACATTCTCGTGCATCCGCGTGACAATGATCTGGTCCTCGCGACGCACGGTCGCAGCATCCAGATCATGGATGATATCTCGCCGCTTCAGCAGTTGACCGAAGAGATTCTGGCTGGCGATGCGCATCTGTTCGAGCCGCGCAACGCGGTGTTGTGGAAGAACGATCGGACGAGGGTGCGCGCCGTGACCGGGACGAAGAACTTCCGTGGTGAGAACGCGCCCGACGGCACCCTGATCAGCTATTATCTGAGTGCGGCTCCATCGGGTGAGATCAAACTCACGATTACGGACCTGCGTACAGGCGCAACGTTCCGCGATCTCGAGGCACCCAGGGAAGCGGGGATCAATCGTGTCGAGTGGAATCTGCGCGGCAATCCGCCTCCCGAGCCGCAGGGCCAGCAAGGTGGCGGCGGTGGCTTTGGCGGCAATCGTCAGGGCCCGCTCGCCGGCGCGGGGATCTACCGGGTCACGTTGACGGTGGCTGGCCGCGAGTATGTCCAGACGGTCCTCGTCGAGGAGGACCGCTGGATGATGGAGAGGTAGGAATCGAAGCGGACGTTTCCGGCTGGTCCGGGAACGAATGGGGTAACGTCCGTTGGCCGGGGGTCCGGGCACGGCTCAACACCGTCCCGGGGGCGGGCCTCCGGGGCCGGATTCTCGCCGGAAATTCGCAAACCATTGCAGAGAATCTGCAACGATCGGGTGTCCCGACACCGATCCGGTTCCGGGGCAACCTGCATATGTTGTTGCCCGGATTATACTTGAATCTGACGTCCGGATGGTCCCGGACTTGCCACGCGGTCAGGACGATTCGATGTCGAGGCAGATGGCTTCAACGGATTGGCGATGCAGCTGAATCTCAGGCTGAACCCCGAAGTTGTCGCCGTCGTGTTGGCGATCGTGTTTGCGGCGCTGACCGCGGCGGGCGGACTGGCAATGTTCACGGGCGCCGAAGCGGGCCCCGGCCTGGTTCGCGAATTCACGCGCGTCTTCGACCTCGATCGCGAGGGCAACCTGCCCGCGCTGATTCAGGCGATGACGCTGCTCACGTGCGGGATTCTGCTTGCATTCGTGGCCGCGGTCGCGCGCCAGAAACGCGAACTCGGGGCGCGCCGCTGGGCCGTCCTGTCCGGCATTTTCATGTACCTCGCAATCGATGAAGGCGCCGGCATTCATGAACTGTCCGGTTTCGTCGTGCGGCACTTCGTCCAGCCGCAGGGCTTCTTCCGTTTCAGCTGGGTGATCGTCGCGCTCATCTTCCTCGTCTTTTTCGTTCTTGCGTACGCTCGTTTCACGTTCCGGCTGCCGCCCGCGACACGTTTGCGCTTCATTACCGCAGGCATCCTTTATGTGGGCGGTGCGGTCGGGATGGAGATGATCGCCGGGCGCTACATCGCGGCTACGCGCGCGTGGAACAGTCCAATCTATTTCGGGCTCGCGATGGGAGAGGAAGCCCTCGAAATGGCGGGCATGACGCTCATGCTCTTTGCGATCCTTGCGCACCTCCGTGATCACGTCCCGCTGACGACGCTCAAACTGATCTGGCTATCACGCTCGCATTCGAGTGGACGGCCCGCCCCCCTCGGCGCGCCCGAGGATCGGGTTGCCTCCAGAGCAGTGCGCTGAGATCGCCGGGACCGCGTCAGAGGCGCGTGAAGCGTGTCGGCTTCGCCGCGAACAGCGCGCTCCTCTCTTCGTCGCGTCCTACCCGATCTCACCGCGCCGGGCGAGCCCGCCGATCTGGTCTGCGGCACGGAACGCCAGCGCCTGTATCGTCATGGTAGGCTGTCCGCGGCCCGATGTGACCATGCTGCTGCCATCGCACAGGAAGAGGTTGGGCACGTCGTGCGTGCGATGGTTTCGGTCGATGACGGATTCGCCGGCATCATCGCCCATGCGGCAGGTTCCGAGCAGGTGAGCCGTCAGCGTCTGTTCCTGAACCGGGAAGACCCAGATCCGATCGGCGCCTGCGGCATCGAGAATCTCGCGGCCGCGGTCCTGTAGAAACTGCATCGTGCTGAGGTCGTCGGGATGGTCGCGGTACGTGACGCGGATGGCCGGGCGGCCCCACTTGTCGCGCACCTCGGGATCGAGCGAGATGGTATTCGTCTCGAGCGCGAGGGACGTCGTGTGGCACGCGATTTCGACAGCGTGCGTAAACGTGTCGCGGAGCGCCTGTTTGTAGCCGGCCCCCCAGCGTGGTGCGTCCGGAGGCAGTGCCAGAAGCGAGAAGAGGATGGGGCCAAAACTCATCCGCGCGTCCAGCCCGCCGCCGCCATAGAAGCCGCGGGCCGGATCGGTGTCGTAGAAGTCGTGCACGATGCGTGTGACCTGTACGCTCTTGTATTCGTTGGTCGCGCGCGGGAAGCGGCCGAAAGCAGAAGCCTGTCCGTTCCACATCAGGTACTTGCCGACCTTGCCGCTCGAGTTTGCCAGTCCGTCCGGGAAGCGAGTGGACTCCGACATGAGCAGCAGCCGTGGCGTCTCAGCGCCGTTGGCGGACAGGATTACGGCGAGGGCTCGTTGGCGCAGTTCGGTGCCGGTGGCATCCCAGTAGAGGACGCCGGTTGCGCGGCCGCGCTCATCCGTCTCGACGCGGAAGACCGTCGAGTCGGGCCGGATCTCGCAGTTCCCTGATGCGACAGCGCGCGGGATCATGGTCACGAGGGTCGAGGACTTGGCGCCGAATTCGCAGCCGTAGCCGAGGCAGTGACCGCAGTGGCCACATGCGTTGCGACCATCATACGGCTGAGACAGGATCGCCATGGGTGCGGGTTGCGGATGCAGACCTAGTGCGCGCGCTCCGCGCTCGAAGAGGACGCCGGACGATTTGACCGGCAGCGGTGGCAGCGGAAACGGCCTCGAGCGCGGCGGATCGAACGGGCCGGGCTCGCCCGAGACGCCGATTTCCCAATCGACTTTCGTGTAGTACGGCTCGAGGTCGGCGTAGCGGATCGGCCAGTCCGCAAAGCCGGTCCCCGCAATCGGGCCGAGTCGGGATCGCTCGATGAAGTCGATTTCGTGCAGGCGCCAGAAGTTGGCCGTGAAATGAACGCTGCTGCCACCCACGGTCTGAGCGTAGAACATCGGCCGATTGTCTGGCGATGCCACTGCCGCGTCTTCCGATTCGGAACGCCGGAACGTCTGCGGAAAGGATTGCAGATGGCCGACCAGATCACCGGCAATGAAGTTGCCGAACTCGTCGTGGTCCGCGAAGTCTTCCGTCCGCCGCCATGGACCCTGCTCCAGAACGACAACCGAGAATCCCGCTGTCGCGAGTTCCTTCGCGAGCACGCCACCCGCTGCGCCCGAGCCGACAATGACGAAGTCGACGGTCTCATCGGGACTGAATCGTCGTTGCTGCATCAGGGCCTCCCGCTGCCGCCGGCGACTTCCGCATCGTACTCACCGAACGGCGGCGCGTACGCGGGCTCATGCGTGAACCCGAGAATTCGCTCCCCCACATGGTCCCGGCCACCGCCGTATTTCGGATGCGAGAATACGCCGAACACCGTCAGCGTCCGCGCCAGCTCGAAGAACGGCGTCGTTTCGATCGCCCGGACGGACGCGTCCTGCGCCGCTTCGTCCAGTGAGGCGAAGCGGGTACCTCCCGATTCAACAGCCCGGCGATCGAGGTCGGCAAGCCCGCCACGCACGGGCTCGAGCATCGGCGCAAACAGATCGCCGAGTGCACGATCGATGAACCACGCGGCGCCGGCTTCGTCCGCACCCGGCAACTCCGGGTCCGATGGGATGATGCGGGCAGCCATGGCGCGCATCGTCGCTCCCTCGTCCGCCGTCAGCGTGCGGAACGGCTCGCCCGTCCGGGCATCCTCCCGGGCGCACGCAGCCAGCGCACTCAGCGCAGGCAGATGCAGCCACACCCAGCCACTGCTCAGCGCACCCGCACCCGCACGCATGAAGTCTCGCCGTGTCGGCCATGCTTCGCTCATGAAATGCTCGCTTGTTGAATCGAGTGACTCTCGACACTTGATGCGATGTCGAACCGGCTCTGGCAATCGGCCATCGGACGGGGGATACCGAGCGCTTGCATCGATCCGTTGCAACCGATCGTCACGTTGCACTCCATGACCGCTTGATTCCGGCCTGCACGTGACGGGCCGCGCCAGATTCAAGTTGTTGCGTGTATCCAGGTTACGCTGAAAGGGCCGGCCGGGTACCGGTCTTGCCTGAATCCCCGTTCGCCGGCGCGGCCAGCCGGTACGCCTGGACCGACCACGGAAGCCTGAAAACGCGTTCCGATCGGCGGCGAGCGCCGTCCCTCGAAGCAAGCTCCGCGACGGCATCGCGGTCACACGCCCGCGTTCACACGCAACCCGGAAACGGCCCACGCAACGTCTGGATCGGGCATCGCGATATGCGCGACGCCGCCCGAGAATTTCTGTTCTAGCAGGCGGTACTGATGCTGGAGTTCATGGTCGGGGTGTTTCCAGTCGTGGAGGTATTGAACCGCGTGAACTCGCGCCTGGACGAGTTCCTTGGCGCAGTTGAAGCACGGCCGGAGCGTCGTGTAGAGAACCGCGCTCTCGACCGGAATCCCGAACCGGGCAGCGCTCAGCAGGGCGTTCTGTTCCGCGTGGACGCAGATGCACACGTCGTAGCCAAGGCCGGGCGGGAACTTGTCGCGGTTGGCGCATCGCTCGCACCCGCCTTCGTCGCAGTTGCGCATGTGTTGCGGAGTCCCGTTGTAGCCGGTCGAAATGATGCGGTCTTCTCGAACCAGAACCGAGCCGACCCGGCTGCCAAGGCAGTTGGCCCGTTTCCGGACGGCCATCGCGATCCCCATGTAGTACTCGGATCGATTCGGGCGGGGAGTGCGGGGCAGATCCTCCATCGCGGACGGCCTCCGGTCGGGATGGGATTCTTGCTGCGGGCGAGGTCCATGGTAGCAGGTCGGTGCGGGCGGTGCCATGGCAGATCTCACGGCAACGGACACGTCCTTCTTGCGCCGGTGGCCGATTCGTTTCTAACATCCTGTTGCAGAACACTCCAGTCCCCGGGCAGACGCGGCAGAGTAGTGACCTCTGGAGTCCCTCGAGCCTCTCGCGACGAACGCGGCAACCCGTCAGGCTCTCCGGTGCGGCCCCGGCGTGCACCCACGCCCCGACCGTCGAGCTGACGTGTCCGAATCCGCAATTCCTCGTCATGCACTGCTGATTGCCGACCCGGGCGACGGCCTGCGCTGGCTCGGCTGGAGCGATGGCTGGCCTGAGTCGGCCGCAGCGGATGCGGTCGAGAGCCTCGAGACGCTGACGGTCAGCCGGCAGATCACAGACGTTGCCGGGTTTCTGCACTCGGGGAATGGCGCATGGATCGTCTCGCGCGGCGGGCTGATGCCCGAGAAGGACACCACCCAACGCTACTGGCGCGAGGCGTTCGAGTTGAGCCGCCGCGACCTCGAGTTGCTCCGCGGCAATCCGTTCCGCTTGATGCCGGTGTCTCCACCCGATCCGCCGACAGACGCACTTCGGATCAGGCTTCGCACACGGCCGGAGGCGCTCGCTGCGACGGTTGAAGATGACCTCAGCCGGCTGAACCATCTTCGTACCAGGCCGTGGGGACCGTCGTCCTGGAGCCTCGAAACGATTCTGGCAGCCGCGCTCGACTCGGATCGCACGCTCGTGACAGGTTCCGCGATTTCGATCGCGGCGCTCGAACTTCTCATCCTGCTCCTGCCGCCATCGCTCCGCTGCGAGTTGACGTTCCACACCTACGCGCTGGCCGAACCGCGCAAGCCAATCCCGCGTCTCGTCTTCACTCAGTTCGAAGACGACTGGCTGTTCCCGGAGACTGCCGCGTTCGGACACCGGCTGCCGGCGACGGAGCTACGCATCACGCGACGGGCACAGGATGCGGCATCCGAGTTGCTGGGCCTTCTCGATACGCCGGATCGATTGGCCGAGGCACACACGTTGTACGAGTCGTCGCCCGCGCGAAATGCCAACGGGCACCGATCGCTTCTCGGCCCCGTCCAGAGCGTTCTGCGCATGGCAAGAATGCTCTCCGTGCGCACGCACGGCCACGCCGGCGCCGGACTCCACGTCCTGATGGAGGAACTGTCGAACGATGCATCGCCCAACGGGCATCGCGGGACCGTCGTCGCCAGCAGGGGTGATGCGGAGGTCCTTGTGTCCGTTCTTCTCGATGCATTCGAGCCAGACGCGATCGGCGAAGCCATCGCCGACGTCCTTCGTGCCGGCGATGTGACACCTGCTGCGCCGCTTTTTCTGATGCAGCGCTTCTTCGCGCGTCATCCCATTGGTTCGGCGCCTGCCAGCGCTTTCGCGTTGCCGTTTACCCGAGTGCCCGCTGCGGCGTTGCCGTCCGAGCCGGACGAGGCGGCACAGTCGCTCCGCGAACTGATCCAGTGCATCGTACCCGAACCGGCCGTCGAACCCGGCCTCCCTTCCGCATGGGACGCCAGTGGCGATTCGCTCGCCTCGCCGGCTGGATCGAACGCGGCCGACACGGAATTGATCGATGAACCGATCGAGGTTTCGCCCGACACGGCAGTCCTGAAATCCGTTGTCGCCGGTATGGCACTGGAGGCCGCGAAGGCGCGCGCGCTTACGCCCTCCGATCATGCGCGGTTCGCACCGGCTTCGCTTCGCGCACCCGAGGCAACCGCCACGCCCGAACCGGCCGCCGATATCGGACCGGTACTTCTCGAAACGAAACCGGAACCGGCCGCTGACGTCGAGCCCCATCCGACGCCAGCTCCACTGCTTTTCATGCTGCCCGCCGGCAACGAGCGGTGGTGGCGGTTCCGGCCGTGGATGCGGAAAGCGCTGGCGGCCGCGGCGTCCGTTGCTGTCCTCGCGGTCATTGGTTTCGGCGCTCGCGCGCTTCTGCGCGCTGCACCATCGGTCATTCCCGTGGCGGCTGCGCGATCTGCCGACCCGCAGTCGGTCGAGCAGACACCGCCTGCGGGAATTGCGCCCGATTTCACGGAACGCCTTGCGCAGGCGCATGTGTTTGCGGCGAACGCCGACTGGAGCAACACGCTCGATGCGATTTCGATTTCGTTCACCGGTCTGAGTTCGGCCGAATCGTTCACCAGAGATTCGCTCATCGCGAGCGTGTCGCTGCAACTGGCGCGCGCGACGTCACAGGATCAGGAACGGCGCACTGAACTGTTCGCGCAGACCTTCAACCATGCCACGCTCGCCCTCGCCATCGTAGCGCCCTTCGCAGCCGGCACCGAATTCCTCCGCCTCGTACTGGCGGAAGCCTGCATCGAGGGTTCTCTCGCTTGCGATCCCAGCGAACTCACAGGCAATCTCGTCTTCGCCGCGCGAAGCATGTCCGCCGAGATTCGCTCGCGCGCCAACGAACTCCTGGCCAGGACCGCCTCGGGCGGGACCGACGGCGCGCTCTTCGTTTCGAGCGATGGCGGCTCCGGCCGTCTCTGATGCGGTCGAGCCCTGAATGAGAATGCGATTCACTCTGCCTGTCGCCGCCGGCGCGCTCTTCTTCCTCTACAGCTGTCAACAGCCTGATACACAGGCCAACAGCCTCGATGGAATGGTGTCCGAGGACAGTCTCGGCGATCTCGAGCGCGAGATGGCCGGCCGGACGCAGACTTATGAACGGATCCTCGAGGAGAAGGACACGCTGATTGCGACACTACAGACCGCGATGGTCCTGCTCGGCGAGTTGTCTACCATCGAGCGCGAGATCGCGAGCGGCGAACCAGCGGCGCAGGAACCCGCTCTCGAACCATGGGACCAGCGCGTTCGCCGTCAATTGCAGAGCCTGCGAAGCCGCTACGCCGACATGGCCGGAGACCTCTCGCGATCGGAATCTCGCCTGCGTGAGCTGGAACGGAGCGGGAACGCCACGCGCAGTGCACTCGCCGAAGCACTGGAAGCGACCGCTCGACTGCGCGCAGACAACGAGCGCAAACAGTCGCTGATCGATCAGTTGAGCGAGCGCGTTGCCACGCTCACCCGCGAGAAAGCGTATGTCGTGGCGCAGAGTTCTGCCCGCGCGGATACGATCCGTACGCTCACGCGTGTTTCGAATACCGTCTACTGGACATTCGGGTCGCGTGATGAACTCGAAGCGTTGGGCCTCATCGAGACCGTCGGCGGGCGGCAGATCGTCTTCACACGCGTCGGCGAAACCCTCGCCGCCGCGCGCGACGCCGACCTCGAACACTTCAAGTCCATCGACCGCCGCTTCGCCAGCGTCATCGATCTGCCCGATGATGCCGAGTATGAGATCGTGACACGCCAGGATCCGGCGTTCGTCGAGCCGACCTCGATCCGCCGCGACGGCGATCGCTGGTTCGTTCGCGACTCGCTGCGCATCAGCGATGTCCGCTTCTGGGAAGGCTCACCCTATCTCATACTCGTGCGCCATTGAGCAAGGAGCCGGCCCGCCCGCGCGGGGCACATACGATGCTGGTGGTTCGAGGGCGTAACGGCAAAGGCGGGTGAACGGTGAGGGTGAACAGAGGTGGGGGTGGGGAGCTTCGGTTGGGGGTGGGGGGTCGCGGTGGGTATGAAACGAGGCGATCCGAGACAAAGCGTCACCGCTCAGCCGGGGCGGACTCCCATCAGTGAGTGGCAACCCCCCCACCCGAATCGCTCCCGCTGTTTCCCCACCCACACCTCCGACCACCCACACCCACACCCGAACTCCCGCCTTTTACCGGTCAGAAATGCGGTCGTGGTGTCCATGTATCGGCGAGTGCCCATGCGCGGTCGAGTTCACCGCGGACCTGGTCGGCCTGGGCATCGCGGTCCTGTGCCTCGAGTGCGAGTTGCAAGCCGACGAGGCTCCAACCGTTGTGAGGGTGGTCCTCGAGTTCGGTGCGGAAAACGCGTTCAGCGTCAGCGGGCCGATCGGCGTCGAGGAGTGCGCTGCCGAGCCAGTGGCGGACGGCGAAATTGAGGGGCTCGGGCTCGTCATAGCGGAGCGCATCCTCGGTGACGGCGGCCTGTTCGAGGAGGGCGATGGCCTCGTTGATCCGGCCGTTCGAGCGCTCGATCTCGGCTTGCAGGATCGCCCCGGTGATGGCGAGCAGGTCCCGCGCGCTGTGGCCGCGAAACTGGATCGAGTCACCACCGGTTCTGGCCTGATCCTGAACGCGCATCAGGTACGAGGACGCGCTGTCGGCGTTGCCCTGACGGAGGTGGGCGTAGCCGCGGGCAAAGTCCCAGAGACCGCGAAAGACGGGACCGGCTTCGGGCGGCTGGTCGAGCGCGAGGATCTCATCGAATCGCCCGAATCGAAAGAGGGCGAGGGCGACGTAGAAGGAGCCGCTTTCGACGATCGCTGCGTAATCGCGAGCGGACTGCACGGCAATGGCGCCCTGTCCGCCGTAGGAAGCGGAGAACAGGAGCATGTGCAGGTTGTGCGATGGATAGATGGCGAAGCCCTCGCCGATTTCTGCCTTCTGGTCGCTGTGCCATGCGTCGAGATTGGCGCGGACGGCATCCGCCCAGCGGCCGACGCGGTTGAAGGTATGCGATGGCATGTGGTTGATGTGGCTGGCGCCCGGGATGGCGTGGCCGAGGTGGTCGGCACAGGCTTCTGCCTTGCCCGGCAGCGCAGTCGATTCCGTGGCGTGGATGTAGAGGTGGCAGGCGCCCGGGTGTGTGATATCGCTGGCCAGCACGTGTTCGAGGATGGCGTGAATGCGTTGCACCGATGGTTTCGAGATGTCCCATGTTCCTCGCCGGGCCTCGAGCAGCATGAGCGCCTCGGCGTAGAACGTGCCGACGTCGAGATCGCGCGGATGCTGTTCCCAGACCGACTCCATGGCGCGCGCGTAAGCGGAATCGAGTTGCTCGCGGGTTTCCGGATCGTGCACGGACGTGTAGCGCGAGGCGAGTGCCTCGACCAGCGCGCGTTCGACGGGAGTGCCAGCGGTCTGCGCAAAGTGTCTGGCCCGCTCGGTCGTGAAGAATGCGCGTGGCGCATCGTCACGACCCATGTCACCGTTCAGGTAAGGTCCCCATGCGATGGCTTCTCCCCAGTAACACATGACGCACGTCGAATCGAGTTTCTGCGCTTCGCGGAAGGATCGGGCAGCATCCTCGGGAGTGAATGAGAAGAGCAACTGCACGCCTTGCGTGAAGTACGCCTGAGCCTCTTCGCTGGTTGTCGAGATGCTGCGTTGGTAGATGCCGAGTCCGACTTCATGGAGCGGCATCGGCTTGGCGAAGCTATGCGGATCGGGCGGTCGAGTGGCCTGCTGCGCACTCGTCATGGATGGGAGCACGAGCAGCGTGAGCAGGAAGGCGGAACGGCGACGCTCCATTCGGGTCCTCGTGTGGGCATTCGACAGGGCGCGCACCGGAACGATGCGATCGGGCGGCTTCCGCGCTTGGGAAGGTGTCCCCGGATCGAGTCGGCCGCAAGGGAGCGCGCCGGCTATCCTCGCCGCTGAACCGCCTGGCTCTCGAGCTGAAACCGGATCCGCACGTCGACCTCGGGATTGAGGCCGCGATGGACGAGGCAGTGCTCGGCGGCGCGTTCGAGTTTCGTTACGACGAGATCGGGAGTGTGGGTGGGCAGTGTAACGCGCACGTCGATCGATTCGATGCGCTTCGGCGACATTGACAGCGTCTTCTCGACGTCGATTCGAATCGCTGCGGGGATGACACCATTGCGCTCCGCGACCGGTTCGAGATCCGTTGCGATGCACGAACCGAGTGCGGCTGCGAGCAGGTCGGTCGAGGAGAAGGATGAGGCGGTCCCCCCGAAAGCGGCGGACTTCGATGTTCGGACGTGTGTGCCTGTCTCGGCATGCTCGACATCGCAATCGCCACCGCCCAGGAGCCGGATGCGGATCATCGCTTCAAAGCGACTGCGCTTCCAGCGGCTTGACGGGCTCGCACGGCAAAGGCGATCATGGGCAGACCCCGTTTCGATGAGGCAGGATGCTCCGCTGGTTGTACCCGCGATCGCTCGTTTGTGCGCTGCTGCTCGTTCTCCCGGCCTGTGCGGGTTCGTCCGGCTCCGGTTTCCCGCTGCCACCGCCCGAGCCTGATTTCCCGGGTCTCATCCTCCGACTCTCCGAACAGGGTGGCTTCTTTCCCAGTGACAACCTCGTCTCCAACGAGACCTCGTACCAGCATGTGCTGGGCAAGATGGATGCGCTCGGCGTGAAAGGCGGCGTGTACGTCGGCGTCGGGCCGGACCAGAACTTCACCTATATCGCCGCGATCCGGCCCGAGATTGCCTTCCTGATCGACATCCGCCGTGACAACCTGCTCCATCACCTGCTGTTCAAGGCCGTCTTCGAGCGCGCGCGCAATCGGCTCGAGTTCCTTTCCATCCTCACGGGCAGGCCCGTCCCTGACAATGCGCTCGAACAGACCGGTACCGGCATCGAAAGCATTGTTGCGCAGATCGATGCGGCAGCGCCCGATTCCCGGTATTTCCGGCAGACTGCAACCGCCATCGTACAGACGATTCTGTCATGGCGGGTCCCGCTGACCGATGCCGATCTGCGCGTCGTGCAGCGCATCCACGAAGCGTTCCGCCGCCATGGCCTCGATCTGCGCTACGCGCAGGTGCCGCGCTACCCGACGTGGCGCCAGCTCATCCTCGAGACCGATCTGGAAGGACGCCGCCGCAATTACCTCGCGAACGATACCACGTTCCGTTACGTGCAGGCCATGCAGCGCCGCCATCGCATCGTCCCGGTTACGGGTGATGTCGCCGGCGAGCACGCGCTGGCCGCAATCGGCAACGAGGTCCGCTCGCGAGGCCTCACGGTGACCACACTCTACATCTCGAATGTCGAGCAGTACCTGATGCGAGGCGCCACGTTCCCCGTCTACGCGGGGACTCTCCTCGGCCTGCCATTCGACTCGACCAGCGTCATCATCCGCAGCTATTTCGGCCGGGGCGCGCCGCTGCCGCAGACCATACGCGGCCATTATTCGACCCAGCTGCTCGAACTGTTCACCGATTTCGCGAACCAGATCCGCTCCGGTGGCTATGACTCCTACATCGACCTCGTTACGAGGCACGCCCTGCCGTTGAGGACTGGCCGCGATACCGGGGCCATCTCCGTTGAAGCCGGGTGGTTGCCTTCCATGCACGGCTCATGGCCTGCGGTTCGCGGGAACCGGAGAATTCGGTGCACGGATTCCGGTGGCATCTCCTGTTCTCCGGCGCTAAACTGACCCATGCAAACGGAACTGATCACGCTGCCACCACCCGACGAGATGTACGAGGCTCTCCTGCGCAGGGACGCGAGCTTCGACGGCGTCTTCGTCACGGCGGTCACAACGACAGGCATCTTCTGCCGGCCATCGTGTCCGGCGAGGAAGCCACTCCGCGGGAACGTCGAATTCTTCGCGGCCGCGCGCGACGCCCTCGCGGCCGGCTATCGCGCGTGCGAGCGTTGCCGCCCCCTCGAAATGGCGGGCATTGCGCCCCCGTGGCTGGGCTCGCTTCTCGACGACATCGAGGCCTCGCCAGAACGACGCTGGACCGATGAAGACCTGCGCGGACACGGACTCGAACCCACTCGCGTGCGACGCTGGTTCCGGGTGCAGTACGGCATGACTTTTCACGCGTATCTGCGCAGTCTGCGCATGGGCCGCGCCCTCGGCCAGCTTCGCAATGGTGCACCCGTCACTCGCGCTGCATTCGATTCCGGCTACGATTCGTTGTCCGGTTTTGCCGAAGCGTTCCAGCGGCTCGTCGGGCGGTCGCCCGGTGCCAGCCGCGACGCACAGGCCGTCACGGTATCGCGCATTCTCACGCCGCTCGGACCCATGATCGCCGCCGCGACGGACGGCGGCCTTTGCATGCTCGAGTTCTCGGATCCGCAGCGGCTCGAACGCCAGGTGCGCGACATCGCAAAGCGGTTTCCGGGGCCGATCGCGCCCGGCCGCCACCGCATTCTCGAACACACCGAAGAGGAATTGGGGCTCTACTTCGAGAGTCGGTTGCGTACCTTTACCATTGACCTGGCCATGTCGGGCTCGGAGTTCCAACAGGCAGTATGGCAGGCCTTGCGCCACATTCCTTACGGCGAAACACGGAGTTATTCCGAGCAGGCCGCGGCCATCGGCCGGCCCGATGCGGTGCGTGCCGTCGCTCGTGCCAACGGCGACAATCCCATCGCCATCGTCATTCCCTGCCACCGTGTTATCGGCTCGGATGGCTCATTGACCGGTTATGGCGGCGGTCTGTGGCGAAAGCACTGGCTGCTCGACCTCGAGCAGGGGCGCCGGCTGCGCTGAACCAGTGACGCTGGCGTCGAACGACGAGAGGACTCGCGGTTGAAAGCGATACGCGTACATGCGCCGGGTGGTGCCGACGCCCTGCACCATGAAGACATTCCTGAGCCGTCACCCGGCCCCTCGGAAGCGCTTGTCGAGGTCGAGGCTGCTGGCATCAACTTCATCGATGTCTACGTGCGCAGCGGCCTGTATCGGGCGCCGCTTCCGCTGACACTCGGCCGCGAGGGGGCCGGCCACGTCATCGACGTGGGCGAGGATGTCACTGAGTTCCGGGCGGGCGATCGCGTCGTGTGGGAGGGCGTACCCGGCGCGTACGCACAACGCGCTGTCGTGCCTGCAAATCGGCTCGTCCGGCTTCCTGATGCATTGAGCGCGCGGGACGGCGCCGCTGTCATGCTGCAAGGCATGACAGCCCATTACCTCGCCTGCTCGGCCGGTCCCCTCGAGCGCGGTGACACCTGCCTCGTTCACGCTGCGGCCGGCGGCGTCGGTCTGCTGCTGGTCCAGATCGCGAAGATGCGAGGTGCAACCGTCATCGGCACCACGGGCACGCACGAGAAAGCGGAACTCGCGCGAAGTGTCGGCGCCGACCATATCATCGTGTACACAGAACAGGACTTCGAAGCCGAAACGAAGCGCATCACGTATGGTGAGGGCGTTCGGGTTGTCTACGATTCGGTCGGCCGCTCGACGTTCGATTCGAGTCTCCGCTGCCTTGCCCGACTGGGCACCCTCGTGCTGTACGGCCAGTCCAGCGGACCCGTTCCACCCATCGATCCGCAACGCCTCAATGCCGGCGGTTCCCTTTTCCTCACACGGCCAACACTCGCGCACTACACCTTCACGCGCGATGCATTGCTCGCCCGTGCCAACGATGTCCTCGAGTGGGTGCAGTCCGGACGACTCGTGCCGCACATCGGCGGCGAGTTCCCCCTCGCCCGTGCCGGTGTCGCCCATCAGCTCCTCGAATCGCGCAGCACAACGGGCAAGCTGATCCTCCTTCCGTGATCCGGTCACGTTGCGCCGAGGTCGGCTTCAGAATTGCAAAGGATTCATGCGGCCGGCGGTTTCACGGCGGCTCGGCCGGAGGACGCGGCTGCGGTCTTGACGCTGGACCGGCAGTCCCCGATCCTCGGGGCGAAGCCCGGGAGGCCCGATGCGATGGAAAGGCAGGTCGGTCGTTGCGGTCACGCTCGTTGCCGGCACGGTTGCGGCATGCGAGTCCACATCGCTCGACGCGCCCGCGCCCGTCGTTCTGCCGGCCGCCGCCGAAGACACGGCGCCGGCGCTGCCACCCTCGTACGTCAGCGCGCCCATCACGTTCGATCTTCGTCCGGTGCTCCGCGAACTCGAGAGCACGCTGCCCAGACAGATTGGAAGCATCGATCCGGAGCAACGCGTGCAGGTCGGCCGGTCACCATCGGTCTGGCTTGCGGCCGAACTCCAGCGCGGGCCCATCCGCTTCGCATTTGGTGATACCGTGCTGTCCATCGCCACCACGTTCCGCTATCGCGGGCGTGCGTGGGTGCGTGCGCTCATCGCAACCCCCTCCTTCGCATGCGGAATGGAAGGAGAACGGCCGCGCATGCGCGTTGCGATGAGAACATCCTGGCAGGTGATGCCGGACTGGCACCTCAGGACGAAATCCGCCGTGTCCGCCATCGAGCCCGTCTCGTCGACGGAACGTGACCAGTGCGAGGTCAGCTTTCTAAACATCGATGTCACGGGCCGGGTCGTGGATGCGGCACAGAAAGGGCTTACTTCGGCGCTGCGTGATGCCGATCGCGCCATGGCTCGCCTCGATCTGGGAGTCCCGGTCGCGAACCTCTGGGCCACCATCCAGAAGCCGATCTCGATCGACAACGGCCGCTTCTGGTTCATCATCGGGCCCGAGGCCGTCTCACTCTCGAACGTGACCGCGCGTGATTCGACGATTCAGGCGATGCTCAACCTGCGTGCGAGCCCGCGCATCGTATCCGGTCCCAGACCGCCCGACGGCGTCGTGCCTCTGCCCGATCTGGCGACACTGCCCACCGTCGATTCCGCACTCGTCTTCATGGAGGGCATCCTCGGTTATGACGGCGCCAACCACATCCTCGAGGAAGAGGTCGCCGGCAGATCCGTTCGCATGGGCATGCGCAGAATCCGCATCGACAGCATTGCCGCCACCTACGGCGGCGGCGGTCGCATCATCCTCGCCGTCGATCTGCGCGGCCGCACGGAAGGCCGCATCTACATGGTCGGGACTCCCACATACGATCCGGCCACCGACCTCATCACCTTTCCCGACCTGGCCCTCGACGTCAACACCGAGGACTACCTCGACCGCTCGATCGGGTGGTTCGCCGAAGTCCCCTTCCTCGGTTTCATTCGCGAGCGGGCGCGCTTCCCTGCTTCCGAACTGCTCGCCATGGCCGTTGAACTCGCGAACGAGGAAGTCAACCGCCAGCTCACCGACGGCGTCTGGCTCCGTGCCAGGATCGGCAAGGCCCGCCCGATCGGTGTCCGCGCCGCACCCGACGGTCTGCGCGCTCGGGCATTCGCTCTGGCCGACCTTCGCCTCGACCTCTTCATGCAGGATATCCTGCCCGAACGAATCTCCGCTCCACTCCGCTCCGGCGCCGGACACTGACCTCCAGTCGGCAAAGCACGGGGCGTTATTTCTGCGATCTTCACATGCCTGACCTCACGAGTGTTGACATCAGGCCGCCGTCCCGTTATCCTTGGCATTGGCGAGTATCCGGGCCGGGTGGCCCGGACCAGAGTACTGAGGGACCTGGTCGCATGAATGCCTGGTCCCTTTTTCTATGGTATCGCCTCCCATGCGGGGGATTGGCCCGCACAGCACAGGTGAACGAGCGGGACGGACATACCGGACGCCGTCGTCACCAGTACACAACGGAGTTACGGTATGCGCACGAAGGGCACCGTGAAGTGGTTCAACGACGCCAAGGGCTTTGGTTTCATCACGCCCGAGGACGGTTCCAAGGACTGCTTCGTTCACCACTCGGCAATTCAGGGCAGCGGATTCAAGTCCCTCGCCGAGGGCGAACCGGTCGAGTTCGACAAGGTCCAGGGCCAGAAGGGCCCCGCCGCTGAGAACGTGACCAAGGTTCAGTAACGCGCGAGGGGCTTCCAGCCCCTTTCGGGAATCGCGGACGGCCGACCGGGCTTTCACCCGGCCGGCCGTTTCGTTTCCGAACTCGCCCTCGCCGTACCCCCGCCCTGTCCCATCCCTGACCTTTCATCATGATTGAGCCGGGGTGTTGGCATAGCGCTATTCTTGTCGAATGAAATCCAATTCGCCGCTGATCTCGCCATCGAAGTCCAACTTTCTGTTACTGAGTGCGATGCTCGTCGGGACCGCTTGCAGTCCGGCGGAGCAGGAAGCCTCAGGGATTCGCGTGATGACGTTCAATATCCGATACGGCACGGCGAATGAACCCGATGACCGTGACGAATGGCCGCAGCGGAGCGCGCGCGTCGAGGCCGTAGTTCGTGAATTTGCGCCCGACATCGTGGGAGTTCAGGAGGCACTGCGTTTCCAGATCGACTCATTGAGGTCATGGTTCCCGATTTATGCGGAGTCGGGCGTGGGTCGCGATGATGGGCGGGAAGCGGGCGAGTACTCGGCGATTCTGTATCGTTCCGACCGATTCGAGGTTCTGGCCGAGAGCACGGAGTGGTTGTCCGCGACGCCCGATGTACCGGGTTCGGCGACTTGGGGGAACGAGATTCCGCGAATCGTGACGTGGGCACGATTGCGCGACCGCCAGAGCGAGCGGACGTTCTACGTATACAATACGCACTGGGACCATCAATCGCAGCCATCGCGCGAGCGCAGCGCGGTCTTTCTCCTTCATCACATCGCTGCACGCGACCACGCGGATCCGGTCCTCGTAATGGGTGATTTCAATGCCGGCGAGGACAATCGTGCGTTCCGGCAGTTGATCGGAGCGCCAGCATCGGCGCATGCACCGGCCGATGCTGGATCGGAAGGCGTGGGTTTGACGGATACGTTCCGAACCATGTACCCGGACTCGGTGACGGTGGGCACGTTCAATGGTTTTGAAGGCGATGTGGCTGGTCCGAAGATCGACGCGATTCTGACCTCGCCCGGGTGGCTCGTTCGCGGTGCCGGCATCGTGCGGGACCGCATTGGCGGGCGCTACCCATCGGACCACTATCCCGTCGTTACGCGGTTGTTGTTGTCGAGATGATGACGATGCACGGCCTCGGGGACACGGCCGAGGCACGGTTTCTCGGTGTTCTGGCCCGGGCGGATGCGCGCCTGGCCGCTGTGTGGTGGTCGCTCGTGCTGCTGCGCGGAGTCCTGCCTGCGTTGTTTGCGGTTGCCATGGGCGCTCTGGTAGGTGCGGTCGAGAGCGGTGCTGCGCTCGGCCTGCCTCTCGCCGCCGCGGGCATCGTGTTCCTCGCCATCAGCGCGCTTCAACCGTTGCACGGGACCGTCGGCTCGCTGCTCGGTGCGAAGGGCGGCGCGTGGCTGCACGATCGGCTGATGGAGGCGTGCGTCGAGCCGGCCGGTCTCGCGCATCTCGAGCGGCCCGATCTCGCGGACGAACTTGCTGCGGCACGCGACTTCGACCTGGGCGTGGCGGCGCCGCCGCTCGAGACTGCGGTGCCTGAGATCGGGCATGGGTTTGCGACGGTCGTGAGTGGCCTCGCGCAGGCGCTGCTGCTTGCAGCCTACGAGTGGTGGGCGGCATTGCTGGTCGGTGGCGCGTGGGCGGCGACGCACGTGCTGTTACGCGAAAGCGCGATGTGGAAGATCTGGTCGGTCGATGGCGTCGTGACCGAGCAGCGTCACGTCAACTACGCGTACCGGCTCGCAGTCGACGCACCCGCTGCCAAGGAGATCCGCGTCTTCGGGCTCGCCGACTGGGTCGTGTCATGGTTCGCAACGCGGCGCCGCCGGCTGGCCGAGTTCCTGTATCACGAACGCCGGCTCCGGCAACGGCCACTGGGCTGGAGTCTCGCGCTCATCGTCATTGCGAACGCACTGGTATTCTGGGCGCTCGCGCGCGATGCGACTGCTGGCGCCATCGGGCTGGCACAGCTGGTGATGTTCGCGCAGGCGGCCGTCGGTACGGCCGCGCTGGCGTTCGGCGATTTCGACTGGTGGTTCCGTTCGAGTGCTCAACCGATCCCGAAGGTGCTCGACCTTGCGCGCCAGATGCGTCCGGCGGGCCGGATCGAGGAAGGCCGGAAGAGCACGGGTGGCCAGCCTCGCGACGCGCTCCGCTTCCGCGCCGTTCGGTTTGCCTATCCGACGACCGATGAGCCAGTCCTCGATGGGTTCGATCTTTCGATTCCGGCCGGCCGGTCGCTTGCCATCGTCGGGCCGAACGGTGCGGGCAAGACCACGATCGCGAAGCTGATCTGCCGGCTTTACGATCCGCAGGCGGGCGAGATTCTGGTGGACGGGACAGACCTTCGCGAGTACGCGCTCGGGCCATGGCGGTCGAGAGTCGCTGCGGTGTTTCAGGACTTCATTCACTTCGAGTGGCCGCTGCGTGACAACGTGGCGCCGGCGGGCGCGCCGGACGATGTGATCATGCGCGCTCTCGAACGCGCGGGAGCCGCGGACATCGCATCGCTCGACACGATACTGTCCCGTGCATATCAAGGTGGCGCCGAACTGAGCGGCGGACAGTGGCAACGCATCGCACTGGCACGGACGCTGTGCGCGGTGCAGCAGGGCGCGGGTCTTGTCATCCTCGATGAACCCACGGCGCAACTCGATGTCCGCGGCGAAGCGGAGATCTTCGATCGCATCCTCGAGGCTACACGGGGGTTGACGACGATCCTGATCTCGCACCGCTTCTCGACCGTGCGCCATGCCGACCGCATCTGTGTGCTCGAAGGTGGACGCATCGTCGAGGAAGGCACGCACGCCGAGTTGATGAGCCTCGGTCGAAGGTACCATACGATGTTCGAGCTTCAGGCGTCTCGCTTCTCGGACGACGGCGATGCATACGACGCCTGAGCTGCCGGGCAAGGCACAGGCCCTGGTCCGTGCCTTGAAGCTGGCCTACCGGGCCGAACCGCGACTGCTCGTCGTCTCCTTCTTTCTCGTGACCACGTCGTTCATTCCGGACGCGCTCGGCGCGTTGTGGCTCAAGTTCCTTGCTCAGGGCGTGGTCGAGGCTCGCGCGACGCTGATCACGTGGGCCGCGGTCGGCCTCGCAGCCTCGGGCGCGCTGGCCTGGCTTCTGCGCCTTGTCGGCGAGCGCATCCAGTTCCTCTTTCGTGAACGCGCGACGATTGCGATCGAATCGCATGTGGTTCGGCTTCAGGCAACCGTCACGACGATCGAGCACCACGAGCGACCCGAGTACCTGGATCGGCTCCAGATCCTGCGTGACCAGGCGTTCCTGCTCAATCACCTGTACCTGTCCGCAATGGGGACGGCCGGTTCTCTTGCCCGCGTCGCGATCACCGTCGGTCTGCTCGTCTGGGTTCACCCCGCGCTGGCCATCCTCGCCCTGTTCGCGTTGCCGCCCATCGTGACTTCATCAAAGCGTGCAGGCGTCGAACGCGCCACGGACGAAGGCGCGGCACAGTACCGCCGGCTGGCGCGCCACCTGTTCGATCTCGGCGCAACCGCCGGGCCCGCCAAGGAACTCCGTGTTATGCGCATTGGCGCGCTGGTCACGGAACGGCGGCGGGCCGCGTGGGATGCCTGGTTCGCGCGCGTCTCTGTCGCGCGGTGGACCAGTGCCGCGTGGCATGTCGCCGCATGGACGCTGTTCGGCATCGCGTACGTGAGTGCGATCGTGTTCACGGCGATGATTCTGCGTGCTCCGACCGGTGATGTGCTGCTCGTGCTCGCGGCTGGCGCCAATCTTTCACGTTACCTCGGCATGACAGCCGCCGAGGCCGAGTTCCTGCGCTGGTGTCTCGACGCCGCGCAACGATTGGCGTGGCTCGAGGATCATGCTCGAGCGGAGCGCCGTGCGCCCGATCTGCCAGCGCCCGCCCGCCTCCAACGCGGGATCCGGCTCGACCACGTTTCGTTTCGCTACCCGGGCACTGACAAGCTCGTTCTCGAAGACATCGAACTTGAGCTGCCCGCCGGCACCGTCGTCGCGATCGTTGGCGAGAACGGCGCTGGCAAGACGACACTCGTCAAGCTGCTGTGCCGGTTCCATGAACCGACCAGCGGCCGCATCACCGTCGATGGCGCCGACCTCGAGCGCATTCCCGCCGACGCGTGGCGGGCCCGCATCGCAGGCACCTTCCAGGACTTCATGCGCTACGAGTTCCTCGCCCGCACGACGATCGGACTGGGTGATGAACCGCGCATGGATAATACCGTGGCATTGGAGGTTGCCATGGACCGCGGTGGTGCCCGCGATGTCATCACGCGGCTGCCCAGGCAGCTCGACACCCAGCTCGGGCCTGCATGGGAAGGCGGCGTCGAGCTTTCCTGGGGTCAGTGGCAGAAGCTGGCCCTCGCCCGTGGCTTCATGCGCGATGACCCACTCCTTCTCGTGCTCGATGAACCGACAGCGGCCCTCGACGCCGAGACGGAACACGCGCTGTTCGAACGCTTCGCCGCACAGTCACGCGACACCGCGCACTCCAGCGTCGCCGGCCGCATCACAGTGCTCGTCTCACACCGGTTCTCGACCGTCCGGATGGCAGACCTCATCGTCGTTCTGGACGGGACGCGAGTTGTAGAAGCCGGGTCCCATGCCCGGCTCATCACGCGAGCCGGCCTGTATGCGGAATTGTACGACATACAGGCTCGCGCCTATCGTTGATCCTCTCCCTCGGCCTGACGAATGCACGCCATCCGCTGTGCGACCGCTGATCGAACCTCAGTCGATCGAGCGGATCATCCTGCCGGACCTCGCGGCGCTGAGCCGCGATGCCGTCAATCTCGGATCCATGCCGCGAGCCTCGATCCCAGAGCGGTCAAGATGCCCTGGCTCAGACTGTAGCTGACGAAGAGCGCGGCATCGCTGCGGGTGATGTCGAGTTCTTCGGAGAACAGGTGTACAATCCCAACGCCGGCAGCGATGCCGGCGAGGGAGCCGATCGTCGCACCCAGCGGGGATGGCCGTGTGTCCGCCATGTTCCCCGCGAGCACATCACCCGTTGCGGCACCCCCTGCACTGGCGAGGAGTGAAATGCCGAGTCTTCGGAGTGTGCAGGCGAGGTCATCGCTGTGGCAATCATCGGGACCGGTCAGCGCGAGTGCAATCCCAAACCCGGCGGCTGAGCCGACTGTGCCACCCACCGTCTCGATCAGGAACGCGGACACGGGCGCCCGTTCAGGCGCCTGAGCGCAAGCCGTGGCTGGCCCGGTGAGCAGAAGTGCGCCGGCAAGGACGACTCCCATGAATCGTACAATGAACCGTTTACGCATACCGGTCGATTCCTCGCCATTGACCATCGGTCTCTCGCAGGGCGAACACGTCGTGGCCATTCGCCTTCCAGCGGCGGCCGTTCACGGAATATTCGGTCGTCCATGGACAGGTCCCGACGGCGGTCGTTGCGAAAACGTCGACCGTGGGTTCGAGCAACTCGAACTCGTGAATCGTCGCGTTATCGAGGAACTCGCGGTAGGTGTCGATGACGGCGGCGCGTCCAGCGAGACGTGCGTTGAAGCCGGGCGGCACAAGGACGACATCGGCATCGAAGCAACGCGCGTGTAGCCGTCGCGGCACAAATGCAGGACCGGATGCGCCAGGTGCACCGTGCGGTCCGCTGCTCATGGCTCGAATACAATGCTACAGCAAGTCACGCCGCCCTCCGCTTTCGCGAGTTCCGAAGCCGGCACGGGCGTTACGGAAATGCCGCGGCGCACGAGCACCTCGCGCGTGCGCGGGAACTCGGCGGCACAGATGACATCATTGCCGACGAGTACTGCATTCGCCGCGAAGGGCTCCTCTCGATCGATGTCGATGAGCTCGAACTCGCGAAACGCATCGGTATCGACCCAGTCCCGGTGGATGAGGAGCGTTCCAGCTGCGACCGGAGAGGCGGCAGTCTTCAGATGAAGGCAGTCGTGCTGTTCGACGATGTGCACCTCGTACTGAAACGGAGCGACAATCGTGCGCAGCTGTTCAATGCCGTCGGCGTTGGTCCTGCCGGATCGGCCCACAAAGATTCGCCGTTCCATGACGAAGACGTCGCCGCCATCGAGCGTAGCGGGCGGTTGGATCCAGCACAGCGCCCGGTAGCGGGCGAGCGCATCGGCAACGCCATCGAGTTCGGCACGTCGCGAGGGGGCTCCCGGGTGCGTGATGATCGCGAGTTCATCGAGTACTACAGCAGTATCCTCGACAAAGACAGAATCAGGGAGGTCAGGCGCCTCGGGAACGCGGACGAGCGTACAACCGAGTGAAGTCAACGCGACCTCGTACGCGAGGTGCTGATCGCGCGCGACCTTCACATCGATCGGTTCGCGCGCGAGGTGCGTCAACTCGCAATGCACAATGGCCGGACTGACCGGCCGCGTCAGAGCCAATCGAGTGGTCACAGGGCAGCACTTCTCGAGACGGGCGCAGCGGCCATACCCGAGAATGACAGCGACCCGGCACGGTCGCAAGATACCTTATACGTTCACCTTTCAGATCGAACGATGGTCACCGTCCACGACCGACTCATTCGTTGCGGAGGGCGTCCGCCGGGTGGGCGGGTCGCGCGCCGGGCAGGAAGCCACGCAGCGAACAGTGCCACAAACACGAAGAGCAACGCGACGGCGCTGTGGATCCGGGCGTCGCCCGGGCCGACATCGAACAGCAGACCCCGCAGGAACCGGGCGAGTATGACAGAGGCGAGTCCGCCGACGAGCACGCCGAGGCCTGCCATCCATGCGCCTTCGCGGAGAACCATGGCCAGGACCTGGCCTTCGCGCGCACCGAGCGCCATGCGCAGGCCGAACTCGCGCGTCCGCTCTTGCCGCTCATCCAGTTCGATCCTTCCAACGGCAAAGAATCCGACCGTTGGCGCTTCGGAAGGATCAAGCCGGCGCTCGCAACCCAGGGTTGCAAGCATGCAGCCGGTGCATAGGAGCATGAGTAATCTCCACGACTGACTTGCCGTGGCGACTTCGCTCCTCGGCTACGATGAATTCCGCTCGGACCTCGGTCCCGCAGAACTGGACGCAGTTCCCGGTACGAGGACACTCCGGGCCGCGTTCGAGAATCCTTCAGTTCCTCGAAGGCTCGCTCGATGTCGCCCGGTCCGCGACAGGCGCGCGCCCGGCGTCCAGGTCGTTCCAGTTGAGCAGCGTATTGAAACCGAGGAAGTAGGTACCGTGCGTCTGCCAGCGCCAGAACGGCCGGATCCCGAACATCACGACGTGGCCTTCGCCGACGGGGACGTCCACGACCTGCGCGCGGTTCTCCAACGATTCGCCGTTCAGCAGTGTGCCGGAGAGCAGCATGTCACTCGCATCCGCAGGGAAGCGCAGTACGACGCGCGGCCGGTCGCCCGGATCGCCACCGCCGAATCCGCCCCGGCCACCTCCGCCACCACCTCCGCCCCCGCCCCCGGCCTGTCCCGCGCCACGACCAGCCGCAGTCGTATCCCACTGCGACAGTTGAAGGCGAGTCGCCATGGGCGTCGTATTCTGGCCCGGCCCGCCACGGCCGCCGCGACCGAAGCCGCCGCCACCCGTGCCGCCCGCGTTCAGAACGGGCGACTGGTTGAAGTAGACCGGCAATTGGCCGCCCGCGTAGCCGTATGCAATCGGGCTCGCCGGATCGGCGATGATGCCACGTAGAATCGAGCCGCGCACGAACAGGTCATCGGGCTCCTCGACCGTGACGCCCGTCGTGAGGTTGTACTCGGGGAATATGGTCGATGTCGCGCCCTCGACCAGCAGCGTGCCGCCGGCCTGCACAAACGCATAGAGCGCCATCAGTCCTTCGATACCCATGCCGCCGCGGATGTCGTCACTCTCGTCCTGCGCACCGAGGTTGGGTGTCTCGGCCGTCTTGCGATAGGGGAGCGGCATGGTCCCGGTCATCGCGATGCCGTTCACCATCGCTTGCGCATTGCCGCCGACGTGCGGATAGACGATCACATCGTACTTTGCGCGCAGATCGCCTTCACGCAGCTTCTGATCGGCGAAGTACTCATAGGGAACGCCGTACGTGTCGAATGCGGCGCGCACCCAGCCCTCGTCCTGCGTGCGCTGCCAGGCATGGACGTAACCGATGCGCGGCAGATCCAGCTCGTGCATCGGGACGTTCGGTGCCGCATTCATCGCGAAGCCGGACAACCCGAGTTCCGTGAGAACCGGCTCGAGCTGGCCACGATTCGCGTCCGGGATCACGAACGCGCCGGCCCGGAAGCTGTGGCCGTTCGCCTCGAAGTCCTGCTCGGCCGCCTGCATGCGCACGTTCGGGAACCGGTAGCGGAATGTGATCAGGTTGTTATCCGTCGTATGATCCACGACAATCACGTTGCCGTTGCCGGTCACACCGCCACGCGCGTGCGCGTCCGCCGTAAGCATGGCCATACGCTGGCCGAGAATGGCCGTGTCCGTGACCGGCTTGATCTCGATGTTGCGCATGAGCTGGAACGTCCAGCCGGTGTCATCGTACGGGCGAGGATTCTCCGGAGAGAAGTTCTGGAGCGAAAAGTACATCTCGGCCAGTGTCCGATAGGGCTGGTCCGCACGGATGATCCAGTCACCGGCCGCGACCTGGACGTCGCCTGCTCGGAATGCGGACTCGGCCGCGTGAACTTCGAGCCCCTGCGTGCGCAGCGCGTTGATCGCGTCCGCCGCGTCAGCCTTGCGCCGCTGGTCCGCCGGGACCACCCACGCGTGGATCGGCCCGTCGGTCCCCTTCGCGACCGCCCGTTTGTTCTTAAGCCAGTAGTTCTCGAGATACAGATCCTTGTTGCGCCCTACGTGGTTCAGCGCAATGAGCAGCGCCGATTGCTGGATGTTCGTGTTGTTGCGCGGGCCCCAGTTGATCGTGGGCAGGGGCGGGTTCGGCCGGAACCACTCGCGGCTCGTCGTCGATGCACCCGGTCGTACCACGTAATTGTCCGGGCCGTAACTCTGGACTTCGTAGAAGCGGCCGATCGCATTGTGCGAATGTGCGATGAAGAACATGTAGTTCGGCGTCCAGCCATCGTAGAAGCCGTACGTCCACACGCCAGGCACGCCGCGCTTCGTCATCTCCATGACTTCCGTCTTCGCGAGCAGCCACCACTCGTCGATCGTGATCGGATCGATCGATTCGTTGTAGGGACCGGTTCCGGTCGAGGCGTACAGGTACGTCTGCGCCTCGTGGAGATCGTGCATGATCGTGGGCTTCCATTCCAGATACGTCTTCGTCACGTTGCGCGTCAGGGCCAGGAACTGACCCATGCCGTCGCGGTTGTTGTCGTGCGCGACGTACTTGCCCCAGTACATCAGCGGCAACCGCCCCTCCCCCTGGGGCCGCTTCTTGTTGAAGTAGTATGTGTCGACCTGCTTCTCACGGCCGTCCACCTCGATCACAGGCGTGATCAGCGTGATCACGTTGTTACGAATCGTCTGGATGTACGGTGTTTCCTCGACGGCAAGGCGGTAGGCCAGCTCCATCACCATCTCGGGACCGCCGTTCTCACCCGAGTGCATGCCGGTCGTGATCCAGTAGATGGGCTTGGCCGTCTGGATGAGCTGGCGCGCCTGCTCCTCCGATGTGCGGCGAGGATCCGTGAGTCCGGCAATCATCGTCCTGTACCGGTCGAGGTCGCGGATCGTCGCCTCATCGGCAATCGCGACCAGCACCATGTCGCGGCCCTCCTCCGTCTGGCCGATCGTCCACATCGCGACACGGTCCGACGCATCGTCCACCGCCTTCATGTAACGATGAATGTCCTTCGCATAGGTCAGCTCGCCGGGCGTGCCGACAATGCGGCCGAGGAAGGAGAGCGGCGTGGGAACGACATCCGACGCAGGCAGATGGTCCACCAGCTCGGTCGAGATGCGCGCGTCCTGTAGATACTCGCGGATCTTGCGCGTGTACTCTTCGTCAATGCGTTGCTGCGTCGCCTGCGCGAGAGCAGCCGTCGCCGGACCCAGGAGCGCGGCCGGCAGGAACAGCGACAGGGCCAGCCGGCGTACCGGTGCCAACGTGCGCCACATGAGGGTCCCCCTCGGATCAGAATGGAAACTCGCTGCCGGGAACTCCCGGCTCCGGCTCAGCTTACGGCGCGGGAAACCCCGAAGCAACAGGCAGCCGCCCGGGAGCCACTCGAAACGCCGCCACCGGGGCAGGACCTTTCCTCAGCGACGATCGTGACTTCGATTCAAACTGGTCGTTGGCCCTGGCCCCGGTACTGCACAAGTGCAAGGAACAACGGCGTGTCCGGCCAGCTCCGAACTGGTCGGAGCGCATCTCGGAGCGGGCCATCAATTGGTGGTTGCCTCTCCCTCTCGCTTTGAAATAGCCCTGGCCTTCTGGATGTGGGAGCAGACGGTCTTCATCGAAATACCAAGACGCGTAGCGATCTCTGCATAGCTCAATCCGTGTGCTCGAGCCTGGATCACGGCTCGGCGTCTCGGCGGGAGATGCCGCAGGCGTTCAGCGAGTCGCTCATCGATCTTCGCCTGCTCCGCACCGCGCTCCAGCGAAGCCGTTCCAAGGAATGGGCCCTGAATGAGTTCCAAAGGATCGGATTCGGACATTCGGAGAACGCGCTTCTGCCGGTCGATCTCACGAACGCACTCGTTTCGCAACGAAACGAAGAGGTAGCGCCGGTCGATCTCCTTCAATGGTCGAGTGCCGCTTTACACACTCAGAAGAACAGCATGCACCGCATCCCAGGCTGCGTCATGGTCCGCCAGCATCACCGCTGCCGAGTCGACCATCCAGACGTGATGGGCGGCATAGTGCGCTTCGATCCCGCTTGATTCCAAGCGGTCGTCAGCGACGGCGCTGCATGATGGCCAATGCCCATGCTCGCCCATGCGACGCCAGGAGGTGGGACCTGCTTCGGGTCAGAGAGAAGACCCGAATTGCGGCCATTCATGGGTCAACCCGCGTCCGGGCCGATTCGGGTAAGTCCGACAGGAACGCGTACCGCCGTCCCTCTCGGACCCGATCGCCTGGGAATCCTCTATCATCGTGCCATGTGGGAACGGGACCGCATCACCGAGGTCGTGCACTATCTGGACGTCTTTACAAACGACGGGCAGTATCTCGGTTCAGCAATCGTTCCCGTCGAAGGAAAAGTACGAGGGGTTGCCGCAACAGTAGATGGGAAGCACGTCTTTGTTTCCACACCGTTTCCATTCCCGCGCGTTGTCAAGTTCAGGTTGGTAGAACGTTGAACTCGGCGAACTCATACCGTGCGAGTCTACCACTTCCGAGACCTACGATGACTGCGGCCGCGCGTCGCCCGCCTTGTGACGGTATACGATCCGGCCACGCGAAAGATCGTAGGGAGACATGTGCAGGGTGACCCGGTCGCCCACAAGGACCCGGATCTTGAACTTCGACATCTTGCCCGCCGCGTACGCG
>JBOHRL010000063.1:0-4490 GCA_050732695.1 Longimicrobiales bacterium | reverse complement strand
GCTGCTCCGTCCTGTAGCCGATGAACACCACCTCCACCGTGTGCTGCCCCGCTGGCACACCCGGAATCGTGAACTGGCCCCGGCCATCCGTCAGTCCGCCCCGGTTCGTGCCCTCCACCGACACCTGCACGCCGTTCAGCGGCTGCCGCGTCGCCTGGTCCACTACCGTTCCCGTCACCGTCCCGGTCTGCCCAGCGACCGGCACCGCCCAGAACAACACGGCGAAGAGGCCGCCAAGGCACGTCCTCCATCGCCCGCGGATTGGGTTGTTTCGATTTGCCATCGCCATTCTCCTCATGGGGTGGACTCGTAGAATGGAGCGTGAAGAAAGAAGAATCCGATCCGCGCCAACAGGGCGCCAGACGCGTGTGCGTGATCTCTGAATGCTAAGGAACGCTCGACCGCATTTGTTTGAGACAAGGCATGCAAGCGTGCATACAGCCTGTCGGCCAGGAACGGTTCTGCACCCGATGGATGGCCACGCCGGGTGCAGCGCGTGGGACTGCGGCGGTTCGGGCCTTTCCCCCCAGCGGATGAGACTTCCGCCCGCCCGTGTCGCACCAAGAATCCGTTGCCTGGCACCCACCGCCGTAAGCGATCGAACGCCCAACCTCCCCACGCGCTTCGGTTCGATGGCGTGCGCTGCCGGGCCAGCCAGCCCATCGAACGCCCAGCCTCCCCTTTCTGTAGCGGTGCGGGTCCCCCACCCGCTTCGCACCCGCCGTTTCCCCACCCTCACCTTTCATCACCCCCGCCCACACCCGCCGCTCGTAGTTCCGACCGGGGCCGGCTAGCGGTTCGCCACGACCGCCGGAACCGCCTCGACGGGGGTCTCGGCGAATCGCTCCTGGAGCGAACGGACTTGCCGGGTTCGGGAGCGCAGGGCGATGACGGCATCGCATGCAGCGGATGCCGCGGAGAGCGTCGTGCAGTACGCGACTTTGCGGGTGATCGCGCCGCGCCGCATGGAGAAGTCATCGTACTGTGACTTCTTACCGAGCGGTGTGTTGATGAGGAGGTCGATCTCGCCGCTGATGAGGGCGTCGAGGATGTTGGGTCTTCCTTCGCCGACCTTGAAGACGCGTTGTGCGGGAATGCCTCGAGCACGAAGGTACGTCCAGGTCCCGTCGGTGGCGAGGATGCGGAAGCCGAGGTCGTGGAAGCGGCGAACGATGGGCGTGACGTTCGGCTTGTCGGAATCGTTCACCGTGATGGCGACGGTGCCTTCGGTCGGGAGCGGCGCGTTGGTCGAGATCTCCGCCTTGGCGAACGCCATGCCAAACGACTCGTCGAAGCCCATCACCTCGCCTGTCGATCGCATTTCGGGGCCGAGAATGACGTCGACATCGAACTTGTTGAACGGGAAGACAGCCTCCTTGACGGCGACGCCGGGCACGGGCGGTTCATCCGGTACCGCCAGGTCGTCCAGAGACTTGCCGGCCATGATGCGGGCGGCGAGGCGGGCAAAGGACACGCCGGTCGCCTTGGAGACGAACGGGATGGTCCGTGATGCGCGCGGATTGACCTCGAGCACGTAGACGACGCCATCGCGGATGGCGAACTGCACGTTGATGAGACCGATAACACCGAGTTCTTCGGCGAAGCGTCGAGTGAGGCGACGCACCTCCTCGAGGTCGTGATCCTTGAGCAGGTACGGCGGCATGACGCAGGCAGAGTCACCGGAGTGGACGCCCGCGTCTTCGATATGCTGCATGATGCCGGCGATGATGGCGCGATTTCCATCGGCGAGGGCATCGACATCCGCCTCGAAGGCATCCTCGAGGAAGCGGTCGATGAGAACGGGGTGCCCGGGTGCGGCGCGGACGGCCTTCTCGAAATACTTGCGGAGCGAGGCCTCGTCGTAGACGATCTCCATGGCGCGCCCGCCGAGAACGTAGGACGGTCGAACGAGCACGGGGTAGCCGACCTGTGCGGCCACCGTGATGGCCTCATCGACGTGCGTTGCAACGCCGTTCGGCGGTACACGCGCGTCGATCTTCCGGCACAGAGCGGCGAAGCGGTCGCGGTCTTCGGCGCGATCGATCGCATCGACGGAAGTGCCGAGGATGGGTACGCCGAGTTCCGCAAGTGGCTTCGCCAGCTTGAGCGGCGTCTGGCCGCCGAGCTGAACGATGACGCCGAGCGGTTGTTCACGATCGACGATCTCGAGCACGTCCTCGAGCGTGAGCGGTTCGAAGTACAGCTTGTCGGAGATGTCGAAATCGGTTGAAACGGTCTCCGGATTCGAGTTGACCATGATTGCTTCGAAGCCGTCGTCGCGCACGGCGAGTGCGGCCTGGACGCAGCAATAATCGAACTCGATGCCCTGGCCGATGCGATTGGGCCCGCTGCCGAGGATGATGATCTTCTGTCGGTCCGAAGGGGGGGCTTCGCCCTCGGATTCGTAGGACGAATAGAGATACGGTGTCGCGGCGGGAAACTCGCCGGCGCAGGTGTCAACCATGTGGTAGGTTGGACGGATTGCGAGAGCATGCCGGCGGGCGCGCACATCGGCCTCCGTCTCGCCGCGCAGCATGGCGAGGTGCTGGTCGCCGAAGCCGAGGCGCTTCATCCGTCGCAGCAAACTCTCGTCGACGGCATCGATATGGTGGTATTCGATCTCCGCTTCGTACAGTGCCTGGAGCTGAGCGAGGAACCATGGATCGATGGCCGTCAGCTCGTGCAGCTCGTCGATCGAGAGGCCAGCCGCAAACGCGCGCTTGAGCTGGAACGGCCGTTCGGCGGTCGGCCGGCGCAGCGCTGCACGCAGGGCATCGGGCGAGTCGTCATCGAGCCCGTCCGCATCGAGGCGGTCGGCAGCGAGCCAGCCAGGCCGATCGATCTCGAGACCGCGGATGCCTTTCTGCCACGCCTGCTGGAACGTGCGGCCGATGGCCATGACTTCGCCCACAGCCTTCATCTGTACACCGAGCGTCGGATCGGCGGCCGGAAATTTCTCGAAAGCGAAGCGCGGGATCTTGACGACGACGTAATCAAGCACCGGCTCGAACGAGGCGGGCGTTGTCTTCGTGATATCATTGGGCAACTCATCGAGGCGGTACCCGACGGCCAGCTTGGCTCCGATGCGCGCGATGGGGAACCCCGTCGCCTTGGATGCGAGTGCAGACGAACGCGACACGCGCGGGTTCATCTCGATGACGAGCATTTCGCCGGTGTGCGGATTCACGGCGAACTGGATGTTGCAGCCGCCGGCCTCGACACCGATCTCGCGGATGCACGCGATCGCAGCATCGCGCATCCGCTGGTATTCGACATCGGAAAGAGTCTGCACGGGTGCGACAGTGATCGAATCGCCGGTGTGCACACCCATGGGATCGAAGTTCTCGATCGAGCAAACGATGACGACGTTGTCGGCGCCGTCGCGCATGACTTCGAGTTCGAACTCCTTCCAACCGATGACCGAGCGATCGATCAGGACTTCGCCGATGGGCGAGAGGTCGAGCCCCTTGCGCACGGCGGCTTCGTACTCCTCGAGATTGTATGCGATGCCGCCACCCGTCCCGCCGAGCGTGAACGAGGGTCGAATGATGGCAGGGTACCCGACATCGTCGATGATGCGGAAGGCATCGTCCATCGACTGGGCGAATCCACCCGTCGTGACCGCGAGCCCGATTCTGGCCATTGCGGCAGCGAACTCTTCGCGGTCTTCCGCCATGCGGATGGCGCGGGCATCGGCACCGATCAGCCGAACGCCGTAGCGGTCGAGGACGCCGCTGTCGTACAATTCGAGGGCAACATTGAGGGCGGTCTGGCCGCCCATCGTGGGCAGCATTGCATCGGGTCGTTCGCGCTCGATGATGCGCTCGACCCATTCGGGCGTGATCGGTTCGATGTAGGTGCGGTCGGCGAGATCCGGGTCCGTCATGATCGTCGCGGGGTTGCTGTTCACCAGCACCACGCGATAACGCTCTTCACGAAGAGCCCGGATCGCCTGTGTTCCCGAATAGTCGAATTCGCAGGCCTGCCCGATGACAATGGGACCGGAGCCGAGGATGATGATCGACCGAACGTCTTCGCGGCGCGGCACTCCTCAGATCCTCAGCGGCGCTCGTTCTTCTCGCGTTCCTTCCGGAGCGCCGTCCTGGCGATCAGGATGAAGCCGCCCCAGACGATTCCGGCGACGGCGACAAAGGTCATCATGGCAGACGGCTCCATCGAGCGGTTCTCCGGTTTGCTCGTTCTGTTGTCGGACCGGGAAGCTAGGCGCGAATCGAAGCGCTGGCCAGACCGTCCGGGAACCCGGCCCGGCTGGCGGAGTCTGATGGTGCGATGAATCGCGATCGAATGCGGAACCTGCTCATCCTCGCCATCCTGGCCGGCGGGTGCGGCGAAGTATCCGGCCCGCCCGGCACACCGGCGGGACTTTCGCGCGTCGGCGGCGATGGCCAACAGGCAACCGTGGCAACGACGCTGCCGATCCCGATTTCGGTTCGCGTCCGCGACAGCCGCGGTTCCGGTGTGGCCGGCAC
>JBOHRL010000062.1:0-13934 GCA_050732695.1 Longimicrobiales bacterium | reverse complement strand
GGAGAGGGTGATGAAAGGTGGGGGTGAGGAAACAGCGGGTTGAAGGCGGGTGGGGACGGTTTTCGAGTTGTTCCTTGACTTGTAAGCATCGGAGAAGAAGCGGGTGTGGGAGAGGGTGATGAAAGGTGGGGGTGGGGAAACAGCGGGTTGAAGGCGGGTGAGGAACTCGGCGGCACCACCTCTGTTCGCTCGAGCAGCTTTCGAGATGTCTTCGGACCGGGCCCGGTTGCTCGAGCAATGGCGGACTTGTTCTCGTCAGACCCGACACGTCGCGAGACGTTCAGGATCTCCCACATGGCGGCACCTTCCAAGTAAGGGGTGCGCCCAAGGATGCGGAAGCGGCCTCGGCGGGGTGGTTCAAGCTCGTGAGAAAACCTGCATGGGGTGGATCAAGCTGGTGAGAATTCCTGGATCACGCTCATGGGAAATGACAGGGATCCATGAGTTCCGAGACACTTTGGTGTCAGGACATCCGAGACACACATGTCGTTGCATCAGAACGAAGACGAGTGCCCGTGCCGCTCGGTGCAGCCAACACCGGGCTCGGTCCGTCCGTTCCAGCTCGATCCCCCGGCTTGAGCCACTCGACCGAGAGCCGAGACAGCCCGCACAGGCCTGTCGAGGCGAAGGGAACGCCGCGATCCGAGCAGCGGATCCTCTGGCGCAAGCCGGCGCTGAGAAGAGAAGTCGGGTCGGCGTCGCGCCGGTTCGATGCCCGGTCCCGAACCTGGTCGAACAGCGGAACCGCCGGTCGCAGTCCCCCGTCGCTTCTGCACCGCCCGAGCTCCCCACCCGCCGTCAACCCGCCGTTTCCTCACCCCCACCTTTCATCACCCTCACCCACACCCGCCGTTCTCTGTTCAGTCTCGGGGTGGTCCGCCGAGAAGCGGGATCGGGTCAGCGGTCTGGCCGTGCAGGCGAATCTCGAAATGGAGGTGTGGCCCGGTTGCGTTGCCGGTCTGGCCGCTGAGTCCGATCTGCGCTCGATCGCCGATGTCCTGACCTGTTTCGACACTCGCCAGAGAAAGGTGGGCGTACAGCGTGGTCAGGCCGCCGCCGTGATCGAGGATCACGGCGATCCCGTAGGAGCCGAGAGGCCCGGCGTGCGTTACGCGGCCCGGCTTCATGGCAAGGACAGGCGTTCCCGCGGGAACGTAGACATCCACGCCATGATGAATCGACGGGACGATTCCGCGGAACCGAAGTCCGTAGCCCGACGTGAGCCGGCCATCGACGGGCCAATGTGGCACGGCGCAGCCGGCGATAAGGAAGCAGACTGCCGCGCCGTTGAGAATGGACGCGCAGGTGCATCGCATGACCTGTCTTCCGATGGACGCAGCGGACAGGCGGGGAGAGCGCGGGCCGGGTTGCCACGCCGGAACGGCCGGAATACAATCGGATGAGCCAACTTGCAGCTTCATCGCGACGGAAGCCAATGGCCGGGAAACGGGGTGGCGGCGGGAGCGGACTCAGGCTCCGGCCGACGCCGAAGGGCCGCGAAGTCGATCGCGCGGCACACGCGGACGTTCAGCGACTGCTGGGCGATCGGCCGCGCCGCGCTGACCTTCTCATCGAGCATCTGCACCTCATTCAGGATTCGCTCGGTCACATCTCCGCGCGGCATCTCGCCGCGCTCGCCGACGAGATGGACCTGGCGCAGAGCGAGGTCTACGAGGTTGCCACGTTCTATCACCACTTCGACATCGTCAAGGAAGGCGAGGCCGCTCCACCGGGATTGACCGTTCGGGTTTGCGAATCTGTCTCATGCCACATGGCGGGCGCGGATGCTCTGCTCCGCACGCTACGCTCGATGGATCTCGGCGATGTTCGCGTCATCCCCGCACCCTGTGTCGGCCGCTGTGATCACGCGCCGGTCGCCGTCATTGGAAGGAACCCCGTGGACGATGCAACGTCCGACACCGTTGCAGCCGCTGTCGCGCGGGCAGAGACGGAGCCGGCGCTGCCTCGGGCTATCCCGTATCGCACTTATCGAAGTACGGGCGGGTACTCCGTCCTGACATCGTGTGTGAGCGGCCAGATCGCTGTCGATGATACGATTGCCGCGATCGAAGCAGCGGGGCTCCGCGGCCTCGGCGGGGCCGGTTTCCCCAATGCGCGCAAGCTCGGGTTCGTACGCGCGCAGCCGGCGCCACGCATCGTCGCCGTGAATGCAGACGAGGGCGAGCCTGGCACGTTCAAGGATCGTCACTGCCTCGAGACGGATCCGCATCGTGTTCTCGAAGGGATGCTGATCGCGGCGTGGGCGGTTGGCGCGGATGATTGCTTCTTCTATCTGCGCGACGAGTACGCGGCCGCGCGGCTGTTGCTGACGCGCGAGATCGCCGCGCTCGAAGCGGATCCGCCGTGCGAGCTGCCGCGCATCCATCTGCGACGAGGCGCCGGCGCCTACATCTGCGGCGAGGAGTCGTCGCTGATCGAATCGATCGAGGGCAAACGCGGCGAGCCGCGGCTGCGTCCACCGTTCCCTGCACAGTTCGGCGTGTTCGGACGGCCCACACTCGTAGACAACGTCGAGACGTTGTTCTGGTTGCGCGATATCCTCGAATACGGGCCCGACTCGTTCGCTTCGCGCGGCCTCGCCGGCCACAAGGGGGTACGATACTTCAGCGTGAGCGGCCGCGTACGGAATCCAGGGGTCTATCTCGCGCCGAACGGAGTCAGTGCCCGACAGCTCATCGATGATCATGCAGGCGGAATGATGGACGGCCACACGTTGTACGGATTCCTGCCGGGTGGCGCGTCGGGTGGCATCCTGCCCGCGAGCCTGGCTGACCAACCGCTCGACTTCGACGTGCTGGCAAAGCATGGCGCGTTCATCGGTTCGGCCGCGATCGTTGTGTTGTCCGAGCACGACCGCGCAACGGATGTGGCGCACAACCTGATGCACTTCTTCGCGCACGAATCGTGCGGCAAGTGCACACCCTGCCGCGTCGGGACCGCCAAGGCGACGACACTCATGGCAAAACCACGCTGGGACCTGCCGCTCCTCGACGAGCTGTCCGCGTGCATGATGGACGCTTCGATCTGCGGCCTCGGCCAGGCCGCGCCGAATCCGTACAGGAGCGTGGTCCGATTCTTCCCGCACGAGCTGAACGGATTCGTCGCACGGGAGTCGGCGCATGAGTGAGTTCTTCGGCAATGTCGAACGCATCGTACCGCGTGTTACGGAAACCGCGAGCGCCGAATTGCCTCCCGTGGCGCACACCTGGGGCGGTTCGATCCACGGCCGTCCGATCCCGGGCGTAAACCAGCCCCGCAACACCGAATCGATCACGTTCGACCTGGATGGCCGGCTCATCACGGCCGAGCCGGGGGAAACCATCCTTCAGGCGGCGGAGCGCGTGGGCGTGCGTATCCCTCGCCTTTGCTACATGCCGGGCATGCGCGCGGACGGCAACTGTCGCGCATGCGTCGTCGAGATCGATGGCGAGCGTGTCCTCGCCCCGTCCTGCTGCCGTGCACCGAAGGAAGGCATGAAGGTCGCCACGGCGAGCGAGCGGGCGCGCGCCGCACAACGCATGGTCCTCGAATTGCTCCTTGCTGATGCCCCCGAGACGCCTCAACGCGCCGACTCGGAACTGACTCTCTGGGCTCGTGAACTCGGTGTTACGTCGTCACGATTCACACCACGCGAACAACCCGCGCCCGATTTCTCGCACCCAGGTATCGAGGTCCGCCTCGACGCGTGCATCCAATGCACGCGCTGCGTACGCGCATGCCGTGAAGTCCAGGTCAACGATGTGATCGGGTACGCCGGCCGTGGCTCGGACGCCCGCATCGTATTCGATTTCGATGATCCGATGGGCGAATCGACCTGTGTCGCGTGCGGCGAGTGCGTGCAGGCCTGCCCGACCGGTGCGTTGCTTTCCGTTCTGCCCCGTTTCGCCGCACAGGCCAGCGGAAACGGTGCGGACGGGCGATCCGCAGCGCCGGTTGATGCGCGCGCGGACGCGGAGCCAGGGCGAGGCGACGGGAGGCATGCTTCGAGCGCGCCGCCACGTGGCCATGGCGCCGGGATCGCGTCGAACGCACCACGGCATGGCAATGCCGAACTCGCGACGGCTACGGTGCCTTCGCTCTGCCCGTACTGCGGCGTTGGCTGTCAGACGACGTACCACGTCGAGAAGGAACAGAATCGCATCGTGCAGGTGAGTGGACGCAACGGCCCGTCGAACTTCGGCCGGTTGTGCGTCAAGGGCCGATTCGGATTCGATTACGTTCACCATCCGCAACGCCTGAAGACGCCGCTCGTACGAAGGGATGGTGTACCAAAGGATGCGAACGCGATGGTCGACCCGGGCGACCCGCTCGCTGCTTTCCGCGAAGCGACATGGGAGGAAGCGCTCGACCTCGGCGCGCAGGGACTGCGTGAGACTCACCAGCAGTACGGCGGCGCTGCTCTCGCCGGTTTCGGTTCCGCGAAAGGATCGAACGAGGAGGCCTACCTCTTCCAGAAATTGATCCGTACGGCGTTCCGCACCAACAACGTCGATCACTGTACCCGGTTGTGCCACGCATCGTCCGTGGCCGCGCTCATGGAGTGCATCGCCAGCGGCGCCGTGTCCAACCAGGTGAGCGATGTGCAGTACGCGGACGTCTTCTTCGTGATTGGCGCGAACCCGACCGTGAATCACCCGGTCGCGGCGACGTTCATGAAGAACGCGATCGAGCGCGGCTCGAAACTGATCCTCGCCGACCCCCGCCGCACCGACATGGCCCGCCTCGCCACGCACGTGTTGCAGTTCACGCCGGACACGGACGTCGCGTTGCTCAATGCCATGATGCACACGATCCTCGACGAGGATCTGCTCGACCGCGATTTCATCGCAAGGCGGACCAGCGGCTTTGATGAACTCACGCGCGTCCTCCGCGCGTACAGCCCCGAAGCCATGGAGCATGTTACTGGCATTGCAGCGACCGAGATCCGCGCTGCGGCTCGCCTGTACGCGACGGCGCGCGCATCCATGATCTTCTGGGGAATGGGTATCTCGCAGCACGTGCACGGCACGGACAACGCCCGCTGTCTGATCTCGCTCGCACTCATGACCGGCCAGATCGGCCGGCGAGGAACCGGACTGCACCCGTTGCGCGGTCAGAACAACGTGCAGGGCGCATCCGATATGGGCCTCATACCAATGGTGTATCCCGATTACAAGTCGTGTGCGGATCCGGCGGTACGGGAATCGTTCCAGCGACTCTGGGGCGTGGACGATCTCGACCCGAAGCCGGGCCTCACGGTCGTCGAGATCATGAAGGCCGCGAAACAGCACGAGATCCGCGCGATGTACATCATGGGTGAGAACCCGGCGATGTCGGATCCCGATGTGCAGCACGCGCGCGAAGCCATCGCATCACTCGACTGGCTTGTTGTGCAGGACCTGTTTCTGACTGAGACTGCCTCTCTCGCCGATGTAGTTCTGCCGGCGTCCGCGTTTCCAGAGAAGAATGGCACGTTCACGAACACGGACCGGCGCGTCCAGCTCGGCCGCACAGCACTCGAGCTTCCCGGCGATACGCGGCAGGATCTGTGGATCATCCAGGAGATCGCAAACCGCGTCGGTCTCGACTGGCATTATAACGAGGCTCGCGAGGTGTGGGCCGAGATTCGACGCGCGGTGCCGAGCTGCGCTGGCATTACATGGGACCGATTGGAACGCGAGAGTTCCGTCACGTACCCGTGCCACAAGGAAGGCGACCCGGGCGAGGAAGTTCTGTTCATCGATGACTTCCCGACGAAGGATGGCCTGGCGAAGTTCGTACCAGCAGAGTATGGTGATGCCGAAGGCGATGAGCACCCGGATGCGGACTACCCGTTCGTCCTGATCACGGGCCGCGTCCTCGAGCACTGGCACACCGGTGCCATGACGCGGCGCGCAAGCGTTCTCGATGCCATCGAACCGGTCCCCATGATCAGCATCCACCCGGCCGACATGGAACGCCTCGGTCTGGAAGTCGGCGAGAGCGTCCGGCTCGAGACGCGCCGGGGCAGCCTCGTCGCGCTCGCGCGAACCGATCCGACCATGCCGAAGGGGGCGGTCTTCATTCCGTTCTGCTACGTCGAAGCGGCCGCGAACCTGCTCACCAACCCGGCCCTCGACCCGTTCGGCAAGATCCCCGAATTCAAGTACTGCGGCGTGCGTGTCGAACGCGCGGCCTCGCCCATCGAGGCGCCGGGTTACGGCGTCGCGGCGGAGCTGTCCGGCGATTGAGGTGGATGGTAAGTTAGCCGCATGTGGACAAAGCCCCGGACTGCGGAAGGTTCACGCACGCCACCGCCGCCGATCATCGTTTCCGATACTGCGGCGGACGGTGAGCAAAGCGGCCTCGAGGACGGACGCGTCGCGCCCGTTCGCGACCGGGTTCATCAGGACGGGCGGCTCGCACGCGCACGCGCCTGCGTCGAACTGACGAAGCCTGGCATCACACGACTCGTCGTCATCACGTCGGCTGCCGGCTACTCCCTCGCCACGAGTGCCGGCTTTGATCCTGTCACGTTCGTTCATGCGATGCTCGGCATCGCGCTCAGTGCAAGCGGCGCGAATGCATTCAACCAGTACATCGAGCGTGACGCAGACTTCCGCATGCGAAGAACGGCGCGTCGGCCCCTGCCATCCGGTCGTATCGCGCCAGTAGAGGCATTCGCCGTCGCCGCAACGCTTGCTACGCTCGGTTTGCTCCAGCTCCTGCTCTTCGTCAATATCACGACAACACTCGTCGTGGCCGCGAGTCTGCTGTCTTACGTTCTGGTCTACACACCGCTCAAGCGACGCACGTGGCATGCAACCGTGGCTGGCGCTGTGCCCGGTGCTCTGCCCATCCTCGCCGGGTGGACGGCAGCGGGAGGGGCCATCGACGCTCGCGGACTTGCGCTCTTCGGCATCGTATTCATCTGGCAGATGCCTCACTTCTACGCACTCGCGTGGATGTATCGCGATGATTATCTGCGCGGCGGATTTCGCATGCTGTCCGCGTTCGATCCCGCCGGCCAGCGGACCGCTCGTCAGACTGTGGCGTGGACAATCGGACTTCTCGCCGTGAGTCTGTTGCCCGTTGGGTTGGGCATGGCCGGGCTCCTGTACGGTGTCGCTGCCGCCGCTTTCGGCCTCGCGTTCCTGGCCGTCGGCGCGGCCATGCTCGCCGGCATTGATCAGCAGCGTGCGCGACGCGTCTTCCTCGCTTCCGTGCTCTACCTCCCCGCCTTACTCGGAACGCTCGTTCTCGATCGATTCCTGCGCTGAATCCTGGCGCACTGGCACGGTTGGTGCCTCCGCTTGCCATGTGCGGACCAACGGACTGTTCGCATTTGCAGCCCGCTCAATTCAGTGCGTGGCCGCCCCGGGGCGGGGCGTCTCGCAAGCGGATGGAACGCGCTAAACGGATCACCGGGAGGGAGACATGCGGGTTCTCGGAATCGTCCTCATCGTGCTCGGCGCCATTGGTCTTGCCATCAAGGGATTCAGCTACACGAGGGAGGAAACCGTCGTCGACGTCGGTCCGATCGAGGCGACAGCGGAAACGCAGGAAACCGTGCCGATCCCCGTCTGGGTGTCAGGCATTGTTCTGGCCGCGGGCGTTGTTCTGCTGGTGACCTCGAAGCGATCGAATGCGTGATTATTGGCGGCCGCGAGGAACCAGCACGGCCTCACCGGCGCGCAGCAACAGAGCGGGCTGGCACGCGCGCAAGCGTCTCGTCGATCGACTCACAACCGGTCCAACGGCGGGGGGGTCGGCGCGGCTCCCACGGGCGGATCTGGCCAATGCCACGAGCATTGCGGCCATGGCGCTCGTCGGGCTCCTCGCCCTCGCCATCGTCTACACGCTCTACCTCGCTCGACCGCTGCTCATTCCGTTCACTGCCGCGATTCTCATGGGCTTCCTGCTCAAGCCACTGATCCGCATGTTGCGACGCGCTGGAATCCCGGAAGTCCTCGGCACGATTGTGGTCTTCATCGCTTTCATCGTAACCATGGCAACGGCCGCGTACCTGCTCACGCCTGCGGCGACGACGTGGCTGAGCAAGTTGCCCGAGAACGTGGAACAGGCCGAGCGCAGGCTGCGCACCGTGATCCGCTCGTTCGGCGCAGTCAGGGAAGTCGTCGATGAAGTGGCCAATGTCTCGGGTGGCGAACGGCGTGAACAGGTCGATGTCGTGACGGTAGCCCCACAGTCCTTGAGTGACCGGCTCCTCGACGGCACCCGGTCCTTCGCGATCGGCTCCGCATCTGCGGCGTTCCTGCTCTTTCTTCTGCTTGCATCGGGCGAGACGTTCCTGAGACGGACCATCTCGATGCTGCCCACGCTCAGTCAGAAGAAGCGAGTCGTTCGCATCAGCTACGGGATCGAGCGTGATCTGTCCATGTACCTGCTGACCACATCGCTCATCAATGCAGGACTTGGTGCCGTGGTCGGCGTTGCTCTCCATTTCATCGGTGTCCCGAATCCAGTCCTGTGGGGCGTCGTCGTTGCGCTGCTCAACTTCGTCCCATACCTGGGCGGTATCACTGGCGTCCTGACCATTGGCCTGGTCGCTCTTGCATCGATCGAGGATACCAGCCGCGCGCTGCTGGCACCGGCCGCCTATTTCATCCTCAACGCCCTCGAAGCATACGTCATTACGCCACACATCGTTGGACGCCGCTTCTCGCTCAATCCGGTCGCGGTCTTTGGCGCGGTCTTCTTCTGGGGCTGGATCTGGGGAATCCCCGGCGCCCTCCTCGCCGTGCCCATCCTGACCGCGACCAGCATCGTATGCGCCAACATTGACCGGCTTCGGCCGATTGCAGTTTTCCTGAAAGCCTGACGTTTCGAGCGAGGCCGTGACGCGCAACCGTTCCCGCGCCCAACATTTCTCCGCCGCTGAACGTCCTTCCAACAATTGTTCACCCTGTTCGGAGCCGTGGAAATGAGACTGCGCTCGACCTTCCCGGCCGCTCTCGTTGCGGCCGGCGTGGCCTACTTCGCGTTCGTACCGTCCACTGAGCCGATGGAACCTGCCGCCGTCGCCGGTGCCACGGCCGTGGCTGCATCGCAGGGAATCCGGCTGACAACCGCGCCCGAAGGCAACGAAGCCCGGTTCAGAGTCCGCGAGCAGCTCGCGAGCGTCAGTTTCCCCAGCGATGCGATCGGCAGCACGACGGCCATTACCGGAACGATCGTGTTCGAGCCGAACGGCGCGATCGTCAAGGACAACTCGAGCTTTACGGTCGACCTGACGACGCTCAAGAGCAACAGCGACCGGCGCGACAACTACATCCGGCGCCGAACACTCGAGACGGAAACGCATCCCAACGCTCTCTTCGTCCCGACCTCGTTCCTCGGACTGCCCGATACACTGCCGGCCAACGGCCACATCGCGTTCCAGCTGACCGGCGACCTCACCGTCCACGGAGTCACCCGCCCCGTGACCTGGACTGTGACCGTCCGCGCCGAGAACGGCATCTACAGCGGCAACGCGACAACCGGCTTCAAGTTCGATTACTTCGAGATGGCAGTCCCACGCGTCGCATCCGTGCTCAGCGTCGTGGACAGCATAACTCTCGAGTACGACTTTCGCCTGATACCGGTGCCGAATCCTCAGTCCACACGGCCATGAATCCACCAGCTGGCCGTCAATGTTCGAGTCTCCTCGATTGTATCCGTCAGAGGAACCACGTCGTGAGGAGAAACGCGTTTCTGGGGCTGGTTTCTGGAGCTGGTTTCTGATTCACGACGTCGTGTTCGCGTTTGCGGGCCGCAGCACAAGACTCTCGATGAAGAACTCCATCATGCGATCCTGGTTGAGCGCGGTGTGACCGCGGTCCGGGCCAACCTGTACCTGGAAGCTCTTGCCTGCCTCCTGTAACGCCTCGATGAGCTGCATCGAGTTGGACGGGTGCACGTTGTTGTCGGCGGTGCCGTAGTAGATGATCAGGTCGCCGCGCAGGTTTTCGGCGTAAGGCATGGCAGCGCCCAGATCGTAGCCCTCGGTATTGCCCTGCGGCGTCCACATGTACCGTTCAGTGTAGATCGTGTCGTAGTGGCGCCAGTCGGTCACGGCGGACATGGCGGATGCGGCGTGGAACACGTCGGGATAGCGCAGCACGGCGAGTGCGGAGACGTAGCCGCCGTACGATGTGCCGAAGATGCCGACCCGGTTTCCATCGACGTAGGGTCGCTCGCGGATGGCTTTCACGCCGGCGGCCTGATCGTCGACCTCGACCTGGCCGAGCTTCAGGTAGATTGCATCGAGAAAGCGTTTGCCGCGGCCGGCCGCGCTGCGTGAGTCCAGCGACAGTACGAGGAAACCGTACTCGGTGAACGGGTGCGGCATGGCGAACGTTTCGCGTGCGCCGTTCGTGGCTGGACCGGCGTAGACTGTAACGAGCAGCGGATACTTCCGGGTCGGATCGAAGTTGGACGGCTTGCTCAGGATGCCGTGGAGGTCGGTCACGCCGTCGGCGGCCTTGAACGTGAACAGTTCGACGCGCTGGAAACCGGCCTGATCGAACTTCGTCATATCGCTCTTCGCCAGCTCTGCGACGACCCGGCCATTCGCGTCGAGCAGGTTCGTGAACGGTGGTTTGTCGTGGGTCTGCGCCACGTCGACGAAGTGTTTGCGATCCGGCGCGAGCGTGATAGCGTGGTGGTACACCGGATCTGTCAGGCGGCGATCATTCTTCCCGTTCAGACCGACACGGTGCAGCTGCATCTTCATGTGGTTGTCGCCGCTGCGCGCGGTGTACCAGATGGTACCTGCCTTCTCGTCGACGTTGACAATCGCGCCGACCTCGAACTCGTGATTCGTCAATGGCGCGATGAGCTTGCCTGTCAGATCGTACAGGTAGACGTTGCGATAGCCGTTCCGCTCGGAAATCCACAGGAATCGCTTGCCGTCTTCGAGGTATTGCATGGGCGGCGAGTTCATGACCCAGCCAGTCGGCCATTCCTCGCGCACAATGATCCGGCACTTGCCGGTCCCCGGACTGCACGCCGCGAACTCCATGATATTCTGGCGCCGGTTCGCGCGGAAGATGGTGAGTTCGCTGCCGTCGGCAGTCCATTCGACGTTATAGACATAGTGCCCGACGACGTCATCGCTGAATGGCTGGCCATCGCGCACGTCGATCCGGGTGCTTCGTTTTGTTGTCAGATCGTAGACGTAGAGGTCGACGATCGGATTGTCCGTACCTGCCTTCGGGTACGCCTCGACGTCCATCGTGCTCTGAATCTGCGTCTGATCGAGTTGCAGAAGATAGTCCTGGACGGGACTCTCATCGAAACCGTAGTAGGCAAGTTGTGCGTTGTCGGGTGACCACCACATCGCCGTGTTCTGCCCCAGCTCCTCGCCGTACACCCAGCTGCCGGTGCCGAACTTGGTGCGCTTGTCGAGGTCGCCTTCCGTTGTGACTGCGAACTCACCGCTGCCATCCACGTTGCTGATCCACAGGTTGCGATCGCGATAGAACGCCTTGAGCCGGCCATCGTGCGAATCGGCAAAATCCCACTGGCGTCCGCGTTCAGGGCCATCGCGGCCGCCCCGGCCACCGCGTCCGTTATCCGACTGCGCTCCGAGATCCGTCGCCGTCTCGGCTCTGATATCGTAGCGGTATTGCCGGCCCGCCTGTATGTAGACGAACGAGCGGCTGTCCTCCGCCCACGTCACGTTCAGGCCGCCCGTCGGCTGCGCTGCCTGCGCCAGTGCGCGCGTGCTCTGGAACTGATCGTACCCGGGCATCGTCTTGAGCCGGTCCTGTGCACTCGCCAGTGCCGGCAGTATCGCAAGCATTGCGATCGTGGCCAGAACGGGGCGCACTGGGATGCGCTCGAGCATCACAACGGCGAAGCCGGGGCGCAGAGTGACGCACGCCGGATAGCGAATGCTCATGAAAAATCTCTCCTGAGTCTACGAGCGAGCTGTGGATTCGACGACGCGGACTTCGTACAGGACGGGCCAGCGCTTCCCTGTCAGGAACAACCTGTCTCCGGCTGAATCGTAAGCAATGCCGTTCAATACTTCGTCCGCATTGCCTCGCTTCTCGGCGGGAACCAGCGACGCGGCATCCAGCCAGCGCACGACTTCGCCTGTTGCAGGATCAATGCGCACGATCCAGCTCGATTGGTACACATTTGCCCAGATCTCGCCGCGAACCCATTCCAACTCATTGATTGCCGAAAGCGGCGAACCGGCACTTCGCACGGACACGGTCTTCGTCACCGTGAACGTAGCCGGATCGATGTACTTGAGGTTTGCGGACCCGTCGCTCATGACGAGCGATGTCCCGTCCGTCGTCAGACCCCAACCCTCGCCAGAGTACTCGAAGGAATCGACGAGCGCGAGGGTTTCGCGATCGTAGATGTAGCCGATGCCTGCCGTCCACGTCAGCTGATAGACGCGATCACCCAGTACTGCGAGGCCCTCCGTGAACCGGTCTTCCGGCATTTCCAGACGCACGAGGACCTCACCCGTCTCGAGTACAACGCGGCGCAGCGTGGACTGGCCGCGCACACCTGTGCTTTCGAGGAAGCCGCCGTTCTCGTAGACGAGCCCCTGCGTGTACGCCGCAGGATCGTGCGGGTACTGGCGCACGATCTCGAAGCGTGCACTGTCCGCGCGCGCATCTCCGGTGGTCGTGTCCTGACACGCCGAAATGGCGGCCAGTGCCAACAGCGTTGCTGCGATCGATAGCATGCGCATCGATGAAGTTCGCGGAACGTTCAATTGCGATCCCGGCTGATCGTGCGAACCTTGACATTGCGATACTGGACCATGCTGCCGTGGTCCTGTATCCCGATGTGGCCCTCTTCTGCTTTGCCGTATTCCGGCCACTGGTTGAACTTGCTCCTGGCAACGCGCTCCATCCAGTCCTCGCTGCCGAGTTCGTACTCGACAACCTTCTGGCCGTTCAGCCAATGCTCGACATGATGACCATTGACGATGATTCGCCCGCTATTCCACTGCCCGGCCGGCTTCGAGACGCCCGGCGGTGCGGGATGGATCGCGTAGTTCGCACCGGTCGATGTCATGGGCGAGTTACCATCGCGGTGCGCAGCGTCGTCCAGCACCTGATACTCGGGTGCCGCGTAGTAGACCAGATCAGGTCCCTCGATCGCGCGATAGAATATTCCACTGTTACCGCCCGGCGCGACATTGAACTCGAACGCGAGTTCGAAGTCGCGGAACTTCTCGGTCGTGATGATGTCGCCAGCCTGCGCAACCCGCGTCAGCAATCCATCGACCGCCTGCCAACCGTCTGGTACGGCCGGCTGCATGTAGCCCCGCCAGCCGTCCATGCTGCGGCCATCGAAAAGCAGGCGCCAGCCTTCCGCACGCTCCGCTTCCGTCAGTGTGTTCATGCGATGCGATTCCTGCGCCGCCGCTGCGTTCGCAGCAGAAGCAATGAGTGCCCCCAGGACGAACGAGCGGGCTCCAGTCGCCAGCATGGTACGCTCCAGACTCTCGAAATCTCCTGACCGCTCCCGAACCACTGGACAACGGCACGATGCGCCGGGCCCGACCTCGCCGCAATCTCGACTTCCTCCCGCGGCCCGCACCGGTCAACCCACCGAATACAGTTTGCCGAGCCCGATCGGTCCAATCTTCGAGGATTCAGGCTGTCTCGCAGGGCCCACCCCCCACCTCGCCGTTCCCAGGAGCCCAGATGGAGGAACAGCGAACGGCGGGTGTGGGTGTGGGCGAGGGTGGAACAAGGTGATGGGTGGGGAAACTGCGGGTGCGAAGCGGGTGGGGGACCCGCGTCGCTACAGAAGCGGGTGAGGGTGGCGGCGGGCTGACCGGCGCAGGAGTGGCTTACGCCCGTGCGACGCGCTGCCTCGAAGCATTGTCGGTGCTCCTGGGCACCTGAGCGGCGAGCCACGTCTCCGGCTGTGCTTGCTGTCCGACGCTTCTGTACCACCACCCGCTTCGCACCGCCGCG
>JBOHRL010000061.1:0-48571 GCA_050732695.1 Longimicrobiales bacterium | reverse complement strand
GCCACCATCACGAAGTCGTCGCAATGGCATTGCTCCAGCCCCACGCCGCCTGACCGTCCCCCACCCTCACCCGAAGCTCCCCACCCCCACCTTTGATCACCCTCACCCTTCACCCGACTTTGCCGTTTGATCACCCTCACCCTTCACCCGACTTTGCCGTTGATGCCGTTGATCACCCTCACCCTTCACCCGACTCTTGCCGTCGATGCCGTTGATCGCCCTCACCCGTTGTTCAGTCGTATGACCGAACCCGTTCGTTGGGTCCCACGGCTTGCGCTGCGCGGAGTGCAGCGACCGCCCGCACGAACAGGTCAACGGGTTCGATCTGAGCGGACACGAGGTCGCCGACTGCGGCGAAACCGGCATGAAGCGGAGGCAGCTCGGTTTCGCGTTGGCGCTCTTCGGGGCTTCTCGGTCCTGCGAGGCGCTGCGCGAATCTGCGGGCGCCTTGAGAATCGGTGCCGGGCGCGATAACGACGAATTCGTTCGGGCCGAGCCGACCGAAGACGTCTGACGAGCGGCTCGTCTGACGGAGCGCCTGGACGATCGCGCGCAGGTCCTCGGGCTCGGCGCGCGCCGGGCTGTCCGGTTTTCGATCGACGGCGGCTACGAGGCAGGCCAGCGGACGGTGGTGACGCGTCGCATCGGACGCTTCTTCGTAGATCCGTCGCAACACGCCACGCACGTTGTAGAGGTCTGTTTCGGGATCCACGAGTCCGCGTTCCCGCGCCTCGTCTGCATCCATCTTCGCGGCAGCAAATGTCTTTGCTTTGAGGACCAGGGTTTCGGCGTCCAGCGGATGGCTGAACACTTCCCACGCGCCGGCCCGCAATGCCTCGAGGCGCCGTTCCCGCGACAGCGGTTCCGCAGTGGCCGCCAGAATCGGCGTGCTCGCGACAACGCCGGGTGTCTGCCGCACTGCTGCTACAGCTTCCATCCAGAGAACGTCCGGCGGATCCGCCTCGAGCACGACCAGATCCGGCGGCGATGCTGCCAACCGCTCGGACGACAGCTTGTTACCCACCGTTGTGGAGACGTGGAAACCGTTCGAATCCAGGATGCTCTCGATTGACCGCACGAGCCAGACATGCTGCCCGAGAATCGCAGCGACTGGGGTGCGCGAGGATGGGGCTGCGCGGTCCATACGGGTATGCGCCTCCTGACACGGCACGTTCGTGTTGACGTCTTACCAACTCGCGTCGGAGGCTCTCGCGCCCCGGGGATCACGCGACGCGGGTCCAGCCTGCTGCACGACTCATGCTGGCCCCGGCCTGATCGCGAGCCCGTCGCCCGCCGCCCGCGAACCGCCCCCCGAATGACTATTCTAACTCTTTGTCTTCCAATCAGTTGACCGCACTCGCCCGGCTCGCCGCTCCACGCGCGCCATTTACACAGATGTTCCAGTCGCTGTGGACGGAGAACGCATTCCCGTTGCGCGCCTGCGACACCCGGGCCCGAACAGGCCCGGCCAACTCGCCGGCCTTGTCGCGTAAGTTGCTGGCCCGCCGGGAACTTGCGCCGTCGAGCAGGACCGCTTCGCGACGGCACTGAACTTGACGTTGAGGGGCATCGTCTCAATGAAACCATGAGGTGCGTTTCACCTGTTGCCCGCCGCTCGCGGCGGCGAAATCATGCGCGGAACAATGCTGTGCGCCCAGTGTCAGACGAGCCACGCGAGGAGCCTCGGCCGGCCGAACCGGTTCGCCGATGGGGATTCTCCCGCAACGGAGCGATTGAAGGCAGTGCTCTGCGCGACGTGCGGCGAGCTTCTGCCGCCCCAGGACTCGACAGACCGCTTGCTCCGGACCCTCTCGCACCTCGCCTCGTTCGGACTGGCTGCCGGCGGCGAGCCGATCCTGGATCCATAGAACAGCGGACGGGACCAGCTCTTGCACGGGCGGGTCCGCATCAATTGCGTTCTGGAGGTTTCATGAAGGGTTCGATACGGATGCGCTGTTCCATCGTTCTGCCGGCTTTCGTCCTGATGGCCACGCACGCGACGGCAGTGGTGGCGCAGGACACGAATGATCTCGACAGTGGCCTGTTGTTCGCCACACGCGCCCAGCTCGAGGCGATCCTCGGGCGGTACGAAGAGGCCGGTGATGCGTCCGGGTACAGCGACGCCGTGCGTACCATCGCAAACGATGAAGCCGATCTTATCCGCTACCGCCTGACGGAAGGTGACTTCGAAGTCGGCGATCAGATCACGCTGACCGTTTCCGGGAATGCCGCGCTGACGAATCAGTTCACGGTTGCTCCGGGGAAGTTGCTGATTCTCCCCGAGATTCCGGAGATGCCGCTGCGCGGCCTGCTGCGCTCCGAGTTGTCACCCGCCCTCGCAGCCCACTTGAGCAAGTATTACGTCAACCCGCAGGTCTTCGTAACGACGTCGATCCGGCTGCAGGTGGAAGGCGAAGTCGGGAACCCCGGGTTCCACGTGGTTTCGGCAGACCAGCGCTTTCCGGACATGCTTGCGTCCGTGGGTCAGCCGACGCGCACGGCCAGGACGGACGAGATCAAGATCACGCGCGGCAACGAAACGATCTGGGATGGCGATGAGCTCCAGCAGGCAATCGTCGAGGGTCGTACTCTCGATCAGCTGAACCTTCGCGCCGGCGATATCATCGAAGTACCCGCGCAATCGACCACGAATTTCTTGCAGACGCTGCGCGCTTTCTACTTCATCGTCCCGCTGGGATTCGCTCTCTCGCGCATTTTCTGACCCGCGATCGATTCCGGTCGATCCTCTTGCCACGCCTGTTCCGGCGGTCAGACCCAGAGGCAGTTCTGGCCGCTACACCCCTGAAAAGGCCCGGCCCGCGCGGGGCTCGACATCCCGGCGCCACGGCGCGATCTTGCGGGGCGCGGACCCGCGTTCGCCCAGTCCCGAAGCCCTTCGCCGGCACCGACCGCCTCAAGGAGGCTACCGCATGAAGCGAATCCCTCTTTCCATCGTTCTCGGCGCCTTGCTCCTCGCCCCGGACGCAGAGGCACAACAGAGCCGGAACCCGATCGAGATCAAGGAGTGGGAGGTCCCGTACGGCGCCGATACGCGCCCGCGCGATCCATTCGCATTCGAGGGTCGCGTCTGGTTCGTCGGCCAGGCCGGCAACTACGTGGCGTACCTCGACCCTGCCTCGGGCGAGTTCAAACGATACGAGATCGAGGAAGGCACACACCCGCACAACCTCATCGTCGATGAACGGGGCGTGTGGTACGCCGGCAACCGGAACGCCAGGATCGGTTTGCTGAACCCGGAGACGGGCAGCATCAGGACGTTCCCCATGCCAGATCCCGCCGCTCGCGATCCGCACACCCTTGTCTTCGCCGACAACGGGACTCTCTGGTTCACCGCGCAGCAGGGTGGCTTCATCGGTCACCTCGTCCCGAACAGCGGCGACGTTCACCTCGTCAAGACAGCCGAGCGCGCCCGCCCGTACGGCATCAATCTGGACCCGCAGGGCAGGCCATGGGTCAACCTGTTCGGGACAAATCTGATTGCGACGGTCGACGCGGCCACAATGGAACTGAAGACGTATGCGATTCCTCGCGAGGCCGCACGCACCCGTCGCATTGAAGTGACCAGCGACGGCATCGTCTGGGCAGTGGACTACGCGCAGGGGTTCCTGATCCGGTTCGATCCTGCAACCGGACAGTTCAAGGAATGGCCCATGCCCGGCGGCTCGGAGTCGCGCCCTTATGCCATGGAAGTCGATGACATGGACCGGCTGTGGTTCGTCGAATCCGGCATCCAGCCGAATACCTTCGTCGGGTTCGATCCGAAGACCGAGTCGTTCTTCAGCATTACGCCGATCCCGAGCGGCGGCGGCACGGTCCGGCATATGTACTTTGAACCAACGAAGCGCGAGATCTGGTTCGGCACTGACGTCGGCACCATCGGCAAGGCAGTGCTTCCGAAGTGATGCGTTCCGTACGCACGAGTTATAAGGCGTGATTGAAACGGTACATACGGATGAGGGCCTGCCTCCGCGGCGCGTGGGCGGGCCCTCCGTCCTCTCGTACGGATCGACCAGGTCAAGCCACTCGACCACAACTGTCGCGAGATTCCTGTTCTGCCTCACGATCGCCCTCTCCTTTCCGTTCGTAGTGGCCTACAAGGCTGGCCCACCCGCCGGCCATACCGGTGGCTTTGGCGAGCCGACGTGCATTGCGTGTCATGCGGATAACGAGCTCGATCCCCCCGGCGGGTCCCTCGAAGTACGCAATTTCCCCGAACATTACACACCGGGCGGAAGCTACGTCTTCACGGTGCACGTCGGCGGTGACGGAATGGGCAGGGCCGGCTATCAGTTGAGTGTGCGCACCGCCGCTGGAGAACGGGCCGGTGAGAACGCCGGAACCCTCGCTGCAACCGATCCGCGTACCAGCGTGATCACTGCTCCAGCCACCGGTGTGCTTTATGCCCAGCACGTGCTCGCCGGTATCGTACCACTGTGGAAGGATTCAACGGAGTGGGCGATTCGTTGGACCGCTCCTCCCGCCGCGAGCGGCACAGTCATCCTGCACGTCGCGGCCAACGCCGCCAACTACGATGACTCGGAGTACGGTGATCGCATCTACCATACCGCGATCGAGTCATCCGGGTCGCCATCGCGCTGATGCGCGCGTTTACCTCTGCTCGGCTTCACCGAAGAACGCGACGAAATGAATCGCGTCCTGCGGCGAACGACCGTGCGACTCACGTCGGCGCCGAAGCTCCGGTTTCCGCAGCTACGCGAGCCAGCGAAGCTTTCGCTCTTGCGGTGACGTTCTCGGCCGTGAACCCGAGTTCCTTCATCACGGTCTCGCCGGGCGCCGAGGCACCGAAGCGGTCCAGGCCGACAATCATGCCGTGCGGACCTGCAATCGCGCCCCAGCCACGCGTTGCACCCGCTTCCACTACCACACGCGCCTGTACACTCGACGGCAACACAGTCTCGCGGTACGACTCCGGCTGCGATTCGAACTGTGTCACGCACGGCATACTCACGACACGCGCGGGAATGCCGTCCTCGGCGAGCCTGGCCCGCGCTGCGATGCACACGTGCACTTCGCTGCCAGTGCCAATGAGCAGAACAGCCGGCCCTACCGGCCGCCCGACCGATTCGGCTTCCAGCAGTATATAGCCTCCGCGCAGTACCCCCTCCGCCGGCGCATGACCTCCCGATTCAGACCGATCGAACGTCACCAGCTTCTGTCGCGTCAGAACCAATGCCGTCGGTCCGTGCTTCCGCTCGAGCGCCATGCGCCACGCCATTGCCGTTTCCGTCGCATCCGCCGGACGGATTACCTGAACATGAGGAATCAGACGCAGTGACATCAGTTGCTCGATGGGCTGGTGCGTCGGACCGTCTTCGCCCAGCCCGATCGAATCGTGCGTGAACACGTAGATCACCGGCTGCTCGAGCAGAGCCCCCAGCCGGATCGACGGTCGCATGTAATCCGAGAATATGAGAAACGTCCCTCCGTACGGCCGGATCCCGCCATGCAACGAAATGCCGTTCATCATCGATCCCATGGCGTGTTCCCGCACACCGTAATGGATGTATCGCCCACCCGGATTCGTGCGCGTCAGCCTTTCCGCACCCTTGATCTCCGTATTGTTCGATTCCGTGAGGTCGGCCGAGCCACCCAGAAGATTCGGCACCACGGACGCAAGCGCGTTCAGGACCTCGCCAGATGCCCCCCGCGTTGCGACCGACTTCCCCGCCTCGAATGCCGGCAGCGCACCCAGCCAACCTTCCGGCAATTCACGCCGCTGCTCGCTCGCGAACCGGCGCGCCAGTTCCGGGTGCGCCGCACGATACGCCTCGAACCGCTCGACCCATGCCGCCCGCAGCGCACTTCCCCGCTCGACGGCCGACAGGTGAGATCGCACATCCGCCGGGACCCAGAACGTCTCGTCGACCGGCAGCCCCAACCGTTCCTTCGCCGCCCGCGCCTCCTTCTCGCCCAGCGGTGCACCGTGCGCCTCCGCCGTGTCCTGTTTCGTCGGTGCGCCATATCCGATGTTCGTCGTCACGACGATCAATGACGGCTTGCTCCTGACCCCGCGTGCAGATTCGATCGCCGTCACCACCGAATCGACATCGTTCCCATTCGCCTGGTGCACATCCCAGCCGTACGCCGTGTACCGCTGCGCCACATCTTCCGTGAACGCCAGATCCGTCGATCCATCGATGGAAATCCGGTTCGAATCGTACAGCACGACCAGCTTGCCCAGCCCCTGGTGTCCCGCCAGCGACGCCGACTCCGACTGTACACCCTCCATCATGTCCCCATCACTCGCGATCACGTACGTCCAGTGGTCCACGATCTCGTGCCCCGGCCGGTTGAACGTCACCGCCAGCCACCGCTCCGCCAAAGCCATCCCCACCGCATTCCCGAACCCCTGACCCAGCGGCCCCGTCGTCGTTTCGACGCCCGCCGTCAACCCATGCTCCGGGTGCCCCGGTGTCCGGCTGCCCCACCGCCGGAACGAGCGCAGTTCCTCCATCGGCAGGTCGTAACCGCTCAGATGCAGTAGCGCGTACAGCAACATCGAGCCATGTCCCGCCGACAGAACGAACCGGTCCCGGTCCGGCCAGCCCGGATCCGACGGGTCGTGCCGCAGAAACTTCGCCCACAGCGCGTACGCCATCGGCGCCGCACCCATCGGCAACCCCGGATGTCCCGACTTCGCTCGCTCTACCGCGTCAATCGCCAGCCCGCGAATCACGTTGATCGACCGCTCCGCCAGCGCCTGCTCCTCTCGACTCGCCATCGCCTCGATTCTCTCCCGCACTCGTTTCGTTGCCCCTTTCCAGAGCCCGATTCTCGCGCGCGCCCGCGTGCGTGTCAAAACCTGACTCGGCGTCCCGCGATCCCCCACGCCCGTTCCCTCCTCCCCCACCTCCACCTCCCCCGCCACCGCCCACCGCCACCGCCACCGATGCCGAGGCCCCGGAAAGCCTGGCCCTCCGTTCCGTAAACCCCCGGAATGCCTGGCCCTCCGTTCCATTACCCAGGAAAGCCTGGCCCTCCGCCCTTTTGCTTCACTCGATCGGGCGCTGTCGCCGGCGATATCCAGCCCAGAGGGTAACGAGCCTGGTACAGTATGAGTGTATTAAACTGCGGACTTGCCAGCTAATTCCACTCATACTATGCTTCCCCGGCATGCTATTTGAGCGACCGGGGCATCAGCCCAGGGATAGGAAGGCGGAAGTGGCGATGCTTGCGCGCGCAGCGTCCGGCGGCGTGATCTCCATTGCCGAAGCATCACAGGCACTCGGGGTGTCGCGTCGCATTGCTGCGAGTCGACTTGCGGCGCTGACTGCGGCCGGATGGCTGACCCGTCTTCGCCGAGGTTACTACCTGGTCGTCCCCTTGGAAGCAGCTTCCGAGCACGCAACCACGGTGGAGGATGCGTGGCTGCTGGCTGCCGCGATGTTCGAGCCGTGCTACGTCGGGGGCTGGAGCGCGGCGGAGCATTGGGGACTGACCGAGCAGCTCTTCCGGTCTACGTTCGTGGCAACGGCCGCCAACATCCGCGCGCGGTCGGTTACATATCTTGGAGCGTCGTTCAAGCTCGTGCGCGTGAAAGCGGAACGGATCACGAAATTGACTCCGGTCTGGCGTGGTGCATCACGCGTGCTGGTATCCGGAAGGGAACGCACGCTGGTCGATGCCGCGATCGACCCGAGCTGGCTGGGCGGATTTCGTCACTTCGAGGACATATTCACCACGTATACCGAAGCTGGCGAATCAAGCGAGCTACTGGAGGAGCTGAAACGTTCGGGAACAGGCGCGGCTGCGAAGCGAATCGGCTATCTCACCGAGCGGCTGTGGCCCGATGCCCACGAGCTTTGGGATGCTGCACACGCGATGCGGAGCAGGGGTGTCATCAAGCTCGACCCTGCAGTTCGGCGTCGCGGATCGATCAATACCCGCTGGGGCTTGTGGGTGAACACGACGTTGAGCTCGAAGCGCGAGGGAGGCGCGCCGGGGAAGGCGTGATCAGGAAGCAGGATATCCTCGAGCGTGCGCGCGAGTGGCAACTCCGCCCTGAAGTGGTCGAGAAGGACTACGTGCTCGGTTGGCTTCTGGCGGCCATCGCCCAGCACGAGGAGACCTCGCAAACCTGGGTGCTCAAGGGAGGCACGTGCGTCAAGAAGTGTTTCTTCGAGACGTACCGTTTTTCGGAGGACCTCGATTTCTCCCTGCTTCCCGGCGGTCTCTATTGCGAGGACGATCTGCGCAACATCCTCCGTGAAGTCGCTAGCCTCGTCAGCGAATTGAGTGGAATCCAGTTCAACCCGGACGGATTCGCCGTCCGCGCACGCATTGACAAACTCGGTCGTGCAACATTCGAGGGGAAGGTTGGATACCGCGGCCCGCTCGAGTTTCCCGGATGACCGCGTGTGCTCTTCGACTTGACGCAGCACGAACCTGTCATCGATGAACCCGTGCTGCGCCGCATTCTGCATCCCTACCCGGATGAGCTACCCGCGAATGTTCTCGTCCAGACGTACTCCATCGAAGAGCTCATCGCCGAGAAAACCAGGGCGCTTTACGAGCGATCACGACCGCGCGATCTGTACGACGTCGTCTTCATCCTGGGAAACGAAGCGCACGGGATCGATTTAGAACACGCCCACGAAGTATTCGTCGAGAAGTGTGCAGCCAAGCAACTCGTAACCCCGTGCGTTTCGCCGGGGCGAATCGGCTCCTGATTCGATTCCTGTACAGTGGCAGGGCAAGGACGGTGGAGCCCTACTCTCTGCGCCGTTCGAGCCGGGACAACTTACTACTCTACGGCTGGGAGTTGGAGTCGATGCAGATCAAGGCGTTTGATGTTTCGAAGATCATGCATCTGACGACGACGGACCGCACTTTCTCCCCCAAGTACCAGGTGGAGTTCACCGCTTCAGGTGGGATCGATACATCCATAGCGATCTCCGCACCACGAGCGGTTCGGCGTTACCCGGGTCGCAGGCAGAGGAGCGGCCCCACCTATGTGTTTGTCTGTCCTGCCTGCCAGCGTGAGTTCCATCACCAACGTAATGATTCGGCGCTTCGCCGGCACAAGGTAGACGGCGGCGGCTGGTACTGCTCCGGCCGTCGAGGGCATTTGAGTCGCGTCGAGTAGTGCACGGCCGAGCATGCTGGGCAGCGCCGTCGGCGCGTTGAAGGTCTCCCTTGTGAGGGTTGGTTGGCGGCTGACGAGCGTCCTCGTTGAACGTCTCGTTGACCATCATGCCACGAATCCGCCGACGAGGGTTCGATGTCGCTGATCTGCACCGGTACTGACGGTTGGTATTGGCATAACCGACGTGAGACGGTGGCTCGCGATGTCGGCGTTCGTCGCGGAACCGCCGGCGACCGGCCGGGGATTTCCGGCAACGCCGATCGTCTTGCATATTGGATCCTGTCCCGTGCTTGCGAGTCTGCCATGATCATGTACCGTCTTCGCGCCGTGACGATCGTGCTGGCTGCGATCCATGCCCAGGCCGCCGGTGCGGCGAGTCAGGATCTCTTCGGAAGTGCGGTCGCCGTATCGCGCGGCGATGTACTGGTCGCGAAACCGGGGACGGCGAGGGGCTCGGCGGCCGTACTCGTGTTCGGTCGTGCGAGCGATGGCACCTGGCTGCGTCGCGCGAGACTCGAACCGATCGACGCCCCGCCCGGCGAAGGGTTCGGCGCATCGCTCGCCGCCACCGCCGATGTCCTGCTCGTCGCCGCCGCGGATCCTGAAGCTGCATGGGCAGCGCATGTCTTTCGCCGTTCGGGCGACGACTGGGTAGCGGCCGGGCGCATCCCGTGGGACGCCACGACCGCGCCCGCCCGGTTCGACGCCGCCACCCTCGACCTCGCGGCCATCATACGGATCGCACAACCGCCTCCACGCATTGTCGCTCTTGCTCCCGATGGCGCCCTTGCCGCCGTGGCGCGCGCCACACCGCAAGGCGGCCCGGCCCAGGGCGGCGCAGCGCAGGCCGGCGCAACGCAGCGAAACGAAGTCATCGTCGTGCACGCGCGTGCTGGCGACGCCGCATGGGTCGAGGAAGCACGCCTTCGCCCGCAGACAACGGGCACGGCGGACGGGTTCGGCGCCGCGCTCGCGATCTCGACCAACCGCATGGCCGTTGGTGCACCCGCAACGAACGATCGCGGCGTCGTGCTCATCTTCGCGCGCCAGGATGATGGTTCCTGGAACCGTGCCGCCGAGATCCAACCTCCACCCGACTTCGCTACCGGCGCGTTATTCGGTGCGGCACTCGCGTTCGATGGCGATCGCCTGCTCATCGGTGCGCCGGGCGCGGGCGTCGTGCTGGCCTATCGCGCCACGGGCGCAGAGTGGTCCGTCGATCAGACATTGCGCCCGGTCGCCGTATCGCAAACGACGACGTTCGGCACCTCGATCGGACTTCATACCAACGAATTATGGATCGGCGCCCCCGCCACGGATTCCACGACAGGCGCCGTGTATCGCTTTCTTCGTACGTCACCATCATCGCCGTGGTCGGCGCCCGCCGCTGCAACGTCTGCTGACCTCATGCCACGGTCGGCGCTTGGCGCCGCGATCGGTCTCGGCGCCGGAATCATCGTCGCGGGTGCGCCGCAGTCGCACGGCAGCCATGGACTGGCGGCGGTTTGGACGGTATCGACCGGCGGTGAGCTTTCCTCGCCCGTCCTGCTCGAACCGGCCGAAGCGCTCCGACCTGTGACGGGTGGGGAGGTCCGATGCGCGAACGGCGAGGCGGAAGGGTTCGCGTGCGGGAACGTCGATCTGCTGGCGTTCCTGCCCATTGCCGCCATCGGCGGTGAGCCCGGCGAGCACGTGAGCGATCTGTGGGGCTGGACCGATCCTGAAACGAAGCGTGAGTACGCGCTGGTCGGACGGAATCGTGGCATCGCGATGGTCGACGTGACCGACCCGGCCGAGCCAGTGTACCTGGGCGTATTACCCGGCAATCGTGCTGGCGCGCGCGACGTCAAAGTGTTTCGCGATCACCTCTTCTTTGTCGGTGATTGGGCCGGCGAGCACGGACTCCTGATCTTCGATCTGAAGCGTCTGCGCACGCTTCGAGAGACACCGGTCGAGTTCACGGCGGATGCGCGCTACGACGGCATGGCCAGCGCGCACAACCTCGTGATGGACACGGAAACCGGAACGGCCATCCCCGTGGGCGCGAGCGATGGCGGCAACACCTGTGGCGGCGGCCTGCACATGGTTGACGTGAGCAGCCCTGTCAGTCCCGTTTTCGCCGGCTGCTACACGGACACGGAAGGCCTGATCTGGAAGGGTCGCACGCATGATGCGCAGTGCGTTGTATATCGCGGACCCGATGCCCGTTACAGCGAGCGTCAGATCTGCTTCGTTGCGAATGAAACAGCGCTGCGCATCGTCGACATCACCGACAAGATCAGGCCCGCTCCCATCTCGAGCGCCACGTATCCCACGCGCGCGTACGTGCACCAGGGATGGCTGACGGAGGATCAGCGCTATTTCTTCATGAACGATGAGGCGGATGAGCTGTTAGGGCTGACTGCCCGCACGCGCACTCTCATCTGGGATGTCGCGGACCTCGAGGACCCGATCCTCGCCGGCGAATACCTCGGACCCGACGCGTCGACGGACCACAATCTCTACATCAACGGCAACCGGATGTACCTCGCGAATTACCAGGCCGGTGTGCGCGTTGTCGACATTTCCGACCCGCTACGCCCCGTCGAGATCGGATTCTTCGACACCACGCCCTACGGCGGTAACCCGCCCGGCTGGTTCGGCGGGGCATGGAGCGCGTATCCGTTCCTCGAGAGCGGGACTGTCCTCGTCTCGAGCATCAACGAAGGCCTGTTCCTGTTGCGGCCTCGGGAACGGCCAGTGTCCTGAGGACGATCGTCAGCCCGTCCGCGCTCAGGCGAGTGTGCGTTGAAACCGCCACGTCGCAAGACGGAGGACGGCCACCGCCATCACTCCAAGCACCGCAAACTGCACCCACAGATCTCCTATCCCGGACCCCTTGAGGAAGAGCGCACGCACGATCTCGAGGAAGTAGCGTACCGGATTGAAGAGGGTCAGGAACTCGAACACGGCCGGCATCGTGTGAACCGGGTACAGGAAGCCGGACAGGATGAGTGCCGGTAGAAGAAACAGGAACATACCCATGAATGCCTCCTGCTGCGTGCGCGAGATTGTCGAGATGAAGAGTCCGATACCGAGGCTCACGAGGATGAACAAGAGACTCGACAGCAGCAGTGCCGGTATACCGCCACGGAACGGGATGTCGAACCACAGGATCGCCACAGCACAGATAATGGCCAGATCGATGAAAGCGATGAACGCGACCGGAATCGTCTTCCCGAGGATCAGTTCACCGGGTGTGAGCGGGCTGACCATGAGTTGCTCGAGCGTGCCCAGCTCGCGTTCGCGCACGACCGCCAGCGCGGTCAGCAGCAGGGACATCAACAGCAGCAGTGCGCCGACGACGCCGGGCACATTGTAGACGCGGCTGGCAAGTCCGGGATTGTACCATGCGCGCATGCGCAGATCGACGCCTCCTTCGATGCGTTGGCCGCTGTCCGCCGCATGGGCCGTGCCGTACATCTGAACGATGCGCGCGACATATCCTTGCGCTACGGTTCCGGTATTCGAGTTGGTTCCGTCGACGAGCACCTGCACGGCGGGGCTCCGTCCTGCGTCGAGATCGACGCCGAACCCGGCCGGGATCTCGATGCCGATGGTCGCCTGCCCCCGGTCCAGTGCACCGGTGATGTCTGCCGGCCGGTCCGAGGTTGCAACGATGCGGAAATAGCCGCCAGCCACGAGTGCATCCGCCAGCTCACGGGATGTTGCGGTGCGGTCGTGATCAACGAGAATCGTTCGAACCCGGTGCACATCCGTCGTGACCGCGTATCCGAAGAGCAGCAACTGGAGCACAGGCGAGATGAATATGATGCGTTTGGTCTTCGGGTCGCGAAACAGTTGCCGCAGCTCCTTGCGCAGGATCGAACGGATGCGCAGGGCGGAATCGCGCAGCGAGCGGCGCGTCAGCCCGTCGTGGTTGCCTCGGGATCGTCCGGTCATGCCGCGATCCGCTTCCTGAAGTTGGCTGCGGCCAGCCCGATTCCCACCGTCGCGAAAATGACCATCGAGATCGCCTGCACCCAGAGGGCCTCGAGCCCGACTCCCTTGAGAAAAATGCCGCGCGTGACAGTGATGAAATATCGCGCCGGTACGATGTATGTAAACGCCTGAAGAACGCGCGGCATGGCATCGATGTCATACAGAAAGCCCGACAACAGCAATGCTGGCAGGTACGTCGCGACGATGGCGATCTGCGTCGCCAGAATCTGGCTTTTGAGCACAGCCGAGATGAACATGCCGAGGCCGAGCGCACCCAGCAGGAAGAGCAGTGTCATGACCGCGAGCAGGAGGACGCTACCACGAAGCGGCACGCCGAAGATCACGATTCCAGCGAACGTCGCAACCGCGACATCGACAATGCCGATCGCGAGATAGGGCAGGAGCTTGCCGAACACGACCTCGAGCCGGTGCACGGGTGTGGATGCGAGCTGCTCCATGGTGCCGCGCTCCCATTCCCGTGCGATCGTGAGGGCCGTCAACATGGCCGCAATGATCGACATGATCACGGCAATCAGTCCGGGCACGATCATGTTGCGGCTTTCCAGCGTGGGGTTGTACCACACGCGAGTCTCGGCCCGGACCGGCGGTTCGACGCGAGCACCGCGAAGCAGCGCATGGAGCGAATAGCGCGACACGATCGCGTCCGCGTAGCCCTGTGCGATCGTCGCCGTGTTCGCGTCACTGCCATCCAGGAGCAGCTGAACCGGCGATGACCTGCCTGCCGTCAGATTCGACTCGAAGCCGGGTGGCACGACGAGTACCGCGAGAGCGCGCGCGTGCATCAGCTGAGCATCGACGTCCGCACGCCGGGTGAGGTACTCGCTGACGCGGAAGTAACCGCTGGCCTGGAAGGCATCCACCAGCTCACGGCTTGACCGGCTGCCATCCTCGTCGAGGACTGAAAGCCGGATGTCCTTTACGTCCCACGTGATGGCGTACCCGAAGAACAGCAGCAACATGACGGGCAACAGGAAGGCAAGCGCCATGCTGCGGCGGTCGCGCCGGAGCTGGATCCATTCCTTCCTTGCCATGGCCAGGAGGCGGACGTGATCGAGCATCCGACTCACCCGACCACAGCGCCGCCGCCAGTGCGGACGAGTGCTACGAACACGTCCTCGAGAGCCGGTTCGATGCGGCGAATGCGGATCGCGTCAATGGCATTCTGTGCGAGTGCAGCGCGGAGCCGGCCTTCGGGATCGGCGCCATCCTCGATCACGACGTGCACGAGGCGCCCGAACATCGTTGCCTCGATGATGCCGGGCGCATCCCGAAGTGACTCGACGGTTACATGCGCATCACCTGCCTCGATCTCGTAGATCGGTTCGGTCATGCGTTCGCGCAACCCGGTTGGCGTCCCCTCGGCAATGACGCTGCCGCGGTTCATGAGCAGGAGCCGATGACAGTACTCCGCCTCTTCCATGTAGTGTGTACTGACCAGGACCGTCGTGCCGTTTGCGGCCATGTCATCGATCAGGTCCCAGAAGGCGCGGCGAGCGACCGGATCGACACCGGACGTCGGCTCGTCGAGAAAGAGCACGCGCGGCTCGTGCAGGACCGCGCACCCCAATGCGAGACGCTGGCGCCAGCCGAGCGGCAACGGCGCCGTGACCGCGTCTTCTCTGCCCTCGAGACCCGCCATCGACAGAATCCAGCGCGTCCGCTCGGACAACCGCTGGCCGCTCACGCCGTACAGCCCGCCGAACAGCTCGATGTTCTCGCTGACTGTGAGATCACCGTAGAGTGAAAACGTCTGTGACATGTAGCCGATGCGGCTGACGATGCGGCGCGCATCCCGTACCAGGTCGAGGCCGCCAACGCTGCCAGTGCCAGCCGTCGGACGAAGCAGTCCTGTCAGCATCTTGATCGTTGTCGTCTTCCCCGCACCGTTCGGCCCGAGAAACCCGAAGATCTCACCCTCGCCGACGCGGAAATGCACGTCGTCGACGGCAAGGAAATCGCCGAACGCGCGCGTCAACCCATTCGCTGTGATCGCGTCGCTGCTCCCCGCACTGGCGCCCGGTTCGATCACGAGACCACCTCCGCGCTGCGCTGCTTCTGGCCGACTCGATCGAGAAAGACATCCTCGAGCGATGCCTCGATGCCGATCACGCGCTCCGCCGCGAGCCCGTGCTGCGCCAGAATGCGTTTCGCATCGCCCATCTCCGCTGCGGCACCAAGCTGTACGTGCAACGTCTGACCGAACATTGTGACGGAACGTACGTCCGGATCTTCGCGTAACGCATCGCGCGCTTCACGTGGCGACGTGATCACGACTTCGAAGAGGCGGCCGGGCAGAGTGCCCTGGAGTGTGCCAGGCGCATCCAGGGCAAGGACTCGTCCCGCATCGAGCAGGACGACACGATCGCATCGCTCGGCTTCATCAAGGTATGACGTCGATACGATGACCGTCACACCATCGGCCACCATCTGGTGAAGGATGAGCCAAAGATCTCGTCGCGAGATGGGATCGACGCCGAACGTCGGTTCATCCAGCAGCAACAGATCGGGCTGGTGAATGAGACAGCACGAGAGCGCCAGCTTCTGTTTCATGCCGCCGGAGAGCGCACCCGCCAGGCGATTCTCGAACTCACCCAACCGCGAGAACACGTAGAGGCGTTCGAGCCGCGCCGGGCGTTCGCCGCGCGGGACGCGGTAGAGATCGGCATGGAAGTCGAGGTTCTCGCGAACCGTCAGGTCTTCGTAAAGGCCGAAGCGCTGCGCCATGTACGCGATGTGCGGCTTCACGCGTTCTGGCTCGCGCGCCACACTCATTCCCAGAATTGACGCATCGCCCTCGCTGGGCGGCAGCACGCCAGCCAGCATGCGTAGCGTCGTCGTCTTGCCGGCCCCGTCCGGGCCGACCAGTCCAAAAAGCTCGCCACGCGTCACGTCGAACGTGAGTCGATCGACAGCGACCACGGAATCGAATCGGCGGGTGATCGCATCGGCCTGTAGAATCAGGTCCGCGGATCGCCCGGATGGCGCGTGTTTCCCGGACCAAGCGTCGTTGGAATCTCGCGCGGCAGGCATTACAGGCGCTCCGTACCAAGACGCACGTCCGCTGGCACGCCCGGCTTGAGCACGAGCCCGCCGTCATCTTCAATCGCGACCTTGACGGCGTAAACGAGCTTTACGCGTTCTTCCGCTGTCTGCACGTTGCGGGGCGTGAATTCCGCCTCGGACGCGATGTGAATGACGCGGCCCGCAAACGCGGAGTCGGCGTGACTGTCCGAGATGATCTGTGCGCCCTGGCCGAGCGAAACGCGGCCAATCTGATCTTCGCGAACGTAGATGCGGACCCAGCGCGATGCCGGATCCATGAGTGTCACGATGGGGGCGCCGGGTGCGACTGTTTCGCCTGCCTCGCGGTGCCGAACCGTTACGATACCGGTGAAGGGCGCGTGCACGATCGCCTGATCGAGCAGCGCGTCCACCTGCGCAACGCTCGCTTCCGCCGTTCGAACCACTGCCTGCTGCGCGAGAATCTGCTCGGCGCGCGGACCGCGTATCACCAATCGCTCCTGCTCCTGCGCCTGTTCGTACTGTGCGGCCGCAACCGCATGCGCGGTCTCCGCCTGCTCGAGCGACTCGCGACTGACTGCACCACCCGTGAACAACGTGCGCGTCCTCTCGAGAACCCGACGCGATTCCTCCATCCGCTGCCGCGCCGCTTCACTGGCCGACCTCGCCTGTGCCTGTTCTTCCGGCCGCGTGCCGCGCTCGAGCTCCAGCAGGCGTGCCCGCGCGGCCGCCAGCTGCGCCTCCGCCTGCGCTCTGCGGGCGCCCAGTTCCGTTGTATCGAGTCGAGCGAGGACTGCTCCTTCCGCGACGGTTTCGCCCTCCCGTGCAGCGATCTCGGCGATCCGGCCGCCAAGCTGAAACCCGAGATCCGCATCCGTCGCTTCGACCGTCCCCGACGCCGCGATGACACCATCCGTTGCACCGTCGTCGCCACGAACCACCCAGTATGTGACCGCAGCCGCGACCAGCACGAGTACCACGATCGGCAACCGCTTCTTCATTGCGACGTCTCCACGTTGCGCGCGAGCCATTGCTCGCTCAATTCTCCCGTGATCAACCCCAGACCGATGCGCTCGCTCACTACCATCTGCTTCGCCTCCGTCAGCGCCGCGCGAACGCGCAGCAGCTCCGCTTCGGCGACGAGGTAGTCCGTCTGCACGCCCGCACCGGCATCCAGCGCGAGCTGCTCGATGCGCGCCACTTCCTCGGACTGCGCGACCGCCGCTTCGAGTGCCTCGACACGACCGTTCGCGCCCCTCCACGCTGCGATCGCCGCATCGATCGCGCCGCCCACACGCAACTCCGTAAGCGCAAGATCGGCGCGCGCCGCGCCCAGCTCGGCTGCGGCGCGCTCGGCCGCAGCGCCGCGCGCCCCACCCGTGAACAATGCATAGCTGATGTGCGCGCCGCCCTGCCATTCACCGGATTCGTGGCCGCTGCCTGACGCATACTCGACGTAGCGGCCGCTCAATTGCACGCGAGGCAGCCACAGCGCGCTCGCTTCATCGCCCGCAGCCTCGGCCGCCATGATGCGTCTCCGGACCTGCGTGATCTCCGCGTTACCGCCGAGTGCAAGTGCGACGGCCCGTTCGCGATCGATCGAACGACCTTCCGCCGTCAGCGCAAGCGCTGGGAGCACACCACCCGCAACCACCGTTGCTTCCAGCCCTGCAATGCGCGCCAGCTCACGCTCCGTTGCATCGAGCTGGCTCGCTGCTGTCACGCGATCCGCTCGCGCCGCCCAGAGCGCTGCCTCCGCTCGCAGAAGCACCACGCGCGCTTCACGTCCACTCGTAAAGAACTGCGCAGCCCTTTCCCGTTCGCGCTCGAGGGCCGCTACCCGGGCTTCGTGCGCAGCCACGACCTCGCGCGCACCACGGACCGCCAGATACACATTCGCAACCGCCGCAATCAGCGACTGCCGCGCCTCCTCCACTCCCGCATCCGCCACCGACTCGAGTGCCGTCGCTCGATCGATCCGCGCTCCCCTGCCCACGTCAACCAGCGTATAATTCAATGATACGCTCCCCTGCATCAGCGTGCGGTCGAATGCCGGCGGCATCTCCGGATTGAACCCGTGCAGCGGCGCCACCACCATCGACTCCCCGAATCGCGTGCCGCTCGCATCCGCGTACAACGACGGCAACCGTGCCGACTTCGCTTCCCGCACCGTTGATGAAGCGCTCGCCTTCACCATCGCCGCCGCCGCGACCGACGGATGACTCGCCAGCGCTCCCGCCACCGCCTCCGCCAGCGTCAGCGACCTCTGCGCCTTCGCCCCCGTTGCAACGATCAACATGAACCCGCCTGCCATCACCACTTCGCCCGCCGCTTTCAGAACCGCTCTCGAACACCTCATGCTTTCCTCTTTCCCGCGCCGGCCGAAAGACCGCCACGTACGAACTGGACCAGGTGATCCACCAACCGTTCGCGCGCTTCACCATCGCTGAAGTCGATGCCCGCCAACTCCTTCAGCGCCCGTCGCATCACGGCCAGATGCAGCGACTGGCTCACCACGCCCAGTCCGAGCAGCCGCGCGTCCCCCTCCCGGATCGTGCCTTCCGCCTGGCCCGCTTCCACGATCGCCGCGATCGCCTCCAGAACCGCTCTCAACCGCACCAGCGCAACGCCCGGCGGTAGCCCGCTCGCCACCACCTGCTGGAGCAACAGCCTCGGGATCTCCGGGTGCTCCGACAGATGACCGAAATAGGCTCGCACCACCGCTTCGATCCGGCTCAGCGGCGAGCCCCCCGTCTCCGCCGCGGCGATCACCCGCTTCGTAAACGGCGCCACCACACCCTCGATGACCGCATCGTAAAACGCTTCCTTCGTCCCGAAGTGGTACGTGATCGCTCCCAGATTCGCGCCCGCCTCCCTCGTGATCGCCCGCACCGATGCGCCATCGAATCCTCGCTCCGCGAAGAGTCGGGTCCCGGCCCGGATCAGTGCCCCGCGGGTCGAGGCTGCATTGCTGCCGTCGTCCGGCATGAATGGGTCGTAGTTCATACGTTTATATGAATGGTACGACCGTATGAAATTGTCAACCACCCATGGGAGCAAACGGCGGGTGAGGGTGAGGGTGAGACGAGGTGGGGGTGAGGGCCTGCGGGAAGTGAACGTCGGGTGAGGGGCGCTGGTGGGAACCGCCCGGTGCTGGGGAGAATTCGGCCGAGTTCCAAAGGCCCGAAGTAGACCGCCCACCGGACTGCGCTTACGGAAACGGCGGGTGCGGGTGCGGGTGAGACGAGGTGGGGGTGAGGGGCTGCGGGAAGTGAACGTCGGGTGAGGGGCGCTGGTGCGCCGACCGCTCACCTTGCGATCTCCCACCCAGCCGTCCCTCACCCGAAGTCCGTGCCCGCTGCCCCCCACCCACACCTTGTACCACCATCACCCTCACCCGCCATTTTCCGTCAAAAGCCCGGGCGCCATGGCTTCCGCCACCCGCCGGGTTCATCTTGCACGGTGGGTGGGCGGATCGGCCCGGGATCCGCTGTGTCGGGCATGGGATGTGCGCAGGACCGCCGTGCCCGCATACGAGCAACGACCCCAGGAAAAAGGAGAGTCCTCATGGGCATCATCGACTTCATTCGGGACGCCGGCGAGAAGCTCGGCATCGGGGATGATGACAAGGGCACGAAGACGGCGACGAAGGATCCGAACGCGAACCTCCAGAAGGCGACGGCGCTGGCGAAGCAGGTTTCGCAGCTCGGGTTGCCGGTGCAGAACCTCCGCGTGACGTTCGACGATGGGACGGCAACGCTACAGGGCACGGTCGCGGACCAGGCGACGCGGGAGAAAGTCGTGCTTGTGGTTGGGAATACCGCGGGTGTGTCGCGGGTGGATGACCGGCTGACGGTCACGAAGCCGGCGGAGCAGGCCGTGTTCCACACGGTCGAGAAGGGGGACACGCTGTCGAAGATCGCGAAAGAGCAGTATGGCGATGCATCGAAGTATCCGGTGATCTTCGAAGCGAACAAGCCGATGCTGACGGACCCGGACAAGATCTACCCGGGCCAGGTGCTGCGCATTCCGAAGGCCTGATTCGGGTCTCGTTTCGATCGCATCAATCGAGGCGCAGCGCCTCGGTCAGTGCGCTGCGCGTGGCACGCCGGGCCGGTAGCCAGGCTGCGCACAATGCAACGCAGGTGAGGAGAACGACGACGGACGTGAGAGTGACTGCGTCCGTCGTCGTCACGTCATACAGCATCGATGCGATGACGCGGGTGAACCCGAGAGCGGCAATGATGCCGATGGCGGTCCCGGTCCCGGCGAGGATCAGGCCAGAAGTGGCTGGCATGGGCCTGGTTGACGATGGCGACCTGCGGCGAGGCCCATCGTCCGTAGCGAGGAAGGGTCGTCCGCAGATGAGCGGGATGCGCATCGTCTCGAAGTACGCTGGTGATACGGCGCGCCATTCGACGGCGCCTTCCGCAGCATCCGGCCGGCCTTGCACATCGACTTCCGCCTTCGGTTGGCAACAGGCGGGCGTCGGGGTGGCGACTGCCCGTCAGGGGGCGCCTGGACAGGGAGTGCTGGTCCGCAGAGTCTCGGCCGTAACGGGCTCGGTGAGCAGATGGCGGACGTTTGTGGGATCGGCGAACGTCAGGTTCGGGGTCGCGGACCCGTCCGCATCATGGAGGCGCACTCGAGTCGGCGGGCAGGTGCATGACGACCGGGCGGCCTGACGCCGCCGCCGCAGTCAACCGCGGAAGAACGCGGCGGGGTCGTGATGGCGCATCGAGAGGCGTGCGGCCAGTGTCCGATCGGCTGCCGATGCGCCGACCATGAGACAACGGTCGGTGTGAATCTGATTCCGCCACAGGAACTCGAGGATCGAACCGGGAATCGGTTTCCGGCACCAGCAAACGGGCGGGCCGGCAGGGTGCGGACACACCGCGATCGGGAGTTCGAACCCGAGCAACTGGCGCGTCCGCTCGAAGCACGCCAGCACCCGGGCTTCAGACGTCATCCCGGTCGCAAGCTGCGGCCGCCATGCCGTGCCCAACAGCAGCCAACCGGAGTTTCTGTATCCGTGCAGTACGGCGCGATGGTCGGCGGGCAGCCGAACGTCCTCCGCTTCCAGAACGGTCGTATCCCCACGTGCACTCGCGGCGAGCACACCATCGTATTCAAGAATCAAGGCACGGCGGTTCCCGGCTGGTGCGGCGCGACGGTCGAACGCGACTTCCTCAATGTGTTCGAATCCTTCGTCCATCGACGGCGGCTCGAGTGCCCGTTCGTAGCGAAACTGGGCATCCGGACCGAAGTAGCGGTGGTCGTGCTTGCCGATGGCACGCAGCTCTTCGGGCGCCGGCAGCCGGCCGTGCACTTCGAGCAGCCGCAGAATCGCATTGACCTGCGCGTCGCCGATCGAGGTCCTGAGCCAGATGCACCGCACGCCCAGACCATGGCTCCAGGCACATTCGATGACATCGTTCCGCGACTGCCGCGCTGCGTACGTGTTGTCGAGCACCCAGTGACGGACTCCGGCGCCAATGCCGGCGTCGAGGGCTGCGACCAGTCCGCTCAAACGGCCACCCCGCTCATCGCGATTGAGCCGGCGGTAACCCTGACTCGCCAGCTCGCCCGCGAACGTGCTCTTGCCCGCACCGGGCATGCCCATCACGAGGACCACGTCACCGTTCCTCGTCTGCGGCGGCCGCCGATGCGAGCGCGCTGTTCGCAGCAGCCGGCCCGCAGGAAATTGACGATCGAGCCGATCCCGATCTGCACCCGTGAGGCGAATGGCCGCCACGCGCGCGAGTGACGCCGCGTGCGCAAGGCGCGTTGCTCCCGGGATGGGCACGACGCATTCGTCGAGATCGAGCAGCCACGCGAGCGCGATCTCGTGCGGCGCAGCATCATGTGCGCGCGCGATCTCGACCAGCACCGGATGGCGCGCTGGCCGATCGTGGCGCGCCCCACCCAACGGCCGGTACGCGATCAGCCGGAGTCCGTGATCGCGGCAGTATTCCGCGACACCGTTGCGAAAATTCTCTTCGTCGAACGGGCTCAGGCTGACCTGCACCGATGCGATGTCCGCAATGCGCCGCGCCACTTCGATCTGCGCTACCGTGACGTTACACAGACCGATGCGGCGAGCCAGCCCATCTTTCTGCAACCCGGCCAGCACCCGCACACTCGTCTCGAGCGGCGTCCGCGGATCGACCGCATGAAGCTGGTACAGGTCGATGCGCTCAACACCCAGTGCAGACAGGCTGGCTTCGCACGCCGCGCGGATGTGCTTCGCTCGCCCATCCGGGACCCACCGGCCGCCCGGCCGCGTCAACCCGCCCTTCGTCGCGATCTCGATCCCCCGCCGATCACCTCGCCACGCCGACAATGCACGTGCAATCAGGCGCTCGTTGTGTCCGATTTCCGTTTCGCCTGCCGTTCCCCGCAAGCCGATCGCAGGCCCGTACGCATCCGCTGTATCGACGAGTGTGGCGCCCGCTTCGAGAGCCGCATGCAGGACTGCGATTCCGTTGCTCTCATCCGGTGTTCCCATCGTCGAGAGCCGCATGCAGCCGAAGCCCATTCTCGATTTTGCCTCACCCACCGCTGGCGCTCCTTCCTTCGTCGAAATCACCCGCGCACGTTGGCACTTCGCTGTGATACTTCGTTGGTATCGGAGGTCGCTGCCGCGATTGCGCGTGAGACCCGGAGTCGCGGCGTCCGCCAGGTGCTGTCGCCGGTCGTGAACATTGCCGGCGACGTGCGCTGGAGCCGTGTCGAGGAAACCTGCGGCGAGGATCCACTGCTGGCGTCGCTCATGGCGAGTGCATTCGTGCGTGCGTTCGAAAGCAGGGGCATCATTGCGACACCGAAGCATTTCGTCGCGAATGTCGGCGATGGCGGCCGGGACCGCTATCCCATCGAGCGCAGCCGGCGCTGGCTCGAGGAGAACGCCGGGGGTCCGCCGTCAGACCACCGGTCAGCAGTACGCGGGTTGCGGTTGCACGCCGCCCGTTACGATGCCGGATACGATCCACGCGCCGTCGACACGCACCAGGTACACGGTCTGAGGCACGTCGTGCGGCAGCAGCCGGTAGAGACATTGCCGCGTATAGACGTTGAAACGCGTTGAACCCCACGTCTCGACCGCTTCGACAACGGCTTCGCTCTCGTCCGGGCTCACATCGATCGAGAGAATCTGCGACGCCATGAGTTCGTTCACCGAGTATTCACCACCACCCGCCAGCTGAGACAAGGCGAGGATCTCCATATTCATGGCTTCGCCGATGAAGGCGCCAGCGAGGCGGTTCGCATCGAGTGTCTGCTGCGCATCGATCTCGGCACGGTTGGCGCGATGGATCGCATCGACAATGGCGTCGCGATTCGCATCGACTGGATCGTATTCGCTGGTCGACACGCCTGGCGGCTCGTAATCATCGCTCGCGGGTTCCGGCTCATCGACCAATTTCATGGCCGACGCGGGATCATCTCCGAAAGAAGCTTTCTCTGGCGGAATGTTTGCTTGCTGCGAGCGCGGATCGCCCGGATCGGCAGGATTGGCGTAGGGCAGCGTGCCCTCGGTCCGCATGACGCCGCCGTTGTCGGTCCCGCTCAGATTGTCAAGGACATTGGGCAGAGTAATGGCAACGGCGAGAGCGCCGGCACCCACGACTCCGGCGGGTGCAATCCAGCGGCGTTTCGGATTCGCCGGCTTTGCGGGACGGCGCGCAATGCCCATGCGCTCGACCATGGCGACGAGCTGGCCGACATCGTAGTCCCACCGCGTGTCGCTCAGCTCGTGCGCCTGCCGCCGCGCGAGGCTTTCGATCTCCGGTGGCAGCCGTGCGGGATCCGGCATGACGGCGTTCCCGACAAGCACGGGCACGACCCGGATGTTCCTCCGCAGCGCGGCAGCAATCTCGATGCGGACGAAATCGTTCGGATCCTCGAGTCTGCGCAGACCCGCATCGTTCTTCATTGTAAGCCAGTCCGGACCGATCACGGCGATGAGGACATCGCAACTGCCGACGGCGCCCGAGATCGCTTCCACGAAATCGACACCCGACTCGATGTCATCGATGTCGCGGAAGCACTGGTCGGCGCCGAACTCGTGCACGAGTCTGTCCGTCAGCCGGCCCGCATACCCCGCACCCTCGCCCCGGCGCCGGTAGCTCAGAAAGATGCGGTAGTGTGGACGTGCGCCGAACGCGCCCAGGCGAGTCAGGAAATCGCGGTAGGAGAAGTGCATTGCGGAGCCCTCTCGTCCATTGGACTGGCCGGTGCGGATCCCATTCGCCAACACTTCGGGATCCCCACCCGGTCCCGTCGCTCTTGATTGCGCAGTTCCGGCATCGGACAGGCCATTCCAACAGATTCAACGCCGGTGACGCCCGGGAATCTCACATGGTGAGGATGAACCGGTGATCGAGAACCCGGGATGGTCCTCGCGATTCAATCTGGAGCATGCTTTCACGGTCCGTTCCCGACTCGTATGATGCGATGTTGCCCGATCTTCGGATTTCCGTCCACTCGAATCGGTCAGGCCGGGACCCTGGAGGTTCATGCAGCTCACCGGGATCCACCACCTGACGGCCATCTCGGCGGACATTCGCCAGAACCGTCGCTTCTACACGACTGTCCTTGGCATGCGATTGGTCAAGCGGAGCGTCAATCAGGATGACGTGAGTGCCTACCACCTGTTTTATGCCGATGCGGCCGGCTCGCCCGGGACCGATGTTACGTTCTTCGACTGGCCGGTCGCGCCGGAACACCGCGGAACGCACAGCATCGTTCTGACGCACCTGCGCGTCCGGGACAGGGCCGCTCTCGAGTGGTGGGCCGGCCGTCTCGATGAACTCGGTGTCGAGCGCGACGCAATCGGTGAGCGGGACGGTCGTTCCGTGCTCGATTTCCGGGACCCGGAAGGTCAGCGTCTCGCCCTGATCGAGGATGGCGGTGAGGGCGATCCGCCCGTGCCGTGGACCGAGAGCCCGGTCCCTGCCGAGTACCAGGTGCGCGGCCTTGGACCCATCGTTCTCAGTGTTCCGGGCATCACCGAAACCGAACTCATGCTCACGCGCGCGCTGAACATGAGGCACATGCGCGATTATGCGCTGGTGGCCAATGCCCGGCCGGCAGTCCGGGTCTACGAGATGGGCGGCGGCGGCCCACACGCCGAGCTGCACGTCGCGATTCAGCCGGATCTTCCGGTCGCTCGACAGGGCGCTGGCGGGGTCCACCACGTCGCGTTCCGCACGCCGGACGAGGACCAGTATCACCGTTGGAGGGAGCGCCTTGACGACCTCGGGATCCCCAACAGCGGCGAGATCGACCGGTACTATTTTCGCAGCCTCTACTTCCGCGAGCCCAACGGCATCCTCTTCGAGATCGCGACCGACGGCCCGGGCTTCGCCGTGGACGAGGACCCGGCGACCCTCGGCGAGCACATCGTGCTTCCCCCATTCCTCGAGCCGCGGCGGGCCGCCATCGTGGCAAATCTGAAACCGCTGGATTGACCCCCATGGCGGCCCCCTGCGCGATCGGCCGCCGCGGGTTAAGATCAGGACGGAATCCCGCTCCGGGGTATCGGGGCGCCGTGCCGCGCTGAAGGTTGGCCGGTCCTGGAGGCACCGCAGTCGATGCACCCGAAGTCCGCGACATCTCACTGGCTTCCCTGCAAGGATCGCACGGAGTTGCGCCACCGCATCGTGTGCGCGGGTGCGGCTCTGCTGTTGCTCGCCGGGACCAGCCTCTCGTGTTCGGAAACCAGCGTAACGGCCGCCGGCGTAGTGGCCATCAGCATCGAACCATCGTCGCTGGACCTGGTCGTGGGCGATTCCGCGCGCCTTCAAGCCACGCTCCGCGACGGCCAGGGCAATGTGCTCAACGGCCGGTCCATCGTGTGGATGAGCAGCGAACCGGATGCGGTTCTGGTTTCCTCCGATGGTCGTGTCCTCGCTCTCGCGTCGGGCGAATCGATGGTCAGTGCCGAGAGTGAAGGCACGCGCGCACAGGTCCGTGTGGTGGTTGGCCTGCCCCCCTACATCGGCCTCGAGCCATCCGGCATCGCCTTCAGCGTCGTCGCGCGCGGCGCCGATCCCGACCCGATCCCGGTCGACATCCGCAACGATGGCGAAGGCCTTCTAACCGGACTGTCGGTAACAACGGAGTACGACGAGGGACAGCCCACCGGCTGGCTTCAGGCGACGCTGGCCGCGACAACCGCTCCAACGACACTGACCGTGGCAGCGTCGCAGGCGGGTCTCGTGCCAGGATCGTATAACGCAGTAGTAACGATTCTGGCGCCGGAAGCGCGACCCGACCGGCGCACCATTCCGATCAGCCTCGAGGTTCGCGACCCGCCTCCGTCCATCGACCTGAGCGCAACGACGGCGCTGTTCGTTGCGACAGAAACCGGCGCGGACCCGGCCAATCAGACCCTTGCGATCACGAATGCGGGTGGTGGCGTGCTGGACAGTCTGGCCACGGCGGTGACCTACGCCCCCGGCCTGCCCACGGGATGGCTCACGGCAACGTTGAGCGGACCGGCGGCCCCGAGCACGCTCACGCTCGCCGCTGCAACCGGGGCGCTTTCCTTCGGCACGTACACGGCCACGGTGCAGGTCTCATCGAACGGCGCCGACAACTCGCCGCGTGCGGTGCAGGTGACGTTCGATGTGCAGCCGCTGCCGCCATCCCTCGATGTCAGCCCGACGGCGCTCGCGTTCAACGCCATGGCCGGCGGCGTCGACCCTGCGCCCGGCGCCGTGATGGTGACGAATGCGGGCCGCGGCACCATCGACAGCCTCACCCTTTCGGCTTCCTACGCTCCCAACCAGCCGACGGGCTGGGTCGATGCGGTGCCGAATGCGACGACCGTGCCGGCCACTCTCACCGTACAGGCGACGACGGGCACGTTGGCGGCCGGGACATACTCTGCAAATATTCTCGTATCATCGAGTGACGCCGGCAATTCACCACAGAGCTTTGCAGTCACGTTCGTAGTGACGCCGTTCGTCGCTGTTCCGGCCATCGGTCTGTCTGCGACAACCGCCAGCTTCAATGCCACTGCGGGCGGTGCGGATCCCGCCGCTCAGACAGTGAACATCGCCAACACGGGTGGCGGCACGCTCGACGCGCTCGCCGCGGCGGTCTCGTTCACGAGCGGGCCGCCCGGCTGGCTGACCGCCTCTTTGAATGCCACGACTGCGCCCGCTACGCTCACGCTTCAGGCAACGACCGGTTCGCTTGCGCCCGGCACGTACGCCGCAAACGTCGATGTGAGCAGCGCCGCCGCAACCAATTCACCACAGACGGTCGCGGTGACGTTCACGGTCGCTCCTTCGGCGAACCCGCCGGCGATCGGCCTTGCACCCGCCAGCCTCACGTTCGCCGCGGTTCGGAACGGGAACGATCCGGCGGTGCAGGATGTGACCATCACGAACACCGGTGGCGGCACGTTGACTGCTTTCACGATCTCGGCCGACTACGGCGCGAACCAGCCCGCCGGCTGGCTGAAAGGCGGGCTCACGGGGAATACTGCGCCGACGACGCTTCGCATTCAGCCGACGACCGGTTCACTCGACATCGGGACATACACGGCCACTGTCGACATCGCGGCAGCCGGAGCATCGAACTCACCGCAGAGCGTGGCTGTCACGTTCTACGTGGTTTCGAGCGCGTTCGCGCCAACGCCGCCCTCGGGCCTTTCGGCGAGCCAGCAGGGTCAGCGGGTCCGCCTCACGTGGAGCGACAACAGCAACAACGAATCCTTCTTCCTGATCGATCGCGCCGCACAACCGACCGGTCCGTGGTCGACTATCGGTCTGCTGGCCGCGAACACGACGACCTACCAGGATCAGCAGGTCTCCCCAGGCCAGACGTACTGGTATCGCGTTCTCGCCTGTACACTGCTCGGCTGTTCCGCTTCCGGCCTCGTGTCGATCACGCTCTGAGCCGAGGTTCACCGCTTATCCGATGGCAAAGAAAAGCGCAGTCGAACGGATCATTATCGGCGAGCGCGACATCAGCATCACCAACCCGGACAAGCCGTACTTCTCCCGCGACGTCAAGCTCTCAAAGCTCGACATCGTGCGTTATTTTCAGTCCGTCGCCGACGGCGCATTGGCCGGGATCCGCGACCGCCCGGTCGTGCTCAAGCGATTCGTCGACGGCGCCGAGGCGCAGCCGTTCTACCAGAAGCGCGCGCCTGCGCAGCGGCCGGCGTGGTTGCGAACCGTGACGCTGTCGTTCCCGTCCGGCCGCACTGCGGAAGAGATCGTCGTCGACGATACGGCCGGCCTCTTGTGGATCGTGAACCTGGGCTGCATCGAACTGCACCCCCACCCCGTGCGCGCTGGCGATCTCGAGCATCCCGACGAGTTGCGCATCGATCTGGACCCCGGGCCCGGCGTAGCGTGGAGCGATGTCCGCCGCGTCGCGATCGAGGTGAAGCGCCTGCTCGATGAAGTGCGCCTGACGGGCTGGGTCAAGACCAGCGGCTCACGCGGGATGCACGTCAACGTTCGAATCCATCCGAGCTGGTCATTCACCGAGGTAAGGCGCGCGGCACTCGCCTTCTCTCGCGAGATCGAGCGGCGCGCACCGGGCCTCGCCACGTCCAGATGGTGGAAGGAGGAGCGTCACGGCGTATTCCTCGATTACAACCAGAACGCGAAAGATCGGACGACCTGCTCTGCTTATTCCGTACGGCCGCTTCCCGATGCGCGCGTTTCCGCACCACTCCACTGGGACGAGGTCGCCGCCTGCGAACCGGCCGACTTCACCGTGTTCACGATGCCGGGACGACTCGCCTCACTCGGCGATCCGCACGCGGGCATGGACGACGCGCCCGGATCGCTCCAGCCACTCCTCGAGCTTGCCGTGCGCGATGAAGCCGGCGGCCTCGGTGACGCACCCTGGCCGCCACACTTCCGCAAGATGGAAGGCGAGGCGCCGCGGGTCGCGCCTTCCCGCGCGAAAAGCGCGGCCAGAACGACGAAGCCCGCGACCAACGCGCCGACGGGCGAGGCCAGAGCGAAGAAGGGCGAGGCCAGAGCGAAGAAGGGCGAGGCCAACGCGCCGACGGGCGAGGCAAGAACGGCGAAGAAGAGCGGCGCGCGTGCGCGCGTGAGAATGCCGCTCATCACCATTGCGAACTCGCCAGACAAGGAAGCCGCGTTGCACGGCCTCGATCGGTGGAAGCAGAGACACACCGAGGCAGCCGCACACCTTGCCGTCGATGACGTGCTGGTGGACTCGATGCGCGGCAGATCTTCCACGTGGACCCGCATTCGCCTGAACCTGCGCCACGTCCCGGAACAGCTCCGTCCTGCTCAGGAAACACCCGATCCCGATGACGATCCCACGCGCGAGTGGCGCGAACAGATGAAACCGTTCAGGGCCGGCGGGTGAGGGCCTGAGGAATCCTTGCGCGTTGGCGATCATCGTTTCGTGTCGCTGCCGAGGTCGCGGGCGCATGGCGAGTTATCGCCCATGGCAGGAGTCAACCAGCCGAACGTTCGGCGCGCGAAGGCGCATCGTGAATCTGCCGCGAATAACGCGGTCAAACCACAAACAGCTCCGAACTCGGCAGCGTGCGTGGTGAATCTGCCGCGAATAGCGCGGTCAAACCACGAACAGCTCCGAACTCGCCAGCGTGCGTGGCGAGTTCGCAGCGACTCGCGCGGTCAACGCCACACGCGCGCGCCGCTTTGGAGCCGGTGCTTGCGGTGTTTACCAGCCAGGAGGGCGTGCACGCGCACTTCGACAGTGAACCCGTAGATCAGCTCCGGGTTGCGAAGATCTCCGCAAGCTCGTGCGGCGGTATGACCTCGAGTTGCTCGAAGGTGCAGTCGGCCGGTTTCTTGTCGTCCCGCCAGCGCCGGAACTGTGCAGTATGGCGGAAGCGGCTGCCCTGCATGTGGTCGTATGCGACCTGCACGACGAGTTCGGGCCGAAGCGGTTCCCAGGAAAGGTCCTTGCCCGTGTTCCAGCGGCTGGTCATGCCGGGGCGCCGTTCCGGGCCCGTCTCCATATCGGCTTGATACCGGGCCCATTCACCCCACGGGTGATTGTCGAGCGCATCCTTGCGATACGGCGCGAGGAATTCGACCAGTTCGCGGCGCACGGCATCCGTGAAGCTTGCGCATACGCCGACGTGTTCGAGACCGGATGCATCGTTGTAAAGACCGAGCAACAGGGACCCTACGGCCACGCCAGCGCGACCCTTGTGCCAGCGAAAGCCGGCGACTACGCAGTCGCAGTCGCGCTCGTGTTTCACCTTCAGCATCACGCGCTTGTTCGGTTCGTACATGCTGGTACCCAGCTTGGCTACGACGCCGTCGAGCCCGGCCCCCTCGAAACGCCGGAACCAGTCCGCTGCGATCACGCGGTCGCGTGTGGCCGGAGTGATGTGCAGCGGCGGCGCCGCGCCAGCAAGCATGGATTCGAGGAGTGCACGTCGTTCGTGGAACGGCGTTGGCCGCACATCGAGTTCGCCCTTGCAGATCACGTCGAAGAACACAAGCGATGCCGGCATCTTCCCGGCCAGCATGTTCACGCGCGAGGCCGCCGGGTGGAGTCGCAGCTGGAGGGCCTCGAAATCAAGGGCACCGTCGCGGGCGATCACAATCTCGCCGTCGAGCACGTATTTCTCCGGGAGCTGCACTTTCAGCGGCTCGATCAACTCGGGGAAGTACCGGTCGAGTGGCTTTTCATCGCGGCTCTGGATGAAAACCTCGTCGCCCGCGCGGAAGACCACGGCCCGAAAGCCGTCCCACTTGGGCTCGTAGATCCATCCCGTGCCCGGCGGCAGCTCGCCAACCCGCTTGGCGAGCATCGGCAGAATCGGGGGACTGACGGGAAGGTTCACGTGGAATGCTACGTCAGTGAACCCCGCGGCGGAACCACTGGCCGCATCACGCCGCCGGTTCCAGCCAGCCTCGATTCGCCGACGCCCCCAACGTCCGGACCGGCCTTTTCCTCGCGCCATGTGTCACCCACCGCGGTTCGCAGCCGATTGTCGATCCGCCGGTCGCGTCACCTCTGGTCGTGTCGGGAAGGCTTGCGCCCTTGGGATCTTCGGCGTATCTTCGGTACGCGATTCAGCCATCCTGTCGATTCCGCCCATGCCCGATCGACATTAGCGTGGAAGACAGCACCGGGACGGTCCCCGTCCCGATTGGCGCCGCCAACAAATGGACCCCGAGGTACTGCAATGGTTGCCGCTTTTCTGAACGATGTCCGCTATGCGATCCGGTCGTTCGCAAGGAGACCGCTCTTCACGTTTGTAATCCTGTTGACATTGGCGCTCGGCATCGGGAGCAACGTGGCGATCTTCAGCGTGGCGAACGCGGTTCTGTTCCGGCCTCTGCCGTACGAGAACCCCGAGGAACTGGCGCTGGTCTGGACGCGGCTGCCGGCGACGAATGTGGAGCGATCGCTCGTGTCGGGCCCGGACTTCCGGGATTATCAGAACGAGACCACACGGTTCGAAGGTTTTGCGGGCGCGGTCGCGATTGCGGGCACGCTCACCGGTGACGGCCCGGCCGAGCAGATCATGAATGCGTACACGACGTGGAACCTGTTCAACCTTCTGGGCGTCTCGCCGTATCTGGGTCGCAGTTTCGTAGCGGATGACGCGTTCTCGATCGATCCGCAGGCGTTCGGCAGCCCGAATCCGGACCTGCCGCCTGGCAAGGTAATGCTGAGTTATGGGTTGTGGCAGCGCCGGTTCGGGAGCGATCCATCGGTCATCGGCCGTACGATTCTGATGGATGGCTGGGGATCGGTTGTGGTCGGAGTACTGCCGCAGAACTTCCGCATCTACTTGCCGGCGGATGCGGGCATGCCGACGAACATCGATGCGTGGGGTGTCCTGCCGAGCAACATCAGTGATTTTGCGCGGGATGCTGCGTGGCTGACGGTCGTGACGCGGCTGAAAGACGGTGTTACGGTGGAGCAGGGTCAGCAGGAAATGGACGCGCTGGCGGCGCGGCTGCGTGAAGTCCACCAGTTCCACGCGAACCAGAACATGCAGATCGTCGTGAACGGCATGCACCGTGATGTCGTGAACCACGCGCGACCTGCGTTGCTCGCGCTGCTGGGCGCGGTCGGCTTCGTGCTCCTGATCGCGTGTGCGAACATTGCGAACCTGCTGCTGGTGCGGGCCTCCGGTCGCGGGAAAGAGATTGCGGTGCGGTCGGCAATCGGCAGCGGCCGCGGCCGTATCATTGCGCAGATGCTCACGGAAAGCTTCGTGCTTGCCGCAGGCGGCGCGGTCCTCGGTGTGCTGTTCGCGTGGCAGGGCACGCGAGTCATCACGGCGCTCAGTCCCGGCAACCTTCCGAGGATCGAGAGTGTGTCGATCGATGCGCGCGCGCTCCTGTTCACGGCGGGCGTTGCAGTGCTGGCGGCGATCGCGTTCGGTCTTGCGCCGGCGCTGCGCTCGGTCAGCGGCAATCTGGCCGACAGGCTGAGGGATCGGGGAAGCGATACCGGCGGTGTGCGCGGCAACAAGCTGCGAACCGGTCTCGCGGTCGTCGAGGTCGCGCTATCCCTCGTTCTGCTCATCGGTGCCGGGTTGATGGTGCGCAGTTTCTCAGCGATCCAGAAGGTCGATCCGGGGTTCGACGCGGAGAACGTCGTCACCTTCACGGCACCGCTTCAGTTCGTGAAGTACCTGACTTCCGTGCAGCGGGCGAACTTCGTGAACGAGCTGGGTGACCGCCTCGCCGAACTTCCCGGCGTCGAGACCGTGGGTGGCGTTGCGCCGCTCCCGCTTGCCGGCGGCGAGCAGTACTCGGTCGGCTCGTACGGCCGCATCGGTGATCCGGATGACGTCTATCAGGCCCAGAAAGCCGATTACAAGGCCGTACTGCCCGGATACTTCGAAGCGATGGGGATCAAACTGCTGGCGGGCCGCACCTTCGTTCGTCTGGACAACGAATCGGAAGCGCTGGATGTGGCGATCATCGATCAGAAGCTCGCCCGTCGCATCTTCGGCGATGAGGATCCCGTCGGAACGCAGCTCATCATGGACCACTTCAACGACCAGACCTTCTCCCTCGAGCGGCTGCCCGTGCAGATCGTTGGCGTCGTCGCGAACGTCCGCTCGGCGTCCCTGGCTGCCGAAGGACGCGAGACGATCTATTTCCCGTACGTCTTCAGTTCGTTCCTGCCACTCACGTACGTGGTTCGTACCACGATCGATCCGACGACCCTGGTCGAACGCATCCGCACCGAGGTCGTCGCGATGGATCCGGACGTGCCGGTTGCGGGACTCGCCACACTCGAATCGTACGTCTCGAACGCAATGGCACAGACCCGCTTCCTGCTCGCGCTCATCAGCACATTCGCGGGCCTCGCCCTCGTGCTGGCCTCACTTGGCCTCTACGGTGTGATCTCTTACTCGGCCAAACAGAGGACTCGCGAGATCGGCGTGCGTGTTGCCTTTGGCGCGCGTGAGCGCGACGTGTTGCAGCTGATTCTCGGTCAGGGAATGGTCGTCGCAATGATGGGCATCGCGATCGGACTCGCCACTTCCCTTGCCGTGACCCGCATCGTGAGGAGCTTCCTCGTCGGTGTGAGCGCGACCGACGCAATCACGTTCGCCGGCGTGCCGGCGATCCTGCTGGCCGTCGCCGCCGTCGCATCATTCGTCCCGGCCCGCCGTGCGAGCGGGACCGACCCCGCAGACGCGCTCCGTAACGAGTAACGCGCTCACCCGGCGGGCCGCCTGGTCGCGGCCCTGGCGCTGATGGCGTGCGCGGACGAGGCACCGACGCATCGGATCCGGAACCGGGTGCAACGGCCGCAGTTTGGCGAGCTTCGGTCGTGAACGAGATGTCGGGGAGCGGTCCGCCCCGCATTCGGTTCGCGCCTTGTGTTCGTCGCGCGACGTGACCGCTATCCGATCCTTCGAGACTGCCATGAAACGGACATTCTCATTCTGTCGAGAGCTGTTCGTTGTCGTCATGGGCCTGGCGCTCGGCGCATGTACGGACGACGATCCGGCGCGCATCACGGAGCCAGCAGCATTCGTCGTTCGCGGCGATCTCGATACAAGGTTACGAACTTACCTTGCCGAGCATGAGTTTACCGGCCGGATCGAAAGCACACTCGAGACGCGGCTCGGCCGCCGTATCGATCATCAACGCGCCAACGTCGGGCGCATGCTGTGGTTCGATCCGATCCAGGGCCTGAACGATGACAACGCCTGTGGCGGTTGCCACTCTCCCTCGAACGGCTTTGGCGATACCCAGCCGATCGCGATCGGAGTCCACAACAACGGGATCGTCGGTCCGGGCCGAACCGGGCCGCGCAACCAGCGTCGCTCACCCATGGTCATCAATACCGCGTTCTACCCGACGCTCATGTGGAACTCGCGGTTCCACGCCCTCTCGGGCAACCCATTCGACAACAGCAGCGGCTTCGTTTTTCCGGATCCTGAAGGGCTGTCCCTTTCCTACCTGCCTCACCTGCTCACCGCGCAGGCATTCATTCCACCGACGGAGCGCGTAGAAGCCGCCGGCTTCGTCTTTCAAGGCGACAACGATGACATTCGCAATGAAGTGCTCCGGCGTCTGAATGAGAACAGGAAGTACCGCCAGCTCTTCGCGCGGGTGTTTCCGGACGTCAAGGCAGGCGGACCCATCAGGTTCGATCATTTCGCTGCCGCGATCGCGGAATTCGAGTTCACGCAGGTGTACACGAATGCGCCCATCGACCGCTTTGCACGCGGCGTTTCCAACGCTTTGACGGAGACACAGAAGCACGGCGCTGTGCTCTTCTTCGGCCGTGCCGGCTGCGTGACGTGCCACGGCGTCTCCGGACGCTCGAACGAAATGTTCTCCGATTTCCGCCAGCACGTGGCCGGCATCCCACAGATCGTGCCCTCGTTCGCCAATGTCGACTTCGATGGTCCCGGCGCCAACGAAGATTTCGGTCTCGAGCAGGTCACTGGAAATCCGGCCGACCGCTACGCGTTCCGCACATCGCCGCTCAGAAACGTCGCGCTCCAGACTTCGTTCATGCACAATGGCGCGTTCGTCCGCCTTGAAGACGCCATCCGCTACCATCTCGATGCCGCCCGGCATGCGCCAACGTTCAGCACCCGCCTCCTGCCCGCGGATCTTCGAGGCCCGATCGCTCCCATGGCGGCCGTACTCGAGCGCCTCGACCCGCTCCTCCTAGCACCCGTGGAACTGACGCCCCGCGAGTTCGACGCCCTCGTGGACTTCGTCCGAAACGGACTGCTCGACCCCGATGCAGGACCGATGCGCCTGCGCCGGCTCATTCCCGAACGACTGCCCAGCGGACGCGCGACCCTGACGTTTCAGTTCTGAGACTTGGAGCGTCGACGGACGCCCAACGCGAAGAACGGCGGCAGCCGCGGCGCAGGGCAGGCGTCGATGGCGGTGGCGATGGGGGGTGGCGCGGGCGCGCGGATGACGGCGCTGGGTGCCGGCAGGTCGGCTTCGATTGCTTGGCCCCGGGCATGTCCCGGAACCACCGCCAGCACCACCGCCACCGCTGCCGCAGCCTCTCCACATCTCACAGCAGTTCCTCTTGCGCCGTGTCACCTAGATAACTAAGTTTGGAAAACACAGCGAAACTGGACCGCCCCGGTGCGACACACGGAAGCGAAGCATGGTGCCACGATCGATTGAACCGACCCGGCGCGAGCTGGCGATCCTGAAGGTGCTCTGGGAACGGGACGAAGCGAGCGTCCGGGAGGTCCACGAAGCGCTGCGGCATGAGATCCCGATCGTCCAGAACACGGTGCAGGCGTTTCTGCGGACGATGGAATCGAAGGGGCTGGTGGCGCATCGCGTCGAAGGGCGCACGTTCATCTACCGGCCGGGGCGGGAAAGGGAACAGACGAGCCGCCGATTGCTGTCGGGGATCCTCGACAGGGTGTTCGACGGCGCCTTGGACCAGCTGGTGGAGAGTGCCTTGGCGTTGCGCGCGCCGACTCCGATGGAGTTGAAACGCCTGCGCGAGTTGGTGGAGCGGAGTGAGGGCCACGGCAGGCCGACACGTGTTCCGAAGCGGGGTCGGTCATGAATCCCGGTATGGCGATCGTGCTTCCGCTTGCGGACCTGCTGGGCGGCAGCACCGTGTTGCTCGGCCTTGGGGCTGTCGTGGCGGTATTGGCGCGTGCTCCGGTTCACTGGCAGCGGTCAGCCGAGCTGTCGGTCGCAGCGACCCTCGTGTGGCTCATCCTGGCGCTGGCCCCGTTTCCTCGGTGGGAAAGTGGAGCAGCCGCGCTGCAACGCCTTGCGATCGTGGACAGGTGGGACACCTCGTCAGCCGTGCGGTCCGGAGGCGTGACTGCGAGCCACGGTGATGTGGCCTCGCCGCGACCCACGCCTGACGCGGCAGAAGGCGGACCCACGTTGGCGACACCTGCTGCGAGTTCCTCGGATGCTGAGGCAACGAACGGATCGCGCCTGCGACAGCAGTCGCTAGCGGGCGACCGGGTTCGTTACCTGGCTGTTATCCTGGCGACGGGCTCCGTACTTGTTGCGGCGTACGTGCTGTTCGGCGTAGTGCTGGTTCGCCGACTCCTCAGGCGAAGCATTCCACCGCCTTCGTGGTTGGGAATCCTGTTCGATGCACGCTGCCGCAAACTGGGCGTGCGACGAGCCCGGCTGCGTCTCACGCAGGCGTCACGACGTCCACTGACCGCTGGCATTGTCAGTTCGACGGTGCTCCTGCCGATGGCGATCGCAGTTCGTGGGCGGGAAAGGGATCTCAGCTGCGTCATCGACCACGAACTGGTTCATGTCCGACGCAGGGACGTGCTGAGCCGGTCTCTTTTTGCGGCGGCCGCCGTGGTGCTCTGGCCGCACCCGCTGTTCTGGTGGCTGCGCGCTCGGGCGGCCTTGGCGGCCGAGCTGCTTGCCGATGATGGTGCCGCACATGGCAGTGATCGGCGCACGTATGCGTCGTCCGTGCTTACTCTGTCGGAGGAATTCCAGTCCCTGCGCCCAGTGCCGGGTGTCGTGCCCGGCGCGTTGGGCAACCGTTCCGAACTCACGCGGAGGATCGAAATGCTCGTCAGCAAGCACGATCGACTCGCCACGACCCTGAGCCCGGGTCGCCGCGCCATTCAGGCCGCGGTCACGGTACTGACCGTCAGCGTCTGCGCCGCTTTGTTCGGCGTCGGTGCACTACCGGCCGAGGAATCGGCAATCCCGAGCGAAGGGAAGGTATTGCAACAGGAGGTTTCGGACCCGGGATCCGCGGGCGCGCTCACGCTCGTGGACCGAGCGCTCACGCTCCGGAGCGAACTCGAACTGGCGCAGGTCGAGTTCGTCGATGCCGACCGCAGGCACACGATCGGCGATGTTGATGAGATCGAGCTCAGGCGAGCGCAGTTCAACATCATCGCGCTACAGCGCCGGCTGGATGCGGTTCTCATCATCGTCGAATCGGAGGTCCAGGCCACGCAGATCGAGCTGATGCAGATCCAGGAGGCGGCCGGACTTGGAACGGCAAGCCCCGGCGTGCGCGTTCAGATGGTGCGTCTTTCCGGACGGTTGAAGGTGCTGCAAAGTGTTCTCGGGACTTGACCATCGAATGAGGATTCGGCAAACGAGTGCGGCCGCGATTCGTATCGATGAAATCATCGCCGACCGGGCGGTGTCGTGGTAATGGATCGTGCACGGACACCGATTCGAGCGGTTCTCTTCGATGCGGACGGAGTCATTCAGCATGCGACTGCCGACCTCGAAACCCGGCTTCACACGGCTCTGGGGTTCGTTCCTGACTCGATCGACGATTTTCTGCATGACGTCTACGAGGCCGAATGGCCCGCATTGGCCGGGCAGCAAGACTTCGTTGAGGCATTGGCGCCCGTGCTCGTGAAGTGGGGTGTCGAGGGATCAGCCGGGAAGCTGGCCGCATGCTGGTCATCGATCGAAGCTGACACTCTTATCCTGACGCTGATCGGCACACTGCGTGGTGCTGGATACTTCTGTGCACTGGCGACGAATCAGCAGCGCTATCGAGGCGCGCATATGGCGCACGTACTCGGTTACGACGTTCTGTTCGATCGTTCATTCTACTCGTACGAGATCGGATTCAGGAAGCCGGATGCCGGCTTTTTCCATGCCGTCCTGGCGTCTCTTCCGTTCCAACCGCAGGAGATGCTCTTCATCGACGATCTGGAAGCGAATGTCGTAGCCGCCGCAACCTTCGGGTTGGCCGCTGTCCAGTTCGTACATGACGGAAGCTCGAAGGCACTGCCTGCGCTGACGAGCCTGTTGCAGCAGTTCTCCGTCCGCGCATCGACCTGATCAGAACGTGCGGCGCCATCCGAGGAGCAGGCGCTCGCCATCGTGCGTTGCGAAGAAACCGCCGTGGCGATCCCGCTCCTTCGATTCGCCTTCGCGTTCCGCCTTGCGGCCGAGCTGACGACGTGCAACGAACCTTCCCATGAAGAAGCCCACTGCTGCGCCGGCCAACGTATCGGATAGCCAGTGTGCGCGGTCGGCGACGCGGCCGAGTCCAACGCCGAAGGCAAGACCCATGATGACCGGCTCGGCGACGCCCAGTTCGAATCGGTGGTTGAAGTAGGAAGCGCACGTCATGATGTTGGCAGCGTGACCGCCGTAGAACGAGCGACCGTACCAGTCGCCGCCCGGAACGCTGAACAGATATTGATTCCCTTGTGCCACAGACGGCCGGCGCCGTTCGACAGCCTTGTAGAGGACCCAGCGCATCATCGTCTGGCCCTTCTCGGCGGATGCGCACCCTGTGCCGGCGTCGCGCAGATCACGCGAACCCAGGATGAGGCCAGACAGATACAGCACTCCGGAGAACCCGATCAGGACGGATCCGCTGCCCAGCGCCTCCAGACTCGGCGACGGATTCGTGCGGAACGGTTCAATCGCGTCCATCGGCCATGCCGACCGGTTTTGCAGTACCCACCTGTCCAGCTCATCATCCACCAGGAACGTGACGACGGTCGCAGCCGCTGCCACGCCCAGCGTCACGGCGCCGCGGCTGTCCAGGCGGAATGGAAACGTGTACACGTGGAAGATGTCGGTGGCCGCGAATCGGATATCGCTGAACACCGTTTCTGGCAGGCTCTGGGCAGAGGCAGGCATGGCGTGGCAGGCGAAGGCTGCGACCACTGCTGGAGCGGATCGAGATCTACGGGCTGCCCCCGTCACTGGCGGATGATTTCCACTTCGGTCATCCGCTGGATCTGACCGTTTGTCAGGATGATTTCGCCGTAGACCATGTACGGTGATTCGTCGAGGAGATACCAGGTGGCATAAAGCGAATGGTCGGCCCTGCGCTCTTCAACCTTCCACGCCTCGATGCGTGTGCCCTCGACATCGACGGTCTCCTTGCCGACGACCGTGAAGATGCGTGACTCGGCGGTCGTCATGGCCGGGCTCCACACGGGAGCGATCATGACTGCACCGGCCTTGAAGCCGACCGCCGCCGGCACGAGATCGGACGCACCCGCGAAGAAGCCGGGACGGTCGATCGTGACATCGATGGCGTGCACCGTCGTATCACCAGCCGCGCGGCGCGCTCCGCGCACCCGGTTGCCGTCGATCGTAACACGCGTGTACGCACCGGTGCTCGATGACGAGTTGTATGCGTACGGTTTGAGCGTTATGGCGTCATACGTCTGCCGCAACTCCCACGTCGTACCCGCGCTGGCGCCCGCGTTCTGCTGCCCCCTGGTCACCCAGCGCATGACCGGTCGGTCCGCGGAATCACCGAGGGTGAGTTCGTTGGTCCACTCGCGCAGTACGGGACCCTGGGGATCGCCGATGCGTACGCGCACCAGCGCGGCGTGCGGCTTGTACACACGCCCATCGACTTCGGGGGACCCTACCTCGAGACGGAGTGTGTCGCCAGCCGTGCCGCGCGTGTTCGCTTGCGCATCGGTTCTCGCGGTCGTGAGGACCACGCCGGCAACTGCAATCGGTAGCGCGATTCGGAATCGCATCGTCGTCTCACGGTGAGGGTTTCTGCGCCAGCCCCTGCGCTTTTATTACTCGCATGCCTGGCCCATCCGATCCGGAGCACGGATGATACCAATGTGCGCGCCGGCCTGCGACCGAGGCGGAGGCGGGAAGGACGTGGGCAATGAACGGCGAACGGCGGGTGTGGGTGTGGGTGAGGGTGATGAGAGGTGAGGGGTGGGGACACGGCGGGTTCAGAAGCGGGTGGGGATACGGCGGGTGAGAAGCGGGCCGCTGCGGTGCAGACGCGGGCGGGGACGGCATCTGCGTTGATGCACATGGGCCGGACTCCCGCATGGATCGCAGGGTGGCTCCTGTGGTCGGTCCTCTCCGAATCGTCGCCGTCTCGGGTACGCATGAATTACGGTCGTCCACCTCCCCGACGTGACTCGACCGCGGGGCAGGCGTCGACGGCGGTGGCGATCGGGGTGGCGCTGGCGCGCGGATGACGGCGCTGGGCCCGGACATCCACCGCTGCGGAGGCCGGTACCGCCCACTTCTGAAGTTCTTCGCGCATGATCGTCAGCCGGCCAGCGCTGCCCTGAGCTCCTCCTTCACCGACGCGACTGTCTCGACCGACAAGCGTGAGGACAGCACCGACCTGGCATCGGCAGAAGCCACTCTGCCGAGCGCCCATGCGGCGTGCGCGCGCACCAACGGTTCGACGTCCGTCAACGCGGCCGAGAGCACCGGGACCGCGTCGGGCAACGCCAAGTTACCGAGGCCGACGCAGACATTGCGCGCGAACCCCGCGCGACCGGCTCGACGGATCGCGGAGCCCCTCGAGAACGAATCCCACGACTCCTCATCCAACGCTACGGACAGCAGCATGATCAACGACGGCGAGGCGGTGCCGGGGTGAGACGTCGACGAACGGGGCACCGGCCGCACGCCGAACGGCGGCCAGCCCGGCCCGCGGGGAGCGAATGCAGGCTCCGATGTCGGTTGGGAGAACGTACGGGTGAAAGGACAAACCTCCTGACAGATGTCGCACCCGAAGACCCGGTTTCCAATGAGCGGGCGGAGTTCGCGCGGGATCGGGCCGCGGTGCTCGATCGTGAGGTAGGAGATGCACCGGCGCGCATCGATGACCGGCGCGCCGGTGGCATCGCGACCGAGCAGTGCGCCAGTGGGGCACGCAGCGACGCACGCGTTACACGAGCCGCAGTGGTCCTTCTCGAACGGCGCATCGAGGTCGAGTTCGATCTCGACCAGCAGTGTACCGAGGAAGAAGTACGATCCCCGCCGCGGATGGATGAGCATGGTGTTGCGGCCGAACCAGCCGAGGCCGGCACGGCGGGCGAGTTCGCGCTCGAGAACGGGCGCAGTGTCCACCGACGCGCGCGCTGCCGGCAGATTCTGTCCGATCTCGTCCTCGAGCCAGTGCAGCAGTGCAGTCAGCTTCCCCTTGATAACACGATGGTAGTCGCGGCCGCGGGCATAGCGGGCGATGATGCCGACCGTCGGACCGTCCGCTGCATCGTCATCAGTGGGTGCGGCATCATAATGCAGTGCTACGACGATCGCTGATTTGAGTTCCGGATGTGCGCGTTCGGGCTGGAGTCTGCGCCGCACGGCATCGCTGCGGCCGAGGTAGTGCATATCGCCGTGGTAGCCGGCGTCGAGCCAGCGGCGGTAGAATGCGGCGTGGTCGCTGGGCCGGATGCCGGTGATGCCGGTCGCCGAAAAACCGAGGCGGGCAGCCTCTGTCTTGATTCTGCGCGTGAGCGTCGCACGGCCGGCCACGGACAGCGGTTCAATGGCGAGATCTCGATGACGCCGCGCGACCGCGCCATCTGCCCGGGAGTCGTGCAATTTCGCGGTCAGCGGTTCCGTGTCCAGATCACGATGACGCCGCACGCGGCGTTCGGATCCGAGGAGATACCGGTGAACTCGATGGGGATCTGGGAGGGGCCCTTGTAGATCTCGATGCCATCGATCCAGTGGGGCGACATGTCATCCATCGAGTAGATGGCGGCGAGGCGAGCGCCGTCGATGACGTAGCGGAAGGGGCAGTTGCCTCGCCCGACGGCGATCGCACCCAGCGTACTGTGCTGGACGAGCTGGATCCCGGTGATGCGGCGCAGGATGTCGCTGCCGCGGAGCGCGTGCATGTCCTGGACATCCTTGCGGGTGAGGAACGTGCCGATGCCGCGCTCCATTCGATTGTAGAAACCTCGCCGTTCGAGGCCCTGCGAGCGAACGACGACTTCGAGCGGCTCGATCGGGATGGCGGCCGGCGCCAGCCTCGCAGTGACGGTGACGCGCGCGGCGTAATCGACGCCGATCGAGTCACGGACATTCGCGTAGCCGATGTGCTGGACATTGACGTCGTAGAAGCCGGGTGGCACGCGCTCGAACTCGAACTCGCCGTCATCGCGGGTCATGCTGCGCAGTTGATCGAAACCCAGATCGATGGTGGCGGCCCCGACGGGCCGGCCGGTCGCATGGTCGATGATGCGGCCGGAGACGACCGAGTATAGCGAGGACGTGACGAGCTGGACGGAGCCCGTGTCGCCCTCGGCGAGATGTACGGAGCGGGTCCCGCTCACACGGCTGCCGCCATCGACGCGAAGCGTGACGAGGACGGCGGCGGGTGCATCGCAGAAACGGACCACTCCCCTGCGATCGGTTGCGGCCTTGCGCTGTTCGGACTTCGTCTTCCCCTCCGGCACCCAGTTCATGACGATGTCGACCGCCTGCAAGGGCACACCCGTCTGATCATCGAGGACCGTGACGTCGAGGAGAGCCGTCTGCGGGGTGTGCGCTTCCTCCTCGCACGAGCCGGCCTCCTGCGCAGGAACGGGCAGAGCGAACATCGACAGGATTGCTATGGCGCAGGCGGGCTGCGAAAGGCGAGACGCGGTCTGCATGGTGCACCATCCTGCGCGGAGCTGCGAAGCGTTCCGACGGACAGCGAATTGACACCCGGCGAAGTGATTCCTAAGATCCGCGCCGATTCGCGACTCGTCAAGGAACGCCGTGCGCCAGACTCCCAGAACGATCCGTGTCGGTCATTCGCCGGATTCGGACGACGCGTTCATGTTTTACGCGTTGGCCGCTGAAAAGATCGAGACCGGCGATCTTCGCTTCGTCCACGAGCTTCAGGACATCGAAACGCTGAACCGGCGGGCGCTGGCGGGCGATCTCGAGGTCAGCGCGGTGTCGATCCACGCGTACGCGTACCTGTCCGAGCGGTATGTCCTGTTGCCGCACGGCGCCTCCATGGGTGAAGGGTATGGCCCGCGCATTGTGGCGAAGGAGGCGATTCGGCCGGCCGATCTGGCGGGCAAGCGTGTCGCCGTTCCCGGTGCGATGACCTCCGCCTACCTCGCCCTGAAGCTGTTCCTGCCCGAAGTCGAGACCGAAATCGTTCCATTCGATGCGATTCTCGACCACGTGATGGCCGGCCGGGCGGACGCCGGGCTCATCATCCACGAGGGGCAGCTCACGTACGCGGACGCCGGGCTTTCTCTCGTCGCCGACCTCGGCGAGTGGTGGAGCGCCGAAACCGGCGGTTTGCCGTTGCCGCTTGGCGGCAACGTGATTCGTCGCGATCTCGGGGCCGACCTGATCGGTTCAGTGTCTGCCTTATTGCACGAATCGATCGTGTACGCTCTCGAGCATCGAACGGCCGCCCTCTCCCATGCAATGCGCTACGCGCGGGGTCTCGAGACGAGCCAGGCGGACGAATTCGTCGGCATGTACGTGAATCAGCGAACGCTCGATTACGGCGAGGACGGCAGGCGCGCGGTGCAGTTGTTTCTGGATCGAGGCTTCGAAGGTGGCTGGATCCCTCGACGGGTCAGGGTCCGCTTCGCGGACGAAGCGCACGCCATCGAATAGACAGCGGGGGGCGTGCTGCTGCCGCGGCACGCCCCCCGGCCGGCTCTGACCCACCCCGTTGTGAGCCGGCGTCTATCGCCTCATTCCTCCTCGATAGGCGGCGGCGGATCCGAAGGTGGACACGTCAGGCTGCCCCAGATCTCCCAGCAGTTGCCGTATACACCCTTGGTTGCTTCGACTGCGTTCCCGAGATCCGTGATCTCAGGCGGTGTGTAGCGCTTCTTTTCCATGACCGGTCTCCCCCCCGTTGGTTTGGCCCGTCCTGCGGTTGACGTGATCAAGCAGCGGATTGCGTCGAGTGCGAATCCGCGGTCCAACGACCGGCTCGTACAGCGAGCCAGGTTTCCATCGACAGCGCAGTCATCAGGTGCACGAGATTGGACCTGACGCCGCGGCGCGCGCGATCGACGGCGGCGCGCAATGCAGTGGGATCCACGCATCCGAGCTGGGCGAGAATCGGATCGCGCAGCAGATGGTCGAGCGTGGAACGTTCGCGCTGGAATGACCACAGGATGCGGGCGTCAATGGATCCCTTGGACGCACGCGTGCGAACCGATTCCGGCAGGATGCCCTTCATGGCCTGGCGGAGGACCCACTTGTGCGTGCCGGGCCGGATGCGCATGGCGACCGGCATGGCGAGGACGGCTTCGACGAGGGGCCGATGCAGGAACGGATAGCGCACATCGAGCGAGCCCTCGAAAGGCCAGCCGTGGACCCATGCCGGGACGGCGGCCAGGCCGGCCAGCGTGGCCGCGTGGAAGCGGTGGCCGGGACGAACGGTCTCGAGGCGAGCGGCGGGCGTGAGCGTGGAGACGTGGTGCTGTCGAGCGAACACTGGATCGATCCACCCGGGCACGCTGTCTGGATCGGTCGGGGCCGACCCGCGTGCGGATGGGAGGAACGGGGCCACAAGGTGATCGCGGGCCATCGTCCAGAATGATTGGCGCGAGGCGACGGACCAGCCGAGCAACTCCCGGATCGCGGCGTTGACTTTGCCTCTGGCGGCGAGATCGGAGATGTAATGGAAATTCCCGAAGAGGTAGTGGTCCGATCCGAAACCGCTCAACAGCACCCGTCCCCCAGAGTCGCGGACGACATCGACCATCCGGCGATCTCGTGCAAAGAACGGATAGACAGGGCTCGGCGCTTCCGTGCGCGGCGGTTCCTCGCCGTCCGACTGCCAGGCCCAGTAGTTCGTGATCTGTTCGTTCCTAACGGGGTACCGATTCACGACGGCGTCCGACCACTTGCGCTCGTCGCCACCCGTCATCGTGTCGACGACGGACACCGTGCCGGCAAGTTCCGTGTGACCGCTGGCGAGTGCAACGATCGATGACGAGTCGAGCCCGCCAGAAAGCTGCGCCCACGTGTGCGGCGCGTCATCGACGCGCGTGCGGACTGCATCCGTTAGAAGCGTTCTGAACTGTTCGATCGCGGCCGATTCGCTGAGTGACGTCTCCGCCACGTAGTCATCCGCCCGCCAGTGGTAGCGTGCATTGCGCACCGTACCACGCTGGATCAGGCAACCGCCGGCCGGTACCGCACGGACATCGGTCCAGATGGTCTGCGCGCTCGCCTTCGGCAGACCCATGAGGAAGCGACCGACGTAATCGAGATCGATGCGTTCATCCGATGCGAGCGTACCGATGCGCGAGGAGAAGAGCAGCACGTCGGGTGTCGCCCGGAAGTAGAGAGGACGAACTCCGAACGCGTCGCGCACAGCCACCAGCTTGCACGCGCGCGCGTCCCAGTAGACGAATCCGAAGTCGCCCAGGATGCGGTGCAGGATGCCATCGCCGTGCGCATCGATCACGGCCAGAGCGACCTCGAGATCCGAGATCGACGGGTACGCCTCGATGCCGGCCATGCGTGCGAGTTCGTCGCGATTGTCGAGACGCACATCGCCCACACCGACCAGGCCACGCCAGCGCCCGAGCAACGGCCGCGACACGCTGCGCGAGTCCTGCGCGACCGCGGCGAACGGACCCGAGAGCGTCGCATTCAGTTCGACATCGCCGGCGACATCACGCATGCGGCCAACGTGTGCCATCAGAGCCGCGCGATCGAGCGACTCTCCATCCGGACGAAACGCGCAAAGAAACATGGTCATCCTTCGACACTCGGGAATGGCGCGAGCGTCTGCACGAACTCTTCCGCTTCGTTGATGGGCCGGCCCTGGTGCTCGACCCACGCATGTGCGTAGAACGGCAACCGGTGCACACCGATCTTCAAATCCGTCGCAACGCCCCGCCGGCCCAGCAGCACATGCAGCGCAAGCGATTGCTCGAGACACAGTGCTCTGCGCGGATACAGCGACGCGGCCATCGCGACGCGGCGCGTGGTCGCTGCAATGATGTCGGGACTTCGAGAAGCAAGGTTCGATGGAGCCGTACCGGAGAACCGCCGCGCGAGGCGCACTGCTCGCCGCAGGCCGACCGTGTGGAGCGCGACATCGGCCATGAGAAGCAGCGCAATACAGGCAGGCATCGAGGGTGGCCTCGGCCACCTCCGGTCCGGAACCGTCATGACATTACCGCGAGCCGGGTTGCGAGAAGTGTGTTCAGGAACTCTCGCGCGTCCTCCTCGAGACGATCCCGCGATGCCCCGTACTCGACTTCCAGACAATCGACAATCTGGCCGAACGGGATCCGCGCCGAAACCATTTCCCAGATCCGCGTCCCCGTCTCATCCAGACCCCAGTACCGCTGATGCTTCAGGTCCAGCAGTACGCTTCGCCCATCCTGGCGCGCAATAACGACCTGAGCCGCCGGTGAGAACACCCGCTGCGCCCACGCCTCCGTCATGATCGCCTGGCGGCCCCTCAGCCATCCAAACATCAGCAAGCTCCAGTCATGCAATTGGTTCGGACCAAACATACCTTCGAAAACACCGCCCGTGGTTGGAGGACTGTCAGAGCAATGTCTGAAAGGTGTTGGAGGAGTGTTCGAGAAATGTTGGAAGAGGCAGGATCAGAGCGAAATCGGGGCAGGTCGAGGTCAAGGCGGGTTGACGGGACGGTACGGGGCGAAGGGAGCACGGGAGTTTACGGAACCTCCCTGACCTCATCCTTTCCTGCATTTCCCCCGTGGATCTTTTCTTCTCCGCGGTCTCCCGCGTCGAACCGGTATCCCGACTTCATGACGGTCGCAATGAACCTCGGCTCGGCGGGATCCTCTTCGATTTTCCGGCGTAGCTCCGCGATGTGGGCATCGACAGTGCGAGTCGAGATGGCGTTGCGGTGACCCCAGACTTCGCGGAGCAGATCGAGCCGAGTGACGACGCGGCCTCGCCGATTGACGAGGGCCATGAGGAGGTCGAACTCGCGAGGACGGAGCGTGACGGGGTGGTCGTGCCGAAAGACGATCTGAGCGGCCTGATCGATGGCGAGGTCGCCGAAGCGGAGAAGGTCGGGCGTGAAGTCGGTCGAGACGGATCGGCGCAGCAACGCTTCGACGCGGGCAATCAGCTCGAGGAGGCTGAATGGCTTGGTCACGTAGTCGTCCGCGCCCATGCGGAAACCGCGCAACTTGTCGGCTTCCTCGCTGCGCGCGGACAGGATCAGGACGGGTGTGAGGACACCGTCTTCGCGGAGGGATTTGAGGACCCGGTAACCATCGATGCCGGGGATCATCAGATCGAGGATGATCAGGTCTGGCCGGCTGTCACGGGCTTTGGTGAGACCCTGGCTGCCATCGGGAGCGACATCGACTTCATGACCCTCGAACTCGAGGTTGTTACGCAGACCGAAGGCCAGGTCAGGGCTGTCCTCGATGAGGAGGATGTTTGCCATGGACCGTCCGACTCAGACCGCTGCCCATGAATCGGGCTGTAGCTCGTGGCGCAGGTGGGCGCCGGGCAATTCGAAGATGAAACGCGCACCGCCGCCGGGCGCTTCGTCGACCCACGCACGGCCATGGTGGAGGGCCGCGAGTTCGCGGACGAGGGAAAGACCGATGCCGCTGCCCGTGATGGTCGAGTTGTGGTCTCGCTCGAGCCGGACGAACGCTTCGAACACGCGTGACCGGTCCGGCTTCGGGATGCCCGGCCCCTGATCGTCAACCCAGACGCGCGCGTGTGTCCCGAAGAGCGCGAGCGCGACCGTGATGCGCTGCTCCGGTGGTCCGTACTTGGCCGCGTTGTCGAGGAGGTTCAGCAACATCTGCTTGAGCGCGCCGCGATCGACGGGTGCAATGATGTTGTCCTGGAGTTCGGTCCGGACTTCGATCGCGCGCGAGCGGTGCAGGATGGCGAAGCCCTGGACGGCCTCACGCACATCGGCCGCGATGTCGGCCGGGACGGGGCTCACCCTCGCCTGGTGACGGTCGGCACGGCTGTACAGCAGCACGTTCTCGACCAGCATCATCAGGCGCCGCGATTCCTGGTCGATGATCTCGAGTGAGCGGTTTCGTTCGGCATCGGACCGTGCCCGGCCGAGCATCAGTGTTTCGGCGAACATGCGAATCTGCGCGAGCGGCGTGCGCAGCTCGTGTGATACGCCCGCAATGAAGTCCGCACGGAGCCGGGCAACTTCTTCCTCGCGGCGCAGCAGGCCGAAGCCGAGGACGACCAGCGTCCCGTTGAGGAGCAGCAGGCCGAGCACAACCGGCAGCCGTGACCTCGGCATGCC
>JBOHRL010000060.1:0-2646 GCA_050732695.1 Longimicrobiales bacterium | reverse complement strand
CTTGCCCGCCGCGTCAGCCGCCCGCGCGAGTGGCTCGATGGCAGCTGACGACAGCGCGACCGGCTTCTCGACCAGAACGTGTTTGCCGGCTGCGATCGCGCGTAGCCCCAGTTCGACGTGCGTATCCGTGTACGTGCAGATGCTGATCGCGTGAATGTCATCGCGATCGAGCAATGCATCGGCATCGGTGAACAGCGGAACGCTCCGGGGATCGAACGGCAGAGGCCGGCCCAGGGCATCGGCCAGCTCCCCGGCCAGAACGGCCGGAGCGCTCGCGCAGATCGCGCGCAGGGTGCAGGGTGCGCCTGCCATTCGGGCGCGCTCGTACGCGGCCGCGTGCGTCCGGCCCATGAAGCCGAAGCCGATCACCGCCACGCCTACCCTTCCACTTACGCTGGCTCCCGGCATGTCCATCTCGTCGTCAGCGATTCCCGCACGACCTCGGCTTCGACACCGGCCCTGGCCTCGACGTCGACCAGACGCCCGCCTATGATCCGACCGAGCCCGAGCCCAGCTTGCTTCACGCTTACGCCCAATACTCCATCTCGGCACCGCTAAGCTGGAGCAGCGGTGTGCCCGCAACGAGATTGGCTCATGCCACGACGGAGGGCTCTCACATGTTCGGCCGCTGGAGGGGAGATGGTCAGGGTCGGAAGGGTCGCGGTAGTCACCGCATTCGGACCGAATCTCACATCCGCGCCTGTGATCGGACGCTGGTTCGGCAACCGGACTCCTACGTAATCCTACGAGGCGGGCCGGGCCAGGCCGCCACCCCCGCCGCGCCGGCGTTGAATCGCAATGAGGTACGCCAGAGCAGGGACATCCTGCTCGTAGACCACGGACGCCGAGGCAGCGCTCCTTAATGTCCTCGACGCCTGCCCTGCCGATGACGCCGGCGCGGCAGCATTCCCCTCCCTGGATGACGACTACCGGCACGCCGCGCGTACCATCGAGGAGGGTCCTCTGACCATTCCTGTCCGGGATCCGCGCACGGGCGATTCGGTCGAGGTGAGGTTCGGCGCCGCAGATTTCGCCGAGTCGCTGCGCGCGATGCTGTACAGTCCCGAGGCGACCCAACGCATCCCCTTGCTCCTCCATCAGGCCGCCGCCGACCAGGACGATTCTATCAGGCCTTCGCGGAATTTCAGCTCCGTCGCAACCTCCGCCCGAACGAAGGCATCGCCGAAGGGATGTACTTCGCGCTCTCCTACACCGAGGACGTAGCACGCGTGGAACACGCGCGGCCGCTTCCCGCCTCGGCAATGTCCGCGTGATCATCGTCCCGGACGGCGGCCCATAGCCTCAGCGGGCTGGTCCGGACGGAGTGTGTTCAGGACATCGCCGCACGCTTGCTGGACACCGCTGACCCGAATTCCCTGGACACCGCCTGCGTGGCCGACGTGCACAGGAGCCCGTTCATCCTCGGCTCGGCTGAATCGTCGTAGCACAACGGATCCTGCACGCGCGGGCGTAATCTAGGGTTCTGCACCTCCTTGACGCAACGAATGTAAGACATTATCTTACATGCCATGAAGACCACGATTTCGTCCAAGGGTCAGATCGTGCTCCCCGCCGAGATTCGGCAGCAGGATCACATTGAACCAGGGGAGGAGTTCGACATCGAGCGACTCGATCGCGGGCATTACGTCCTGGTTCGGCGCACGGCTCCTCCCAACGAGGGTTTGGTCCGGTGGCTCCTCGCCTGTCCGGTCGAGGACTTCTTCCAGTCTATCGAGTCGGATTCCACCGACGCTCTGTGAAATATCTGGTCGATGCCAACGTACTGACCGAGCCAACGAAATCGGCTTCGAACTCGCGCGTCGTCGATTGGCTCGAGCGTCACGAACGCGAGCTCGTGGTGGACCCAATCATCCTGGGTGAGCTTCGGTTCGGCATTCTGCTATTGCCGAAAGGCAGGCGGCGTGCGCGGCTCGAACGGTGGTTCGACACGGGCGTCCGCCATATCCAATGCGTTTCCTGGGAGCTGGCGACGGGGATGCGGTGGGCGCAGCTCCTCGCCGAGCTGCGACGGAAGGGCCGCGCCATGCCGATCAAGGACAGCTTGATCGCGGCCACCGCGCTTGCCAATGATTTCACGGTCGCCACGCACAATCTCGCCGATTTCGAGAAGTCGGGCGTCCGCATCGTCGATCCCTTTTCCAGCCGCTGAGCAGATGCCGATCGGCTGGCCCGGGGCGGCCCCGAGCCAGGCGCTCTACCTACCGACGCCGGACGCGGCGATCAAAGCGGCGCGGTCCTGGGTCGTTCTGGCCCAGCTTTCGATGGCGGTCCTGCTCGGCATGTCGCTCTGGTTCACCGCCAGCGCGACGTCGGCGCAGCTTTGTGCGCTGTGGGGCCTTTCAGCTTCCGCGCCGGTTGGTACACGACGACGGTCCAGCTCGGCTTCGTGGCTGGCGCCGCGCTCGCCAATGGTGCGCCCTCCGCTTCCAGCATCGCCAGCCATCGCTGTCGCGCTTCCGGCGTGGGTGCCCACGGGTAGTCGGGCGCCCATTGCCGCTTTTGCGTAGGTGCCATAGAGCAGACTCGCGCCGATGTACGCGATGGGTGCGTGGCGGCGAACAGAATCGACATTGGGCCGCCTTCCGAGTAACCGAAAAGAGCGGCGCTTTCGGAACCGACCGCATC
>JBOHRL010000059.1:0-30781 GCA_050732695.1 Longimicrobiales bacterium | reverse complement strand
CTTGCCCGCCGCGTCAGCCGCCCGCGCGAGTGGCTCGATGGCAGCTGACGACAGCGCGACCGGCTTCTCGACCAGAACGTGTTTGCCGGCTGCGATCGCGCGTAGCCCCAGTTCGACGTGCGTATCCTGTCGAGTGGTGGGCTCTCGGCGCACCGGGTGTCGAGAAGTCGCGCGATGAATCGCATGTACACCATGCGTGCCGGCGATGATGGCATGCCCCGGATCATTGTGGCCATGACCCGGACCGCGACCTGCGCGGCGATCCGGTGGGCCGAGCCGCCTGCGACCGTCTCAGCGTGAATCGTCGAACGCGAGACCGCGCGAGCGTCGGAAGGTAGCAGAAGGCGGCGAGCGTGTTCGGACCCGGGACGCCCTCCGTCCGGTATCGACCAGCCCGGGCCCGACCGGGTCTGGTGCCGATACACATAAGTCGTTGCGATTCATATCGTTGAGCGGACCGTGCCGAATGGCACGAGCCTTCCTTCAGTGGGTCTGGTGTGCGGACAACACGAGCCATCGTTCGGCGGCGCCGCGAGGACCAGGGAGTAAACGAGCCATGTCAAATCCGAATCGCCTGATTGGCGGGAGCCGGTTGCCTCTCGCCGCGACATCTCACCGCCCGGGTCCGGCCGGGCCGTTCCGCCGGCTGGCTCCGGTCGTGACGTTCCTGCTACCGATGCCCGCCCTGACACTCCGGCGGCTGCGGCAGAGCGCAATCTTCGGCATCTGCGCTCTGGGTGTTCTGTCCGGCTCGCGAGCCGGAGCACAGGAGCCGCGGCCGGCGACGCTGACGCTGGACGAAGCAATTCAGCTGGCGAGGCAGAACAACCCGGAGTTCCGGCAGACGGCCAATGACGAGGGCCCGGCGGACTGGGCGGCCCGCGAGGCCTTCGCGAGCTTCCTCCCGTCGCTCAGCGTATCGAACAGTTATTCGTATCAGGCAAGCGGCACACAGCGGCTCGGCAACCTGAGTGCGGCCGACTTCGGCCTCGGGCGGACGCCGGGAACGTACGCGTCGGACTACGGTGTGGACGCGCGCCTGTCGATCTCGGGCTCGACGTTCTTCCAACTTGCGCAGCAGCGGGCGAACCAGACGGCAACGGAGGCGCGCATCGATGCGGCGGCCTTCACGCTCGCGACGAACGTAACACGACAGTATCTTGCGGCACTGCGGCAGCGCGACAACGTAACGCTGTCGCAGTCGGCGCTGGACCGGGCCGATGAGGCGTTGAAGCTGGCGGAGGCGAGACAACAGTCCGGTGCAGCTACCCGGCTCGAGGTTGCACAGGCGCAGGTCGAACGAGGTCGCGCCGAAGTCGCGCTCATCCAGGCGCAGAACAGTTATGACACCGAGCGTGTCCGGCTGATGCAGGAGCTGGGTGTCGAGGTGAACGCGGATGTCGAGCTGACGAGCCAGTTCGAGGTTTTCGAGCCGACGTGGACGCTCGAAGATCTGACTGCGATGTCGATCAGCTCGCACCCCGGCCTCATTGCCGCGCGCAGGACAGAGTCCGCGGCCAGTGCGGCGGCGAAAGCGTCGTGGAGCCAGTACCTGCCCACGCTGAACCTCGGGGCCAACATCTGGTCGGGCTACTCGCGCAAGGTCGGCGACAGCAACTTCCTGATCAACCAGGCGAAGAACTCGGCGCAGAACCAGATCGAGAATTGCGAGTTCTGGAACACGATTGCCGCCGGTCTCTCGACGACGCTGCCGGACTTTCCGGAAGACTGCTCGCAGTATGCGTACTCGCCGGTGACCGAAGCCGCAATCCTCGAGGGCAACAGCCTGTATCCGTTCAACTACACGACGAGCCCGGCCTATTTCTTTGTGTCGATTTCACTGCCGATCTTTGACGGTTTCACCCGCGAGAGGTCGTTGCAACAGGCGCGGGCCGCGGCGGACGATGCAATGCACCTGCGGCGCGCCGAAGAGTTGACTCGCCGGACCGAGGTCGCAACAAACCTGCTCGCGCTGCGCACCGCGTATCGCACGGTCGAACTCGAGTCGAAGAACTCCGAAACCGCTGGCCTCGCCCTCGAACTCGCGCGCGAGCGCTACCGTCTCGGTGCCGGCTCGATCCTGGAACTGACTCAAGCCCAGGAAGACAAGGCCCGTGCCGATCAGTCACACCTGGCCGCCGTGTATACGTTTCATGAGTCGCTGGCAGCATTGCAGGCTGCCGTGGGGACGACTCTGGGGAACTGACGAACAGAAAAGCGTTTCTGGGCTGGTTTCTGGCGCTGGTTTCTGGTCGATGGCGGGTGCGGCGGCAGCGTTGCAGCTGCCGTGGCAGCGGGCCAGGTCTCGAATCCGTTTCCCAGAAACCAGCCCCAGAAACCAGCCCCAGAAACGAGTTACGAGCCTTCGGGCGCCGAAACGCTGACCGGGCAACAATCTGCCCGGAGGAGACAACCGATGGACAAGCCAAGGACCAACCCACCGAAAAAGCGCGGGAAGCTGTATCTCGCGGCTGCGATCGTCGGTGCGGTCGTAATCACGGTCGGACTGTCGCAGCTCGATCCGGCGCCGCCTTCGGTCGAGCGCGAGATCGCGTGGATGGACACCGTCGAGCGTGGGCCGATGGTGCGCCAGGTGCGCGGTGCCGGGACGCTCGTCCCCGAGCAGGTGAGGATCATCTCGGCCATCACGGCGGGCAGGATCGAGCAGGTCATGGTCGATCCGGGCATGGTTGTTGAACAAGGTCAGCTCCTGGTCAGACTGACCAACCCCGACGTGCAGCTCCAGCTGCTGGAGTCGCAGCGATCCCTTTCGAATGCACGTACCGCGTTGCTCACGCTACAGGTCACACTGGAGCAGTCACAGCTCACGCAACAGGGCACCATTGCGGCCCTGCTCACGCAGCTCAACGCCGCGGTTCGACAGGACAGCGTCAACGAAGAGTTGAACCAGCAGCAACTCATCACGCGAAACGAATATCTCGCCGGCAAGGACCTGGTTCGCGAGCTGCGGCAGCGCTTCGAGGCCGAACAGAAGAATCTTCAGGTGCTCGAGGGCTCGCTGGCCGGCCGCCTGAACGCCGGCCAGTCCGAGGTCGACCGGCTCGAACAGATCGTCGCGTTCCGGAACCAGGAACTGCAATCCATGGACGTACGCGCGGCCGAAGGAGGCGTTGTCCAGCGGCTGGGTCCGCCGGGGACCGGCCGCCTCGAGATCGGCCAGTACGTGCTTCCCGGAACGGAACTCGCCCGCATCGTTCAGCCCGATCTGCTCAAGGCCGAACTCCGTATCCCGGAAACCCAGATGGTCGACGTCACCCTCGGGCAGGACGTCGAGATCGACACCCGAAACGGAGTCGTCCGTGGTACCGTAGTGCGTATCGATCCCGGCGCCCAGAACGGAACCGTCGGCGTGGATGTCAAACTACCGGAGAACCTGCCCGCCGGCGCCCGTCCGGACCTGAGCGTCGACGGCCGGATCATCGTCGATCATCTGGACAATGTCCTCCATATGAACCGGCCCAATGTGGCGGCTGCAAATGCGACGATCGGCCTCTTCAAACTGGAGGCCGACGGCCGCACGGCCGTCCGCGTCAGCGTCCAGATCGGCGCGGCCTCTGTCAACGAAGTAGAGGTGGCCGGCGGTCTGAATGAAGGGGATATCGTGATCTTGTCCGACATGTCGCAGTGGGACAATTATGACCGGATACGACTGCGGTAGCGACGTTCGGGCTGGATTCTCGAGCCAGCCCCATGAACCAGCCCCAGAAACGGGTCAGTGAGTTCACTCTAACGGGGAGCAACGATGGACCAGGCGACGGAATCCCTCATCCACCTCAACGGGGTGAGCAAGGTGTTCTACACGGATGAGGTGGAGACGCACGCGCTATCGAACGTGCACCTCCAGTTGGGCCGGGGCGAGTACATCGCGATCGCTGGCCCGTCCGGGTGCGGCAAGACAACGTTGCTCTCATTGCTCGGCTTGCTGGACACGCCGACAGAGGGCCAGTACCTGCTGGACGGCAAGGACGTTACCACGCTGTCCGCGAGCGAGCGTGCGCGTGTGAGGAATCGCGAGATCGGGTTCATCTTCCAGGCATTCAACCTGATCGGCGACCTGACGGTCTACGAGAACGTCGAGCTGCCGCTCACGTATCGTGGGATGCCGTCGAGTGAACGGAAGGAGCGGGTGCAGGCGGCACTCGAGCGGGTCGGCATGGCCCATCGCACCAAGCATTACCCGTCACAGCTTTCGGGCGGTCAGCAACAGCGCGTGGCCGTTGCCCGCGCCATCGTCGGCAAGCCACTCATCCTGCTCGCGGACGAGCCGACCGGGAACCTCGACTCGAAGAACGGCGAAGCCGTGATGGATCTGCTCAAGGAGCTGCACGCGGACGGCGCGACCATCTGCATGGTCACACACGATCCGCGCTACGCGCGTTACGCCGAACGCACGATCCACCTGTTCGACGGTCAGGTCGTTCGCGATGAGGCCACCGCGCAGGCGCACGAACTCGAAGAGAGCGGGTTCGAGATTCATCACAAGTAGAACGGAACGTTTCTGGGGCTGGTTTCTGGGGCTGGTTTCTCGTGAGATACTGCCGGGCGACCAGAAACAAGAGAAACAACCAGACACCAGCGCGGAAACCAGCCGCAGAAACGCTCTGTTCAGGCTGTGCAGCCGGGGATGCAAGACCCCGGCTTCCCCCGGGCGGGTGCCGGTTGCGCGATATCTCAGGATATCCCGGCACCCGCCCATCCTCCTTTCAGACAGACGGGCTTGCCACAGCGGCGGCTGGTTCAGGCGCGGGACGAGTTCTATCAAAGCCTGGGTCCCGGCGGGTCGTGATCCCACTGGCGGCTGGTCATGCTCCGCGATCGGCCGCCCATGCAGGCCTCCGACACGACAGGGACGGCGCGACGGCGCCATCGATTGGGCGCCTGCGGTCACGGCCTGCACGTCCACGTGCGGGCCGATCGACAGGGACGGTGCGAAGCCGCTATCGATCGGCCGCCACGATCGTTGCATGGGTGCGTCCACAACAAAGGCCGCGGTGCAGGTCGATTCGCGACCGAACAGCTGCTTCACCGCCGCCCGCCAATTCCATCAGAAGTGGCAGAAGCCTCGTTGCAATCGCAGTATTTCGGGCTGATTCGTGCGGTCGCGAGGGTGTCGCGCTTGACAGGCGTGTGATCGTGCAACACCGTGTTGCGCGCCTGTCGATCTCGGCGCGTGATATGCTCCGAGGCGGGACGGTCAGGACATTGATCATCCCTTGGGCCGAAGCGGGTCGAATCGACCGGAGCTGGTCCGCAGCGCGAGGAGAACGCGGTGATGAAGCCGCTCTCAGCCGTCGCAATCCTGGTTGTGTTGATGTTCACCGCAGTCGAGCCGGCAACGGCTCAGTCCTCGACGAATCGGTCGGATGTCGGCCAGGCCGTCCACTGGTGTCTTTTCAATCGGCCCTGCAACTGGAGTGGCCATGCCACGATCGCCACGGGCATCGTGTGGGGCCTGAGTCGCGCCGAGCTACGGCCGGAGTATGCGGCCGTCGCGGCGGCTCTGGTATTTGTGGGCAAGGAGTTCCGCGATGATCGCAAGTGGGGCAACGTGCTGGGCAGCGCGGACAGCATGGGTGATCTCCTTTCCGGTGTGGCCGGCGCGTACCTCGGCTATCGCCTGTTCCATCGTTCGGAGAAGCGGTCGCGACCGACGGTCTCGCTCGAGATGTCGGTCAGCGACGGTCCATCGGTCGGACTTCAGATCCTGACGGGTCCGCGCGCGCCGCGTTGACGAACCGGCTGCGCGGTTCGTACCGCGCCGGTACGGGTGCGATTACCTGCGGGGAGGAACGACTGTGAGGCGATCGGCCGCCTCCGTCTCCGCGTATTCACGCATGCGCTCGTTCCACGCGCGCATCACGAAGGCCGCGAAGCGTTCGCGGAAACGCGGGATGTCGAACTGTTCCGCGCGGTTACGGATCGTAGCCGGATCAAAACGGCGCTGCTCGACGTCGAAGCGGTGCAACGCGTGAGCGATGGAAGGCACGGTCTGCTCATCGAAGAAGAGGCCCGTCATACCATCGACGACCGATTCGCGGACGCCGCCACTGCCGTAGGCGATGACGGGCGTGCCGCACGCCATGGCTTCGACTGGCGTGATGCCGAAGTCTTCTTCGGCGGCGAACAGGAACGCGCGGGCGCGCTGCATGAGGTCGCGCACGATCTCGAACGGCTGCCAGCCCAGAACTTCGACGTTGGCGCTTGCAAGGCGCTGGACTCGCCTGAGATCGGGACCATCGCCGATCACGACGAGACGGCGGTCCGGCATCGCACGGAACGCTTCGACAATCAGCGGCATCCGCTTGTACGGTACCATGCGTGATGCCGCGAGATAGAAGTCGTCCTTGTCTGTGCGCACCGTGAACGCGTCGACGTTCACGGGTGGGTGAATGACGTGGGCATCCCGCCGATAGATCTTGTGCAGCCGTCGCGCAACATAATTCGAGTTCGCGGCGAACTCATCCACGCCATTGGCCGTGCGTACGTCCCAGATGCGGAGGCGGTGCAGGTACCAGCGCGCCATCCACTCCTTCATCCGCTGCATACCCGCTTCGCGCAGATACTCGTGCTGGAGGTCCCAGGCATAGCGAATGGGCGAGTGGCAGTAGCACAGGTGCAGCTGGTCGGGCCCGGTGATGACGCCCTTGGCCACGGCATGCGAGCTGGAAATCACGAGGTCGTGACCGGAAACATCGAGCTGCTCGATGGCGAACGGCATCATCGGCAGGAGCGCACGGTGTCTGTGCCGCAGCACGGGCAGCTTCTGAAGAAACGAGGTGTACACGTGCGCCCCGTGCAGAAAATCGCGGGCGTCCCCCGCCAGCACATCGATGACCGTGTACACGTCCGCGTCAGGGAACAGCGAAAGGATCTGTTCGAGTACGCGTTCGGCGCCGGCGTATGTCACGAGCCAATCGTGCACGACAGCGACGCGGCGCTTCCGGCCGAAGGCCCGGGCCAGCGCGGCGAGCGGATCATCCGCGCGTTCCGCACCGCGCCCGTTCACGCCAGGCAGATGGCCGGAACGAATGGCGCCCGTGCTCATGCCGCTTCGCATGTCTGGACCGTGGCCTCGAGCAACGAGAGCATGCGCTCCATTCGTTGGTCCCAGGTGTGTGCCCGGGCCACGGCCAGGCGAGTGTCGAGGGGTGGCGCCTCGCCGCGCAGCGCTGCCTCGATCGATGCGATGAAGGCCGCAGGCGAGTCGGCGATCGTGACCGTATCGCGAAATGGCCGGAGCGCTGGCAGATCGACGCTCACGACGGATCGGCCCGCGGCCAGGTACTCGAAGAACTTCATCGGGAACATGCTCGCCGTGTAGTCATTCGTGGCGCTGGGCAGCAGAGCGACATCGATCCCGCGCAGGTACGCGGGCAGTGTGTCGTATGGCCGAGGCCCGAGCAGGTGCAGATTGGGCAGGCCATCGAGCGTCGCGGTGTCGGTACCCGGTTCGCCTTCGCCGACCCTGCCAATCAGGACGATCGACCAGTCAGGCCGCCGTTCGGCGAGACAACGGAGCAACGGGAAATCAAGCTTGTATCGGCTGATCGCACCGATGAAGCCCAACCGTGGACCCGGGATCCGCACGAGGTCCGCCGGGACTTCCGTGCGAGGATCGAGGGCGCGCGAGAAATGATCGAAGTCTGCGACATTCGGCAGACAGTGCGTGTTCGCATTGAAATGCGCCTGGCGCTCGGCCAGCCGCGGCGCTGTCGCGAAAATGATGTCAGCACTCTCTGCAAGCTCCCGTTCCGCGTCCCGCAACAGTTCCGCTGGCATTCCCGGCTGTGCAGCAATGTCGTCCACGCAGTGATAGACCACACCTGCGAATGCGCCCACGTCCAGCAGCCGCGTCGTAATCGGGTTGTACGTCCACAGCAATGGCCGCCGGAATTCCAGTCTGCGGCTGGCGCGAGCAAGCGCCGTGGTGAGCGCGATGCGGTTGATCGCACGCACCGCGCTACGCTTCTGGAAGGGAAGCACGACCGGGGACCAGACATGGAGATTGTCTGCAACTGCACGCGTCCCCCTGGCCGCGCCACGCAGTCGCCGGCCAATACGCCTCACGTCCTGCGCATTCATGCCCGGTGCCCGGAGTCCGAGCGAATCGATGTACAGTACACGATGGCCCAGCCGGGCCAGCCGTACCGCCATGTGCTGCTTGTTCGTCCAGAACGGGTTGTCCCAGTCGGCTGTCGAAAGCAGGATCACGTCGCGCGGCATCATGACGTCCTCCCGAGCGTCAGCACGCGCTCCGCGGCGCTCGTACCCGGCCTGCTCCGCACCGGCCCGCGGATCGTCGCAAGCGCGTTGCGCAGTGTGCGACTGCAAAGCACCGCCAACGCGAGGCAGGCCAGCAACACGGCTGCGGACAGCGCAAGCGAGGGAAGTCCGCCTCCGCGCAGGTAGAACCCTGCCGGCATGTAGAGGATCGCGGCAGCCGCGAGGGGTCCGAGCGTCCGTAATATCGTAGTATGAAGATGCAGCGCCCTCGCCGTGCCGGCCAGCAGCACGAGCCCGGACGCGCTTGCGGCCATGCCGAGGCCGAGCGCGCCAAGGGTCTGGAAGCTGACGGCGTTGACGACGATGTGCGCCGTCGCGGCCAGCGCGACAGTTGCGGCGACGCGGCCATTGCGGCCGTGGGCGCTCAGTGCGCGAGCCAGTACATGCCCGGAAGCGTGGGCCCAGAAACCGAACGCTAAGCCGGTCAGGATGAGCGCGGTCATGGCAACGGAGGACTGGTCGAAGCGGCCTCGCCCGAATGCGAGTTGTACGACGCCGGCGGCGTTGAACGCGAGAAAGATCGAGAACGGGACGGTGACGAGAAGCAGAGCAGGCAACAGGCGCTCGAGCTTCTGCCGGACGAGTGCGGCATCGTGCTTTCCGAGTTCGGACAGGCCGGCCATGCCGAGGGGGATGGCGAGCAGGACGAGTGCACTGTCGGCAATGGCGCGGGCGTAGTCGATCGATGCGACTGCCTCGGTGGCGATCAATGAAGCGACGAAGCGTTCGGCGGCGAACGCGCCCTGCTGGAGGATGGGCAGAAGCAGCAGTGGCCGGACGAGTCGACCGAATTCGCGAAGCCCGTGCAATGCTTCGCGCGCATCGAGCCGGACGGTGAAAGCGAACGCACTGTGGCTCGCGATGCTCGATACGGCGGCGGCTGCGAACAGTACCGAGTAAGCGGTGAAACCCCATCCGAGGAAGAGCGGATTCCGGAACAGGGCCGCGGCGAGGATCCCGGCGATCAGGCCGACGTTCTGAACTGCGGCGCGAATGGAGGCGATCACGTAACGGCCGGCCGCCATTTCTGCATAATTGGCGAGTACGGCCTGCACGTAGAACGGCACACCGATCGCCATGGCGCGGAGCATGGCGGCGGTCAGCGCTCTGTCCTGCGTGGAGAAACCTGGAACCAGTGCAGCGACGATGGCATCGGCGGCGACGAACAACAGCGTTGCGAGGGCCAGCGAGATCGCGCCCATCAACGCGGCCACGGACCAGTACAACGTGCGTGCACGCGCCGGATCTTCGCGCAGGTAGCGGCCGCAGAGGGGTATGAAACCGCCGTTCAGCGTGTCGTTTGCGAACGTGTGCGTGGGCACGAGCGTGGCCGTCTGTGCGGCGCGGAACGCGGCGGCGGCAGATCCGGTGCCGAACGTTGCGGCGAGCAGAACCTCGCGGATGAGGCCGAGAACCTTGCCGAGCACGCCACCGGCGAACATCTGCACGAACGGTCTGCGCAGACTCCCCGGCGGTGGGCCCGCTGCCCGGTTGGACTCGATCGTGCTCATCCGACGGCGACGGGTGCTCGTGTGGCTGCATGGCCAGGCGCGCGGTGCGCGGCGGCGCTAAACACGTTCTCGGTCGATCGCATCATGAGGTCGGTCGTGAAGTGCGCGAGAACGCGGCGCCGGCCGGCGAGACCGAGGGTGGCGCAACGGGTCGGCGAATCGAGGAGACTCGCGATTTCGCGGCTGAGCGCACGGACGTCGTCGGGCGGCACGACAACGCCTGCCTGTCCATGGCCGAGCGCTTCCGGAATTCCACCGACGCGTGTCCCGACCACGGGCACCTTCGCGGCCATCGCCTCGAGAACGCTGAACGGATGACCTTCGGTGCGCGAAGGGGACGCGACGACGTCCATCGCCGCAAGCATCGCGGGCACATCATTGCGGTGACCGGCGAACACAACGCGCTTACCGACGCCGAGGCGGTCGGCCTGATGATGCAGCCGGTCGCGCGTCGGTCCATCACCTGCGAACAGGAACCACGCTTTCGGGACACGGCGCACGATCTCCGGTGCTCCTGCCAGCAGCAGATCGTGTCCCTTGGTGCGCGCAAGTCGCGCAAGCATGCCGACGACGCGCGCACCGGCAGGGATGCCGAACTCGTCGCGCACTCGCATTCCCGCCGCCGAACCGGCCGGTTCCTTCACATCGACGCCGTTGTAGCACACGACGAGCGATGACGCTGGAACGCCATGCTCGCGCAGATCTGTCGACACGACGTCGGAGACGCACAGGATGCACTGCGGGATGCGCGCGCTGCGCCGGTACAGCGAACGCGCCGGAAACAAGCGCGCGAGCGGCGTGGGTAACGGACCGTGCTCGGTCCAGACGACAGGAATGCCCAGCCGCTCGGCGACTGCGGTCGCCAGCATCTGCTCCTTCTTGAACTGGACGTGGAGCACATCGATGCCGTGCGCGTACTGACATTCGACGAGGAGTTCGCGGATGCGGGTCCGGTAGCGCCGTGAATGCATCACGAAATCCGCGACCGTGCGATGGCCCAGCTTCGGTCCCATGTCAAAGGGAAGAGCCGCTACGCCGTCGAGAGCCGAGGCCGCAGCGAAGAGGGGCGAGCCGGGAGGCGATGCAATCCAGCAATGATGGCCATGTGCAGCGAGCGCACCGGCCACGACATAGACGTAGGCTTCCGCGCCGCCCCACACGTGAGAGTTGCACAGGAAGAGGATGCGCAATGCTTCTGCGTTGTGGGTCTGTGTTGTCGCAAACGCATCAGTCTGGTTACGCATCGGTCTTCTCCGGGGCGTTGCTGGCGCCGGGCGACGGGACACGAACGAGCGCTGCCGAGAGAGCGATCAGGAGAACGAACGTCTCCTGCACGCCACGAATGAACAGAGTGCCGAACATGGATGCGACGAACATGGCAGCCACGCCAGCGAACAGGCCCGCAATGCGGAGATCGCCAGTGCGGCGAGCCGCGCGACCGGTAACGAATGCATATGCAATCGCGAATCCCAGCAGGCAGAGCAGCGGCAGGATCCCGAACTGGAACCACACGTCGAGAAGGAGATTGTGCGGCATCGTCACGTCATCGACGAGACCAGCGCGCGCGAGCGAGGAGAGCATGGCGGCGAAGGAGCCCGCGCCATGGCCGAGAATCGGGCTGCGCTCGATGCCATCGAACGTACTGAGCAGAACCAGCAAGCGCTGCTGCGTCGACCAGTCGTCGAGCGCGAGGCGGGCCACGATCAGCTCGGGTGGCAGAAACCATCCGATTGCAGCGATGCCGGCAATGCAGGCAACGCCGGCAATCAGCGTACGCGTCCTCCAGCGGAAAGCAACCAGCGCCAGTGCCAGGAGGCCGGCCAGCGTGCCCACCCACGCGCCGCGCGATCCCGTGAGGCCCAGTGCGAGAAGAATCGCAGTCGCGGCCGCAGCGTAGGCAAGACTGCTGCGCCGGGTGGCGAGAACAAGCGCGATCGGCACGATGCCGGCGAGATACAGGCCGTACGTGTTCGGCTCAGAGAACCATGCGTACGCGCGCATTATGCCACCGGCGCGGAAGGCATCGCGTCCGATGCCGAAGACAACCTGTAGCAGTGCCGGCACCAGCGTGAGTGCGGCGCCTGCCACGAGCATCGCGAGCACGGGCTCGACCGTATCCGGCCGGCGCACCATCCAGCGGACGGTAACGGCGAGGACCGTACTGAGGATGACGAGTTCGAGGATGCCGACCATTGCGGCACCCGGTTCTACGGCTCGGATCAGCGAGGGCAATGTCGCAAGCACGAAGACGCCGCCGCCGGCAGCCCACAGTCCGGAGCGGCCGGCCGCGGCCCGAGGCGATGCGCGGAGCAGGGCGCCGGCCAGCACCGCGAGCGCGATGAGCTGTGGCAACGACACGTGAATCGGCCCACCGAGCACATCCACGTTGATGGCCAGTGAGAACGCGAACAACGCGAAACCGAGGCGCGGATCCGTCCACACGAGGATGGGGACGAGCGTGATTGCGCAGAGAGCGATGGCGATGCGGGGCTCGATGACAGTGGCCGCGCCGATGGCAATGGCAAGACCGCTCACTGCGAGCAGGCGCGGGAGCGGCGTGCCCGGCATGCCGGCGGGGAAGCCGGCAGCCGCTGCGGCGGGCCGATTGCTCAATGAGCGCCTACGCGTCGCAGGACTGCCGGGAGTGTGCGCAACAGAATGCGCACATCCTCGCGCGGCGACCAGCCGTAGACATAGTCCAGTTCGATCTGCGCCCTCGCCGGATACTGCACGGAGCTGCGCCCGCTGATCTGCCACTTGCCCGTAAGGCCGGGCAGTGCCGCGACGAAGTCCATTGCGCGCAGACCATACTCGGCGATTTCGGCCGGAACGATCGGGCGCGGCCCGACGAGAGACATCTCGCCGCGCAGAACGTTGACGAGCTGAGGCAACTCGTCGAGACTCGTCTTGCGCAGGAACCGACCAAGTCGAGTGACACGAGGGTCATCCGATTCGGGCAGCTTGTAGCCGTTGGCGATGTAGATCGCGTGTACGACCGGATCTCTCTTCAGCACCAGTTCGGCGTTGCTGCGCATCGAGCGGAACTTGAGACACGTGAAGCGGCGGCCGTTGCGGCCGAGCCGCGTCTGTCGGAAAAGGACGGGTCCTTTCGACGTCATCTTGATCGCGATTGCAATGGCCAGCAGCAACGGGACCGCGGCCAGCAACAGGATGGCGGCAAGCGGCAGATCCATTGCGCGCTTGGTCAGGAAGTAACGGCGGCCGCGGCAGCGCTCCGCGGTCGTTTCCGGGTCGAACGGGAACCAGTCGGTGGCATTCCATTCCACCGTGGCCGCGTTCCGTTGAATGATCAGTGCAGCAGTCGCATTCATCGTTCGATGCCCTTCATCTTCTCGCGCGCACCTGCGCGCGCGTTGCGGTTGACCGTCGGAGCTCCTCCCTCGGCCCCGATGAGGAGTTGCACGCCCAGATCAACGGTCCAGGCGGACCAGCCCGTTCCGCGCTCGGCGCCGAGGACGGAGCGGAACAGCACAGCACGACGAAGCGGAATCGTTGCATCGAAGGCCGCACCGAAACTCGAACCGGCGCGATCCGGCGAGAACAGGTTTTCGGACCGGCGTTCGCGGGTGAATGCTCGTCCGGCGAGCTGTGCCCGGGCCGTGCTGAGTTCCCAGAGAAACGCCCACTCGTGGCCGTGCCCGCCCAGCGGGTGTGCGAGCAGATTGCCGTTCGTTGTCCAGCCATCGCCGAGATCACTGTGCCGATACCACGGCGGGTGACCGCAACAACTGCCGGGAAAGCGGGCGTGCTCGAGGCCGAGTGAGAGCGCGGGCACACCGGGAACGGAAGGAAGTGTGATGCCCGCCAGGAAGCCGGCTGTCTCGAGCATCGAGAAGCCGACATCGTCAATACCGAGTTCGCCGTACGCGACGAGCGGCAGACCACCGGGAGCCATGCGCAGCCACGCGTCGATCGATGCGACCTGGTTTTCGAAGCCGCTGTCCTTGCCCAGCTGGCCGGTCAGGCCGAACAACATGAACAGCACGTTCCTGCCGGTCAGCGGCTGAACATTGCCTTCTCCGCCGAAGATCGCAGCGCGATGGAAGCCAAAAACGAGATTCGACGAGGGTGAAAGGGACACGCGTGCAGCCGAGAACCACGGGTGGCGCACGCGGCCGCTATTCTCGAGGCGCGAGATCATGAACGCGCCGCGCAGAACGATGCCGTCGAGGAAGCCGGGCAGTGAAATGGCGCGCGACGTGCGCACGCCCGCGCCATCCAACGGGACTTCGGGTGACAGCACGATGGCGCCGGTCCGGCCAGCGCCGAATGCGAGCGAACGACGCCCGGCCCACACATCGAGCAGTCCCAGCGCAAGCGCCGCATACGCCTCGTCTACGCGCGCCGCATCGAAGCCGCGCACGTGCACCGCAGCAGTAACGGCTCGCCATGAACCTTCCACAGTGGCATCGGCGAGAACACCATCGCGCGCACGCGCCGGTGTCGGGCCGGGGTAAACCCAGCCACCGCTCCCATTCTGAACCGTGGTGCCACCGAGCATCGCGCCGTCGTGGCCCAGCCAACCGGTGCGAAGACGCGCCGCCGCCACGGCAAGATGCGCAGGACGCGGGAACTCGCTGTGGAACGCAGCGAGGGCATTTCCAGCAATGGTCCGAGCCCCGCGATCATTGCCGCGCTCGGCGGCCTGCACGGCGGCCGCGAACAGGGCACGTACTTCGGAGCGGCGCAGTGGCCACGCATCGAGTGCATCGCTTGCGCCGATCAGGCCGAGGCCGGCCATGCGGCGGAGTGCGTGCTGACTCCAGTGCGCAGAAGAGAGGTACGGCTCGGTGAGGGCGGACTCCGCCTCCTGCGCGGTTGCCCGGCTCGCGGTCAGCGCGAAGGCCAGGACGGCGGCCGCACAGGAGAACGAGATCCGCGAGATCATCCTCCGGGGCCTCCCACACGAATGCGCCGGGCCGGCCGCCGAAGTGCCGCGCGCAGTTCGCGCATTCCGGCGGTATCTCTCTGTCCGTCGAGCCAGTCGAGAATGAATGCCATCGCAATGGCCGCGATCAGGCCGAGCAGGAACGCAACCGCGACAACGAAGATCACGCCTCGGCTCGAGCGCGCGGAGCCCTCCGGCCGATCGATGACCGTTATGACCGGCGTGTTACGGACCTCCTCGATCCGCGCTTGCTCATACGCCTGGGCGAGCGCGGCGAACACCTGCTGCCGCTGCCCAACGACGCGCTGCAATCGTTCCATCTCCATCACGAGACGCGGCGCAACAGGGCGTCGGTTCCGGTCGAGAAAGCGAGCGAGCGCAGCTTCGCCCTGCTCGAGTTCCGTCTTCGCACTGTCGAGGCGATTCTCGACGAAGACGCGTTCCGCATGCGCTCCATACTGTCGCCGTTCGCGATCAAAACTGGCGAGTTCCTGGAGGATGCGCGCATTCAGCGCTTCGGCGAGACCGGGCCACGGCGCCTCCGTTCGCACGGTCACGATTCCTGACTTCGCACTTGCCGATGGCGACACCAGATCGCGCAGCACATCGATGCCGTTGCGCAACCGATCATCCGGCGTTTCACCTTCGATATCGACGAGGTCGAGCCACGTGCCCCTGAGACTGTCCGGTGAGCCGGGCTCGACCGCGAACGCGTACTGCGCTTCCAGCGCCGGTGTCAGCACTTCGCCCGAACGTACGAGGTCGACATAGAAGTCAGGCGATTCGCCCGATGGCTCCATGTTCAACGGCAGGCCGATCTGTGCCGCGATGCCGGCGAACCGCGACACGTCACCACTCGAGGACTGCGGGACGAAGCGCGATTCGGCCGTCCAGGCGCGCGTCAGGAACGACAGCGCCACAGCAGCAGCCACCGCGAGCAGCGGCATGAGCGTGACCAGCCGCCAGCGTCGAAGCAGCGTCGCCGCAACGGCGAACGGAGTGATCACTCGATCAGCGCCGTTGCTGGCTTCGCCAGGCTCGCCAGGCCAGCGCGGCACCCGAATCATCACTTCACGGCCAGGATGACGGTGGCCGTTGCAGTCGCTACAGCGACCACACGGGTGAGAATGGCATCCCAGTTGATGCCGCTCGACGATGGCGGCTGCTCGGGAACGAACACGGTCGCGCCCGGCCCCGGCTCCGGCTTCGAGTCGAAGAAGAGCGTGCGCAAACGCACGATCTCGCGTTCGCCGTTCTGCTGCGTCACGGTCGTCCGACCCCGGTCCGCGTTCTGCGTGTAGCCGCCCGCGCGATCGACGTAGTACTCGAGGTTCTTGCCGTCCGCAAAGCGAACTCTTGTCTCGAATCCGACGGCGCCACGGACCAGAACCGTTGCATCACGGCGAGGAATCATGATGCTGTCGCCTTCGAGCAACTCGAGATCATTCGGGCCGCCCGGTGTCTCGAGCGCTTGCGCCATGTCCGTCGCAACGAGGTGCTTGCCGCGCACGATCTGGGCACCGCCCACATACGCTTCCGGTTTGAGGCCGCCCGCGCGCTCGAGCACGTCCGAGATGCGCGTGTTCTCACTGGAAATCGCGTATGCACCCGGGAACATCACTTCGCCTGCGACCTTGACCGTGCCCATAATCTCGTATTCGGGTGCTTTCCGGATGAAGACGTGGTCGCCGTGCAGGAGGCTCACTTCGGTCGCGTCCGGAACCCAGTCAACGACGCCGCTCCCGGCCGCGCTCGGCTGGCCGCCAAGCCGGACCCGCGACACGGTCTCGCGCATCCCGTCCGAGTGCGCCGACATGCGCGCCAGCTCCGCTTCCACCAGATACGCGCCGTGTACGAAACCGCCCGCCGCGAGGATCAGATCCTGTAGCGTCATGCCTTCGGCCAGTTCGTAGGCGCCCGGGTTCTTGACGAAGCCGTCGATCAGGACGAAACGTGGATTGGTCAGCTCTTCGATCCCGTAGATCACGACCGAATCGCGATCCACGAGCGTGGTCGTGTCGAACGCAGCTTCCTCGATGCGCAACAGCTCGCGAGATCCATCGCGCGGGTTCAGACGGAAAACGTGCGTACGAGGCGTGTACGCATCCTCCGCAAGACCGTCCGCGCGCTCGACCAGTGTTGCCAGCGTCAGACCTTCACGCCATTCGTACACGCCCGGCCGGTTGACTTCACCCGTCACCACAACGCGGTTGCGCCGGTCCGTCAGGATCTCGAACACGTGCACGACGTCCCCATCCCTCGCCCGCACACCCTCCGCTTTCCCGAGCGCCGCAACCTCTACATCCAGCAGAACCCGGTCGATGCCCGGCGTCCGCATTTCGGGCGGCAGGATGCGATCGACCTGCACGCGATGCGACGATGCACCGGATGAAAGACCGCCGGCGAACGCAATCGCATCCTCGAGCGTCTCCCCCTCGCGAAGCTCGAAGATCGCCGGCCGCCGAACCTCCCCATCCACAGTGACCTGCGGCCCGGTCGCCGGAATGAAGATCACATCCCCGTGTTGCAGCCGGACATCGTTTCGCGTATCGCCGCGAAGCAGGTAATCGTACAGATCCAGCGTATCGACGACTTCATCACCTCGCCGCACTTCGATGCCTCGAAAACTCGCATGCTCCGTCGGTCCACCCGCCAGATAGAGAGCGTTCAGTACGGTTGCGACCGAACTCACCTGATATGCGCCCGGTCGCACCGCCTCGCCGATCACATACACGGCACTCGCACGCAGCCGGCGCAGACCCACGTGAAACTGGATCGGCGCGTCAGCACCCCGCCGAACACCCGAGTACACATTGCCCAACGCGCTGTACAGCCGTGTTTCCAGCTCCGCGAGTGTCAATCCATTCACGAATACCTGACCGACATCAGGAAGCAGGATGTAACCTTCGCGCGTGACCTCCATCCCGTAATTCGCTTCGACTTCGCCCGTCAGAATCAGGGACAGCTCATCGCCGGGCCCCAGCCGATAATCCGGATCGACCGGCCCCGTCAACGGCGCGTCGAACTGCGTCGTGTATCGCCGGAACAGGTCGAGCCCGAAAAGCTGCGGTTCGGCAGGAATCGAATCCAGTGGAAACCCGAGAGAATCCAGCAGGAGGCTGTCGAGACCCAGTGTATCGCCCGCCATGAACAGCGAATCACCGGGCATGAGGCCGGCACGCATTCTTGCACGCATCAGCCGCGCGCGCGCTCGCATGGAATCCGCACGTAACGAATCGACCCACGGCGAGGTCACCGTCAACTGGTCCGAATGCGCGACGGCCGGTACTCCGATCGCCGTCATCGCCTGCATCAGTTGCGGCGACGGATCACCCTCGGGAACCTGGCGGCGGCCTTCAATGACATCGAAATAGCGATCGGCAAGGCCAGGGTCGTAACCCAATCGCTCGAGCCCCGACCGCACCTGCGATCGACTCATGCCCGATCGCCGCAGTCGGTCGATGATGGCTTCCTGGCTCACGCCGCCGCTCAGCGCGCGCTGCTGGACAAGCAGCCGCAACTGCGCCGTGTCCATCGTCGCCCCGGCCTGCTGTGCCGCGCCAGCGCTCGGGAACACAAGTAGCGCGGCAGCCAACAGCCGCCACGAGCCCACTCGGGATTGAAACATGGTTCTCCCGCCCGTGTCTGTTCACGTACGGGAAGACGCCACCGACGGGCGGCACCTCTGAGGAGAGGAACTCGCCCGCGTCTGCACGGTCGTGCGCGCAGACGGGGCGCGCTTCCTGACTACGTCGGCCGACCGGGTTCGCGCCGTTGGATCGGCGCCGATCGGTTCTACTCGCCGTCCTCCTGCATGCGTCGGGCCTTGGCCGCCCATCCACCGACGACTGGCGCCCAGGGCGGCGTGTTCCGGTCCGTCCCAGTGACGAACGGCAGAATGAAACGTCTGATGCAAACCTTCACCGCGACACGACCGGCTCCGCGTGTTTCACGGCCGTGCTGAAGGATGATCGCCGCAAACACATGAAGCCCGAGCGTCCGGTTTCGACGAGTCCGGCACGGCCATGCCCGCTCGGTCGACACCGAGCGTCCGATTTCAGGAAGCATCGTGTCGAGAGTGAATCACCGTGCCGGGCCGACGACACATTGGGATACGGTCAAGTATCCATGACGCAACGCGTTATACATTTTCGAGGACCCGGTATGAGAGGTGCCTCGCTGCCAGGATTGGACGCGAGGCGGTCACCCGGCCCTCGCCATGGGTATTCGGCGGCATGGCTGCCGCGCACGAAAGGCATCGCATGGATCACGCCTGGAGAGATCTGCGCTACGCGGTACGTGTGCTGCTGCGAGCGCCCGTGTTTACGGCCACGGTGCTGCTGACGCTTGGCCTGGGCATCGGCGCAAACACGGCGATCTTCGGATTCGTGGATGCGATGCTGCTGCGGCCGCTGCCGTATCCGGACCCGGATCGGATGGTGATGATCTGGCAGGACTTCGGCTCGACGGGTGGACCCGTACAGGAGTGGTTCACGCCACCCGATTATGTGGATCTGACCGAGAGAGTGCGGCAACTCGAGGCGGTGACGCCACTGGTGGGTTGGGGTCCGAACCTGACGGGGGCGGGCGAGCCGGTGCGGCTGAACGGTCTCATCGTATCAACAGATTACTTCAATGTGGTGGGCGTTGCGCCGGCGCTGGGGCGAGGGTTCGAAGAGGGAGACGCCATTGGGGAAGGGCGGGTGGTGGTTCTGTCGCACGGTTTGTGGCAACGCAACTTTGGCGGTGACCGTGCGGTGCTGAACCGGACGATCCAGTTGAATGGCGTAGACCATACGGTGATCGGAGTGATGCCGGAGTCGTTTGGCGCGCCGTTTCGGGCAGCGGAGCTGTGGCGGCCGTATACGGCGGGCGTCTTCGGTACAGGTTGTGGCCGGGGTTGCTACGTGATGCAGGTGATGGCACGGGTTGCGGCGGATGCGACGGTGGCGCAGGCCGGGGCGGAGGTGACGGCACTGGGTGAATCGTTGGCGGCGGCGTTTCCGAGCGCGAAGCAGGGGTTGCGTCTGAAGGTCGTGGCGCTGCACGAGCAGCTGGTGGGTGCGTCGCGGCCGGCGCTCTACGCGTTGCTGGGTGGTGTAGGGCTGATGCTGTTGATCGCGTGTGTGAACATTGCCAACCTGTTGCTTGCGCGGGCGGGCGGGCGGGAGCGTGAGGTTGCGGTCAGGTCGGCGATCGGAGCGAGCCGCGGCCAGGTTCTGCGACAGTTGCTGACGGAGACGGTGGTGCTCGGGATTGCGGGTGGCATGATCGGAATTCTGCTCGGGTTGTGGGGGATCGATCTGCTCGTACGCATGAGTCCAGCGGGCACGCCGCGGTTGGACGAAGTCGCGCTGAACGGGCGTGCGCTCGCGTTCTCGGCGATACTATCGATAGCCACAGGCCTTCTCTTCGGCTCATTGCCGGCGCTCCAGCTGTCACGGCTCGATGTGTCGGCAACGCTCAAGGAACTGGGCACGCGTGCGGGAGTTTCGAGGCGCCGCATGCGCAACGCGCTCGTGGTAGCGGAGATCGCGATTGCGCTCACGTTGCTCACCGGTGCCGGGCTGCTGGTCCGCAGTTTCTCGCGGTTGCTGGCCGTGGACCCGGGCTTCGATGCACGGCAGGCGCTGGCCATCCCGTTGCAACTTCCGCAGGCGCGCTACCCGGAACCCGCACAACGCAACGTGTTCTGGGACGAGCTGGTCAACGAGGTGCGCCAGACACCCGGCGTCATCGCGGCCGGCGCTGCATCGATCCTTCCGCTCACGGGCAGCAACACCGATGTCGGCCTGATCCTTGAAGGTGCACCGCCACCGCAGAGCAACGTGGACGGACCGGTCGCCAACTACCGCAGCGTAACGCCTGGTTATTTCGAAGCCATGGGGATGCGGCTGTTGCGAGGCCGCGGGCTGGAGGCGACCGATCGCGCGGGGACGCCGCTCGTTGCCGTCATCAATCAGACCATGGCGGACCGGTACTGGCCGAACGAGGATGCGATCGGCAAGCGGGTGTCCGATGGAGGATCCGAGCGGCAATGGACGGAGATCGTAGGCATTGTTGCCGACGTCAAGCATGATGGTCTCGAGGCGCCGGTTCGGCCCGAGATGTGGTTGCCCGTCGAGCAGGTGCCGGACGGTGCAATGACGCTCGTCGTGCGGACGCAGGCTGAGCCGGTAGCGATGCTGCCAGAGATTCGTGCGCAGGTGCGGGCGCTGGATGCAGAGCTGCCGGTCGGCACCGTCACGACGCTGGATGACCTCGTTTGGCAGAACGTCGCAGTGCCTCGGCTCTACGTGACGTTCTTCGCCTTCTTTGCGGCAGTCGCGCTGCTGCTGGCGGCGGTCGGAATCTTCGGCGTAACGCAGCATGCGGTCGCGCAACGAGCGCAGGAGATCGGCATCCGCATCGCACTGGGTGCGAAGACACGCGATGTGCTGGCGATGGTTCTGCGCCAATCGATCGTGGTCACCGGCCTCGGTCTGGTCATCGGACTGGCGTTGGGACTTTCGCTGTCACGCTTGCTGTCGAACCTGCTGTATCGGACGAGCCCATTCGATCCGGTGACGTACATCGCGATCGTGATCGTGCTCGGCACCGTCGCGCTGGTTGCGGCCTTGCTTCCGGCGAGGCGGGCGGCTGCGGTGGACCCGGTGGTGGCGCTTCGGGCGCAGTAACTGCGGGGGCTGGCGCAGGGGCAGGATCGGTCTCACACTATGGACTGTCCTGCTGCGCGAGATCCCGGCGTCCGGGCGAGAGACCATCGAGATTCATCCGTTGGCGGTGTTTCTGCCCGATACACGAACGTTGCTCGTGGTTGCACCGTTCGCGTTTGCTGCGGCATGGCTGGCGGGCCGCGCAGCCATTTCGTTACGGCGGCGAGGCACATCGCCGCCATACACGCGCAAGGTCTTCCACTTCGTGATTTTCACGTTCGCGGCGGTCGTGCAGTTCTGGCACGGTCCGGCTGGTGTCGTCACGTTCGGCGCAGTGGTTGCCAGCGTAGTGCTTCTCGCGGTGCTGAGGGGGTATGATTCCGCGCTGTTCGATGCACTGGCGCGCCCGTCGGACTCGCCGCGTGAGCGATGGTTCGTTGTCGCGCCGCTCGCTTCGACCGCAGTGGGCGGCGTGGTGTCGAACCTGCTCTTCGGACCGTTCGCGGTGGTGGGGTATCTGGTGGCCGGTTGGGGGGATGCCATTGCGGAGCCTGTGGGTGAGCGGTGGGGCCGGCACCGATATCGGTCGCCGTCGATGTTCGGCGTGCGTGCCACGCGCAGCCTCGAGGGGTCGATCGCGGTGTTCACCGTCGGTGCAATCGGCGCGCTGGTGGCGCTGCTGGCGAGTTCCATGACCCTGGTCCATGCGGGTGCCGCCGCGCTTGCCGCCGGTTTCGCAGGTGCGCTGATCGAGGCCGTCAGCACGCACGGCCTCGACAACCTGACGGTTCAGGTCGGTGCGAGCGGCATCGCGTATTTCGTGATTATGGTCCTATTCAACGTTGCAATGGTCTGAGCCGGGACGACGGACTGAAATGAACGATCAGAAACGGGTTCTGGTTGCGGATGACCAGACGGACGTGCTGGAAGCACTCAGGATGCTGCTGAAGGCCGAGGACTACGCGGTCGAGACGGCGACGTCACCGGCCGCCGTGCTGTCGGCCATCGAGACGCGAGACTTCGATGCACTCCTGATGGATCTGAACTACACGCGTGATACGACCTCGGGCAAGGAAGGGCTCGATCTGCTGACGAGTATACACCAGGTCGATGCTTCGTTGCCGGTGATCGTGATGACGGCGTGGGGCAGCATCAAGGGAGCGGTCGAAGCGATGCGGCGAGGAGCCCGCGATTACGTCGAGAAGCCGTGGGACAACCAGCGTCTCCTGTCACTGCTGCGCACGCAGATCGAGCTGGGCCACGTGCTGCGTGAGAGCCAGAAGCTCGAGTCGGAGAATCAGATGCTCCGGCGCCAGGGCGTCCCGCACCTTGTCGTGGAATCGCGGGCAATGCAGAACGTGCGCACGTTGATGGAGCGCGTTGGCCCGTCCGAAGCGAACGTCCTGATCACGGGCGAACACGGCACGGGCAAGGAAGTCGTAGCGCGCTGGTTGCACGCAACCTCACCCCGTTCGGGCAAACCGCTCGTCACTGTGAACGCCGGCGGCCTTTCCGATGGCGTCTTCGAAAGCGAGCTGTTCGGCCATGTGAAGGGTGCGTTCACAGATGCGAAGACGGACCGCGTCGGTTATTTCGAGCTGGCGGATGGTGGCACGCTGTTCCTCGACGAGATCGGGAACATGCCGCCCAAGCAGCAGGCGAAACTGTTGCGGGCATTGCAGAGCGGCGAATTCCAGCGGGTCGGCTCATCGAAGACGAGACGTGCGGACGTGCGCGTGATCAGCGCCACGAACGTGGATGTCACGAAGGAAGTCGCCGAAGGCCGTTTTCGCGAGGATCTGCTTTACCGCCTGAATACGGTCGAGATCGCGATCCCGCCACTGCGCGGCCGCCACGATGATATTCCCGTTCTCGCAACCCATTTCCTGCGCAGGCAGATCAGCCGTTACAACAAGAAACTCACGGGCATCGATCGTGAAGCGATGCACGCGATGATCGAATATTCGTGGCCGGGCAACGTGCGTGAGCTGGAGCACGTGATCGAGCGCGCGATCCTGATGGCGCAGGGGCCGCACATCCGGGTCGAGGATCTGGGTCTGCGCGGTCGCGCAGACGGCGTGTCCCGCCTTGAGGAGATGACCCTCGAAGATGCCGAGAAATACCTGATCCAGAAAGCGCTCGTGCGCTGTGGCGGCAATGTGAGCAGAGCCGCGGAAATGCTCGGCCTGTCGCGCAGCGCTCTCTATCGCCGGCTCCAGCAGTACGGCATCAGCCCCTGACCCGAGGGCGACCGCCGCGCACGCGCCATTGGAGGCTACGCCGGCGGGCCGTGCGACCTTCCCGGCGATTGCGTGGTATCATTCCGCATCGGCCCCGTTGAGCCACGCATGCCCATGCAGATGAAAACCGGAGACCAGGCCAGGCCACAGCCGTCGCCGCCTGCCCGCACGACCGGGTATGCGGTCGAGAGCGGTGGGTCGGGCAATGACCGCACCGACCGCACCGACCGCAAGGACCGCACCGACCGCATCGACCGCGCCGACCGCGCCGGTGGTCGCGGCCGGCGTCGACTCGCGTACGAGACGTGGGTGCTTCTTTTCGCGCTGTTGGCCGGACTGCCGGGGACTGCGGTCGCGATCTTTCTGCTTCTTACGCAGGGCTTCGACGCAAAAACGCAATGGACATTCGGCCTCCTGATCGTCGGAGCGTGGCTCGGGTTCGCGTTTGCGCTGAGAGAACGCGTGATTCGCCCGCTCCAGACGTTGTCCAATCTGCTGGCGGCATTGCTCGAGGGTGATTACTCGATCCGGTCGCGCGGTCCGACGACGCACGACGCCCTCGGCCTCGCGATGCTCGAAGTCAACGCGCTCGGTCAGACGCTGCGCGAGCAGCGGCTCGGCGCACTCGAGGCGACTGCGCTGCTCCGCAAGGTGATGGATGAGATCGATGTCGCGGTATTCGCATTCGATGCCGAACTCAAGCTGCGCGTCGTCAACAAGGCCGCCGAACGGCTGGTCGATCAGCCGGCGGAGCGCATGGGTGGCCGAACCGCTCAGGCGCTCGGTCTGGATGCGTTCCTCGACGGCGATCTGCTGCGCATCTTCGACGGCTCGTTCCCCGGCACCGCACGCGGCCGTTGGGAGGTCCGCCGGTCCACGTTCCGGCAGGGCGGACTGCCGCACCAGTTGCTCGTCATCTCAGATGTGAGCCGGACGCTTCGCGAGGAAGAACTCGCCGCGTGGCAGCGCCTGATCCGCGTTCTGTCGCACGAGATCAACAACTCGCTCGCCCCCATCAAATCGATTGCAGGCAGTCTCATGTCGATGCTGACGCGGCCGATGCGGCCCGCGGATGCGGATGAGGACCTGAGTCGGGGACTCGAGATCATCGCCGGCCGGTCCGATGCGCTGTCCCGCTTCATGCACTCGTACGCACGGCTCGCACGATTGCCCGCGCCCCGCTACGCCAATCTCGAGGTCGAAACCTGGGTGCGCAGGGTCGTGCGTCTCGAGACTCGCCTCGACGTCGATGTCGAACCCGGCCCCCGCCTCGTCATCCAGGCCGATGGCGACCAGCTCGATCAGCTGCTCATCAATCTCGTCCGCAACGCCGTCGATGCATCGCTCGAAACCGGCGGCACCGTGAAGATCGGCTGGACCACCGTGGATGGCCACGTCGATGTGTGGGTCCGCGATCAGGGCCAAGGTATCGAAGACACGACCAATCTCTTCGTCCCCTTCTTCACGACCAAACCCAATGGGAGCGGCATCGGCCTCGCCCTGTCACGGCAGATCACCGAAGCACACCGTGGTACGCTCACCATCGAGAACGTGAGCCGGCCGCGCGGCTGCATCGCTCGCCTGCGGCTACCCGTTACTGCACGCAGCGATTAGTCCTCGCGTCCGCTTGCAATGGCGCGCGGCGGGATTACCCGAGCAGCGCTGCGTCCGTGCGTTGCTTGAGGTCGGTGTAACTCGGTTGGGAATCGGGTGGGACATCGGGTAACCACAGCGTGAATGTCGAGCCTTGGCCGGGCTCGGTATCGAGCGTGAGTTCGCCGCCCAGCAGGCGGGCGATGCGGCGGCTGATGGCGAGCCGGAACCCGGGGCGTTCGCCCCTGCGTTCGACGCGATAGACTTCCTCGAATATCAGCTCGTTATCGCCCGCGCCAGGTCCCGTGTCAGCGACGGACAGACACAGATAGCGCAGCGGATCCGCTTTGCGGCGGCCCGGCCGGACATCGGCCTGCACACGCACGTGACCACCGAGCGGGGTGTAGCGAACGGCGTTCGACAGCAGGTTGTCGAGGACCTGGCGGACGAGGTCGATGTCGGTCGAGATCACGGGCAGATCATCGGGGAGCTGCATATCGAACTCGAAACCGATCGTGCCCATGGCAAGCTGATAGTCGCGTACGACGCCACGCACAAGTGAAGCAACATTCACCGGTTCGGGTCGCGGGCTCACGCGGCCCGTGTCCACGCGCGACAACTGAACGAGGTCGTTGAGGATGCGAATCACGACTTCGATGCTCTGCCGGCTGCGCTTGATGTAGGTGTCCTGCTGGTCGGTCAACTCGCCTTCCAGATCGAGCAGCGCGACGTACTCCATTGCAGCGCCGAGGCGGTCCTTCAGATCGTCGCTGATGCCGCTGATCAGCCGGTACTTGTCGTCGACAATGCGCAGGCACTCTTCCCGCGTGCGGTCGATCTCGGCCGTGAGGAAGCTCTGCTTCAGGGCGAGCGTTGCCAGTGTCGCGAGATCGCTCACCCGGTCCAGCGTTTCGGCGTCGACCGGGCCCGCCAGCTCGCTCCGGAAAAGGACCAGCATACCATGCCGCTCATTGCGCCGGCCCAGCGCAATCACGATGCGGCTCGTGCCTTCGATGCGGTGGTTGAACGATTCCGCTGTGGAGCCTTCTGTATTCCCGGCCATGACCAGCAGTTCCGAATGCGTGCCGATCTGCCGTTCCACGTGAACGGCGATCGAGTCCGTCGCCACCCGCACGCTTTCGGCAATCGAGCGCAACACGGGCAGCACGGTCGACTCTTCGGCCAGGCCGCGTGCGGCCGCGCGCAACTCTTCGACCCGGGCACGCGTCGCATCGCCCAGGTCCACGCCTTCCGGATGGCAAACCGGCTGCATTCGCAGATGCACCCATCCGCCGTATTCTGCACGACGGCTCTGATGTTCTCAGGAACGGCGCCCCGTCCGATCTTCAGTCGGGGCGGGCGGCCCGGTCCGATTCCGCTGACCATGCGGATGCCGTCCCCCGGTCGAGGCTCCCCTCAGACCGTTGGCAGGCATCGCATACAATGGGCCGTCACGTTCAAGTTTCGGCCCGCGGGGAGGGTGCCTGTAGGCGGCGAACCGACATGCGTGTCCGCGCCTGGCCGACCCTCCAGAATGAGACGGGCCCGCCGTCCGAGAATCTCACGTCGTTTATAAGTTGTTTATTGGCAGGTACTTGGGGCAGGGTGCGTCCGCCGGGACGGGGTCGGCGCGAGGCTTCTAGTTACGGCCGCTGTCCTCGAGGGAGGAGAGCAGGGCAGAGGAGGCGCGGGACAGGACGTAGCGGCCGGAGTTGTCGACCTGCATGGCGGGCGGGATGCGCGTCCGTTCGAAGAACTCGTAGCCGGGGCGGAGGTTCTCCCAGAAGTGCAGGAGTCGGCGGTCGCGGGCGAACGTGGTGGTCAGGCGGGTCATCTCGACGTGGTCGAGGCGGGCCGGGAAAATGTGGATGGGAATCCGTTGTTGTCCGACGGCGCGGGCCTCGACGGCGATCCAGTAGAGCTCCTTGATCTGATCGTCTTCGACGGCAATGCAGCCGAGAGTCTTGCAGCCACCGTGCACATAGATGTCGCCGCCGAGCGGGCGGGCGCCGAGGATGCGATCGGATTCGTTTGGATAATTGACGTGGAGGGAGAGGAGGTACTGGCTGTTCGGGTTGAAGAAGTCGATCTCGTAGAACCCTTCCGGCGTCTGCTCATCACCCTGTCGACGCTTGGGTCCGGCGTCACCGGTGAGGGCGCAGATGCGATAATCCTTGAGAAGCCGAAACCGATCGTGATCCGGTGTGCGGACCCAGACTTCGAGGACGCGTTCGCGTTTGAAGACGCGGAAGAAGACTTCGGCTGCGGGGTAAGCAATGCCGCGCGCGCGATAGATCTGCTTGATGGTGAAGCGGGCGTCGGCACGAGCGCGCAGGACGCGCGGGTGTTCGAGCTGGTCGCGGGTGAAGGGCGCGTCGAGCGGATTGCGGAAGGTCGCTTCGGCGAGCGATTCGAGGGTGGTCTCTGGCGGACCGGCTTTCTGCGCGTGCAGAAGCGAGGGGCCGCAGAGGAGCAACAGGCCGATGAAGGCCGCACGGCCAGCCGGCCGGTCGGTCGTCTGAACGGACGTCGATGCGTGCGTAATCAGAGACTACCTCGCGATTCGGATTCGCCGCTTCCGCAGCAACAAGGTCGAAGCGAAGCCGGGCCGGCGTCAACCCCATGGCTTGCGGGTCATATGGAAGGTATCGGCATGATGCAGGCACGCGGTTGACAGGCGGGCGCCGGCTCGGCGAGAATGGGGCCCTCGATGCAAAGCTCAACGGCGCGGACGTCCGGCGGCAGGACGCTGACCCCGGGCGGAACGGCCCGCCGGCGGGACCCCGGAGCCCTGTGAACGGAACGCCGTCCCCTTCGCCGAACCCGACTCGAGTCCTGCCCGGTACCGCGTTGGACGACGACGCGAATGAAACCTTTGGCCGCCTGTCGCGGTTGGCCTCGCTCGCGCTTCGTACGCCACTCGCCGTCGTTGCCCTGATCGAACAGGGTCGGTTGCTCGTGCGCGGGCAGGTCGGCATGCCCGAGCCGTGGGCGACGGATTCGAGCGTTGCTCTTCCGCATGCGATCTTCCGTCACACTCTGGCAACGAGCAAGCCGTTCGTCGTCGAAGACACGACACGCCATCCGCTGATGCGCGACATGGTCCTGTCCGACGACTGGCAGCAGGCCGCGTACTGCGGTGTGCCGATCGTGCTGGAAGGCCGGCGTGTTGCGGGCGTGATCTTCGTGATGGAGACGCGGCCGCGGCAATGGGCTCAACGCGAGATCGCGTTTCTTCAGGACCTCGCCCATTCGGCGGCGGGTGAAATCGAGAAGCGAGTCAACCCGGAGATGGCGCCGGACTCGCCGCGCGCCGGCCGGCCGGCCATCACGGCGCCCGCGACCGAAGGGTTGCTGATGCTCGATTCCGAGTGGCACATCCGCTCGGTCAATGCACGCGCCGTCGCGATTCTGGGCCGCGCCGAGCACGAGCTGTCGGGCCGCGGTCTGATGGGCGTGTTTCCCAGTCTCGTCGGCAGTGTGTTTCATCACGAGTACGTGCGATCGTTCTCGGAACGGATGCCCATCGAGATCGAAGCGTGGTGTGGCACACTCGGCCTCTGGCTCGAGTCGCGCGCATATCCCGTCGAGGGCGGGCTTGCCATTCATCTGCGCGATGTGTCCGCTCGCCGGAACGCCGAAGAAGCGTTGCGCCAGAGCGAGGCACGCTACCGCGCCGTGTTCCAGGAATCGCACGATCCGATTCTGTTCACAGCGGCCGATGGCACGATCGTCGAATGCAACCGTGCGGCTCTGGCAGCATTCGGGTTCACGCGCGACGAGATGTTCCGGTTGCGCCTTGGGGAGCTGCTGGTGAGCGAAGATGTCGAATCGTTACAGGAACGGGCCGGCTCTGGCCCGATCACTGACCACGAAACGCTGTTTCGCAACAAGGATGGCGAGCCGAGACCGGGCCTCCTCACGCTCGCCGCGCGCCGTGCTTCGGACGGCGATGTCATCGGCTGGCAAGCCACGGTACGGTCGGACACGAATCGCCAACGCGAAGCAGGACCGGCCAGCGAGAACGGGTTTCATGATCCGTTGACGGGTCTGGCGAATCGCGATGTGTTCCTCGACCGTCTCGACCGGCTCTTTCTGATGGCGCAACGGCGAGAGGGTTACCGCTTCGCCGTCCTGTTCGTCGATCTCGACCGCTTCAAGATCGTGAATGACACCTTCGGCCACCTTGCCGGCGACGAACTTCTGAAGGCTGTGGCGCGGCGCCTGGAGAACTGTCTGCGCCAGGAGGACAGCGTCGCCCGCCTGGGCGGCGATGAGTTCGGCATCCTGCTCGACAGCGTGGAGGACGTGCGCGACGCGACGCGCGTCGCCGATCGCATCAATCAGGAACTCGGCCTGCCGATTCGCATCGCACAGCGGGAGCTTTCCGCATCGGCCAGCATCGGCATTGCGTTCAGCGACCGCAGTCACGAACGGCCGAAGCACGTGCTTGCCGATGCCGATGCGGCGATGTATCGCGCCAAGGCAAGCGGCGGCGCGCGCTACGAGGTGTTCGACACGGAGATGCATCTGCGTGCTGTCGCACAGCTCCAGCTCGAAGCCGATCTACGACGGGCCGTGCGTAACAACGAGTTCGTGATTCACTACCAGCCCATTCTCGACATCGCATCGGGCGAAATCGCCGGGTTCGAAGCGCTGCTTCGCTGGAAGCACCCGGAGCGCGGGCTGCTGCACCCGATCGAGTTCGTCGATGTCGCGGACCAGACCGGCCTGGCCGTCGAGATGGGTTGGATGGTGCTCGAACATGCCGTCAACCTGGCCCACGGCTGGCTCGACCGTTCCGCCGGTGCGCGCTTCGATCTCGGCATCAGTGTGAACGTGACGCCGCGCCAGATCGTGGACCCCGAGATGATTCCCCGCCTCGATGAGCTGTTTCGGACGACCGGGCTGCCGGCCGGGCTGCTGCGCCTCGAATTGACCGAGGCCGCGCTCATGGAAGACGTCGAATCGCTGATCGATGTGATCGCCCGCCTGCGTGACCGCGGCATCGGCATCAGCCTCGACAACTTCGGGACCGGCTTCTCGTCGCTCCAATACCTGCAACGCCTGCCCATCGCAGCCATCAAGATCGACCGCATGTTCCTGCGCGCGATTGAACGTGAGGCCGGCAACCGCGCCGTCGTCGAGAGTGCGCTCGGCATCGGCCGCGCTCTCGCCATCCACGTCATCGCCTCCGGCGTCGAGTCGCTCGAACAGCTCGCCGAACTGCGCAGACTCGGCATACGCCACGCGCAGGGCTACCTCCTGTGCGAACCGCTCGATGCCGAGTCGGCCAGCGACCTCGTCATGGAACGCGCGGCAGCGGATCAGGAGCGCACGCCGGTCCTCCCGTCCTGACGATCCGCTTCGCGTTCCCGGTTCGGCTGCGAGCGCGAGCTGACCGATACGTCGCAGTGCGACCGCTCGGCGTTCGACAGACAGGCACTCCGGTGAGTGCGATGCACATGCAAACGAAAAGCCTGAACCTGATTCCCTTCAAACGGGACGAAATCCTGGCAGAGGTCGAGGCGATGAGCCCGGCGGAGAAGGGACACGTGTCCGCCGATT
>JBOHRL010000058.1:0-34397 GCA_050732695.1 Longimicrobiales bacterium | reverse complement strand
CCTGCTGCGTGATTTCGAGCCCTCGACGACGTCACCGCTGACTGGATGGCGGCACCAGCCCCTTCATGCGCATGTACGTGACGATGTTGCCGTAGTGCTCGAAGTCGTGCGCGGCATTGAACACGAGCGCGAAGAAGCGCGGACGTTCTGCGCCCTGGATGCGCGTCATCTCGTGCGCCTTCATCTCGTCGACCTGGTAGGCGGTGTCACAGTGGGCGAACGATTCGCCGAGCGCCTTCACGAGGCCAGCCTTGTCCGTAATCGTCTCCTCGATGTTCGCCGAGTTCGGGTTCTCCACGCCTGCGCCAATGGAACAGTAGGAGTAGTTCCCGCTGGCGATGTGCGCGATGAGCTGGCCGAAGCTGCGCACATCGGGCGTCGGCTTGAATGCGTACTCCCCGGCCGGCATCTGGTCAGCGGCCCGTGTGATGTAGCCGCGCACCGTCTCGTAGACGCTCCGCGCGCTGGCGACCATGGGGCTTCCCTGTGCAGCATGATCCATGTGGTCCTGCGCCGCGGCAGGCGAAGCAGCGGCGAGGCCGAGGAGGACGAGTGCGATGCGGTTCATGTTCATCATCCGGTTATGGTTTGAACGATACAGGAATCGAATTTCTTGCATCCGTTCACGCGCCGGGCTCGAGAATACGAGCCGCTCGATCGGCGAGGTCGCGCCAGTGTGCGCGTTGCAGGCCGGCCGGCGAGGCACCGGCGCGCGCTTCGGCCTGCTGCTGGACCTGGCGCACCTGCGCCCTGGCGAGTGCGACGATGTCGGATCGCTCGAGATTCGGCACGGCGAGCAACGGCGAAGTCGGCCCCCCGCCCCCGCCCCCACCACCGCCTCCGCCACCACCGCCGGCCGGCGGCTCTGGCGGTGAGATGAGCAGCGCCAGCCGCTCGATGTATGCCCTCTGAAGAGCGCGCCGGCTGGCACCCGGCGAAGCGTCACCCAGAAGTGTGCTCGTCAGGTCAGCCATGTATTCCGCGAGCGGATACGCGTTGGCTGCGTCGATCGCCTCCTGTTCCTGAAGGCGGCCGAGGCGGCGAGTGTCGAGCAACTGATTCACGATGCCGACCTGTCGGTTCACGACCGATGTTGCGCCAGCGGGCGGGCCGACACGATCGAGAATCTGCTTCGGCGCCAGCCAGTCCGGTGTCTCGAACACATTCTGGCGCAGGAACTCGAGCGCTGCTTTCTGGCGTGCCTCGGGCACACCCGTGTAGACCGCCCCGCCCTGATCGCTGGACTTGAGGACGACGTTCACTCCGCCAATGACCGTGACGACGTGGCCCATGTATTGTGACCACATTCCGATCAGCTCGCCGTACAGCTCGGTGAGGTCGTCGTAGTTCTCGCCCGGGCGTGAGGTCCACTCGACGAGGTTGGGCACGACGCGCTTGAGGTTCGCGACCGCGAAGCCGCTGGCACGGACCGGATCATCGCCAATGTCTTCCGTCTGCGAACGGGGATCGGCGCCGCTTACGTTCTGGGGCAGATAACGGTAACGCGGATCGCCTGCCTTCTCCTGAATCCAGCGGTCCAGAATCGGCCGTTCCTCTTCAGGCGTCCATGCGCCTCCGCCATCGCCTCCGCCAACGCCTCCGCCAACGCCTCCGGCGCCAGCCGCGCGATTCCCACCAACGCCTCCCCCACCGCCAACGCCTCCGGCGCCAGCCCCGCGACCACTCCTCCCGCTGTCCTTCAACACGCGGTATCCCCAGTTGATCACATAGTGGTCATACGGGCCAATGCGGCGAATGAAGTCCTTCGGCTGGAGGCCGTCGCCGGGCTGTGCAACGTAGTTCTGTCGCGCGTAATCCATGATGGACGGTGACACGCCGTACACACTGGTGAACGTGGGCGACCGCAGCGAATCGACCGGGAACGAACTCGAGCCTACCATGTTGTGCGGCAGTCCGAGGGCGTGGCCGACCTCGTGCGCGATGACCTGGCGCATCGTCTCACCCATCAGTGCTTCGGGGATGTCGAGCGTACGCGCCACCGGATTTGCCGCGCCCGTCTCGATGAGCAGGCGGTTTCGGTACGACCTCATATGGTTGTGGTACCATGTGATGTCGCTCTCGATGATCTCGCCGGTGCGCGGATCGGACGTGCTCGGACCAACCGCGTTACGGACCAGGGAAGCCGCCCAGCGAACGACCGAGTAGCGGCTGTCTTCCGGGTCCCATTCCGGATCCTCTTCGGGCGATGGCGGGTCCATCGCGATGATCGCGTTCCGGAAGCCCGCAGTCTCGAACGGCTTCTGCCAGTCCTCGATGCCCATGCGCACGTATGGCCGCCACCTGGGCGGCGTTGCCGGATCGATATAGTAAACGATGGGCTTCACGGGCTCGACGAGTTCACCTCGCGCGTATGCCGCCGGGTCCTTCGGCTCGAGGCGCCAGCGCCGGATGAACCTCTGCTCGGCGGCCTTCATTTCGTCGAGCCCGTAGTTCACGCGCCGAATCGAGAAGAAGCCGACACGCTCGTCGGCATAACGAGGCCGCATCGGTTCGAGGGGCAGCAGCACGATCGACTGCCGCATCAGCAGCGAAATCGTGTTCGTGGCCTCGTCGCCGGGCGGCGCGCCTGCATCGAACGTCTGCGTGTGCCGGACTTCGATGTTCTCTGGATAACTGTGCACGCGATTGACGAAGCTGCGCGCGGTGTCCAGCCGCCGCACCTGGTACTGGCGCCGTTGCGCCGGTGTGAGTCCACTGATCGCCGGCGTATCGCCCGCGAAGAAGTCCGTCACGTCGATCACGTACGTTGCGCTGTCCGCCCCGAACGCCTGGATCGGAAACGCCGCAAGGATCGGCCCGAAGTTGTTGCTTTCGACGGACAGCGCGATGGGCTGCGTCTCATCCGCCACCGCGTCGAACTGCACATGGCGTGCAATCAGGCGATCGCTCGCCCGCTCGAAGCGCAGCACTCTCTCGTGCACGGATGTCCCGGCCGACGTAAAGCCGCCGAGCCCCGCTGGCACCCCAGCGATCCGGCTGATGAACAGCATATCGCGACCGAGCAATGAATCCGGGACCTCGAAGTACCAGCGATCGTCAACGCTGTGAACCGTGAACGCGCCGGCATCCGTCTCGGCCCTCGCCGTGATGACTTCCGCGTACGGCCGCGCACCCCGGCGTTGCTGCTGCCCTTGCCCGCCCTGCTGCCCCTGCGCTTGCGCGGCGGCTGGCGTAGCCGCCGGCCCCGGCTCAGCGGGTGGCGGCGAGGCTGCTGTTGCGCACGCGGACGACAGCAGAATCGTGAAAAGCACAGCGCTTCGAACGAATTCCCGGCCCCAACACGGAACGCCCTTGCTTCGCATGGATCACCATCGGTTGCAGTACGAAACGATGACTCAACGCGCGGCGGCGACTGCCCAGTCCCAACTCACGGCGCCGCTGTCGTTCACGGCCTTCACGCGGATGACATCGGTGGCCGGAACATTCTGAAGCGTCGCAACCGGCCGCTGCACGCGGATCGTCTGGCGCGGCGCTTCGCCCGCCGGTCCCCATGCGACGATGTACTCGCCGACGCCGGACTCGACGGCCGCATCCCATGTCACAATCGCGCTGTTGCCATCCCGCGTGACACGCGCGGCCGTCAAACGCGACGGACTCGATGCCAGCAGCATCAGCGTCGCGACCGTCGTCTTCGAGACTTCCGCGACCAGCTGCTGATTGATCGTCTCGAGGACATCGTGCGACTGGTGGTAATGCGGATTGCCAAGAATGGGATAACTGCCGATGCCGCCTACGATATCGCCGTACGCCTCATAGTAGGCTGCCGCGTCGGTGCTGCGATAATAACGCGCATCGTACGTGATGAGATCGGTAAACAGGAACGCGGCGGCGTGCTGGATGTCACGGATGCCGTCGTTCGAGTAACGGATCGTATTGTCGAGGCGATGATCATTGGCAAAGCCGATCATGTCGTTGTTGAGCGCCCCGACGATGCTCGTTCCGCTGGCCACCGCCCTGCGTACATACTCGCGACTGCCCAACAAACCCGCCTCCTCGCCCGTAAAGAACGCGAACTGGATCGTCGCTGCCTGCGGTGATCCGGCCATGACGCGGGCGGCCTCGAGCAGCGCCGTCGTTCCGGACGAGTCATCGTCCGCGCCCGGACCGCGTTCGACCGAGTCGAAATGGCTGCTCACCACGTAGACCAGATCGGGATCTTCTCTTCCTCGCAACGTCGCAATGATGTTGGCCGTACGCACACCGCGCGCCTCGAACCATTGCAGCTCCGGTTCGTAGCCGAACGACGTGAGCTGCGCGGCGATATACTCGATCGCCTTCTGATTGCCCGGCTGCGTCACGAACTTCGAGTCGAACTGGAAAAGGTCATTGGCGTAGCCGTAGATGCGCGCGGTCGATACCCTGGCAACGACATCCGCGACGGCCGGCCCGATGGCCGCGAAGGAACGCTCGCCCGCCACGCGGAGGGCTTTCTCTGCCTCGAGACTCGTCTGGATTCGTGCAACGAGTTCCTCGCCCGTCGCGTGGCCGGTCCTGTCCAGCAACGTCAGACTGCGCTCCGCCGAGATCGTATTGCCATCACGGTCGGCCACGATGAGAAGCCGTTGCCCGTCCGGCGCAGGCGCCCACTCGTACTCGGGCGCAACCGTTCGTACCAGATTGTTATGGTGAAGACGGATGCGACCCGGTGTGCCGCTGGCTGCGTTCGCCGTCATCAGCGCCGCAGTGCCGGGCGGCTGTGCAGCGCGGGCCAGATCATAGAGGTAAGAGCGGCGGTGCCGGCCTTCGCCGATGAGCGCGAGGAGCGTGTCATTGGCAAGGAAATGCGGCTGGAGGTCATGTTGAATTTCGCGGGTCACGCGGACCTCCGCTTCGCCATCAGTGCGAATGACGTAGACTTCCCAGTTCTCACGGGGCATCATCTGGAACGCGATGCGCGAGCCGTCCGGTGACACGGCGGGGCTGGCGAGCGGCAGGGTCGAGCGTTTGACGAGACGCGGATCGGTGTCCGTCGTCGTGTCGAGAACATGGATCGCCGTTTCATCGCCGCCGCTGGCCAGGAACACGAGGAAGCGGCCGTCGCTGGATGTGGCAGCTGCACTGCCCTGGTATGTGCGCTGCTCGCCCGTCGCTGCATCGACGACCGCGAAGCGATCGCGGCCCAGAGCGAGCAGGAACCGCGCTGCGCCGAGGGATCGCACGTCGGAAACGGACACTTCCGCAGCACGGATGTCGATGGTTGCCGGCGAGTTCGCACCGGTCAGACGCACGATGCGGGCGGCCGTCAACTCGCCGCGCGGGCTGCCAGCAGCGTAGAGTTCACCATCGCCGCCGAACACGAGGGCGAACGGCGCCACGCTGTCTGTCGTAACATCGCGTTCGTCACCGGTCGCGAGGTCGCGTAGGTGGACGCGGGCGTTCTCGCGCTCGATGGCAGCGATTTCCTGGCGCTTCCGTGCGGCTTCCTGGCCGCGCAACCCTACGAGCTCGGCGCGTGCGGTGCGAAGCGCAGGCAGATCGGGGATGGACAGCCATGCGATGCGTCCGGCATCCGGCGAGAAGACGAGCCCGAATCCGCGCAGCTCGGCGAGCGGTCGAATCGTGTTCGCGCCTTCGACGACGGCGATATGCGTGCGCAAGGCATCGCCTGTGCCGCTCTCCCATGCGAAGTGGCGGCTGTCACGGCTCCAGCGCGGGGCGCGTCCGTCCTTCGTGATCTCGAGCGATCGGTACCACTCGCCTGTCAGGAGCGCAATGGCCGGCTCCAGCGTTTCCGAGCCCGGTGTCTGCAAGAGGCCGAGCAGGCGCTCGAGCGCGTCCGGATACGCCCCTGCGTCCCACGCCAATGCAGCGCTGTCGAAGGCGGCCTGCATTGCCGGCGCCTGCGCAGCGGCTACGGACGGTGCAGTCAGCGAGAGAAGCAGTATGGAGAATCGGGGGAGTGCCATCCATCGACTCGTGGAACGAGGAACGGGGATCGGGTAGGCGTGAGGATAGATGGGATCGCGAGCGGCGGCAAGCCAACTCGGCGGCGGCCGTGCCGGAATCGTTCTCCGGGGTTAACCTGACGGCGACGGTCCAGCTGCGGTCGAGCTGGCGGAGCCATGATTTCCGGAGATCTCTGACCACGGGGGAGGGGCATGCGACTCACGTTTCTCGGAGCCACGCAGACGGTGACCGGTTCGAAGTTCCTGCTCGACACCGGATCCCGCCAGGTCCTCTTCGACTGCGGCCTGTTCCAGGGTCTCAAGGAACTGCGCAAGCGCAACTGGGCGGCCATGCCCATCGACCCGAAGGCGATCGATGCCGTCGTGCTCACACACGCACACCTCGATCACAGCGGGTACCTGCCGTTGCTCGTGAAGAACGGCTTCGCCGGCTCCGTGTACTGCACCGCCGCGACGCGTGACCTGTGCGGCATCCTGCTGCCCGACAGCGGTCACATCCAGGAGGAAGAAGCCGAACGCGCCAATCGGCGAGGCTACTCGAAGCACGACCCTGCACTGCCGCTCTACACGCAGGCGGAAGCCGAACATGCGTTGAAGCGGATGCACCCCATACCCTATGGCCAGGACTTCGATCTCGGCGATGGCCTTCACGCCCGCTTCGACAATGCCGGGCACATCCTGGGAGCCGCCTTCATCACGGTGAAGCGCGGTGGACTGACGATCGCGTTTTCGGGCGACCTCGGCCGGCCCGACGATCCGATCCTCTTCCCGCCCACCGCGCTGCGCAAAGCGGATGTTCTGCTCGTCGAATCGACGTACGGCAACCGGGACCACTCGGACAGCGATCCGTCGCGGGCCCTGGCCGCCATCATCCGCAGAACGGCAGCTCGCGGCGGGACCGTCATCATCCCGGCCAATGCAGTTGGCCGGTCACAGCTCATCATGTATTACGTCCACGTGCTCAAACAGGCCGGTCAGATTCCCGACATCCCGATTTACCTCGACAGCCCGATGGCGGCGAACGTGACCGGTCTGTTCCACGAACATCACGAGCTGCACAAACTCGATGCGCGCGAGACCGAGACCACGTTCGCAACGACGCGCATCGTGAACTCGGTCGACGAATCAAAGAGCATCGACCGGAGTGACCTGCCCAAGATCGTCATTTCCGCCAGTGGCATGGCGACCGGCGGCCGCGTTCTTCACCATCTGAAGGCATTCGCATCGGATGCGAAGAACACCGTTCTCTTCGTCGGCTACCAGGCCGTGGGAACGCGCGGGTCGGCCATGCTCGGCGGCGCTCGGGAAGTGCGCATCCACGGCGCCGATGTCCGGATCGAAGCCGAAGTCGCCGTCCTCGATGGACTGTCCGCTCACGCCGATGCGGTCGAGATCCTCGACTGGCTGTCCGGCTTCGAGCACGCACCACGCAACACGTATATCGTGCACGGCGAGCCCGCCGCGGCGGCTGCCCTTCGCGAGCGCATCCGCGGGCGCCTCGGGTGGGATTCGCTCGCCCCCGAGTACCGGCAGGTCGTGACCATCGACTGAGTCATTGCGTGTTATCGATGTCAGCCGGCGGTAACAGTGAAGCGGTGTAGCAGACCGCGTTCCCCTCCAGGACAACGGTGCCGTCGTTGCGCATGACCGTCGTGCGCAGCTTCGTGACCGGCTTGTCCACCCGGACTTCGAGGACCTCGACCTCGCCGGTGATCGTGTCGCCCGGACGGACGGGCGCGCGAAAATCCCACGCGACGTGCAGGAAAACGGAACCGGGGCCGGGCAGGTCATGCGCAACAATCGCGTTCAGAATCGCCGATGTGACACCGCCCTGCACGATGATGCGGCCGAACGGCGACGCGCGCGCAGCGGCCTCGTCGTAGTGGAGCGGGTTGCGATCGCCGCTGATCTCCGTGAAGCGCAGGATGTCGCTTTCGGAAACGAGGCGCGATCGCTCGGCGCGCTGCCCGACCGCCGGTGCGCCGTTCGGCCACGCCCTCGAGGTTGATTCCGTCATGGACCCCGTCGAAGAAGAAGGACGATTCACTGCGTTGCCACAGGAGAGTAGTCGTGGCGCCCCTCACGACCAAGAGGCGATGAACGGATCCCCTCACTGGGAAACCAACAGCTTGCCCCCTGGACCACAGCCGCGGGCGGCGGGTGGCGTGAGCGACGCCACGCAGGTAAGCTGCAACGCGCTCCGGTGAGCAGGGTACGATCCGGGGGATTCGCTGGAAAGGATCGAGAATGGAAAGCACTGCTCAGGCATGGCCGTGGTATGTCGCCGGACCGCTCATCGGGCTCATCGTGCCGCTCCTGCTGTTCCTGGGCGGCAAACAGTTTGGTATCTCGTCGAACTTCCGGCACATGTGCGCGGCCATTTATCCCGGCAGGAATGAGTTTCTGCGATACGACTGGAAGCGCAGCGGTCTGTGGAATCTGACGTTTGCGGCGGGCGTCCTGATCGGTGCATACATCGCGGCACACTGGCTGAGTTCGCCGGATGCGGTTCTTGCGATTTCGGATGCGACGCGAGCGGACCTGCAAGCGCTCGGCATCGAGCGATTCGAAGGAATGGTGCCACGCGAGATTTTCGCGTGGAATGCTCTGCTCTCTGTGCCAGCTCTGGTCTCGCTCGTCGGGGGTGGCTTCCTGGTCGGGTTCGGCGCGCGTTACGCCGGAGGTTGCACATCGGGTCACGCCATCTCCGGTCTTTCCGCGCTCGAGCGGACTTCGCTCGTCGCCGTGATCGGCTTCTTCGCGGGCGGCCTGATCGTCACGCACCTCGTCCTGCCGCTCATCCTCCGGTGATGGAACCGGCAGGGTCATGAGCACGGTTCTCCGGACGCCGCCGGTTGCGGACGAACAACCGGTGATCGCGTACACACAACAGCCGGCGGGTGGCGCGGGCGAGCGGCCCCTGGCGATGCTCGTCTACCTGTTGCTCGGGATCGGGTTGGGCATTGTCTTCGTGAAATCGCAAGTCATTTCGTGGTTCCGCATCCAGGAGATGTTCCGATTCCAGAGTTTCCACATGTACGGCATCATCGGGTCGGCGATTGCGGTCGGCGCCGCATCCGTATGGTTCATCCGGCGTTATCAGATGCGTGCCTGGGGCGGTGCCCCGATCGTGATTCCGCCGAAGGAACAGACGCCGTGGCTCCGGCGTTACTGGATCGGAGGTACGATCTTCGGTTTCGGCTGGGCGCTGCTCGGTGCCTGTCCGGGTCCGATCTTCGCACTGATCGGATCGGGCGCGACGGTGCTGCTGGTCGCACTGGCCAGCGCACTGGCGGGGACCTGGGTGTATGCCTGGCTGCGACCGCATCTGCCTCATTGAAGCAAGGAGAATGGACGATGCTGTTCCGGCAGATCTTCGACGAACGACTCGCGCAGTACGCGTACCTCGTCGCGTGCGAACAGACGAAGGATGCGCTGATCATCGATCCCGAGCGGGACATCGATCGCTACATCCGGATCGCCGAAGCGGAGGGGTTGACGATCCGGGCCGTTGCCGAGACACACATCCACGCGGACTTCCTTTCGGGTGCGCGCGAGTTTGCAGAGCGTCTCGGCCTGCACGTCTACCTGCCCGGTGAAGCGCCACCCGAGTGGAAATACACGTGGATCGATGACGCAAAGTACGATGTCACGTTGTTGAAGGATGGCGACACGTTCCGCATCGGCTACATCGAGATCCGTGCAGTCCACACGCCCGGCCATACGCCGGAGCACGTGAGCTACCTCGTCACGGACCGCGTTACCGGCGCGAACGCGCCGATGGGCATGGCAACCGGCGATTTCGTCTTTGTCGGGGACCTCGGCCGGCCTGACCTGCTCGAATCCGCAGCGGGCATCGCGGGTGCCATGAAGCCGTCCGCACAGCAGCTCTACCGTTCTGCGATCGATTTCCTTGCGCTGCCCGACTACCTCCAGGTCTGGCCTGGCCATGGCGCCGGCAGCGCCTGTGGCAAGGCTCTCGGCGCCGTACCCGAAACCACGGTCGGTTACGAGCGACGCTTCAGTCCCGCGTTTGCGGCGGTCGACGCCGGCGAAAACGACTTCGTCGATTTCATTCTCGCCGGCCAGCCGGAGCCGCCGCCGTACTTCGCGCGTATGAAGCAGCAGAATCGCGACGGTCCGCCGCTTCTCGGGAACGTGCCGGCCCCCGAGCGAGCACCGGTCGCCGCACTCGCCGCACTCGCTCGTGAGGACAACGCTGTGGTGCTCGATACGCGGCATTCACGACCGGAGTTCATGGCTGCGCATCTTCCGGGTTCGATTCACGCCCCGTTCAACAAGTCATTCCCGACGATTGCCGGCTCGTACGTCCGGCCGGACCAGTCCATTCATCTGATCGCGGACGAGGCAGTCATCCAGAGTGCAGTCCTCGACCTCATTCGCATCGGCCTCGACCGCATCGTGAGTTATGCGACGCCAGCGGATCTGGCTGCATTCGGCGAGACGGGTGGCACCCTGCGAACGACGCCCGTCATCGATTTCAACGAACTGGCGCGACGGCGTGATTCCGATGAGCCGATGGTCCTCGATGTCCGCGGCACTGCCGAATACGAGGCCGGTCACATCCCGAACGCCATCAACGTCGCCCACACCCGGCTCGCGCCTCGCCTCGCCGAGATCCCCAGGGACGACCCGCTCCACGTACACTGTGGCGGCGGCGGCCGCGCCGGCTCCGCATCGTCGTTCCTCGAACGTCAGGGCTTCGATGTCGTCCTGATCGATGACGACTTCGCGAAGCGGCCAGCCGAGTTGCGAACGGACGCACCCGCTGGTGCGACACCTGCCGCACACTGAGACTCGCGAGGTCCATCGACCTATTCCACGAATGCCATGAACCGCATCAGGGACCGGCTCATCCTCATCACGGGCGCCAGCTCGGGAATCGGCGAGGCGTGCGCCCGCCGATTCGCGGCGGACGGCGCGCGCTTGATCCTCTGGGCTCGACGACTCGATCGTCTGGTTCACCTGGCCGATGCGATCGAAGCCGAACACGGCGGCCACGTTCACGTCGCCGCCGTCGATGTGCGCGATCGTGATGCAGTCAACGCCGCGACCGCTGCAATCGTCGAAGCCGGCGATGTCCCTGACATCCTGCTCAACAATGCCGGGCTCGCGAGTGGTTTCGATCGCCTTCAGGACGGTGACCCGGCCGACTGGGACGCGATGATCGATACCAATGTCAAGGGACTTCTCAGTGTCACGCGCGCCGTTCTGCCACACATGATCGAACGCGGACGCGGTCACATCGTGAACCTCGGCAGTACAGCCGCCCATCTGACCTATCCGCGCGGCAACGTCTACGCCGCAACCAAGGCCGCCGTGCGCTCACTTTCCGATGGCATCAACCTCGACGTCGCGGGTACGCCCATCCGCGTTTCCAGTGTCGATCCCGGATACGTCGAGACCGAGTTCTCTGTCGTGCGATTCCACGGCGATGAAGAACGCGCGCGCAAGGTGTACGAAGGATTCCAGCCACTGACCGCCGCCGATGTCGCCGACGCCATCGCGTACGTGATCAACGTTCCGGAACACGTGAATATCGTGGGTCTTGTCATGGTCCCGACGCCGCAACGGAATGTGTATGTCGTGGATCGAGGGTGAAATCGTTTCTGGGGCTGGTTTCTGGGGCTGGTTGCTGGTTGAACGGCAACGGAAACGACTGAACGGTTTGTTCCGGGGGGAGTCAGCCCGCGTCCGGTTCCCCCGATCCAGAAACCAGCCCCAGGAACGCACCCGACAAACGCACCCGACAAACCACCCGATAAACGCACCATCCCACGTTCCTCTGGAACGGATCCGTCCTCAACCCTAGATTGACGGCGGCCATACAGGCATTCGATCACGCGGCGGTCGCGCGACGCCACCCGAAGGATGCAGGGTCATGCCGAAAACGATCCGACCGACGATGGAGCCCACCGTGTTCTGCCTTTCCAATGCGACTCTGGCGGCGCCGATCCGGCCTGGTGTCAAGCCTCGGCGGATGCTGAAGGGCCCGGGCCCGCGGAGGCGCTGGTTGTCTCTCGCCATGGGACGTCGCGTGTTGCGGCGTTATGACCCGACGCCGGTGACGCTGGCGGCTGTCGTGATCGGCCTGATGAGCCCGTTTCTGGTGCCATTGCCGGTGTCTGCACAGCCGCAGATCGGCCCGAGCACGGGTGCGCTCATCATCGCAGGCGGCGGCCGCCTCGACAGCGAGATCACGGACCGGTTCCTGGATCTTGCAGGCGGCAAGTCGGCTCGCATTGTTGTGATTCCGACGGCGGGTGAGCAGGACTCATTTCCCACGGACTGGAGCGGGACGGAGCTGTTCCGCGATGCGGGCGTCGCGAGCGTGACCGTGCTGCACACGCGCGATCGGAATGTTGCAGACTCGGAGGCCTTCGTCGCACCGTTGCGCAGCGCAACGGCCGTCTGGATTCCCGGTGGCCGTCAATGGCGGCTCGCCGATGCGTATCTCGGCACGCGCACGTTGCGGGAGCTGTTCGCGCTGCTGGACCGCGGCGGCGTGATCGGCGGATCTTCAGCGGGCGCTTCGATTCAGGCCTCGTACATGGTGCGCGGTGCGCCCGAAGGCAACCACATCGTGATGGCGGAAGGGCACGAAGCGGGATTCGGGTTCCTGCGCGGCGCAGCCATCGACCAGCACCTCACGGCACGCGGCCGCGAGGCTGACATGCTCGCCGTCATCGCGAAGCACCCGGACCTGCTCGGCATTGGCCTCGACGAAGGCACAGCCATCCTCGTCCGCGGCAACGAAGCACAGGTCATCGGCCGCAGCAAGGTCGCCTTCTACAACGCAGCAGATGCCCCCGGCACACCGTATTATTTCCTCGAATCCGGCGACGTCTTCGACCTCGCGACCCGGCGCACGAAATACGGCGAGAAACACCCGCCGCTCGATCCGGCCATCCGCGAGGCCGTCAGCACCGTGCAGCAGCTGTTCGATGCGATGCGCGCCAGCGACACCGCCGCAGTTCGCAGCGTCTTCCATCCCGATGCGAAGGTGTTCGTTCCTTCCGCCGGCCCGACACCCTCATCCATCCGCGTTTCCGGTGTCGACGACTTCGTTCGGTCCATTGCCTCCGCATCGATCCGCTATGACGAACGGTTCCGCGATCCTGATGTCGTCGTCGACGGCAATCTCGCCGCCGTCTGGACGTACTACGATTTCTTCCGCGGTGAGACCTTCAGTCATTGCGGCATCGATGCGTTTCACCTCGCTCGCCTCGATGACGAGTGGAAGATTCTCCAGATCGCGTACACCGTTCGCAATGAACGCTGCCGCGGCAGGAGCGGATGACACATCACTGGCGCCGGCGGCGCCGGCCGAACACAAGGAACAGGATTCCGATGACGCCGCCAATCGCGAGCAACTCGTGTTCGGCTACGAAGCGGGACGCGTCCTCCACGTGATGGCCCAGCACGTGACCCACACGTTGCGCGGTCACGCCGACGTACTCGGCGAGGGCCTGAGTCAGCAGGACCATTGAGGCCTCCTGGCGCGAGTGTGAGAACGACCCGGCGACCACGCGATACGTCCGCCAGTTCGCTCCCCAAACTGCCGCGCTGCGGGCCCCAGCGCCACAGTCGAGTTCGCTGGCCGCTGTGGGCGCCGTCCCCAGCAACCGCCAACCCGTGCCTTGCGTCCTATGAAAACCGCGACCGTACGTGCAGCCGTGATCCCCGGACCGAACAGGCCAGTCGAGGTCCGTTCGCTTCCCGTGCCCGCGCTGGAGCCGGACTCTGCGCTCATGGAAGTCGAACTGAGCGAGGTGTGCGGTACGGACGTTCACCTGCGCGCCGGCCGGCTCACGGGCGTACCGTATCCATTGATTCCGGGCCATGTCAGCGCCGGCATTCTCGAGCAGGTCCGTGGCAACGTGCGCGATGTGCACGGCGTCCCCTTCGCGGAAGGCGATCGCGTGACGTTCCTCGATGTGCATCGCACCTGCAACGCGTGCTGGCACTGCCTCGTCGCGAAGGCGACGACGCGCTGTCCGGAGCGGCGAGTATACGGCATCACCTACGGTGAAAAGGATGGGCTTGCCGGTGGCTGGGCCGAGAGCGTGTACCTCAGGCCGGGCACGAAGGTGATCCGGCTGGACGGCATGGATCCGGCGGCGTTCATGGCGGGCGGGTGTTCCCTGCCGACGGCGCTGCATGCGATCGAGCGCGCCGACATCGGCATTGGCGATACCACGCTGGTACTCGGCAGCGGCCCGGTCGGTCTCTCGCTCGTGATCCTGGCGCGCATGCGTGGCGCCCGCGTGCTGTGCATCGGTGCACCCGCGGCGAGGCTGGCGGCCGCTCGAGCGGTCGGTGCGACAGACACGCTCGACTTCGAGAGCACGTCGCCCGCCGAGCGCGAGGACTGGGTTCGGTCGCGAACGCAAGGCCGCGGCGCCGATGTCACGATCGAGGCGGCCGGCCCGCCCGAAGCCGCCGTACAGGCCATGCGCTTCACGCGCGAAGCCGGGAGGGTCGTCGTCGTCGGCCAGTACACAGACCACGGCGATACGGGCTTCAATCCGCACTCCGATCTGAACCGGAAACATCTCGACGTGCGCGGCTGCTGGGGCTCCGATTTCTCGCACTTCTACCGCGCAGTCGAATTGATGCGCGATGCGGAGCGCGCGATGCCATGGTCCCGTCTAACCCTCGACCGCTACGGTCTCGATCGCGCAGACACGGCCCTTGACGACGTCGCGGCTGGCCGCATCATCAAAGCACTCATCGATCCCCGCCTGTAATGCGCTGTGCACAGGGAATGGCGTGAAGCAACGCATCGCCGCGGGGACTGACCCGATCGAGGCGACGGCCCGGCCTACGTTCACGACGAGCTTCGCGGCCATCACGGCCATGATCGGCGTGGCCGTCGGGCTGGGCAACTTCTGGCGCTTCCCCTACCTCGTCGGCCGCTTCGGCGGCGCCGCCTTCGTGCTGTTCTACCTGTTGCTGGTCGTCGTCATCGGCATCCCGGGACTCATGGCGGAGTGGTCGCTCGGACGGCACACCGGACGCGGCACTGTGGGCGCCTTCGAGCGCGCACGGTTCCCCTTCGGCCGCGCCACCGGCTGGTTCTTCTTCACGATCGTCATGGCGTCGAGTGCGTACTACTCGGTTGCGGTCGGCTGGGTGTTATGTTTCGCGCTCGCTCCACTCGTTCGCCTCGTGATCCCGGCGTTCGACCCTGCCTCGGCGTTGCCACCCGAGACCGGCTTCGATCCGCGATCCTTCCTGCTCCAGGTCATGTGCCTCGCCCTCGTGCTCGGTTGCGCTGCGCTCGTGCTCGTGCGCGGGTTGCGATCGGGCATCGAGGCCGTCAGCCGCCACCTCGTTCCTCTGCTCTTCGTCGCGCTCATCATCGTCATCGTGCGTGGGCTCACCCTGCCCGGCTCGTTCGAAGGACTGCACTGGTACCTGCTCAAGTTCCAACTCTCCGACCTGACCGGCGAGGTGATGGTCGCGGCCCTCGGCCAGGTCGTGTTCTCGCTCAGCCTGGGCGGAACCTTCATGGTCGTCTACGGCTCCTACCTCGACCGCCGCGAGAACCTCGCTCGGGACGCCATCGCGACCGCCGGCGCTGACACCGCGGCCGGCCTGCTCGCCGGCCTCGCCATCTTCCCCGCCGTGTTCGCGTTCGGCCTCGAACCCGGCAGCGGGCCCGGCCTCATCTTCGATACACTCCCTCGCGTGTTCAACGCAATGCCCGGCGGCGCTCTCTTTTCCATCCTCTTCTTTGCCGCGCTCTTCTTCGCTGCACTCCTCTCCGCAATTGCCGCATTCGAGGTCCTCGTCGTCGGTCTGACGGATAACACATCCTTGCAACGCCGCTCAGCCGTACCCATCGTGATCGCCATCGTCACGCTGCTGGCCGTGCCGCCCATGATCAACATGGGCATCTTCGTGCCGTGGGATCTCACGTTCGGTTCGGGAATGCAGACCCTCGGCGCGGCCCTGGCCGTCATCGCGTTCGCGTGGTGTCTCGATCGGTCGGCGGCCCTGCGTCAGCTGGCAGCCCCCGGTGCCGGCCCCGACACGGAACCGGCTGTGACACGTCTGACCATATTCTTATATTATTGGCTCCGCTATGTCGTGCCCGGCGGGATCCTGCTCGTCGGTGTATGGTGGCTGCTGACAGAGGTGCTTCACGTTGCCGGCGGCGTATGAGCCGTTGACTGGCCCGGTGAGCGAAGGGACCGGCCGCTCGCGCAACGACAGGGCCGGACCTATATTGCTCGCGGTCCGCAGCGCGAACCGCAAACCCGGACGAATCCGGAAAACGGAGGCATCATGCCGACTCGCCGCGAGTTCTTCGGTCGGATGTTCGCTGGTGTAGCAGTTCTGCCTCCTGCCCTGAGGGATGATTGGGCGCGCGTGATGGAAGGAGCTGGTCGTTTCCTCGATCAGCGGTCTCCCGCTGAGGTTGCGCAGGACGAAGGCTACTGGAACGAGATCCAGCGCGCGTTCACCGTCGATCGCACCATCGTCAACCTGAATAACGGCGGCGTGAGCCCGTCTCCGCGCGTCGTGCAGGAAGCAATGGCGCGATACCTCGCGATTTCGAACGAGGCGCCCGCCTACTCGATGTGGCAGCTTGTCGAGCCGCAGATCGAAAGTGTTCGTCTCCAGCTCGCCCGCAATTTCGGGTGCGATCCCGAGGAGATGGCCATCACGCGCAACGCGTCCGAAGCGCTCGAGATCGTGCAGCTCGGCATGCACCTCGAGCCAGGCGATGAGGTCCTGACCACGAACCAGGACTACGGCCGCATGCTCACGACATGGGACCAGCGCGCGCGCCGTGAAGGCATCGTCATCAAGAAGATTTCGTTTCCCGTGCCACCGCCATCGATGCAGGATCTCGTGGACCGCTTCGAGCGCGCCATCGGCCCGCGTACCAGGGTCATTCATTGTTGCCATATCACGAACCTGACCGGCCAGATCTTCCCCATCCGCGACATCGTGCGCATGGCGAAGGTGCACGGCATCGAGGTCATTGTCGATGGCGCGCACGCGTACGCGCACTTCCCGTTCACACGCGATGATCTCGAGTGCGACTTCTATGGGACCAGCCTGCACAAGTGGTTGCTCGCGCCGCACGGGACAGGGTTCCTGTACGTGCGCCGCGAGAGGATCAGGGACATCTGGCCGCTGATGGCCGCGCCTCCGGCGATGGATGCGGACATCCGCAAGTTCGAAGAAATCGGCACGCACCCGGCTGCGAACCACAACGCGATTGCCGAAGCTCTTGCCTTCCACGAAGGCATCGGCGGCGAACGGAAGGCGGCGCGCCTGCGCTACCTGCGCGATCGCTGGATGCGCCCGCTCGAGGGACGGCCTCGCATCCGGCTGCACACCTCGTTCGAGCCGGCCATGTCGTGCGGCCTCGCCAATGTCGGCATCGACGGCATCGAACCGGTCGCACTCGCCGACCATATGTGGAAGACCCGGCGCATCTTCGTGACGCCCATCAATCACGACGAGTTCAAGGGCATCCGTGTCACGCCCAATGTCTACACTCGCCTTCAGGAAGTCGACCTCTTCGTACAAGCGATGGAGGATGTCCTGAAGAACGGTGTGTCCACGTGAATCCACCGGCCAACCGCTCACGGCGCGCCCGGGCATGAGCACCATGTATTGGCAGCGCGTCCTGCGCCGCACGCTGCTGTTCCTCGTGATCTGGTTCATTGCCGGCCCCGGCCTCGGCGTTCTGTTCGTCGACCGGCTGAACCGGATCCGTCCAGGCAGCGTACCGCTCGGATTCTGGATGGCGCAGCAGGGCGCAATCTACATCTTCGTCGCGCTCATCTTCATCAACGCATGGCGCGCTGGCCGCGATCCGGAGGCGTGACGGGTGTCGGTCCAGACGTGGACGTTCATCACGATCGGACTGAGCTTCGCGCTGTACATCGGCATCGCCATCTGGAGCCGCGTCCGGACGACGGAGGCGTTCTACGTCGCAGGGCGAGGAGTCTCGGCGGTCGCCAACGGCATGGCCACCGCCGCCGACTGGATGAGCGCGGCCAGCTTCATTTCGATGGCCGGTCTCATCGCGTTCATGGGTGCGGACGGCAGTGTGTATCTCATGGGCTGGACCGGCGGCTACGTCCTGCTCGCGCTACTCATCGCCCCCTTTCTGCGCCGCTTCGGTTGGTACACGGTCCCGGATTTCGTAGCGGCGCGTTACTACTCGAATGTCGCGCGCGTCGTTGCCGTCATTGCAGCCATCTTCATCAGCTTCACCTACGTCGCCGGTCAGATGCGCGGTGTGGGCGTCGTCTTCAGCAGGTTCATCGGCGTGAGCGTCGAGGCCGGCGTCCTCATCGGCATGGTGATCGTCGCCGTGTACTCCGTCTGGGGCGGCATGAAGGGCATCACCTACACACAAGTCGCGCAGTACTGCGTGCTCATTCTCGCTTATCTCGTTCCAGCCATCGCGATCGCGTTCGTCCTGACCGGCGTGCCGATTCCGCAACTCGCCATTGGCAACGTGCTGCCCCGCCTCGACGGTCTCTCCGCCGAACTGGGCCTCGCCGCCTACAGCGAGTCATTCACCAGTTTTTCGAAGATCAATGTCTTCGCCATCACGATGGCGCTCATGGTCGGGACCGCGGGCCTGCCTCATGTCATCGTTCGATTCTACACGGTCAGAAACGTGCGCGCCGCTCGCTGGAGCGCAGGCTGGGCGCTCCTCTTCATTGCACTCCTGTACACGACCGCGCCCGCCGTCGCGATCTTCGCCCGCTACTACATGCTCGACACGCTGGCCGGACAGCCCGTCGAGGCCGTGCAGACCATCGGCTGGGTTCGCAACTGGATCGAAACCGGCCTCATCACGCTCCGTGATGCCAATGCAGATGGCATCATGCAGGCCGCTGAACTGTTCGGCGGCGCCGGCCTGACCGCCAGCATCGACCGCGACATCATCGTCCTCGCGCTGCCCGAAATGGCGAATCTGATGCCGTTCGTCGTTGCACTCGTCGCCGCGGGTGGCCTCGCCGCAGCACTATCGACCGCATCCGGTCTGCTCCTCGTCATCAGCAGCGCCGTCGCGCACGACATCTACGGCCAGATCCTCCGGCCCCAGGCGAAGGAGCACGAACGGCTCACCGTCGCGAGACTCGCGATCGCCGCGGCCGTCGTCGTCGCCGCATACTTCGGTATTCGCCCGCCCGGTTTCGTCGCCGAAGTCGTCGCGTTCGCCTTTGGCCTCGCGGCCGCCAGTTTCTTTCCCATCCTCGTGCTCGGCATCTTCTGGCGGCGAACGACTTCACAGGGCGCGATTGCCGGCATGATCTGCGGCCTCCTCTTCACCGCCACCTTCATCGTACTCAACCGCTCCGTCCAGATCTTCGGCACCGAGACACCCCTCGCCGGACCCTTCCTCGGCATCACCGCTCAGGGAATCGGCACCCTCGGCATGGTGCTCAACTTCGCCGTTACGATGGCTGTCAGCCTGCTGACACCGCCGCCACCACCACACGTCATCCGTCTGGTCGACGACATGCGGCAGCCCGATTGATCCCCGGCGGCGCAGCCGATGAGCGGCGCGCGCACGTCGGCGTTGGTCGAACTGGAATTCATACGCGACCTTTTGCTCGCCCGACGGGACAGTATGCGGTCTACTCGCGCAACGCGTGCGCCGGATCGACGTGACTCGCTCGCGTCGCGGGGATGTATGACGCCGCGAATGCGACCACGAGCAGCAGCGCGACGACGGATGACATGATCAATGGGTCGCGCGGACTCACGTCGAACAGCAGCGTCTCGACGACGCGGCCGAGGGCGAGGGCGAGGGCGAGGCCGGCGAGAACGCCGAGAATGGCAGGCCGGAAACCCTGTGCGAGGATGAGTCGGACAACCTGTTCGCGCTGCGCGCCAAGCGCAAGCCGGATGCCGATCTCACGACCTCGTTGCGATACGATGTATGCGACCACGCCATACATTCCCACACACGCGAGTACGACGGCGAGTCCCGCGAAGATCGCCATCGACAACAGATAGAAGCGTGTCGGCGCGACGGCTTCGCGCATCGCATCATCCACGGTCTCGAGTTCCATGAGCGGAATGCCCGGATCGACCGCGCGCAGGACATCCCTGATCGACCCGGCCGGTGGGATGACGCCGGACGTGCGCATCGTGACGGTCATCGAGCCAGGCCCGAACTGGCCCAGCGGAACATACGCCTCGGCCTCGGGTGCGCCGGTCAGTGTGCGGCGCACGTCACCGGCGATCCCGACGATCGTCCACATGGGCGAGCCGTAACCGAAATCGGCCGTCACCTCGAACCGTTTGCCGAGCGGGTCCTCGTCCGGGAAGTTCTCGCGGGCGAACGTCTCGCTGACGACCGCGACAGGCAGCGTTCCTGTGCCATCGATCGCCTCGATGCCGCGTCCGCGCAGCAGCGGGATACCGGACGTTTCGAGATAACGATGTGTTACAGAATGCATGGACGCATACAGTTCTTGACCCGGGCCGGGCGTTGGCCGGCCCTCGATCAGCGCTTCGCCCGTGATGTTGCCGCTGCCCAGAGGCGGGCCGTACGCGGAACCCACGGCGACCACACCCGGCAGCGCCGCAAGTCGCTCCTCGAGCGTACGGTAGAACACGACGATCTTGCCGATGTTGTCGTAGCGCGCGAACGGGAGCGACAACCGGAACCGGGTCAGGTTGTCCGCCTGGAAACCCATCTCGACCTTGTAGAGCTTATCGAAGCTCTTGAGCAGCAGGCCGGCGCCGACGAGCAACAGGACGGACAGTGCAACCTCGACCGCCAGCAGCATCGATCTGGAACGCGTCGCCTGCACACTGCTGCCGCTGCGCCGCTCCGAAACGAGGTCAGCAGCGGTCAGTTGGCGCGCCTGGCGCAGCGCCGGACTCAACCCGAACAGGAGTGTGACGAGAGCGGCCAGCCCGAGCGTGAACAGCAGGACGGCCCCATCCAGACTCACCGTGTCGATGCGCGGAACCGTACCGGCCGGCATCGCGCGAACGAAGGAAACTGCACCGCGAGCGAGCACGAGCCCGAGCGCGGCGCCTGCCACGGTCAGCACCGCGCTCTCCATCAGCACCTGGCTCGCAAGCCGCGTTCTGCTGGCACCCAGCGCCGTGCGCACGGCGACTTCACCTCGCCGGCTCTCGCCGCGAACGAGCAACAGATTCGCTACGTTCGCGCACGCAATCAGAAGGACCAGCGACACCGCGCCCAGGATGAACCACAATCCGAGACGCACATCGGCAACCTGATCGTCGGCCAGACGCACCGCCCGGAACCGCTTCCCGAAGTTCGAGTCCGGGTACGCATCGGCCAGTGTCACTGCCAGCGTAGCGGCCTGCGAATGCAACGCCGCCAGGGTCGCACCCTCCGCCAACCGGCCGATCGTCGACAGCGTATGACAGCCGCGGCCACACCCCTCGGGATCCAGATGCCATGGGTACCAGAGTTGTGCGCGGTCCGGAAAATCGAAGCCCGCCGGCGCTACACCAACCACCTCCATCGCAACATCAGATACGTTGACCGTACTTCCGATCACGTCTGCACGACCACCCATCTGTTCGCGCCAGTACCGCTCGCTCACGACAATGACCCGCGGCATCTCCAGCGCCGCGTCTTCAGCCGTCAGGTCGCGACCCATCAGCGGGCGCGCCCCGAACGTCGCCATCAGACCGTCCGTCACACGGCCGGCCTCGATCAGCATCGGTTCCTCCCCGCCTGTGATCGTCGCCGTCGTCCCGCGGAACCCGATCAGCGTCTCGACCGCCGGCAGATCCGCAATGTCACGCGTGTCCGGAAGCGACATACTGCCGCGATTGTCCGGATTCTCCTGACTCGCCGCCCACACCATCACCAGCCCGTCCGGCTCGTGCCACTCCAGTGGCCGCAATAACACCGCGTTCACAACGCTGAAGATCGCCGTGTTCGCTCCGATCCCGAGCGCCAGCGTCACGATCGCGATCAGACTGAAGCCAGGCCGCCGTGCCAGCGCGCGCACCGAGTGCCGCAGATCCCGCGCGAAATTGTCCACCGCCATACCTCCTCGTCGCGGCACGCGCGCCGAACTCTCGCCATGCCATGATCCCGCCGTTCCCTTTCGGCGCTCGCGGAGTCCGCTCCGTAGCAGGTCCGCCGCCGTGATCACGATCCGGCTCCATGCCTCACCGCGCGTCGAACAGCGCGCTCGGACTTCAACCCAGTCCTCCTCCATCTCCGCCGCGTACTCCTCACGGAACTCGGCAGGAAACGCGCGTAGAGCAACGCGCACCAGCCACGGCGTGCCTTCGACCGCGCGACCGGTCACCTCCCGATCACCACCTCCGAACCCCCCTCGACTCCCGCTCAACGCGCGCCACCTTCCGGCAACAGATCCCGCTCCCGCGCGAGCGCCACCACGCGCGCCAGCCGCCTCGCCTCCGCCAACGCCACCGCCCGACCCGCCACCGTCAACGCGTAGTATCGCCGCGGCAAGCCTCGCCTCCCGAGCCGCGCGCCCGGCGGTGCCTTCACCTCCTCCACCCACTCCGTTTCCGTCAGCCGCGACAGCACCCGGTACAGCGAGCCGATCCCCGGCCTCACGGCTCCACCCGAATGCGCCGCCACCGCCTTCATGATTGCGTATCCGTAGCTGGAATCCTCCGCAAGCACCATCAGCACATGGAAGTCGATCGCGCTCAGCGGCGGCGTTCCCGTCTCTCGCTCATCCACTCGTGGCCTCCCCGTCGGATCAAATACAGCCCGACAGTATTATATGCGGGGGGAGTGTATATGGGAAGGAACTCGTTTCTGGGGCTGGTTTCTGGGGCTGGTTTCTGGTGGTGGGCGAGGCTGGAAAGGTGGCGGGGTCAGCGGGGCCCGGCAGGCAGCCGGCGCTGTTCACAGTCGCCGAACGGAAACGCGAAATGCGCGATTCGCGGCGCGCTGGGTGCGCCGCCCGCGCTCTTCGTGATCGGGGTCGGCATGCTCGCGTGCGACCGCTCGGATCCGATCGGTCAGCGGCGCGGGATCGGGAACGCACTCTTCGCGATCGTGGACACGATGCGTGATCCGTTTCCAGAAACCAGCCCCAGAAACCAGCCCCAGAAACGTTCCGTTATTCTGTGATTCCTTCGGCAGTCTTGAGCAATCCAACGTGTTGTTCCGCCTGTTGGAGCCCGCCCTCGTTCTCCTGCCAACCGACGCGGCCATCGCCGTTGGCGTCGACGCCAGGTACGAGTTGCGATGCAACGGTGTTCAGTTCGGTCACGAGCGGCGCGGCGTCGGCGGCAGAGGCCGCGGCCTGGATGCCCTTTGCCAGTTCGGCGATGCGATCCGCGCGCTGGGACGTGTTGGTCAGAGAAGCAGTGATGTGGCCGGTATGATTGGCCACGTTCTGGGAAGCGCCCTCGGACCTGGCGGCGAGGCCGGCGTGGTTCAGAGCGGCGGTGACGGCTGGCTTCAGGCCATAGCCGAGACCGGGACCGCGTTCGGCGCTCGCCGGGTCGATCGCATGCATGATGTGTCCAGCGTGCGTCTTGGCGGCGTCGAGATCGTTCGGGTCGCGGGCCGCGAGCGCGGCGTGTTGTGCGACCACGTTGGCCTCGGCGATGGCAGTTGGAATCAGTCCCTTCCCTTCGGGTGTGCCGCGAAACGCATCGGCGAGGTGGCCGATGTGCGCATGAGCCGGGTTCGCACCCTGCGCACCGAGCGCGTCGGGAGCGAGCGGGAGGATGAACGCGAGAGTGGCCAGGACGAGACTGTGAGTGGAGCGCATGGGGAGCCTCCTTGGTCGGAACGATCTCGGGGCAATCCGTTCACGCAGTGCTTCAAAAAAGGCCGAGCGGGGAATGTGCCGCTATCGCATCCGCCACATGAAAAGAGGGACGCGCAGCTCCGGCACTGGCGAATCGTCGTTAACCACATCGCTCCGAGAATCGAGAATCAGCGTCATCACCAGAGCGGCCACGGCGCCTGTCCCACCGATGAGAAGGCCCGTGCCGAGTCGATCCAGCTGCCGGCGCTCGACCTGGATGATATCGCCGGTCGGGATGCGCACATCCTGACCGATGCTCCTGATGTGAAACCCCTGCTGGCGAGTGGCGATGGGAACGCGCAGGAGTACATCGCCATTGTCCTGGCTGACGAGCGTGCCGGTCACGATCGGCCCGGCTTCCATGGGCAGCTCGGTGATCGCGGCCATGCCTGTGCGCGTCAGGTACATTCGGACACCTTCACCGGCGGGCACGGTTTCAAGCTCGACCGGCACGTACCTGTAGCAGCCCGCAGCCAGAAGCGCCGACGTCAGCACGAGGAGTCCTCGCGACCGACCGATCAACGCGGGCCATCTCTGCACCGTCGCGCGTCGTGATCTGCGCCCGTTGCGACGGCAGTGAGCGGTCAGGTGATGCATACCCTCACCCGCATGGTTGAAATGCGCTCTGTCTCTGTCTGTCTGGACAACGTAAGCGGATCCGTCAGGAACGCCAGATCCGGGTGCATATCGAAGCCCTGCCAGAGCCCGCGCGCGACTCATCGCAGCGATCGGAAGACGCGATCGGCCAGCGTCAGCAGCGCGGGCGTCCCTGCTACGAGAACGACTGTGCCGGCCGTCTTCGTGACGTCGGAACGATGGCCTTCGCCTTCGACGAGAAGAAGGAATCCGGCTGCCACGGCTAGGGACGCGATCGCCGACGATGGGAGGAGCCGGCCCTGCGAGCGCTCCGTTCCGCCAGCCCAGCGTGCGGCCGCGCTGCCGGCAAGCGCGGGCAGGGCGAGGCTGATGACGCCGGCGACTGTTGTGGAAATCGGACCACACCGTGTCCTGATGCCCGGGAACCCGCTCCGGCTCGTGTCGATGCACTGATCGGCGATAAGGTGGCCGACGCCAAGACCGATCGCGTTGCCCAGAAACGAGCTGCCGACGACACGGAACCACCGGTAGGGTGAGGGCTCTTCGGACCAGTCGAAACCGGAAAGCGGCAGGCTTCGCTCCGCACGCCGTTCGGGTCTCGGTCCGGTGCGCGTCTCGATCAGCAGCACGCCATAGTTCGCCGCAGCGCCGAATTGTGTGCCAGCCTGACCCGGCGAGAGAATTTCGAGCCGTTCGATCGTCGCGAGCGGAATGGTCCCGTAGATCGTCGATGGTGCAGTGATCAGCACGCCATCGACCACCACTGTGACTTCGCGGCACGTGCGACCCGAGCTGGCACCGCCGCGATACTCGACGCATGTCGAGGATCCGCTCGCATTGGATCGAACGCGAATCCCGGGCATTCGGTCTCGCAACAACTGACCCAGATCGAGGCCTCGGCGGGCCGCATCATCGATCGCGGGGCGCAGGATCTCGCTGACGCCGTGACCATCCTGCTCACGCCTTCGTTCGAGTTCCGTCTGCGCCTCGACCAATACAGGTTCGAGCAGGATCGCATTCTGTGCGATTCGGATGCGCAGGCGCATGTGCTCGCGCGCGCGTACGGTGACCGACTCGGTGTGTTCGCCGTATGCGATGTGCTGGAGAACGAGCTGCTGTTCGCCGGCAGGAAGGCCTTCGAACCGAAACGCGCCTCCGGCATCGGTAGCTGTGCGGAACAGCGTCCCGCGGACGATCACGACGGCATCCGTGACCGGCTCGAGCGTTTCGTTGTCGACGACGGTTCCGGAGAGAACGCCCGTTTGCCGAGCGTCCGCGGAACTGGCGGGCGGCAGGACAAGGATTGCGAAGGCAAGGGCAAAGCTATTACATATCGTCCTCCTCTTTGCCGCCAATGCGCGAACCGCTACCCGATCAGAGCAAACCTCGGGCGTCTGCGCTTGGGACGATGGGGCCGGTTTCATGCTTCACCCCGATTCGTGACATTCGGCTGAATGAATCCTAGCCGCAGCCCGTTACCGCCGCTACGGGCGTCAACGCTCCTCAGGCTGCGGGCCAGGCAGGTGGCCTTCATCCGGACGATGGTTGCCGGCCACCCGGGTCCCGCCCAACGTTCATGCAGGGATCCGGGTTGCTTCGTACGTGTGATCAGATTCGCGACGGACGTCCGCGTCAGCCGGCAGCAGGGCTCAGCCGGGAGTCACGTCCCGCCGCTGGCCGCGCCGGATGGCCGAACCTCAATGAACTTCACCGGAAAGCCATCGCGAATCTCCAATCTGACGTCGCGTGCCTCCCAACCATCTTGAGCACGAGTTGTGTAACGAAGCATCTCGACCGTGGGTTGCTCGCTCGCCGGAATCCGCCAGAGGGGAGGTCCACCTCCTTCAGGATCTGCGAGCAGATGGATCTGCCGTGAGCGATACGTTGCACCGTCTACGCCGTCGAGTTCGACGTCCCTCTCGAGCACCAGTTTCCAGCGGCCACGAAACCGAGCACGCCGAGCCAGGGGAGTGCAAACGTGTCGGGCACGAGTCCGATCGGCGCGTCCCTGGAGGGCCTACTCCGCCCGCAGTGTGATGGCCGGCGCGAGCCGCGCGGCCTGGAGCGCGGGCACGTAGCTGGCCACGAGCGTGGCAGCCGCGACCAGCAGAATCACGGTCGCGAACGAGACGGGGTCCGTCGCACTCACGCCGAACAGCATTCCGGCGAGCAGCCGGGTGAGCGCGAGCGCAGCGACGAGCCCGAGTAGCGCGCCCGCCCCGGCGAGCGCGGCGCCGCGGCGAATGACGAGCCGCAGCACATCGGCCCTTGCCGCGCCCAACGCCATGCGGATCCCGATCTCCCGGGTGCGCTGCGCGACGAGGTACGAGACGACGCCGTAGATCCCCATGGTCGCGAGCACGAGCGCCGCGGCACCGAAGACGCCCAGCAGCAGCAGGCTGAAGCGGCGTCCAGCGAGCGCGTCGTCGAACGCGTCGGACAGCGTGCGCACGCGCACGGGCACCTCGGGATCCAGCTCCCTCACGATGCGCCGGGCCGCTTCCGCAGCCGGTGCGCCTTCTGTCCCGTACAGCACCACGCTGAAGCGAGAGGCCGCGCTGGGACGCTGCCGGTAATCGCCGTAGAACAACGGCTGAGGCCCCGCCTCGAGGCTGATCTCCCGCACGTCCCCGACTATGCCCACGATGCGGAAGGCGCGCACGTCTCCATCCATGTTGCCAAACTGGATGAACCTGCCGAGCGGGTCCCGGTCCGGCCAATGCGCCTGCGCGAGCGACTCGCTGATCACGGCGACGTGCGGCGCATCCGGCCCGTCACTCGCATCGAAGAACCGGCCGCGCACCAGAGGGATGCCCATTGCGCGGAAATACCCTGCGCTTGCAATGCGGAACCCGGCGTGGCCGATCCTCGCCTCGGCATCCGACAGCCGTTGAAGGTCCGCGAAACTCTGGATCTCATCCGGCCGCGTCATCTCGATGAAGTTGCCGTCTGCGTAGTAGCCGCCGCCCAGCGGGAAATCGTTGATTCCGCCCACCTCGTGCACGCCGGGCAGGGCACGGAGCCGCGTCATCAGCTCCTCCTGCAACGTCGCCTGGCGATGTGCGGACCCGTCGTCCTCCAGGCCCGGAAACGAAAGGTCAAGGATCAGCGCGCTGTCAGTCCGGTATCCGGGGTCCACAGCGAGCAGGCGCAGAAAACTGCGCGCGAGCAGGCCGGCTCCGGCAAGCAACACGAGCGTCAAGGCGACCTGGACGACGACCAGGGCGTCGCGCGCACGCTGGCTGCGCCTGCCTCCAGCCATCGTCCGTTGGCCCTCGGTCAACGCATCGCGTAACCCGGCCCGGCCCGCGCGCAGCCCCGTCACGAGCGCGAGCGCCAGGGCCGAGACCATCGAGACCGCGAACGCAAACGCGAGCGCCGTCCCGCTCAGCCGGATCTCGGCGACGCGCGGGAGATCGCCCGGCTCCAACGCAATCAGGGTCCTGACGCCCCAATAGGCGATCAGCACGGCCAACGCACCGCCGGCGCCGCATAGCACGAGCGATTCGGCCAGGAGCTGGTGCGCGATCCGTCGCCGCCCGGCACCCAGCGCGAGGCGGAGCGAAAGCTCGCGCTCCCGACTCGCGGCACGCGCCAGCAGCAGGTTGGATAGGTTCGCGCACGCGACAAGCAGCAGGAGCGCCGCCGCGCCGAAGAGTATCAGCAGTGCGCCACGCACGTTCGCCGTCACCGTCTCCTGAAGCGGCACGACCGTGGCATCGGACAGCACCGCGTCACTCCCGTACTGCTCTCTCATCGCACGCGAGATCGCGCTCAGCTCGCGTCGCGCCTGCTCGAGGCCGACCCCATCCGCCAGCCGGGCGATCGCGCGAAAATTGCCCGCCGTCCGATTCATCGATGGCGGATCCAGCTCGACTGGAACCCACAGCTCCGTGCCCTCAGGATAGTCGAATTCCGGCGGCATCACGCCGACTACCGGGTAGACGCGCTGTCCTGCACGGAGCGTCTTTCCGCTCAGATCGGAATCGCCGTCCAACCGCCGCTGCCAGTAGCCATGGCTGACGACCACCGCGCGCGCACCGCCCGGCTGCTGCTCCTCCGGTGCGAATACGCGGCCCATCGCGGGCTGCATGCCCATCACATCGAAGAACTCGCGTGAGACGGCAAGCACAGCCGCATGATGCGCCTCGCGGCCCACAATGACGGAAACCGGCCCTCCGGACACCACCGCCATCGCCTGGAAGCTCCGGCTTCGCTGCTGCCAGTCTTCGAAATTCGCGCCCGAAACGTTGTTCATCCTGCTGCCGCTCTCCCCGACCGCCAGCAGACGTACGATTCGATCGGAGTCCGGGTAAGGCAGCGGACGGAGCAGCACACCCTCCACCACGCTGAACACTGCGGTCGCAGCGCCGAGCCCGACGCCGAGCGTCAGAATCGACACGGCCGCGAACCCGGGTGCTTTGCGCAACATACGCACCGCGTAGCGCGCGTCCCGCCCGAGATCCTCGAGCCACGCGGCACGCACTTCGTCGCGCGTCCACTCCTTCGCCCGATCGAGTCCGCCAAAACGCGCCAGCGCATCACGGCGCGCCTGCTCCGCGCTCAGCCCACGCGCGAGGTTCTTCTCGATCTGCTTCTCGATGTGGAACCGGATCTCTTCATCCAGCCCGATCTCCTGCTCGGCCCGCCGCCACAGACGGCTCAGCCGGCGCCACGTCTCGCGTGCGGCTCCCATACGCGCTCCCACGTCCCTTAAACCGCGTCCACCTGCAACACCAGCTCGATCGCGCGCGATAGCCGCTGCCACGAGCTCAGCTCGTCCCGGAAATGCTTCGCGCCAGCCGCCGTCAGCGAGTAGTAACGCGCCCGCCGATTGTTCTCCGTTGTCCGCCACTCCGACCGGATCAGCGCCTGCCGCTCCAACCGGTACAACGCCGGGTACAGCGAGCCCTGCCCCAGGCGCAGCACGTTCTCCGACCACTGCTCCAGCCGCTCCGTGATCCCCCAGCCGTGCATCGGCTCCAGCTCCAACGCCTTGAGCACGAGCATGTCCAGCGTGCCCTGGAGCAGATCGGGTCGTTCGCGTCGTTGTGGCATCGGCCGAGTTTCCTCCTTTCGAGTGCCGAAAGGAAGATAGGCCTCGCTCCTTTCGAACGTCAAGGGGAGTCACTCCGCAAGATCGCACGAGCGGCGCCGGGTTCGCGCGCAGTCTGTCGCATTCTGATCGATCTCACGGGCGCCGACTGGCCGCTCTCACCGGAAGTTCGGCTGTGTCGCGGCATGGCGGTCGGGCTCCTTCGAATCACCCCGTCTCTCCGACTGATTCCGCACGGACTCTCGTTTCACGACGGCTCGCAGGCAGACGGACCCGAGTCTCAACCCGGCTTCAAGGCTGTCATGCACACCGCCTTCACACCGTAAGCCTCGGCGGCGTCACGCGTGGAGTCCTTCCGGAATCGGAATCCGGGGACGACGGCGGACCGCACTCGCTTGAAGCCGGCTTCTTCCAGCAGCCCCAACATCTCTCCCTCCGGGAGAGCTCCTCCGATTCAGCTGGCCCACAGCTTCGGATCGTTGACGATGGACGCCGGGAGCTGCCTGGCACTGACGATGTCCGTGATCGATATGCGACCGCCGGGCCGGAGCACGCGGTAGATCTCGCGGATCACCCGCGCCTTGCGGAACGACAGGTTGATGACGCCGTTCGAGATCAGGAGGTCGGCGCTCGCATCCGCGAGCGGGATGTCTTCCATCCTCCCTTCCCGACATTCGAATGCGATGCCCGCTTCCGTGGAATGGCTGCGTGCCTTCTCGCACATCGTCGGATTGAGATCCAGGCCAATGACGTGCCCGGTCGGTCCGACCTGCCAGCCTGCGATGATGCTGTCCAACCCCGCGCCACTCCCGAGGTCGATCACCGTTTCCCCTTGCCGAGCGGCGGCACGCTCGTGAGGATTGCCCACGCCTGCGAATGATGCGACTGCCCCGGCCGGCGCGCGGTCGAGCCATTCCACCCGGTATCCGAACATCTGCGCCGCCTCACGCCCGTGAAAGAAGTGGAATTCCGTTTCCGGATGATCCGCCACCTCCCTGTACATGCGGATCACTTCGGCCTTGATCACGGCCTCCAGGGGTTCCTGGGACCCGGCGATGTTTGCTTCCGGTTGAAGCATTGCGTCCTCCCGCAGCAAGCCGTGCTGCGCTTCTGAATGATGCATCTCTCACCACCAGCCAAACGCGAAATCGGCCGCCGAAGCGGCGCGTAGTCGGGCTCAAAGTCCCCGCTCCGCCGCGAGCGTCTCCGGCATCCGGATCGCGACGTGGACACCGGACAGCCCCGTCAGGATCGCAACCAGCAGGATCGCCGCGCGCATGTCGAAGAGGTCGGCCATGACGCCGGCGAGGATGGCGCCGACGGCGTAGCCGGCGTCGCGCCAGAGCCGGTACACGCCGACGGCCGAGCCGCGCCAGCTCGGATGCGCGACATCGCCGACGGCGGCGAGGAGCGTCGGATAGACCATCGCCGTGCCAAGACCGAGGAGCGCGGCCCCGGCGGCCCAGCTTGCGAAGGATCGGACAACTGCGATCGACGCCAGTGCAACGGCCTGGATCATCATTCCGAGCGCGATCAAGTGCTTGCGTCCGATGCGATCGGAGAGCGCGCCCGTCCAGAGCTGTAGGATGCCCCACACCGCGGGATAGATGAACGCGAGTACACCGATCTCCGAGACCGAAAGGCCGGCGGCCGCGAAGAAGAGCGGAAACAAGCCCCACGCAAGGCCGTCGTTCAGGTTGGTCACGAGGCCGGCCTGGCTGGCGATGGAGAGCGCGGGATCGTGCCGGCTCGCTCGTGCAAAAACGTCCGATGCAGTCAGCGCCGGCGGCGAGACCCCCACGGCAGCGCCCGCCAGGATGTTCTGCGCCTCGAGAGCGACGTGGTGCTTCGTCTCCCGGACGAAGACGATGGACAGTCCGAGCCCCACCGCTGCGAAAGCGACGCCCAGGTAGAATGGCTCGGGCCTCAGCCCGTAGGCTTCCGCGACATAGCCCGTGCCGAGTGCGGTAACGGCCACTGCAAGGTATCCCGCGAACTCATTCAGGCCCATCGCCATTCCTCGCCGGCGCGGGCCGACCAGATCGATCTTCATGATCACCGTCGCCGACCATGCGAGCCCCTGGTTGATGCCCAGCAGCACGTTGGCGAATACGATCCAGCCCCACGACGGCGCAATCATGACAAGGAACGGCACGGGTAGCGCAAAGAGCCAGCCGGCGATGAGCACGCGTCTCCGGCCGTACAGATCGGCGAGCCTCCCGGCAAAGAAGTTCGTCGCCGCTTTGACCAACCCGAACGTGAGAATGAAGGCCAGGACGGCTCGCTTCGAGGCGAGGCCGAACTCGACCTCGGCGAGCAGCGGCAGCACGGTTCGCTCGAGCCCCACCATCGACCCGACGAACGCGTTGACCAGCACCAACAGCCAGAACTGGCGCCAGTTCGCGCCGAGGCCGAGTTCCGTGTAGGCGCGCAGCGGAGCCGTCGAAGCAGCGGCACGACCGCTCTTCGCGTCCATTCCCGTGATCACGGAACCGCCCGTGCTGTCGAGAGGCCGAGATGGCAGGGCCTGGATCTCGTCGGCTCGGGGTGGCCGTGGCGGGATCATCCATCCACCGCCTTCGAGCCGGGTAGCGCCGCGCTCGCCGTCACCGCGAACCCCCGCGCTCGCCAGTCCGGGAGTCCGTCCTCGAGGCGCCGCGCGCGATAACCGTGCGATCGCAACACGGCGACCGCGTGAACCGCGAGGACGCAGTAGGGACCTCGACAGTAAGCGACGATCTCGCGCCCGTCAGGGAGCTCGGACAGCCGGCGCTCGATCTCGCCGGCTGGTATCGAGATCGCGCCGGGAATGTGGCCCGCTACGTACTCGTCTTCCGGCCGGACGTCGACGACCGTCACGTCATCCGCACGCAGGCGCTCCACCAGCTCGTTGGCGTTCACCGGCTCCAGCGTCGCCGGTTCCGCGAAACAGGCGTGAACGATCTGCCGAACATCCGCCAGCTGCCGGTGCGCGACCTCCTGTAGCGATCGGAGAAACACGTGCACGGCAGGATCGGCAAGCCGGTAGCGCACCCAGGGCCCATGCTTCCGGGAAGCAACGAGCCCTGCCGTCCGCAGTTCCTTCAGGTGGTTGCTCGTGTTCGTGATCGACAGCCCAGCCTGGCTTGCAAGCCTCTCGACCGGCTTCTCACCCTGGGCGAGCAGGTTGAGCAACTCGAGCCGTGCAGGGCTGGATACCGCCTTGCCGATGCGCGCGAAGTGCTCGAGTAGTGCGTGTTTGGCGTGTGTGAGTTCCACGGGACATTCCAGTAATTGCTGGAATGATGGAGCCATGACGGGCGGCTGTCAAGGCCGATCTGCGCGACCAACTGAGGCCGCGGGGCCGGCGAGTTGCGCCACCAACGGAACCTACCCGCCCGGGCCGGCGGTTTGCGCCACCAACTGAACCTACCAGCCGGGGCCGGCGGTTTGCGCCACCGACTGAATTAGTCCACCGATCGGTCTCGCTCCGCCCAACCGACTGAATTACCCGCCGAGGCCGGCGGTCCGCGCGACTCCTCAACCTCGACCGGGCACAGACGGTCCGATTCGGCCATGGTCGTGCCCCGCAGATGCCCGAAGTTCGGTGCATGGGGGGCCCACCATGCCGAAAACCCGACTTCCGCTGGTGCGTGTATGGTTCACGGCGTCCCGCCCGAGGAACGCGACCTGCGGCTGCGTCCCTGGCCTTTGTGGTGTCGCGGTTGCCGACGGTTTGTGCGGAAACTCGACATATGGCAACGCTGTTGGACGTGCGTGTCGATTTGTTCGCGTCATAGGCGGAGAACCTGACATGGAGCCCGACGTGGTCACGTCGCGTGTCGAGTTCTCCGCGTTATGGGCGGAAAACTCAACATGGACGGTTGAATGAACAGTCACACGACCAGGTTTAGACGATGTCACGACCGGACAGAGACGCACGGCTCACCGCCGAGCAGATGATCATGAAGTTGGCCGCGCGCCAGCATGGCGTCGTCGCACGCGTCCAGTTGCTGCGCGCCGGCGTGCAGCCCGACCTGGTGGATCATCGGCTGAGGACGGGGCGGCTGCGGAGGCTGCACCGCGGCATCTACCTTGCCGGACCGCTGACCGGTCCGTATACGCGCGAGATGGCGGCCGTGCTTGCCTGCGGAGAGCATTCTGCGGTGAGTCACCGGAGCGCGGCTGCACTCTGGCAGATGCTGCCGCCCGGTCAGAACGGCAAGCCCGTCGAGGTCGTGCTTACGCGCGGCCGCGGCGGGCGGATGCCGGACATTCGTGTTCGGCACGTGCACACGATACGAGCCGATGAACTCACCGTTCGCGACGGCATTCCGATCACCACGGCGGCGCGGACGCTTTATGATCTTGCGGTTCTTGCGGGTCGCCGGGAACTCGAGCGCGCGCTGGCCGAAGCGCTCGCGCTACGCCTGGTCGAGCGCTCCGACGTTCTTGCATTGCTGGACCGCCGTGCCCGGCGTCCGGGCGTCAGCCGGCTGCGCGGTCTGGTGGAAGGCGAATCACGGGTGGCCCTTACGCGCTCTGAGGCGGAGGAACGATTCCTCACGCTGATCCGCAAGGCCAGACTCGATGACCCGGACACGAATGTCGAGGTCGCGGGGCATGAGGTGGACTTTCTCTGGCGGGCAGAACGACTTGTAGTCGAAGTCGACGGCCGCGCGTTTCACGCTTCGTATCGCCGGTTCGAGAGTGACCGTCGGCGGGATGCTGTGCTCGTTGCCGCCGGGCTGCGGGTCATCCGCGTGACGTGGCATCAGATCGTGGACGAGCCGGAAGCGCTGCTGGTTCGGCTGGCTCAGGCGTTGGCGCGGCCGGCACAGCTCTGACGCGCGACCGAAGAGTGGACTCGCCGCCAACATCAGAGCGGCCGGTACAGCTCTGACGCGCGAGCGGAGAGTGGACTGGCCGCCAACATCGGATCGGGATTCGTACGCGTGATCAGAATTCGGACGGAAGTCCGCATGAAGCAGCAGCAGGGCTCAGCCGGGAGTCACGTCCCGCCGCGAGCCA
>JBOHRL010000057.1:0-3912 GCA_050732695.1 Longimicrobiales bacterium | reverse complement strand
CCGCATGACCATGCCCGAAGTCGTCGACTACCACATGCCGGCCGAAGGCATCTTCCATAATCTCGTGTTCGTCAGCATCAAGAAAGAGTATCCGGGCCACGCGTTCAAAGTCATGAACGGACTGTGGGGCCAGGGACTCATGAGTCTGGCCAAGGTCATTGTCGTCGTCGATCACGACATCGACGTCAAGAACGCGCAGGAGGTGTGGTGGTTCGCACTCAACAACATCGATCCCAAACGCGACATCCAGTTCACACTCGGCCCGGCCGATGATCTCGACCACGCCGCGCGCGGCAATGCCTTCGGTTCGAAGATGGGCATTGATGGCACGCGCAAACTTCCGGAGGAGGGTTTTGCACGCACGTCGCCCTGGCCGGAGGTCATTGCAATGGACGCGGCCGTGAAGCAGAAAGTGGCTGGCCTGTGGCAGAAGCTGGGTCTGTGACGAGCAGCGGCGGCACGGACGATCGTGGTCGCACCCACGCCGGCTCGTCCAGCGGTGCGCACGACGGTGCGTCGTCAGGAGGATGTGAGGGCCAGACGTTCGGCGGCGGCTCGTTGCTGTCGCGATACGCGAGCTTCGTCAAGCTGCCACACACGCTGTTCGCGCTGCCGTTCGCAGGCGTTGGTGTCGTACTCGCTTCGTACGCGCACCCGGATCGGGTCACGTGGCGTGCTGCGCTGTGGATCGTGATTGCGTTCACGGCTGCCCGTTTTGCGGCGATGGGATTCAACCGCATCGCCGACCGCCGCCTGGACGCCGAGAATCCGCGCACACGCATGCGCGAATTACCCTCCGGCCGACTGACCGTCCACCAGGCGTGGCTGTCCGTGCTTTTGGCATCCGCACTCTTCATCTTCGCGGCGGCGCAGTTGAATCCGCTGTGCGCCCGGCTGGCGCCTCTCGCACTCGGCTGGGTGTTCTTCTATTCGTACACGAAGCGACTCACGACATGGGCGCACCACGTGCTTGGGCTCTCGCTCGGCATCGCGCCTGTGGGCGCATACGTCGGGATTTCCGGCGTCTGGCCTGAACCATGGTTCTCGCTCCCGGTCGTGGCGGCGGCCGTCATGTTCTGGGTTGCCGGCTTCGACGTGATCTACTCGCTTCAGGACATCGATTTCGACCGGCGGCGAGGACTGCACTCGGTGGCGGCGCGCTATGGCCCCGGCACCGCACTCGGCCTGGCCCGCGTCTTTCATGCGGTGGCCGTTCTCCTCTTTCTTGCGGTTCGTGTGCTGGGTCTGTTCCCAGTCGGCCTGCTGTACACGGTCGGCGTGATTCTGATGGCGCTGCTGCTGGTCTATGAGAACCACGTCGCGCGCTCTGCCGTTGGTGACACTATGGATCTGCGCAGGATCGACCGCGCCTTCTTCCGCGTCAACATCGCCGTGTCGATGCTGCTCTTCACACTGACGCTGCTCGATCGCGTCGTCGCCGAGATGGCGTTGACGTGAGCGGCCGCGACGCGCCTGCCGCGCTCCCCGTCACCCTCGCGATCACGGGCGCGTCCGGTGCGCCGTACGCCGTCCGGCTGTTGCGCGCGTTGAACGATCTCCAGGTCCCGGTTCGTCTCGTTGTCTCGAACACGGGGTGGCGGCTGCTGGCCGAGGAAGCCGGCATCGAGTCCGAAACGGATCTCCATGCCGCGACGGGCGACTGGGCCGGCGTCACACGGTATGAGGATGACGATCGCGGCGCGACGCCCGCGTCCGGTTCTTCACCCTCCGCCGGAATGGTCGTATGCCCGTGCTCGATGGGGACGCTCGCCAGCATCGCACAGGGCACGACGCGCTCGCTCATCGAACGTGCCGCCGATGTCGTACTCAAGGAGCGGCGCCCGCTCATTCTCGTGCCGCGCGAGACCCCGTACTCGGTGATCCACCTCGAGAACATGCTGCGCCTGACGCGCGCCGGCGCCATCATCCTGCCCGCCTCGCCCGGCTTCTATCACCGCCCCACTCGCATCGACGAGCTGATCGACTTCGTCGCCGGGCGGATCCTGTCCCAGCTCGGACTCGGTCACGCGATCGGCCCGCGCTGGCAAAGCGGCGAATCCGGCTGAGCCCATGAAGCTGGGCATCCTCAGCGATACGCACGACCGGCTGCCCGCTTCCGTCCTCGCCCATTTCGAAGGCGTGGACCGGATTCTCCACGCTGGCGACATCGGCTCGCACCACGTCCTCGCTTCGTTGGAGGCGGTTGCGCCGGTCACTGCTGTCTGGGGCAACACGGACGGTTTTGGATTGCGGCATCTCCTGCCCGAAGTCGCAACCATCGAGTGCGATTCGAAACGGTTCGTTATCGTGCATGGTCACCGTCACGGTGTCCCTACACCTGCTCTGCTGCGGGAGGCGCATCCCGATGCGGACGTTGTTGTGTACGGGCACACGCACAAAGCCGCCGAAGACTGGATCGATGGCGCGCTCCTGCTGAATCCGGGCAGTGCTGGCGCGCCACGGGGCGGAAGGGTGGCAACCATCGCGATCCTTCATGTCATGGACGTACGGATGACGGTGCGGTGGATCGAGATCGCTGATGAGGAGAGATGATAACCACGGCCCATCTGCATGCAAAGGCCGGCTGCGGTATGGATGGAGTTGCTTTGGGAAGCACGCAGCGGCCGCGTGAGGATGCAGGTCCTGTTGGAGTAGTACGTGACGGTTACGCCAAAGCTCAAACCTGGTCTTCCGGTCGCAAGCGCGTGAAGATGTCTTTGTGCTCGGCCCCGATGCGTTCTCGCTCTGAGCCCTGCGGTTTGTTGCGGGCGCTTTACCGACGCGTCTGCTGACGCTCGCGTGCGTCATCGGCTCGACCTTTGTTGTCGTCGAGCCTTCCATCAGATGGCCATGCGTCGAAAGTTACGATTCGTCGCTCTTCTTGTGTTGTACCGTGCCGTCCGGGTGCTCGGGCGGGCTGTACAGCGTGTAGAGGCGGAGTGGTGTGTCCGAAGATGTGTTGACGACGTTGTGTTGCACACCCGAAGGAATCACCACTGCGCTTCCGTCTTCGAGTGGATGCTTCTTGCCATCCAGCAGGGCGACACCGGTGCCCGCCTCGATGCGGATGAACTGGTCATGCCCCCCGTGCGTCTCCAGCCCGATCTCCTCGCCCGGTTGCAGCGTCATCAGGACGAGCTGCGTATTCGGGCCGGTGAACAGCACCCGGCGGTAGTCCTCGTTGGACAGTGTATCGCGTTCGATGTTGGTCACGTATCCGCTCATGGCTGTGTCCCCTTGCTCTTGAATGATCGTTACGCACCCCATGCACGCCACGCACCCCATGCACGCCACGCACCGAATGCACGCCACGCACCCGGACTACACGCCCACCGCACAGCTGCCATCGGCACAATCGCTCCCGTTCGCACCAACCGACTCCTCGGGCCTGCTATCCCCGCTTGCCGCCGGGCCTGATACGCGATCGACTTCGACAGCGCGCCGCTGCACTTCCTCCAGCGCCTGGAGGAACGTCGATGCGGGTTGCGCGCCCTCGACCACGTACTGCCCGTCGAACACGAACGTCGGGACCGAACGAAGTCCCAGCGCTCTCGTGCTCTCGAACTCGGCTTCAACCTCCGCTTCCCCTTCATCCGACGCCAGATAGCCACTGCTCCGCAAGGCGGATCAGGGCGCTTGAGTTTGTCGTTGCCGAGCCCGCCGAGCTTGCGCCGTTGCAGGGCTTCGATCGCGTCCTTCAACGAAAGGCGTTGGATTGCTGCAAACGCCTCCTCTTCGAGGCTCGCAAACGGCCCGGTCATGCCGATCGCCTTGAATTCCGCATTGGGCCTTCGTGAGCCGGCCGCGCAAGGAACCTCGCCATTCCACGTGTCGGCTGTTCCGTCGTGGGAAGTCCTGATGCGGCCGGAGGGCAGGGAAGGGGGCGCAATGCAGATCCGAACGGTGTTAGCT
>JBOHRL010000056.1:0-14574 GCA_050732695.1 Longimicrobiales bacterium | reverse complement strand
TCCGCCGATGATCTGCCCGAAGGCGGTCAGGATTCCATTCGAAGAGTGCTGCTGAATGACGCCGGTCAGACGAAGACACTGCTCCAACTCATCCAGCAGACAAATACGCGACAGGGCAAGCAACCGGCAGCTCGCGCAGACATGCGGTTCGGCTCCGGTCCCGGCGGCCAGCTGTTCCTGCTCAACAAGCATGACGGCATCATCCGCCAGATCGTGCCGGATGGCGGTTGACGCAGTGAGCGGTGCACGCGAGCAATCGTCTCGAACGCCGATTTGCTAGCAGACAAGTAGCAAGCGACGGGCGACTGACACGATAGAGATTGCTATTGTCAAGATGGTATCAATAGCCTCGTTTTGTAGTATGAAGGTATCGCTCATCGGCGTTGCGCGAGGCCTATTGGCAAGAAAGGGGCTCAGTCTATCGGACGCGCGCTATGGCTTCGAGGATCTGGTGGCGATTCTGCATCGCCGGCACGAGGTCCTCATGGCGGCGCGTCCTGACAAGAAGCCTGGCGAGTTCAAGACGGAGGCGAACTTCGCCGGAGCTACGGCTTTCGTCGAGCCGGAACTCGTGGTGGGGACGTTGCGCCGGGGTTTCGAGCTGTTCCGTTCGCTGCGCGAACCGTTCGCGCGCGCCGCGTTCATGATGTTTTTGATCTCGGAGGTGCATCCGTTCGTGGACGGAAACGGGCGAATCGCGCGGATCATGACGAACGCCGAGCTGTTGGCGGAGGGTCAGCACCGGATCATCATCCCGACGGTGTACCGGGAAGACTACCTGCTTGTGCTGCGGTCGTTGACGCGGCAGGGGCGGACGGACCCATTTCTTCGGATGCTGGACCGTGCCCAGGAGTTCGTGTCGCGGATCGACTTTCAGGACATGGACGGGGCGCTGACGGCTCTCCGGGAGGCGAACGCGTTTTCGGAGCCTTCGGATGCTCGGCTCAACATGCCGCGGGAAGAGAGCCGCTAGCCATTATTGAAGAACGGAGGGCCGGGGATTCGAACCCCGATGGGCCGGAGCCCGGCGGTTTTCAAGACCGCTGCCTTACCAGTTAGGTCTAGCCCTCCAATACCCACAAGGTAATGCCACACAATGATTTGGCGCAACCTGTGTGCGGCCCGGCGCCCGTGCGTGCCGCCGCGTTCAATCGTGGTAGACGATGAGCGACCGCTCGGCCACGCAGATCGTACCGGTTCCGTTCAGCACGTTGTCGGCCCACCGGATGGTCGCGATGTGCGCGCCCGGAGGCAGGGAATCTGTGACAAAGTTGAACCCGTGCGTGCCGCTGCCCACGGTCGTGCTCAATCCGGGGCTCGCCAGAACGCCGCCGTTGGTGCTGGTGACATCGCGACGCTGGCCGTCGATCTCGAGAAAGATGAAGGCACCGCTCGCCGTGCCGCCGCCGGTTGGATTCGGCCAGTTGCCGACGAACGAGACCACGACCGCCGCGGTGTCAGTCCCTGCGCGCGTGAACGAGAGCGCGGTACCCGGCATGTCGGCCACCGTGTTGTCGCTGCTGGTTCGACACTGCACATCATCCGCCACCATGGCCGTGAACTGCGAAATCGGTCCCGAGACGCCGCAGGCAGAAACGCTCAACGCAAGAACCAGAGAGGCGGTACGCCCGTACCAGGAAAGCATCGTTGACACTCCATCCAGACCGTCCATCGCCAGCCTTCAGGCTGAGCCCGTGAATGCCGGAGGAGATCGGTCGCCACCCCCGGCCGTATTCGGATAGCGCAGGAGGGGAGGACATGCGGCCATTGCCTGTCCGGCCGCTGCCGCTGGACACCGCTCTCCCTCAGATGCGGCAGTTGGTTGCGGTTGCAACGACGAAGGAAGTTCGGAGAGCCGAGGCGTGAACGAGTCAGTCGCACTGCCTCGGTGGGTACGCATCGTAGCCTGGTGCCGGCTGTCAATTACTCGTTCGGTTCGGTGTTCCTCCGGCGAGCCGCTTTCCGGGTGCCGCTCGACTTTTTCTTGCGGCCCGCCTTCTTGCGGGGAACGAGTCGGGTCCCGCCCTTCCCTTTCGCCGGCTGTGCACGATCCATCTCGCGGTCGATCGGCGAGGCTTCGACACGATGGCGGCGGCGCAGGACGACGGGAACGGAAAACCCGTCCATGCCGCGGATCGCGAACTCGCCGGAGTAGCCGACGCCTTCGTCGAGCTGGTCGTCGATCGCGACCGCGGCGTGAACGACGCGCTGTTCGCCGGGAGCGAGTTCGACCTGTGGCGGCTCGAATGTCACCTTTGCGCGTGCACTCGAACCGGTGGCGTCCTTGAACGCTGAAGCGATGAGTTCGCACAGGACTTTGCGGCCGAGGTCATTCGTGACGAGAAACGTGCCGCGCACAGCCGTTCCTGCCTCGCCTTCGAGGACCAGCACGCCCGCGCCTGCCTGCGGCTCCGACTCCGCTGCCGGCGGCGGCGCCGCACCGAAGATGTCCGAAATACCACGGAAGTACTCGAGGGAGAGGTCCACCCATCCCCTGTAGAATCGGGCGTTCGCCTGAACCGTGCGGCGGACGATCTCGGTGAGATCCAGCCCGTCAGCCATCCTTCACATCCCGGATCACGGGGTTGCGGCAGGGCCGCTGGCAGTAGAAATGATCGTACCAGTGGTGTACGTGGTCCTGGCAATCATGGACAGCGAGATCGCAGCAGGTCTGACCCGCGCACTCGGTGACGCGAACTTCGATGTGCGCGAAGTGGTCGAGGCAGCCGCGTATGATGAGCGGCCCCGACAGCACGAAGCCGGGTTTTACGCCATCCGGTACATGCACGGTCACGATGAACGTCGCGCTCTCGTGCGGATCCAGCACCAGCGTGGTGGGCTGGAACGTCAGCCAACCGGCCAGTTTGCCGAGCGCCGTGATTCCGACGATACGCCGGTTCCACTCGCAGTTCGTGACGTTGACGCGAATCGTGCCTGGGCATCCCGGTGGAATCGCCAATCGGCACGTGCCCGAGGGTCGTGGCTCCCAGCACGGTGGCGGGATCTGGCAGCCGGGGGACCCGCCCCTGGCCAGTGTGCTCGCGAGCGCGGCGGCCACGCGGGCCGGTGCATCGATGAGGCCGGCGAATGTATCGGCCAGTGCACGCGCACCATTGCTGGTCTGGGCGCCGGTCATCCCGGTCTCCTTCTGATGCTGGGGCCTCTACCCTTCGTGATGTCCACGTTGATCAGGTGACTGGCGTTGCCGAGCTGCCACGCGCCGAAATAGGAGCGTCCTTCCTGAACCGTGAGCGGGAGTTCGAGCCGGCAGGTCAGTTCGCTGGCCTCGCCGGGCTCGAGGCGCACGCCACCCGAAGCCACGGCGACGCGCGCCTCGCCGCCGTGGTCGGCGCGAAGCTCTTCGAAGAAGCGGTCGACTCGTCGCTCGCCCACGGGAAGTTCAGCGCGTAATGCCCGCCCGAGCGCGCGATCCTGACCCTCGGCATCGTCGAGATCCAGCATGCTCTGCTTCGGGACGTCGAACGGCACGTTCCCGCTGTTCACGAGGGTGATCTCGAATTCCGATCGCGCGCCGGCCTCTGCCGCAAGGGACGTTCGTCTCGGGTGAATGCGAAGCCGCAGCACCGGTTCGACTTCGACCACGATGTCCCGAGGCCCGCCGCCGAAGGGGCCTTCGCCGTTGTAGGTTCCAGGCGGCGTGTCGGCAGGCAGCCGGAGGCGGATCTCGCTCGTGCCGTGGCCGAGCGGCCGAACGGACGCCCGGTAGATGGCAGGGCCGGCTGCCAGTTCCAGTGTGATCGCAACGATCGCGCGGCCGCCGGAATCCAGCGGTGCGACTCCCGATGTGTTGCTCGGCGGGCCGGAAAGCGTGATCGCTTCGCCGCCGCGAGCGGCGCTCATCCGTCGTCCTTCAGACGGAGGATGGCGGCCACGTCCTGCTGGTTTGCGGGGATTCGCGCTGGCGCGCCGCACCGCTCGCACGGATTCGGCACGAAAGGTTCCGTGATGACCTGCGCTTCACCGCACAGTTGAAGTGCGGCCAGTTCGACTCCGAGAACGGAGAACCCCAGGCGAAAATTCGCCGGGATGTGCGCGCGCACCGACGGGATCTCACGAATTCGCAGGTTCAGATCCGGCAAGCTGCTGACCGCGACCGTGTAGCTGTCCGGAATGCCGGCGAGAGTGACCGGTCCCACTGGCCCGACCGACGTGATCTTCAGGTCAGGAAGCGAACTCACGTCAACGGGCGGCAGGTCGACTACATTCGCGTCGACCGTTGGAAGGTCCGCGACGTACACATCGGGGAGAGTGTGGACATGGACATGATATGCCATGCGTCCGCTCCGCGTCTCAGGAGGTTCTGATTTACTCCGGTTCGCCCGCAATCGTCAAGAGTTTTCGCTTCAGACGACCTGATCGCGTTCCAACGGCGAGACGACCGGCGACCGGGGCCGGCCGGATCGAGATCGGCTCGCGTGAAGCGGAAATGGCGACAGGAATCTTGCGCAAGGCGGGCCGCGTCTGCACCGTTTGGACAGCACGCCGAATCCTCTGCTGTGAGTGGACGATGCCTTCAGTTGGCTGGAATGCGACGGTTGCCGATTCGCCCGGTTCGGAGCCGTACGCGGTTGTCGGTGACCTGGTGCTTGCGGTGCGAACGCCACGTTCACGCGACTTCGTCACCGTCGAGGTCGCACCCGCATCGATGTTTGAGGACGCGCTGTCACGAGGCGACGGCGTCGTGCTCGCACCGACGCCGTCGCCGCGCTTCACCCATCAATGGCACGGTGAATTGCACGTCGGAACCACGGTAGGTTTCCAGGTGGCGGGCGAGTCCTACCGTCTCACGCTGGCGAGGCTGGCGGAGAGTCCTGCCGGGCTGCCGTGGGTCGTCTGCGATTTTCGCCTCGAGCGTGACTGACGGCGCGACTCGTCCGCGTTCACCGCGCGGAGCGCCGGACGGCACGCCTGGCCCGCACTCGGCGTGCAGGGCCAGCCGCCGGAAACGCGACGTTATTGTGGTCGGCGGCGGGCCGGCCGGCGCCGTGATGGGCTGGGCGCTTGCTTCTCGCGGGCTCCGGGTGCTCATCCTCGACCGCGCCCGCTTCCCGCGCGAGAAGGTCTGTGGCGACTTCATCGAACCGCGCGGTCTCCGTCTCTTCGACACGATGGGTTGCCTGCATGAAATCGAGGCGAGCCGTCCGCTCGCCATCACGCACGTGAACCTCTTCCTGAGCGGCAAGAGCGCGTACCGCGAGCATATCCCGTTCTACGCCGGCCGGTCTGACCTGCCGCAGCACGGATACATCGTCTCCCGTCACGACCTCGATCACCGTATCCTCGCTTCAGCGGTCGCCGCCGGCGCCGAACTGCGTGAGGGATGCCAGGTCTCCGGCGTCGAACGGAACGGTGAAACGATGACGGTGCACTTCCATGATGGACTCTCGCGTACGTCCGCGCGAGCGCCCATCGTCGTCGGAGCGGACGGGACGCACTCGATCGTGGCACGTTCGTTTGGTCTCCTGATCGATGATCCGCGCTACAGCGCCGTGTCACAGCGGGCGTACGTCGAAGGCGTCGACACAGCACACGGCGAAGCAGCGTTCGTGTTCGATCGCGATCTCTTTCCGGGCTATGGCTGGATGTTCCCCATGGCCAACGGCCGCGCCAACGTCGGCGTCGGCATCCTCGCCGAAACGCGCGACCGTTATCGCATCAGCGTACCCAGGTTGTTTGCCGCATTCCTCCAGAAGCTGCAACAGCTGCATCCGGGTTGCAGCGCCATGCGTATCGCGTCGAAACCGATCGGCGGCATCGTCAAGACCTATGGCGGCAGAGGCCCGAACCGTTTCGATGGCGGTATTCTGATTGGCGATGCCGGCTGCTTCGTCGATCCGATGACCGGTGAGGGCATCACGCCGGCGGCGGAATCCGCACTGCTCGGCGCAACTGTGGTTGCAAACGCGCTCGAGCGCGGGCGCACGGACGCGGCGTTCCTGTCGGCGTACGAGCGAACGTTCAGCGCATACTTCGATCCGGCGATGAGCTACCTCGATTTCGTCGCGTCCATCATGCGCAACCGTCATTTCTGTGAGTTCTGGCTCGGCGTGGTCACCCGCGGATGCGAGATCGCGATGCAGGACCGGACCTTCGCCCGTCTGAGCGGCGCTGCGTTTGGTGGGCTCGACGTGCGGCCACTCGACATCGTCAGCCGCATGTGGGCGAAGAGCGGGAGCTGGTTCGCGGCCGAAAGCGGCCGGCTCGCCACCGAGATCGCGGCCGGGCGAGTGACGTCCGTCCCGGCTGTTGCGGACGTGGCACGTTGGCACACCGGCTGGTGGGGCTCCCTCGCCGAGGATCCGCTGTGGCACGCCCGTTGGATGAGCGATGTGACCCGGAAATGGCTCCGGCTCCCGGCTACCACCCGGTTGCGCGATCCGCGCACTCGCGGTCCCGCCCAGCTTCGGTTGAGCACACAGGGACCGGCCCCAGGCCACGCGCCGGCGCGCCGTTGATCGCAGCGGGTTCGCCTGTTGTTCGCCGATTCGCCGCCGCGCGCCGCGGCGAGGATCGAAGCTCAGCTTGACAGCCTGCGTGTGTTCCGGACCAGTGCGATGAGCACGTCCGGCGAGCGGGCCACGCGCATGGCCTCCGCTTCCGCCTCCGCCGCGATCGCGTCCAGATAGCGCTCCGCCGTGGGAAGCGATTCTTCCATCCGCTTCAGGAGATACTGAAGTCCGGCCGGTGTCGGATTGCGGAAGTGCAGTGCGGTCTCGGGATCCTGGATCGCAATGGCGGCCGGCAGGGTCAGGATGCCGTCGCGCAGATCTTCCTCACCGCCACCGCCGAGCGCCACGGCCCCCTTCACGTCGCCCACATCATCGCATCCATGATACAGCATGCCGAGCAGGTGACCGAACCGCCGCAGCATCTCATCGCCGGTGCCAAGGCACGCGCACGCTTCGAACATGCTGCCCGTGTCCTCGCCGGCGATGATACGCCAGTCCTCGACGCCGAGCGGATTCCGCCGCAACCGCCACTGCAACGTCTCGGCGGCGGCCAGCCGGCGGAACAACTCGGCGATACGGCGGATGGCGAAAGGATTGTGATCGACGAGTTCGTAGGCGTCCGCAGTGATGTACCCGGATGCCATCAACGCGGGCAACAATCCGAATCGGCAGTGCAACGTGAGCACGCCCCGGCGGAACCGCGAGCGGTCGAGGATGTCGTCGACGATGAGAGAGACGTTGTGCACCATCTCGACCGCGGCAGCAGCGCGGAGCGCGCCGGCACCGACGGGCGCATCGGACATCGCGGATTGGCAGGCGAACAGCGTGACAGGGCGAAAGTACTTCGATCGGCCGAGGAATTGCCATTCCAGGAGCGGCTTGACCTCCCGGTTGCTACGCTCCGTCCAGTCCTGAAGAAAGGTCTTGAGTTGATCGAGTTCGCTATCGAAGCCCTCCGCCATGACGAGGCCGGCGGACGCAACGTCGACGGACAGTGTCGTCGCCACTGCGAGTCAGGCTCAGTCCTTTGCCCGGCTGGCACGCTTCGGGCGGGACCTTCTCTTCGTCCTGACCGCGCGCGTCGCGGAAGCAGGCACCTTCCCCGCCGCCTTGCGCTTCTTCCGGGCAGCTTCCTCCTTTTGCTGCTCGAGCTTGTCCAGTTCCTCGAGGAACCGTGTTGCGGTATGACGCGGGATCTCCGTCATGGACCGGACGCTGGCACGACCCGCGTCGACCAGTTCCAGTAGCACGTCGCGCGCGCTCTGGTCTTCCGCGTTGATCGTCGACAGGCTTTTCGTCGCCGACTGGACGAACGCCGAGGTCTGCTCGATCCACTCGCCCCAGAAACTGATCCCTGCCCGGAGCGCCGCGAGCTGCACTTCGATCGCGTCTGTCAGGAGACGGCGGAGGTCTTCTTCGCGGCTCTGATCGGTCCCGGCCATGATCCAGGCTCCTGCATGCTGGTGCGTGCCTGCGCGTCCTTCAAGATGGCGATGGGCCCGTGCGTCGTGCAACAAACTGCATCTGCGCATCGGCGCTTACCATGACCCGCAAGGAGGCATGGCAGGCAGGCGATCCGGCGGCCGAAACGCAAGCCGGCGCAGAACCCCGTTGCGGAGCCCGTCCCTGTTCGGCATCGTTCTGATGCTCGTGTCCGGTTGTTGCGGCCGCTTGCGCGCCACAGGAGTCCCCCGTGACTCACATCCTGGGTGTGTCCGCCTTCTACCACGACAGCGCTGCCGCCCTGCTCCGGGATGGCGAGATCGTCGCGGCTGCGCAGGAAGAGCGCTTCACCCGGAAGAAAGGTGATCCGTCGTTCCCCAGGAATGCCGTCGCGTACTGCCTGCGCGAGGGCGGCATCCGCGTAGCAGATCTCGCATGTGTTGGCTTCTATGACAAACCGCTCCTCAAGCTCGAACGCATCCTCGAAACGTACCTGAGCGTCGGCCTGCGCGGCTTCGGCCAGTTTCTCCGGGCTGGCCCGGTCTGGATCAGGGACAAGCTGTTCATCGATCGGCAGATCCGCGAGACGCTCGAGTGGAATGGCACGGTACTCTACAGCGAGCACCACGAGTCTCACGCGGCGAGCGCCTTCTTTCCATCGCCATTCGATGAAGCGGCCATCCTCACCATGGACGGCGTTGGAGAATGGGCAACGGCTTCGATTGGCGTGGGCCGGGACGCAGACCTCGAGATTCTCCTGGAGCTGCACTGGCCCGATTCGCTGGGTCTGCTCTATTCGGCGTTCACGTACTACACCGGGTTCAAGGTCAATTCAGGCGAGTACAAGGTCATGGGTCTCGCGCCGTACGGTGAACCGAAGTACGTCGCTGTTATTCTGAGCGAGCTGATGGACCTGCGCGAGGACGGCTCCTTCCGCCTGAATCAGAAGTACTTCAACTATCTGAGCGGGCTCACCATGACGAACGGCGCGTTCGACCGCCTGTTCGGCGGCCCGCCGCGCGCGCCCGAGTCCAGGTTAGAGCAGCGCGACATGGATCTTGCGCGGTCGATCCAGGTGGTTTGCGAGGAGGTCATGCTGCGCATGGCTCGCACGGCCCATCGCGAGACTGGCCTGAAGAACCTGTGTCTCGCGGGCGGCGTCGCACTGAACTGCGTCGGCAACGGGCGCCTGCTGCGCGAAGGTCCGTTCGAGCACATCTGGATCCAGCCGGCGGCCGGTGATGCAGGCGGCGCGTTGGGCGTGGCCCAGTTGATCTGGCATCGCCGATTCGCGAAGCCACGCAGGGTGATTGCGTGCGATGGCATGAAGGGGGCCTGCCTGGGACCATCGTTCACGCCGGAGCAGATCGAGGAGTACCTGGTGTCGGTCGGTGCGCGCTACTGCCGTCTCGAGCGCAGCGCGCTACTCGCGCACGTTGCCGAACTCCTGGCCGGCGAGAATGTGATTGGTTGGTTCAATGGGCGAATGGAGTTCGGGCCGCGCGCGCTCGGTTCGCGGAGCATCCTGGGCGACCCGCGCAGCCCGCGCATGCAGGCGCAGATGAATCTCAAGATCAAGTTCCGGGAGGGGTTCCGTCCGTTCGCGCCGAGCGTGTTGCGCGATCGCGTCTCGGACTACTTCCAGGTGGACGGCGACTCGCCATACATGCTGCTCGTGGCGGCGGTGAACGAGGAGCGCCAGATTCCGATGACGGATGCACAGAAGCGGCTGTGGGGCATCGAGATGCTGAACGTACCACGGTCGGACATTCCAGCAGTTACGCACGTCGATTACTCGGCTCGCATACAGACCGTGTCGCGCGCTGCGAATCCCGACTACTACGACCTGATTCGCGCTTTCGAGGAGCGCACCGGCTGTGCCGTCGTCGTGAACACATCCTTCAACGTGCGCGGCGAGCCGATCGTGTGCTCGCCGGCGGATGCGTACCGGTGTTTCATGCGCACGTCCATGGACCACCTCGTGATGGGACCGTTTCTGCTCGATAGGGACGCGCAGCCGGAATGGCAGGAGGCTGGGGATTGGCGCAGGGAATTCCAGTTGGACTGACCGCGCGCGAGGGACGGCGGTTTGCATTCACGGTCGGCCTCGCGTTCATCACGCTGGCGGCGCTGCTGCTCTGGCGCGGGACGACGACCCTGCCGGCTGGCTTCGCGATGGTCGGCAGCGCATTGCTTGTCGCCGGACTGATCGTGCCGAACCGGCTTGGCCCGGTGCGACGCGCGTGGATGGCGCTGGCACACGCCATTTCGCGGGTGACTACACCCGCCTTCATGAGCATCGTCTACTTCCTGACGATCGTGCCGATCGGGCTCGTCATGCGTGCGCTCGGCCACGACGCGTTGCGCGCACCCGATCGGTCCGGAGGATTCTGGGTCGAGCGCCCGCCCGAAGCGCGGCGCAGCGATCTTGATCGCCAGTTCTGACCGCCTCGGCGCATGCTTGCACCTGCGAGCACCGTTAACGGTCAAGAAGTCGGAGGCACAATGACGACCGCGCGTTCGACTCTCCTGGGTGAACTCTGGGCGTTTCTGCTCGTTCGCAAGAAATGGTGGCTGCTGCCCATCCTGATCGCAATGCTGCTGGTCGGCCTGTTGCTCGTCTTCGCGCAAGGGTCCGCGCTCGCGCCGTTCATCTACACCATCTTCTAGTACCGGCGCACGTGCGATGGAGGATCCCGACCGACCCGGCTCGAACGCGCAGCAAGGAGTGCGGTCGTGCCACTCTACCGTGGTGCCGCACTGTTGTTCCTCAATACCACACTCGTACTGCTGCTGTTCGAGCTGCTGGCTGCGATCACTCTCCGCTTGCTGCCACCCCGGCCCGACGTCGCGACCCGGGCGCGGCAGGCATACCACGCGCGCATCGAAGCACTTTCCTACTACGCAGTTCAGCCGTGGGCACAAGCATTCTGGGAGGAACACTGGGCTGTCGAGCGACGGCAGCACTACCATCCCTTCACGGTGTGGCGAATCGCGCCATTCGAGGGGCGCTACGTGCACATCGGCGACTCCGGCCTGCGCCGCGTGCCAGGTGCCGACTGTGGGCCCGGCACATTTCGCGTATTCGTCTTCGGCGGCTCCGCAGCCTGGGGCTGGGGCGCGCCCGACAGCGCCACGATCCCGGCGCTGCTACAGCAACGCATGAGTGCACGCAGCCAGCGTGCGTGCATCGTGAACTTTGCACAGAACGCATTCGTTTCGACACAGGAAGTGATCGCACTGTTACAGGCGCTGCAAGCCGGCGATGTGCCCGGTCTCGCCCTGTTCTACGACGGATACAACGACATTCACGCCGCTCGCGACTTCCATCGTGCCGGTACACACATGATGCTTACGCGTATTCGCGATCGCTTCCAGCAAACCGATGGCACCGTTGGTCCCGGCCCTCTGCGTACTCTCGTATCCGCGACAAACACCTTCGCCCTGCTGCGCCGGCTCGTCGCTCGGCCACGGCGATTGCCCGGCCTCGGCGAACAGTCGCCAGATACCGCAGACACCACCTTGACGCAGCGCCTGGCGGATGATGTCGTCCGCACCTATCTCACCAATGTATCGGTTGCACGTGCGCTGGGTGTGCGTTTCGGCTTCCACGTCGTGTTCGTCTGGCAACCCCTCCTGCCCTTTGTCGAGAAGCCGCTCTCCTCTGAAGAGACCCGCATGCTCGACAACCTCGGTGACATGTCTCTCGCGCGCGCCGTCGACGAACGAATACGCGCGGTATCCACGCGCGCCAATCTGCTCGATCTGCGCGATGTCTTCGCCGGGGACAGTGCGTCGCGTTGGATCGATTTCGTGCACCTCAACCCGGACGGAAACCGCATCGTCGCAGCTCGCATCGACATCCATATCGGGTCGCTTCGCGAGTCCGCACGATAGTCTGGCTCTCGAGGCCATCGCGTCGGATCCGTGCGACCTCGCCCACTTGACGCGGTCGTCGCGGTCTGTATCTTTCTCGATATAGATCGATAACGATTCCCGAGCGGCAACACCCAACCCGGCGAGGCCCGGCCCATGCGAATCACCTTTCCGACGGCGACGGTGCTCACCGCGCTCGCGTGCGGCCATGGCTACGGCTTCGAGATCATCGATGTGACGGGGCTGCGAGCGGGAACCGTGTACCCGATTCTGCGGCGACTGGAGGAGGACCGGTTGGTGAAGTCGTCATGGGAGCGAGTGGCGCGGGCGAGGTTGGAAGGCCGGCCGCCGCGGCGGAACTACCGGTTGACGAATGCGGGCGAGCAGGCGGTGCGCGAGGTGTTGGAGCGGTACCCGGCGATCGTGCGGCTGTTCGCGGGCAGCGGACGTGAAGGGACGGCTCCGGCATGAGTGCGAAGGGCGGGCCGGTGCCGGGTCGGAGGTTGATCGAGATGATCGCACGCGTGGTCCCCGCGCGCCGGCGTGAAGCGTGGCTGGAGGAATGGCGGAACGAACTGACGCACGCGTGGGACGGGCGTGCTCGAGAGTTACCGGTCTGGCGCGCGCGTGTGCGGCTGATGTCGAGAGCGGTTGGCTCGTTAGGTGACGCGCTGTGGCTGCGCCGCACGCAGGGCGGAGGCGGACGATGGAGTTGGAACCTGGGCGAAGCGATACGGACGTTACTGCGGCGGCCCGGATTTGCGGCGGCGGTCATCAGCACACTCGCGCTGGGAATGGGCTCGGCGACGGCGATCTTCAGTGCACTGGATGGCCTGATGCTGCGGCCGGTCCCGTTCCGGGAACCGGAGCAGCTCGTGTCGGTGATTGGCGCGAACGGCGGTCGCTCGGTCGATCTGGAGGCCATCGCGCAATGGAAGAGGCAGGATCGGATCTTTGCGGATGCGCGAGTGCACGCTCCGAGGAACGACGTGCTGACGGGGGCGGGCGAACCGCAGCAACTGCGGACCGAGATGGTCGAGCCCGGATTCCTGAGCATGCTGGGTATCCGTCCGCTGCTTGGCCGGGATTTCGCCGCGGGGGAAGCCGTTCCGGGCCGGGACCGCGTGGTGCTTCTGAGTCACGAGGTATGGCGGTCTGCGTTCCTCGAGGACCGTGACATTCTGGGGCGGAGCATCGTACTCGACGGCGAAGCGCATACAGTGATCGGCGTGCTACCTCCGACGCTGCGCCTGCTGCCGGGCGGGATCGTGCATCTGGTGGCACCGCTGGCGGACCCGCCGCCGTATCCGCGGCTGAATCTGCTCGCCCGACTGCGGCCGGAACTGACTGTGGAAGCGGCGGGGGCCCGACTGAGCGAGACGAGCGCGCTGCTTGCGCGGGAGCTGCCGAGGGAGGAAGGCTGGGGTGCAACGCTCCGGCCGGTTCAGCGGAATCTGGACCCTGCGAGGAGGAACGCGCTGTACGCGCTGGGCGGAGCGGTCACGTTCCTGCTGCTCATCGCGTGCGCGAATGCGGCAGGACTCCTGTTCGTGCGCGGCGTAATGAAGCAACCGGAGTTCGCGTTGCGGGTTGCACTCGGCGCGTCGCGGAGATCGGTGTTCGCACATGTGTTCGCCGAGAGTCTGGTGCTCGCCGTACTCGCAGGGATTCTCGGTACCCTGCTCGCGTGGTGGGGCGTGCGCGTCCTCGTCGCACTCGCGCCATCCAATCTGTTGCGTTTCAACTACACGACGATCGGCATCGATCTGCGCGTACTTGGATTCGCGCTGCTGCTCACGTTTCTGACACCGTTGCTGTTCGGCATTGCGCCGGCGCTCCGCGCGTCGCGTGTTTCGGCTGCACGGGCCGGGCGTGCGAGCACAGCGTCGCGCGGCCAGGTGCGCATTCGAGGCATCGTCCAGGTTACGCAGCTTGCGCTCGCGGCCATGCTGCTCACCGGTGCCGGCCTCACCGGCCGGAGTTTTCTGCGCTTGACGGCCGTTGATCCGGGGTTCGACCCGAGTAACCTGCTGTACCTGAATCTGAGTTCAGCATCACCGGATTCGGGCGAGGCTGCACTGGCGACTTTCAATCGAGAGATCGATGCGAGGCTGCGCGCCCTGCCGGGTGTGTCGGGAGTGACGTGGAGTGGCGGGACGGGCTTTCACTTTGATTTCACGCTCGAGCCGGAGGGCAGTCCCGCGCGGCCTTCGGGCGACGCGTTCCTGATGTTTACCAACGTGGACACGGCGTACTTCCGGGTGATGCGGATCCCGATCATCGCAGGGCGCGCGTTCCAGGTCGAAGACACACGGGAGGGCGCGAACACGGTTGTGATCGGTGCACATTTCGCGGCATCGCTCTGGCCAGACCAGAATGCGGTGGGCCGGAGGTTCCGGTTGCGCGATGATCCATGGCTCACCGTGGTCGGCGTCAGCGGCGATGTGAAGCTGGAAGGGCCGGATGATCGGTTCGGCAGGGATCTGGTGTTCTATCCAGTAGCGATCGACAGAATGCGATACGTGCGCATCGCGCTTCGGACCGCCGGCGATCCCGCCGCACTCGCGCCGGCGGCTCGGGATGTGGTTCGCGAGATGAATCCCGCGCTGCCGATCCGGAGCATCGAGACGGCCGAGCAGGCCATGGCCGAGCTGGTTTCGCAACCTCGTTTCGTCCTCACGATCATGTCCGTGTTCGCTGCCATCGCATTGGTTCTCGCGGCGGTCGGTGTGTACGGGCTGGTCTCGTTCACGGTCGCGCATCGAACGCGCGAAATCGGTGTGCG